>CAXYYB010000026.1:0-68774 GCA_964293225.1 uncultured Symbiopectobacterium sp. | reverse complement strand
CTCCGACCGCTCGGTTCGTAGCCGAGTACTCTATCCAGCTGAGCTATGGATGCATAAAAATTCTTTGTATCAAGCAGCGTTCGCTTAAACGCGTAAGAATAACAACATTTACTATTGTCATAACCCTGATAGATACGTAACTTTCATCATTTATCATCGGTGTTATGGTGCATCCAGGAGGATTCGAACCTCCGACCGCTCGGTTCGTAGCCGAGTACTCTATCCAGCTGAGCTATGGATGCATAGTAAATGGCGGTGAGGGAGGGATTCGAACCCTCGATGCAGCTTTTGACCGCATACTCCCTTAGCAGGGGAGCGCCTTCAGCCTCTCGGCCACCTCACCAATACGCTAACCTTCGAACCGCGATGATGACGCTTCCTTCATCGTGCTCACCGGTACTGCGTGGCGCACATATTACTTTCCCGGACTTATAAGTCAAACAATTTTTCCCAACTCGTGGTTGTTTGAACAAATCACACCCAACACGCGCAGATTCACAGCGAAAAGTCTATTTTATCAACAGCGTTAATGGCTATTGATGCTTCTGACAAAACGCACACATAGGAAACTAAAACGGCACGGGAAGAGATACAGGGAAGCTAAAACGAACGCGTCCCGCCTGAAAGGCGAGACGCTTGGTAAATCAGTAGGACATCGGTTGCGACTTTTCCGCTTGGATCCGCTGGTAAATCTCTTCACGGTGAACAGAAACTTCTTTCGGCGCATTAACACCAATACGAACCTGGTTGCCCTTTACCCCTAGCACGGTAACCGTCACCTCATCGCCAATCATGAGGGTTTCGCCAACTCGACGAGTCAAAATAAGCATTCTTTGCTCCTTGAAAGATTATAAAGAGTCGGGTCTCTTTGTCTCCCCGCCATTCTCCATCATGCGCCGTGAAAACATAAACCTAAATGGGGAAACACACTCCGCCATCTTACTCCAGTGTATCGTTACTTTTAGTTTAGTCGATGTCAGCCGTTTTCGCTGTTTTATCACGACATTTGTTATCACAACAAAGGGCTACGTCATGCTTATGCCTACTAAAACAAGCTCGGCAGACCGGTATTTCCCCCAAAGCACTTCCTTGGCCTAAGGGGAAAACGCCAAAATGAATATTTTGGCGTTTCGTTGAGATAACACACTATTTATAGTTATAGCCTATCCATTACCCATGTTTCAACGCTAGATAGTGCCGAAGGTAAAGCAGCAGGGTTGTTCCCACCGGCTTGTGCCATATCAGGACGCCCCCCCCCTTTACCACCGACCTGTTGAGCAATAAAGCCAATCAACTCACCGGCTTTAACACGATCGGTCAAATCCTTCGTGATACCGGAAATCAAACTGACTTTATCCTCTGAAACAGTTGCCAGCACAATGATGGCTGAACCGAGCTGGTTCTTCAGATCGTCCACCATAGTACGCAATAATTTTGGGTCGGTGTTATCTAACTGTGTTACCAACAGTTTCGCTCCTTTGATCGCTTTCGCCTTCGAGGAGAGCGAGGCGCTTTCCTGGGCTGCCTGCTGTTCTTTCAACAGTTGCAGCTCTTTTTCCAACTGACGCGTACGATCCAGCAAGGAACGCACTTTTTCCGCCACGTTATGACTGTCGCCTTTGACCAGTTGGGTCACATCCTGCAATACGTCACTTTGACGATGCAGCGCTGCCAATGCCCCACTGCCCGTTACGGCTTCAATGCGTCGAATGCCCGCCGCAGTACCGGATTCAGAGATAATCTGGAACAAGCCAATATCCCCGGTACGTTTGGCGTGCGTTCCACCACACAGCTCAGTGGAGAAATCACCCATGGTTAATACACGCACATGGTCTTCATATTTCTCGCCGAACAGTGCCATTGCACCTTTCGCTTTTGCTTCCGACAACGCCATCACGTTAGTGTCAACGTCGTGGTTACGACGAATCTGCGCGTTGACAATATCTTCCACCTGACGAATTTGCTCTGACGTCATGGCTTCCGGTTGCGAGAAGTCAAAACGCAGGTAGTTATCGTTAACCAACGAGCCTTTCTGCGCAACGTGATCGCCCAGTACCTGACGCAGTGCGGCATGCAGTAAGTGAGTGGCGGAGTGGTTAAGACGAATACGATCGCGACGTTCACTATCGACGTCAGCATTTACCGTATCATTGACGCGCAGCGTACCCTGCGTCAGAGAACCCAGATGACCGATTGCCTGACCAAACTTTTGGGTATTCCCAACGGTAAAGCGTACGTTGGCATTATGCAGCGTTCCGGTATCGCCGACCTGACCGCCCGATTCACCATAGAACGGCGTTTCGTTGAGGATAACCACGCCCTCTTCACCGGCATTGATCGCATCTACCGCCTGTCCGTTTTGATAGAGCGCGATAACCGTAGCTTGCTGCTGCGTCTTGTCGTATCCCGTAAACGGCGTGGCCACATCAACACGAATCAGGGTGTTATAATCGATGCCGAACCCACTGGTTTCACGCGCGCGCTGGCGTTGCGCTTCCATCGCACGCTCAAAACCGTCCTTATCCACCGTCAGATCGTGCTCACGGCATAC
Organism: uncultured Symbiopectobacterium sp.; assembly: GCA_964293225.1. Taxonomy (GTDB): domain Bacteria; phylum Pseudomonadota; class Gammaproteobacteria; order Enterobacterales; family Enterobacteriaceae; genus Symbiopectobacterium. The sequence continues at coordinate 66,223 of CAXYYB010000026.1, read as the reverse complement.
GTCTTCCGTTAAATCGAACGGGAAGCCATAAGTGTCATACAGGCGGAACGCTGTCTCACCGTCCAGCACGTTGCCTTTCAGGTTTTTGATCTCTTCATCCAGCAGGCTAAGGCCGCGCTCCAGCGTGCGGGCAAACTGTTCTTCTTCCGCTTTCAGCGCCTGTTCTACCACCGCCTGCTGCTGTTTCAATTCATCAGCTGCCGCCCCCATGACCTGAATCAATGGCGCAACCAATTTATAGAAGAAGGCCTCTTTTGCACCCAGGAAATTACCGTGACGCACCGCGCGACGAATAATACGGCGCAGAACATAACCACGGTTTTCGTTGGATGGCATGACGCCATCAGCGATCAGGAATGCGCAGGAGCGGATATGATCAGCGATAACGCGCAAGGATTTATTGCTCAAATCCTGCGTGCCAATGACGCGAGCCGCTTCTTGGATCAGTGTGGTAAAGACATCAATCTCATAGTTGGAATTGACGTGTTGCAATACCGCAGTAACACGCTCCAGCCCCATCCCGGTATCAACAGACGGTTTAGGCAACGGAACCATGGTGCCATCAGCCTGACGGTTGAACTGCATAAATACCAGGTTCCAGATCTCGATATAGCGATCGCCATCTTCATCCGGGCTTCCTGGGGGACCGCCCTGAATGTGGTCACCATGATCGTAAAAAATTTCCGAACACGGACCACATGGGCCAGTATCCCCCATCTGCCAGAAGTTATCAGACGCGTATTGACCGCCCTTATTATCGCCAATACGGATAATACGCTCAGCGGGTACGCCGACTTCGTTTGCCCAGATGTCATAGGCTTCATCGTCGGTGGCATATACCGTTACCCATAATTTCTCTTTGGGCAGGTTAAACCATTGCGCACCGGTCAGCAGTTCCCATGCATATTGAATGGCATCACGCTTGAAGTAGTCACCGAAGCTGAAATTACCCAGCATTTCAAAGAAGGTGTGGTGACGCGCGGTATATCCGACGTTGTCTAAATCGTTATGCTTACCGCCCGCACGCACGCAGCGCTGTGACGTGGTAGCACGCACATAGTTGCGCTTGTCCAGCCCCAGGAAAACATCCTTGAACTGGTTCATTCCCGCGTTGGTAAACAGCAATGTCGGATCGTTATTCGGCACCAGTGAACTACTGGAAACGATCTGGTGTCCTTTACTCTGGAAAAAATCGAGAAACGCTTGACGGATCTCAGCGGTGCTCTTGCTCATAATTGTCCTGGAATGAAACTAAAAGAACAGATCGTGGGCAAGGCTAGTGCAGCAGAGCGACGCTACCCGTGCAACTCACGAACAAAAAGTGGGAATAAGATAAATTTTCTTCGGAGGGAAGTAAAACATCGGATGCATTCAATGCGAAAAATTCGTATAAATGTCCTGAATTTCATCATGCGAAAAGCCGCGAGTTAACAAGTATCGCTGCTGTTTTGCTTTTTCTTTCCAGTCCATTGGTGGCACATCACCAAATTTACGCGTTGCTACCTGCTGTGCTAGAGCAAACCAGTCAATTTCACATTCCAGCAATGCGGATGATATGACAGAACGCGAAAGGCCTTTCTGACGTAATTCCGCCACAATACGCTGAGAGCCATAGCCTTTTCGGCTTCGTCCATGGATGTAACGCAGTGCAAATCGCGCATCATCCAACCAGCCGTGCTCATGACAATATGCCAAGGCAGCGTCAATATCCACAGCATCAAATGCCGGATCAACGCGAGCCGTCAGCTTACGGCGTAGCTCCCCTTCGCTATGATCGCGAACGGCTAACAGGCGCATTGCAATGGTCAGTGCGTTGACAGAGGGGGATGATGGTGTCATTGAAGGTACATGTTGGTAAGGGAGCACAACAAACCACGAATACCGTTTGCTATGCTCCTTTCAGGTTATTTAAACCGTTTTAAAATTCGCCGTTATTTTCACTATCCGCGGTTTCTGCATCATCGTAGAACCCCGCTTCGCTTGCTGGCGCAGGCACATGATCTTTGTTGTACAGCAGCATTTCACGCAGCTTTTTATCCAACTCGGCCGCGACTGCCGGGTTTTCTTTCAGGTAGTTGCACGCATTCGCTTTACCCTGCCCGATCTTATCACCGTTGTAGCTATACCAGGCACCCGCTTTCTCAATCAGCTTATGCTTCACGCCAAGATCGACCAACTCACCATGGATGTTGATCCCTTCGCCATACATGATCTGGAATTCAGCCTGTTTAAAGGGCGCAGCCACTTTATTTTTCACCACTTTCACGCGGGTTTCGCTGCCCACCACTTCTTCCCCATCTTTGATGGAGCCAATGCGGCGGATATCGAGGCGCACAGACGCATAAAACTTCAGCGCGTTACCCCCAGTAGTGGTTTCCGGGTTACCAAACATAACGCCAATTTTCATACGGATTTGGTTGATAAAAATCAGCAGCGTATTTGCCTGCTTCAAGTTACCTGCCAGCTTACGCATCGCCTGGCTCATCATACGAGCCGCCAGACCCATATGGGAATCACCGATCTCGCCTTCGATTTCCGCTTTCGGCGTCAGTGCCGCCACGGAGTCAACGATGATCACGTCCACCGCGCCTGAACGCGTCAACGCATCGCAAATCTCTAACGCCTGCTCACCGGTATCGGGCTGAGAACACAGCAGGTTATCAATGTCTACACCCAGCTTTTTGGCATAAATCGGATCGAGCGCATGCTCAGCATCGATAAATGCGCAGGTTTTACCTTCACGCTGTGCGGCGGCAATAACTTGCAGCGTTAATGTGGTTTTACCCGACGATTCTGGTCCATAGATTTCAACGATACGCCCCATTGGCAGCCCACCGGCCCCCAAGGCAATATCGAGTGACAGGGAGCCGGTAGAGATCGTTTCAACATCCATTGAGCGGTCTTCGCCCAGACGCATGATAGAACCTTTACCAAATTGCTTTTCGATCTGGCCCAGCGCAGCCGCCAATGCCTTTTGTTTGTTCTCGTCAATAGCCATTTCTACTCCTGTCATGCGGCGTAACGCTCTCGCTACACGGCCGCGCGCTTTATGTGACTGACACTGGTATGTAATCAAACAGGCGTGTCACCGAATCATTACCAGCATTATACTGTATACGCATACAGCATCAAGATTATTTTTGCAGAAATCCATCCAAAAGCATCTGAAGTGCGAAACGCACGGCCTGAAGCCGCACAGCATGCCTGTCGCCAAGAAACAGCATTTCACGCGCCAGTTGGTTACCGTGCTTGTCACTCCAGCCAAACCAGACGGTGCCAACAGGTTTTTCGTCAGAACCGCCATCAGGGCCAGCAATGCCGCTCACAGAAAGTGAATAATCGGCCCCCGCTGCGCGCAATGCTCCCTGCGCCATTTCCCGCACGGTTTGTTCACTCACCGCACCGTACTGAGCGAGCGTTTCTTCACTGACACCGATGAGGCGCTGTTTTGCCTGGTTACTGTAAGTGACAAATCCATAGTCAAACCAGCCGGAACTCCCCGCGACATCAGTAATCGATTTCGCTATCCAACCTCCCGTACAGGATTCGGCACAGGTCACCTTTGCACCCAACGCGGTCAGGCGCGCACCAATCTGAGCGCTTAACTGCAAAATCTCGGTTTCCATGTTCACTCCTCGTTGATTAAGGATATAGCATCACAGCGTATCATTTTCACACGGGTTCGCCCTCCCCCAGCACGCTATTGCGTGCCTTATTCCAGAATTCAGTGCGAAAGTAAAGGGGCGGCAAGGCAGATATTACACCGGGGGTAAAACGCGAGGGGGAGTAAAAGGGTTAAACAGGTTTGCCGGGATTACATGCAACCCGCACAGCTGGTACAACGCCAATCCTGTGGATTGATCGCCTGATAAAAAAAACGGAAATAGCACTCTTCAATAGGAACCTGGTTATTGTCGAAACAGTCGGCTAACCAGTCGACATTCTCTACAATCCACTCATCTTCATCCAATCCTTCACGGTATAATTCATCCTCAGGATCAATGATTGAATATATTCCCAACGTTCCCAGATGTTTTTCCTGATAAGACGCAGGCAGGCTAAATGCCTTGGACTGAAACGTAATGATCCAGTGCCCATGGCACAAGAGATTACCGTTGCGGCTCCATGCGGCTGTGAATGGATTATTCATGTTATTAATCCCCTCTCAAAAAAAGCGGAGGCGAAATTAACACGAGAGGGAAAACAAGTAAATAATCCGTAAAGAGTAAGGTCAAATGTTAATTATTTCGGCGAAATATAGGTATATTTTATCACCTATAAAAGCAAGCCTAAATAACCGCATTGATATACAGCAATAAAACAGAGAATAACAACAAGATAAATACCGTACTTATTCACGGCGCTTCTTATCCGTTCCGCTGACCGTCATGAAAATGTCACAGCGCGCGATTATCGTGTACGGATAATAATAACAGACGATAGCTCGTAAACGACATGCTGCCCCGCCTCGGGGCTTTTTTCCCCTGATGCGGAGAATGTCCATGACGTTTCCCTCAATTCGACGCCTACAAACGTCAGACGGCCTTGCCTTCAAACAGCTACGACTCGAAAGCCTGCTAAATCACCCTGATGCTTATCAGGCATCCTGGGAAGAAGAAAGTCAGGAAAGTGACGCATGGTTCGATGCGCGCATCAGACAGAATATTATTTTCGGCGCGTTTACCTCAGAAGCGCACCTGATTGGCCTGTGCTGCTATACACGCCCCAAAATGCTGAAATCCGCCCACAAAGGCATTGTCTGGGGGATGTATGTGACACCAGCGTATCGGGGCAAAGGTATTTCCCTGCAATTGCTTAATCACACCATCTCACACGCTCGCTCGTGGGCTCACATATTATTACTGAGCGTAACGTCCTCCAATCTGGCAGCGTATCGCTTGTATCAAAAGGCCGGTTTTTGCCAATATGGGCAGGAGCCGGATGCGATGAAGTTGGGCGACATTTATTACAGTGAACGCTTGATGTTCCTCCCTTTACGCTAGCTACACGTCTTCCAGAAACAGGGTAAACCTTGCCTAAATGGAAAGAAGCGGCAAAAATGACCAGCAATGTTGTCAGCTGTAAATCCACATCACAGAGGATCTTGCGTGCCATCTTCTTTCTTTAAATCATTGGGTTTTGCCAGTAAGCGCGCTCCAGATACCTTAAGCGGGAGCATTACTATCGCGCATTCTGCCGATGCGTTGTATGCCTTGTGGCGCAAGCCAGAAACGCTGCCGGTGCTGATGAGCCATTTTGCGACGATCACGATCCTTAACCAGACGGATTCCTTGTGGCGAGCCAATACGCCGCTCGGCTCACTGCTGGAGTGGCGAGCACGCATCGTGGAAGAGAAACCGGGAGAAGCCATGCATTGGCGTTCACTCCCTGGCGCACTGGTTCCAAACGAAGGGAGGCTGACATTCTCACCCGCCTCTAATGGCGAGGTTAACGTCACCTTGTGGATTCGATTCACACCGCCGGGTGGGCTTATCGGTAGAAAAGTTGGTCAGCTATTCACGTTATTTTCAAACGATATGCTGAAACAAACGCTGGAACGCTTTAAAAAAATGGCCGATGAGCAACAATTGCCGTCAGCTTAGCTTGCCTGAATACACAGCCACTGTTTGCGCTATCGCCACAAGCGCAGTGCCCACTAAGCATTGGAGGCCATATGCTGGAACTCATTAAGACCGTGGGTCTGGGCCTGGTGCTCATTTTGCCCTTGGCCAACCCGCTGACCACCATTGCGGTATTTCTTGCGTTGTCGAGTGACATGAGTGAGGGAGAGCGCAATCGGCAAATATTTCAAACCGCTCTGTACGTGTTTATCATCATGATGGTGGCCTTTTATGGCGGGCAACTGATCATGAATACGCTGGGCATTTCCATTCCCGGTTTGCGTATCGCCGGTGGACTGATCGTGGCCTTCATCGGTTTTCGTATGCTCTTCCCACCACACCAGCAAGAGCATGGTCCTGAAGCCGCCAGCAAAGCGGATGAAATCAACCGAAGCCCTTCAGCAAACCGGGTTAATATCGCCTTTGTTCCACTTGCCATGCCCAGTACCGCGGGGCCCGGTACAATCGCGCTCATTATCAGTACCGCATCACAAATCAAAAGCGGAATTGCGATCACCCCCTGGGTGGTAACGGTTGCGCCCGTCCTCACCTTCCTGATGACCAGCGTGATCCTTTGGGTGTGCTTACGCAGTTCTGGCTATATTGTGCGTCTGCTGGGGAAAAGCGGTATTGAGGCCATTGCGCGCTTGATGGGATTCCTACTGGTATGTATGGGGGTGCAATTTGTCATCAATGGCATGCTGGAGATCGTGACAACCCTGCCAGCCAAATAACAGATAAAAAAAACCCGCCTCGAGGGCGGGAAAAGTGATTCTCTTGACAGGGATGGAAATCACAACATTGACAAGGGATGTAGAGACAATAACAGATGAAATGTATAGAAGTGTCTGTGCGAAGTAAGGTTAACCCGGGGGATGTAAAGCGTGGTTTTCAAACATAACGATTTGCATCATCAGGGGATTATCAGCATCCCCAGCTCTTGCCTGTGCCCACAGTGAACCCCGTCTTGATCCTTTTCCCTGATGTTTCACATGCAGTTACATTCTGAGCGATAACACTGGCGATCCGCACGCACTGACTTTACCTCCCCCTGTTTATGGTATTAGTCTGACCAATAACGCGTTAGGGCGTCAGGCAGACAGGTTTTACTATCATCAAGGAACCACGAATGAAATTATTTACCTATGAGCATTGCCCGTTCTGTGTGAGAGCCAGAATGATTTTTGGATTGAAGAACACACCGTTTGAATTGGCAATTATCATGGAGGGGGATGTTGAAACACCGACGCGGATGGTTGGCCGCAAAGTCGTTCCTATTCTGCAAAAAGAGGATGGCAGTTTCATGCCCGAAAGCATGGATATTGTTCACTATGTAGATAGCCTGAAAGCACCGCAGATCGCCGACCAGCCGGTAGACAGTGCCATTGAAGCCTGGTGTAAGTCAGCCTCTGGCGTGGTGTTCAAACTGGCGGTTCCGCGTTTCACCGAAGGTGAGTTTGCCGAACTGGCAACACAATCTGCCCGTCAGGCTTTCCGACAACGTGAAGAAAAAGCGTTTGGCGACTTATCGGCGCTGCTGGCTGAAACACCCGCGCTGATTCGCGACGTTGAGCAAAAATTGGCAGAATTGGAAACCTTACTCCCTACGGATGAAACCGTCTCAACCACGGACTTTATCCTATTCCCGATCCTACGATCGTTGACTATCGTGAAAGGTATTCACTATGGGCCGCGTGTGAGTGAATACCTGCATCGAATCGCCGCCGCAGCCAAGATTGATTTACTGACAGCCCAAGCGCGCTAGTTCACAGCGGCTAACGCCATGTGCTCAAAATAGCAGAGGTGGGGATGACGGTGACGGGGTTCTCCGGCAGGCTCAGTCCCGCCCACACCTCATTATGCTGACCAATAAGTTGCTGGGCGCTGGCATAAGTACGGTCCGCCGTGGTATGCGCATCTGCCGCCACGGTGATTGCATAGCCTTTGCTGGCCCCCACTTTGATGGTTGTATCTACGCAATAATCGGTTGCACAACCACAAACGGTAAAGGCACGGGTTCCGATCCGCTGTAATAGCGCATCCAGCGTCGTGTTCCAAAATGCATCGCAGGCGGTTTTAGTGACATAGTGCGCCTGCGCTGGCTGGTGCAATTCTGGGATGATCTGCCATAAATCACCACCAACGCCCATTTCCCCTTCGGCATGCTGGATGAAAATAACAACGTCGGCAGCATCAATCAGTTGATTGATCAATGCTGCCTTGCCCTCCCTATCGTAACGTGGCATCGCCAACACGCCGACCTGCATATCAACCACGACCAAAACGTTATTTTTCATCATCACCTCAACGTAAAAAAGCCAAGGGTGTGTGGCTCCCGCACCCCCTTGGCTTATGCACCATTAGCTATATGCACAATGCGCTTTATGTTCGGAACGTTACGCGGCTTGCGAATCGCAGCAAAACCGTTAGCGACTGAGGCTTGCGCCCCCACCTTTTTTCATCACGCCACGGATATCAGATTCCTGTACCAGGTTCAAGTCACCGCTGATCGTCAATTTCAGAACACTGGCCGCAATGGCGAAATCGATGGACTCTTGAGCGTCAAACTGATGCAAGATGCCGTGCATCAGCCCGGCACCGAAGGCATCCCCCGCCGCAACACCTTCCATTACATGCAGGTTATAGCACGTCGTTTCATGAAACTCGCCATCGCTCAACAGCAGCCCCATCCATTGGCTGTCTTCGACCGAGCGAATATTACGCAATACGCTGGCAACCATTTTACATCCGGGATAACGGCGTGTTACCTCCCGCATCCCCTCTTTGAACGCAGCAATCTGTTCAATGCCACATGACATATCGCCATCAAAGGCTTTTATACCCAGCGTTGCCTCAAAATCTTCATCGTTGGCAATGCAAATCGTCACGTAGTTCATCAGTTTTGACATGACACGCTGCGCTTTTTCCGGGGACCACATTTTGCCGCGATAATTCATATCGCACACCACCGGGATATTATGCTGTTGACAGTAAACACAAGCAGTGGTCACAGCCTGTTCTAATTCAGCAGAAATTGCTGGCGTGATGCCAGAGAAATAGAAATAATCGACGTCTTGCAGCAGCGTTTCCCAATCAAACTCCGTTTGATTGGCCGTAGCGAAGGCGCTGCCTGCACGATCGTAAACCACATTGGTAGAACGGACGCTGGCCCCCTTTTCAAAAAAATAGATCCCAAGACGGGGGCCGCCACGTAAGACTTTATGCGTATCAACGCCGTATTTACGCAACGTCGAAAGCGCCGTTTCGCCCAGCAAATTGTCTGGCAGCTTGGTAAGATAAGCAGAATCATTGCCTAACAGAGCGAGAGAAACTGCCACATTCGCCTCTGCGCCACCGTATGCCGCCTCAAATGCATCAGACTGCATAATGCGGTTATTGCCCTGCGGCTTAAGCCGCAACATCATTTCCCCAAACGTTAATACTTTCATTTTTCATCCATCATTAGGTTTATTACGCTAAGACGCGCTGGCATAGCAGGTATACGGGATGTCCATTATGGGTAAAACCGACAGTGGTCAGTGCAGCATATACACTTGCCATTATACCTCGACGCGTGATTATTCTACTTTGTCATAATTTGGCCGGTACAGGTACGATAAATGGCAATCACTAATGAGCGTTATGGACTAACAACGTGGAGTTTTATTCCATCACCGCATATAACATCACCCTGGTTGATTGACATTATCGAAATGCGGCATGCCTCAATGACACAAAAGAAACAAATTCCCTTCACTATGGAAAAAAACACGCAACATAAACATCGATGGCGGATAGCAATTTGACACTCTCTGAGCCATTTCTATTTCATATTATCTAACATTGGCGCGTTGCGTATGATAACAACAGGTGAAAAGAGTGGTAATACCACACGAATCGTCGCCATAAAACGATAATTATCAAAAAGCATCATGAGGAATATATGCGGTCAATGAAAAATATCTCTCTCGGTGTTCTGCTAGGCGCTGGCTTCTCTGCCATTATTGTCATCGGCCTGCTGGTTGCCGCCTTTGGGCGGATCGCGTTGAGTAAAACAAGCGATCACATTGAGTATTATGAGAAACACCATTTAACCAATCTTATTTCAATGCAGGATTTAAAGGATAACTTAAACAGTGCCACCAAAGCCGCATTAATCATGGCATTCCAGGATGATATTAACAGTCAGGCAGAAAGTGAGGCGGTAGTCGAACAAATGCTGGGAGGCAATACTCTGCTGCTTACACGTTTAAAAGAAGAAATCTCACTGCCAAACTTGCTCGCGACACTCGATAATTTTAACAAAACCTACGCGGACTATATTGCCATCACTCAGCAAACCGTGAACCTGGCAAAAAATGGTCAACTGTTGGATGCCCAATCTCTCGCGATAGAGAAGTTACAGCCAATACAAATGAGGCTGTTTCAAGAGATTTCGTCCATGATCCAACAACAGCAAGACAACACTACTCAAGCGGCTGCCGAATCAACTCAGGGGGCACGCCTGTCTGGCAATATTCAGTTGCTATTGGCTGCCATCGCAGCGCTATTGGGCTTGACCATCGCAGGATTAACGACACGGCATATCAAAAGGCAACTGGGCGGAGAACCTGCCTACGCCATGCAGGTTGTCCAACAAATAGCACAGGGTAATCTGGCCACACACATTACCATTCCCTCGGGGCAGCAAACCAGCCTGCTCTCTGCCATGCAAGAGATGCGCGATAATTTACGCAACATTGTGCTGGAGGTACGCGAGAGCAGTGAATCCATCTCCGTGGGGGCTAACGACATTGCACAAAGCAGTACCAATTTGAGTCAACGTACTGAACAGCAAGCGGTCAGTCTGCAACAAACTGCCGCATCGATTGAGCAAATCAGCAAAACTATTCACCAAAATGCGGACACCGTGCGTAACACAACGCGGCAAGCTGATACGGCCAGCAACATTGCGGCAAAAAGCGGTGAAGCCATCGCCGATATCGTACAAACCATGAGTGAAATTAGCCAAAGCTCGAACAAGATCAATGAAATCATTGCCGTTATTGATGGTATTGCTTTTCAAACCAACATACTGGCGCTCAATGCCGCAGTTGAAGCAGCGCGAGCCGGGGAACAAGGGCGTGGTTTTGCCGTGGTGGCTGGAGAAGTCCGTTCTCTGGCGCAACGTTCCGCATCCGCGGCAAAGGAAATTAAAACGCTCATACAGGATAGTGTAGGCTGCGTTAATAACGGTTCACTGTTGGTCACTCAGGCCGGCGCCACCATTGACGAGTTGGTAAAACAATCACGCCAAGTCGCAGTGAGCGTGAATGAAATTGGCGTGACCACACAAGAACAGGAGCAAGGTGTCCGACAAATTAATGATGCCGTCAGTCAACTGGATCTCGTCACCCAACAAAACACGGTATTGGTGGAAGCATCAAGCAGCGTTGCCGACGGTTTACGCGATCAGGCGCAGCACCTGGTTTCCTTGATGAGCGTATTCCAAGTAAATATGTCACGCCCCTCTCGCGAGGCATCCCCGACGGTCACGGCACCGCCACTCGGTATAGCACTACAACGTAGAAATATTGCCTGATATCGCCACAGGAGATTGCTGCCGTCGTCATGTCCCCGCGACTGGCAATCTCCTTCTAGCCAGCCTTTCGCCTGCCCATCCCTGGTGGTGTTGCGCTACTACAGCGCTTTGCTATGCGTTCAACCCCTCAAAAACGTCAAATATCGGTAAGATTACGGTAATTATCACCTGACAAGACTACTATTAGAGCAGTTTCTGGCCGATATAAGGTAAGTGACATGTAAATTGTCCAGGATTGGGCACTGCCAGATAGGAATCAGGTTAAACGTCTAGAAAGAAGGTTAGTCAATTGAAAAATAATAAAATAGTCACTAAGCCTATCTAGAGGGTTACTATGTATTCATTTGTTGCACGCCAGCCTATTTTAAATAAGCACCGCCAGCCCGTCGCTTATGAACTGCTCTTCCGAGATGGTATTTGCAATTCGTTCCCCGACGTCACCCCTGAATACGCCACCGCACAAATCATAACGGAACAGTTTCTAACGAATTCATTAAGTCGACTGGTTGAGGATCACACCAGCTATATCAACGTTCCACACCAGATGCTTACCAATGGTCTTGTTGAAGCGTTACCGCCAGAAAAGGTCGTGCTGGAGATTCTGGAAAATGCACCGCCCGATGACACCTTGCTAGCCTCGGTAAAACGGTTGAAAAAGCGCGGTTTTAAGCTCGCACTGGATGACTTTTTGATGGCTCCCGAATGGGATCGTTTTCTGCCTTACATTGATGTGCTCAAATTCGACCTCATGCAATCATCCTTTGCTGACATTGCCGCCTACATCAACAAACTCCCCTACCGCCACATCACTTTTCTCGCGGAAAAAGTGGAGACGCATGAACAATTTTCTCAGGCAAAGCAATTGGGCATTTCTCTCTTTCAGGGATATTTTTTTAGCAAACCAGAAATCATTCAGTCACGCCGACTTTCAGTGAACAATTGCAACGTATTGCAGCTACTTAGCGAGGTAAACAAGCAGGATCTAAATTACGATAAGATCGAAAAATTGCTCAGTAAAGATGTATCTCTCGCTTACAAAGCAATGCGGTATGTCAATAATATCAGGTTACGCAGCAACTTAACCCTGATGCCGCTCCAGGCTAATTTCCGCTATATTGCCATGCTGCTGGGACAAAAAGAGTTACGCCGATTTCTCTCACTGGTGACGATAACCAGCCAAAGTAATAAAGATAAATCCTTTGAATTGTATCGATTGAGCTTATTAAGAGCCAAATGCTGTGAACTGATTGCGCTGCATCAGAATAAGAAAGATGACCCCATCAATGCGTTTTTATGCGGTCTGTTCTCCCCGCTTGAAGCCATCCTTGACTGCCCAATGCCACTTTTACTGTCAGAAATAGCGCTACCTAATGAGGTAAAACAGGCCCTACTTGAAAACACCGGCACCTATGCACGTTACCTCATGTTGACAACGGAATATGAAAAACAGAATTGGCAAGACGTTAATACGCTTATCTCCGAGCTGAAGATCACTGAGCAACAGATGATACACATCGTGCTGGATGCCACGCTGTGGGCTGATGAAATGCTGCAAATAGGTCAAATGAACGAGAAGAAGGGGGAATAATTCCCCCCTCATCCGTTATTGGCTACAGTGATGGGAAGTAGGCCAGTTTTCCATTATGCTTAAAACGTTTCCCAATTGGCATTGTCTGATTTGGCCAGCACCTTAGTGGATGCCGGTAACGAGGCGAGCAAGACCGCACTTTTCGAGGATTGCGTAGCCCCCTGAACGCGCGTTGCTTCGGTAATCTTAAAGGTCGCAACAGCCTGACGCAGATAGTTCGCCTGATCTTCCAGTGCCGCTGCCGCTGCCGCAGATTGCTCAACCAATGCCGCATTCTGCTGTGTTACGCCATCCATTTCCGCGACGGCCTGACTCACCTGCTCAATGCCTCTGCTCTGTTCATCTGACGCGGTGGCGATCTCGCCCATGATATCGGTGACACGCGTTACCGCCGTGACGATCTCTTTCATGGTTTCCCCCGCATCCTGGACTTGTTCAGAGCCCATGTTGACGCGGCTAACCGAATTTTCGATCAAGCTTTTTATCTCTTTTGCGGCTTGAGCACTTCGTTGGGCTAAATTGTGCACCTCGCCAGCCACCACGGCGAACCCACGCCCTTGCTCACCGGCACGCGCCGCCTCAACCGCCGCATTCAGTGCCAGGATATTGGTTTGAAACGCGATGCCATCGATCACATTGGTAATATGCGCAATTTGGGTAGAACTATCAGAAATGTCTCTCATAGTGGTAATAACGGTATTAACGACATCCCCCCCTTTCTGTGCTGTTTCTGATGCATTTTTTGCCAGAGCAGCCGCCTGTCGCGCATTGTCGGTGTTCTGTTTTACCGTTGCCGTCAGTTGTTCCATGCTTGCAGCCGTTTCTTCCAACGCGGAAGCCTGCTGCTCGGTTCTTGAAGACAGATCGTTACTGCCCACTGAAATTTCGCTAGCCCCGGTATAGATACTGTCAGAACTGGTGCGAACGTCGCTCACCGTTGTAATTAATGAACCTTGCATCTCTTTTAAACGTAAAGCGAGCTGACCAATTTCATTTTTACTTTCAGCTTCAATGGTCCGCGTAAGATCGCCTCCAGATATCGCGCGAATATGATGGATAACGCGGCTTAAAGGCTGGAAGAGAATATGCTGGAGCACACCCCATGCGCTTACAACCACCAAAATCAATGCAAGCGCAATACTCCCAATCGTCCATTGCATAGACACAAAGCTAGAGAGGTTTTCACGCTGCCCGGCACTGACCAAAATATTATTCTGCTCCCTCCAGGTGTTATAGCTCTGCTCTAAATTGTCCTGTGCCAGTTGAGCATCAAGATTGCCATAAGCATCATAGTCGCCGCGTTGCAGATACTGGATAGACATTTTAAAAATATCATGCAGTTGACGATAATCATTCTCCACTTTTTTAGCAATGGCATCACTCTGCCCTTCGAGTCGGGGGGAGGATTGATAGCGATTAAACTGCTTTTCGGCCGTATCTAGCGTAGTGCTGGCAGTAGCCAGGAGGGCATTGATTGCCGCAATGGATTTTTCATCTTTCTGGTTTTTCAAAAAACGGATAGCCACGCGAGTAATGACAACGCGAGTCTTTACAAGCGATTGAAAACTATCAGTAAGCTGTTCTTGCTGAAAGTTCAAGATTTCAGACTTTTGAAAGTTTTGCTTATCGTTATTTACTGAGGAGTAGAACAGTATGCTGGTAATTATCTGCAATAAAATAAAGACAGCAAAGGCAATCGAAATCCCTGTGATGACTTTAACATTTTTGAACATGACTTGCCTCTTTGGTCTAGGAATAGATGCCTAGAGGCAATATCGTCAACCGACCGCATTTCTTGATTACATTTACGCAACACACTTCGGCTATCAAAAATGATAGAAAAAACATATCACATTGATAAATATAAAAATCGCATTAAAAAGACGTTTTTATGTGTGAGGAAACGTTATCAAAAATCAACATTCGCATTAACAAACCGAGAAATATAAAATAACAATATGAATTTTAAGTAAAAAAAACACTTACCGATCTCGAATCTTAAAAAAAATTAATGTGTCATTTTCCTGATTATTTCCTTTACTTCCAGCCCATGCTCAGAATTTTTCTGCATCCTTTGAACAAAAACTCGCTGGTAGAGCCATGCATCGATGCACTTTTTCACATCAGCCTTGTCCGGTTGGCAGTGGAATTCGAAGATCATCCTTTTTTCTTTTGAAAACAACACTAAACTACTTTCGAACTCGAGAAAATCAAGATCTTCTATCTGGTAGGCTGTTTTAAACGCAGAGCAGATGTAATGTATATCCATATAATATCCACCAATTTTTTATAACTTCACATTGCTGTATAGCATAACTAGCATTAAACCGTGCATCTTAATTATTTTATTGTGATACACATTTAGTTTACGTTGAAATATGAGATTCTTTTTCTAGAAAACCCGACGCTAAGTTAACAACTTCAGGTCATGCCAGCTCAACACACCCACTCTTCTTAAAAAATCCCCGCTCTCCCCTCAAGGAATGCAATCACAAAAAAGGGACAACACTGCATGATGACATCAGCATTATTAAATGGCATTTAATTCATAAACTAAAATCAAAAAACAATCCTTCATTATCAGCATAGGTTTTACATCATCCAGGATGCTAAGGAAAAGGAATTTCCGACATGGGCTCTCGAGAATCTCATTTTCTCAGCGGTTACTACTGAATGTTTTGTTGTTCCTGGATGCACAACCCTTGCGACTTCATTATAACAATACCCGATAAACTCACAAGATAATTTATATTTTTCAATATCCTTTACCAAAGCCTGCGCCTTACATAACTCGCCGAGACGAGCATAGAGTAACGCCAGCAATCCACGCATAATCGTATTTCCGGGTGAATCAGTATTGAGCGTATTTTCTCCATATCTTACAGCCTCCTGGATATTGCCAAGAAGATAATTAATGATAACACACAATATTTTAGGAGAATAAAATGCATCATTGAGATCCATGCACATATTATTCATCTGCATTGCTTTATCTAAATCACCTTGTCGTACCAGATGGCATGCATAGTAATAATAGACCTCTGCAACGGTGGGTGATAATAACATAGCCAAATGAAACTTACTGGCAGCCTCCTTATTATTTTCAGCGCAAAGCAATAACCCTTGCAAAGAAAGGGCAATAACATTATTAGGTTCAATCGCTAATATTTTTCCGACGATAATCATCATTTCATGCCGGACGCTTTCATAGTCCATCAAGCCCAGATTAGCTACTGCATAGTAAGAACCGGCAATGCGGCACAATTCACTGATACTGGTTTCGCCATGTCGTCTTAATTTCACTGCTTGAGGCATAAACTTCTCAAGCGCTGAAAGTGAGAATTGCAATGCATCATGCTGCGCCACTTTGGAGCTCAGAGGATGTGCACTGATCGTTGCTGGCTCCATCCCCATCGATGGATCAATAGCAGACAAAAGCGTAAGAATAGCCCTGCATAACAACCGGTAATTGATATGATGATCGCTCGTGAAATGAATACCCTCTCGATATAGCACCGAGTGATCCTTTGCACGCGTCAGTTCAATACGGATGATGGATTTTTCACCATGCCGAATTTCCATACCAGAAATATAATAGTCAGCCTGTGATTTTTCGATTGCAGACAGATAGCTACTGTAATCCTGGACGCTACGCGTCAGACAAGATGAAACAACATTAATCGGCAAATCCAGACAATGCAACCAATCAATCAGCTGATCGTGAAGTGAAATAGCTTGGTATCGATGCTGCATTTCAAAGATAAACAATGCAATATTGCATGCTCTCTTTTCAACAGAAGCATCAGCAACGGTTATGTCATTGTGACTCGCGGTTAAGGCAGGCTGAGCCGCTTTAGCAGAGAGATACTCGACTTGAACCTCAGGGACAAAACGATAGCCCTTGCCGTAGATGTTATCGATAAATCTATTTTTTCTTGAATGACCTAACGTGCGACGCAACACATAAATACAACGCGTCAATGACTCATCGGAGACTATCCCGCCCTTCCAAACATGTTCAATTATTGCATCTTTTGAAATGACGGTATGTGAGTTTTGTAACATGAAGAGTAATACTGCACTCTCTTTCGGCGCTAAATAGATAGCGCCTTTATCTTTTGTCAGTAATTGACCATTATGAAAAGAAAAACCTTCGAATATAAATTGATGAAATTCCATTTTTACTATTCCTTACGAAATAGAGGCATAACTTTGCGCAATAAAGGAATAACACATACACGCATCGACCAGTGCAATTCCCCAAAAGCGGTAATGACTTTACTTCGGTTTTTTAGAGCAAACAGATAAAACACTGCTTAAAACTTTTTTCAGGTATATCAGCAGAACAAAAGTGGTAGAACCCACGTCACAGATAATATACGAGAATCGATAATTTTAATCACCGAAATCATTGGCAAGTTCAGGCCAATGCACTAAAAATCGCAAGTAAAAAAAACAACGCCTTCATCAATATAAAACACTAAAAAGACACATTTAAGTAAAATTTAATATCGCAAAATAACAATATCACTTACATAATAAGTAATTATCGACGGCCATATCCCACTGGTATTGTTCTCTTGGTTTAGCTGTCACGCCCGACGATTTCTCAACGCGCATGTAATCTATGCTGTGCGTAGGCATACCTGCCTGCTTTACCTTGTCACATATCATAGATTTTTTGCCGGGATCTTGCATCGTCGCACGAATACGCTCCCAGAACTGACTTACCTGCTTTTCGGACAGTTGCGCCAACGCTTCACCTAAGCGTTTTCCATGTGCCATCTTGGCATATTGAGTACCAATCCGGTTTGCATCAAACCATGTGTAGCTTCCCGCTAGCGCATAAAGGAAGACTGCTCGGTCAAACTTCTGAGCACGGACGCATTCATTCATTTCAGCATAGAGCTCATCGGGCCCACCAGAAGCACTGTAAAGGGGATCTGTACGACATGTTTTTCCTGCAAACTCAAGACCTGTACTGTTTCTGCTATGACTACCAGCGCTATCAGGCAGTGAACGTGTCGCAGACTGACATCCCACCAACAACAACGATAGGAATAAAGTGCTGACTGCGAAAAAAGCGGGTTTACCAGTCATAATTTTCATCAGGATCGAGCCCATCTGATAACAGGACTTTTTGCATCCACTCGTTATACATAAACCGCATCGCATAATTATCTCCCCCTTCATCTACTAACTCTTTGATTATCTCGCTCATTTCTTTTATATCTCCATCAATTTTATAAGGCGAAATGGTGGAGTTTAATAAATAATTAATCGTTGTCATTACTTATTTTCCTTGATTATCATCATTATCCGATATCAACACCTCGCGCGGCGGTGAATACGTTCCGAGTTGTTCGTAAAGTTTTTTCAGTGTTTGCTGAGAAAGTTGTTCGCAACTCTCGTACAATGATTGCGTGTCAAAAAATGTATCTATTTGATTATCAACAAACATCTCTGGTAAAAATTCTACCAGTTGCTCACGATACTTAAATACATATCGCAAATCTTGATGATACTCAAAAATGACGCCCCCCCGATGCATACTATCAATATAGGCCATTAATCTGCGTTTATAACGGCGTCTGTCGCTAGGAAGAAGGATATAAAAAGGCGTTTTGTCATCTCTGCCATCAATCTCATCGGCCCAGCTTTCAAACAAGGCACAAATCACGCTTTCCTTATTGACAGAGTCACTCAGCAAACGCTTTGCCCGCTGGCGAACCTGCCCATAGAGTTCATTCACAATACCTTGTTTATTTTCAATAAAACCAATTACTGTTTCAACTGACGTTACAACGCCATGCTCATAACCATCGCGATAGGCCTGCTGATGTATTGCCTCAGCATCGCGACTGGCATCGCTGATGATCTTTTTGGCATGTTCCCTGGCCTGCGCCACGACGCTGATTCTCAGATTATGTGCTACACGATTCTTGTTCGTTAACAGTACATTTTCTTGCAGCATATTCGCATATGATGCCTCAACTTCTTTGAACATATTGAATGGCCATCCTCATTGCTAATTCATTATCACCGGTTAGTGTCGGCGGCACAGTTTCCACATCGTCGCCCGGTGAAAACAATAATGGCAGTCGTTCTCTCATTACCCTCGAGACAGAAGCGGAGAATAAATCAATTTCTCGTTTAGCGCACAGCGCATAGTGCTCAAGAGAATAAATAGATACATTCATCGGATTACCTTCAAGAAGGTGCAACAATGAAAACTGCCTGACAGATTTTTCAAGCTTCCACCAGATGCCACACTGAAAAAGATTACTCTTATGGCGCTGACAAGCCACCATGAAGGCTGCTTTGGGTAACAAATGCCAATGCGCAGCTAAATATCGCTCCCTTTCATTATTTAGGTCGAGCGGTTCAACTGAAAGGGAAAAGTTTTCGATTAAAATATCATTTATAATTCGATGACATCCTGGCGTCATAAATCCAGAGGGCAGTGAAAAACGTTCTGGATGAATCCAGGATATCGGATTATATATGATATTCATGACATTATCGTATTCCCTTTGCTTTTTATGCATTACTCTTTCCATGATATTCAGATATCCGCTATTATTTATTCTCAGGAACATCTGCACTGGGTTTAGGGCCATCCGCTGTACTGTTGTTACTCGTCTGTGTCAGAATATGCTTCTTTAGCCTACCTAAAAATGCATGATGGCTTTGACTAATAAATAACAACACGGCAGCTAACAAGGCAACGGTTACCGCGCCAAGGCCTATTAACCACGTCGGTGTACTAGACTTTGTTGCTTGGATGGATACCGGTGCATGCCGCTGAACGTCATTAATCTTGGATAATACGACGGAAATATTATCGTAATTAACATCCTCAAAGCTATTCTTAAGAAAGCGTTTTACATCACTGATTAATAAGGTGGTATCAGTAATGCTATTATCATGATTGAGCAATGTTGAAAGATGAACGGCCGATCTTTTCCTATCACCATCGCTGGAACTCATATCGTAGCTCACATGTACGCGAGCAGAAACCACCCCTGAAATTGACAACAACGAATGCTCAAGCCGTTGCTCAATTCCAGAATAGAGACGAGCCTTTTCAGCGCGCGGTGAAGAAACAAGCGCATCGGCAGGAAACATCTGCGCAATGTCGATTGCAGGAGGGCGTGGCAGCCCATAAGTATTCATTAAATCAACAGAAGCCGAAAAATCCTGAGAACTGACAGAGAGGCTATATCCCTCTTTTTTGACCTCATTTTTATCAACTTTGATGTTATTGCGCTGTAACAGCGCAATAACTTCATTAGCCTGCTGTTGATCTAACCCTTTCAGCAAAATATCTTGCTTACAGCCTACAAGAAAAACTGCCAGTATGGGAAATAACAGGTATTTATTCATGATTATGAACGTAATAATGTTTCAACAGCACTGACCCCTTTACGCGTCAGTGTACTGATGAGTGATACATGTAAGTTGTAGTCAGAAGTTCGCTGTTGAAGTTCTGCCAACATTTCAGGATCTGTGGAAGCATTGGTGTTTTCCAACAATGAAATCACATTGCGCTGTTCCGCAGACATATTTACTGATTCCCGCGCATAAGCGCGAAGCAGACGATCTTCCAGCGACACATGGGCAGATTCTGGCATGGTAATATCATGCCAATTGCCAGATAACTGTGTCACCATACTGGTGTTATGATTCATAGCCTATTCCTGGTAACAGCATTAACGGAAGTTGGTAATAATTGCAGAGCCCACATCTTTGTATACTTTGACAACGTTAGATTGCGCGTTACGGTACAGCGTATACTCTGACAAACGAGACTGATAAATCGCCAACAACTCTGGGTTAGAAGGGTCTGCTGCTAGTTTTTCTAGCGCCAACTCCAATTCGGAATTAAGCTGTGCCACACCATTGTCGAAGGTTGATGATTTATTCGACAAATAACCATTCCATGTAAAATCAGTGCTTCTTGAATTCACGTTACTCATATAAAATCCTTACTTATGTTTTTGGGAAATACCAATGTCCAGCGCCAAGCTTTATATAGCTTTGTTCGCCAAATTTAAAAGATTTATCTTTAAACCAATCAGTTTCCAGCTCAACAGAAAAGTGAACATATCTGCCACCCCATTGTTGGTAGTATTGATTGACAAAGTTTTTGATACTTTCGAGCATGCCATCTTCAATGACGCCAAATATAACAAATGTGATAGTATCGCCATTGTCTATCTCACGAAAAGAGAGCGCCATTTTTTTCAATCCTTGACTGGCAATACTCTTGATTGTTTTATCCTCTAGATTGTCTAACCTCACTGAATCCATATAAGGGAATTTTTCTTTCAGTGCAGTAACAAAATCACCGAGTGCCTTTTCACTTAATCCATTTCTTTCGGTGCTAACTCTAAGAATCGGGTGTTGTGGGTTACTCAAGCGTATCTGATGAAACTTTAATGCAGGCCAATAGGTTTCCACCCAACGCGAAATTCGCTCTTCTTCACTGGCAATATTGACAACGTTAACCTGTTGGCGCAGCGGATTTCTGATCATGGTTTGAATAGCCCAATCAGTCGCTTTTTCAGTGCCAGCAAAAACATAAATCCAATTATCACGAGCATAAATGATCTGATAATCGTCAGAAGCAAAATTCAATAATGTTGCGACATTATCAAGCTGACGCTGTGTTCCCGTAAGGTAACCATAGCCCGCGATAAACACGGCACTCACTAAAGCAACCGCTGCCAATGTTTTATACCAGACACTTTTAGTATTCTTGACAATCTCGGAAGTCGTTGATGATTGTACCTTGGTACTGTCAGGATATTCCCCGGATAAGATAACGTCCGAAAATTCAGAATGTTGATTTCGCCAGACAAATTTTTGCATTCCGACAGTGATGACTTCATTTTCTGACAATACTACCCGTGGTGAGCCATCGTCAGAGATCTCACGCATATAAACGTCACATGAGTCACCCAGTTTAACGATTAGCTCAAAACTTACATTCGTTTGTTCAGCAGGAATATAAATTGTATTATCAGGCATTTGCGTGCCATTATATTGCTTGCTAATCGTTTCTTCATCAGTAGAAAGAAAAAGTGTGTTCCCTTCAAACAAAGCGAACTCACACCCACGCAAAACGCCGTTAAGAAGCCTAACGACTATCCTTTTTTCTTTATCGATATTTCTATCTTCATCCAATAACATTGCTAAATTCTCAAGGAGATCGATACTATTACATTAATTTTTGACAATATATACCGACGGACTACCAACATCTTGATTCAATAATAATGGAAAATTGATTTCACATCAGACTTGGCAACCAGCAGCTTAATAATTGTCAAGAAAAAGGATGAGAATGTATACCTTCACATAGAAAAGAATATATATCGTCAATATAATTATTTTTACTTAGAAAGGAAAAGTGGCTGAAGAAATAAAAGGAGCAGAAATGAGTCATGGGCCGAGTAAAAAACCCGCCCCACGTTTATATTAATGGCATCGTTGATGAATCAGTCGATAGAGATCCTTAACATAGTTAACATCATCCAGCGCATCATCTTTAATGTTAAGAGCAAACTCCTGTTCAAGCACTAACATCAGATCCATCATCATGAGTGAATCAGCCAATAGATCATAGTATAAGTGTTTCTCTGGTGATACATCCGCAGAGGAACAATTTATAATAGAAGAAACCACATGATTTATGCGTTCCTCAACGTTTTGATTCATTACAATTCCTTTTCAATCTCACAGGACGAGGCGATCAAGATGACGTCAGATCATTTTCACCCGAGAGGACGACAGCCTCTCATCCTAAAAGTATGTTAACGGTTCACTTTTTAGCAAACCTGTCAGTGTTAATATAAGATTGCTTTGCCGTAGCACCTTGCCTTCCCGTCCAAAAAGGACCTTTGTAGCCAGTGTTGCCCGCAGCAGTAATCGTATTTGTCTCTCCAGAAGACGCCACCTGGTGACGATTGGAAAAAGAGGGCGCTCTGGCAGCGCTGATGTCGGACGCAGGAGCCGCCAGTAACACATCATCACTGATTTCACCCTTCGAGGTTTCAGGTTCAACGCGTACCTTGTGTTGAGAAACACTCGCAGTGTGCCCAACACCACTGGTAGCCGGGATAGCAGCATCCGTTTTGTTGACAACGTGCCTTTCTATGCTGCTGTTTGAAACCGGCTTGGCCAAAGGCTCAGCATCACGCCCGGCACTGCCTGGCTTGTTTAGCGCATGGCTTACGGTAGATACATTTGAATCCGATGCATATTTCTTGAAATCTGCTGCGCCGGTCCTACCCGTTCTGTGCGGTCCCATATAAGTATTAGACTTTTGTATGCTAACACCTGCAGCGCCGTTCAACTGCTGTTGACGAATTGTCTGTGCAGGTGGAGTCGTGGTTTTTGGGGCGTGTGTCTCATACAGGTTATGCGCTTTCTCGTTGACTTTACTTCCATCAAGCTCAACGGTTTTTTCTGCTCCTACGGCGTTTGACCTTGTCAACAGCGCTTTTTCATCACGGTCTGGAAGCGGCTCCCGGCGTCCAGCCAGGGTATCAGTTTCAGAACTCGTTTTTTTTGCAGATTGCCAATAACGTTTAAACTCTGCGGCGCCAGTGCGTCCTGTTCTGGTGGGGCCGATATAAGGATCACGCGAAGCACTAGTCTCCTCTTGCGGCCGAGGCTCAGACGATTGCACAATCGCTGCATGACTTTTGGCTTTGGTTAACGTCGTAGCAAACTGCGCCCGTTGACGAGTGAATGACGCTGCATGAAGCGCTGGATTGCCCCCTCTCTCGCTAGCAGGATTTTTTCCTGCCTTAACGTGAGGGTCAGGACTATTGATATTCTCATCACGTGAACGAGCGCCATCGTTTTTCATCCCTGTGCCGGCATCGTTAGAAGGTGTAATCAGAGATGCATTTTTTTTATCAAACCGCCAGCTATCAGCGGTTATCGATGCTGGCTGCTTATACTTCTGAAATTGTGCAGCGCCCGTTCTACCCGTGCTAAAGGGACCAATATAAGCCGTCTGGTGTGCGCCAGGATTACCCACGATCGGTGGCTGAGGCTGTCGGACAGAAGTGTGCTCATTTTGTCCGATATGGATATCTGACGATGCCTCTCTAGGTAACATCGGGCCATCAATATCATCAACCCCTGCATCCCCTCCCACTGCTACAGGTGGAGTCTGCGTTTTATTATAAGGTTTGTTACTATTAACCGTAATATCTGACGTACGCTCTGTTGCCTCAGGAATATCGTGAACATGTTGAGATTGGGTTTTCTCTGTAGATGAAAATGCAGTTTCTTTTTGTGGTTTAGATTTATCAACATTAACTTTAATTATAAAATCACCGTTATGTTTAAAATTAATTCTATCGCCTTTAATAACTTTACTATAATCATTATAAATGTAAGTTACACCCTGATTTCCCTTGCCAGAATTAGCCTCTTTTTTTACAGGAACCTCTTTCGTTTCATCATTGTTTTTGGGCCCCCCTTCTCGTTTTAAGTAGTCCTTAAAGAGATCTAACATAATGAATTGATGAGAAAAAATAGCATCCGCACGCAGGAACCCACTCATTGAATTAATAACATTATCCATCTTTTCAAAAACTCGGATTGATTCACGAAAAGCGCCATTCTCCCACTCCTTATGGAGCACATCACGCAAATGACTATCCGGCAAAGACTTAATTTCATTCATAACCATGATATGAATTTCTTTATTATAATCTAAGCCTTTTGATTTTGCCGCATCGGAAATTCTATCCATAAATTGATCAAATGCCCTGAGTGCTTTAAAACCTTTTCTCGAAGAACCCGCAATTGGTGAATTAAAACACAACTTATACTTATTTACATTATCGACAAGAAACTTAACATCCTTCTTTATAGCATCAATATTCGACGTGTCATTTTTGGCATATGAATCATGTAACTTTTGAGTCATAACTAATGCTAACTTAACTTTTTGTATAGCTTGCTTATTACTACCAGACGCAGAGAGTAATGATAAAAAATCACAAAATCCCTTGATGTCTTTTTTACTTTTCCAAAACTCAATCGCATCCTGTTCCATTTTTTTTGAAAAATCTATGCTGTTAGGAAGTGAGTTAAGGAAATTATTGATTTCTACCGCATCTTCAGGGCAAGACTTCGGAGCCTCCACATTCTGATTTAACACTTCATTGAGATTCGCGTTGTTCCGAACCCCTATAAAATCTTTCTTAATGCATAGAGCGGGGTCTTGAGCCATTTGCTTTATCAAGCCTATTTTGCTTTTGAACTTCCCGCCAGAGGCTCGGTATGTTTTATTGGATCGATGCACGTTTTTTAGTGATTTAAATTTAACATTTCTCTTTACTCCTCTAACAGCAGGATAAGAATTACGTACTGTGTGTGTATGTATAACTTTATTATTCATCATACTCCCTCCCTAAACAAAGAATTGTTTATCGCACTCCAAAAGACTTGCAATTGTGCTACTCAATACTTTAACTAAATTATCAAACGTTGAATGCGCGTTTGCAAATTTCTGGGTTAATGTTTGCATGCCGTTTTGGATGTGATCTTTTTGCATATCAACGCCAGTCTGCCATGCAGACCATTGTGCTGCATTGAACGACATACGTGTTTCTCCCACTAATTCATAGATATTATCCAATGGACTAGTATCAATATGAACAATATAAGTCCCATCTCTTAACTGATGAATACAGTCATTTTCACTGATTCCGAACTCTTTTGCCCAAGCTTCACACTCCTCACGATTGCCCCCCTGAATTGGCTCCCCCGTTTGAACAGGAAACAATGTCGTTGACATACCTGCCACAGGATATTTTCCTATCAACTCTCGAAGACTTTTTTGGAATTCTTTACCATCCAGAATGGTTTTATCACCATCCGCGGAAATGAATTGTGGCAATGTAGACATAAAATCAGAAAAATCTTTATAAAACTGAGCATTTTTTTCAACGGCCTGTTGAAAAACATCTAAATAGCTTTCAGACATTTCCCCAATAGCACCAGAGAGTAAATCATTGATCTCTTTACTTGATAAAGTATTAAACACGTCAGAATTCAAGATACTGGAAATGAGGGTTGCATAGGAAGAACTCTTCTGTTTTTCCAGCGTCGAATAGATCAGTTCTTTTGTATCCACCGACAGGGCCCTATTTTTCAATTCAGGATTCAGTGAAAACAGATCATCAAGAACAAGCACTCTTTTTTGTACATCATGAGTGAGAAGCGCTCTCCGTGCCTGGACAGTCTTTATTTCATCAAGAAAGCCACTACTATTTAAATTTTTTAAAAAACCTTCCAGCTTTCCACTATCAGCCATGATAAACGAAAAAGGACCGAGAAGAATGCGATGCATTCCATCATTGCGGGGTGATATATTTATCTCATCAGCGATCGGCGCCTGCAAAAAACAATTATTAGCAGATTGCTCCTGTGCATAGCCATCAACCCGAAATGAGGACCTTGTTGTAGATAATATTTCCATGTTTTCCTCTGAAGAAACCGCCTGTATCAACAGGCGGCTTTATATCATTATCAATGTTTAGCAATTACACTTTGGTATTATTGGCAACAACACCGGCAGTATCGCTGATACCTTTCGCAATATTTTCGAGCGTTGCCAACAATGCAGCCTTGAGCTTTTCAGCATCCTGGGCTCTTTCATCGTTTCGTTGGCTCTCTTGCATAAAGACATCTTTATCAAATTGCCGCAATTGCTGTAGGCCATTCTGCTCAGCCTGACTCAATATCATCTGAGAGGAAGAAATGGTTCCCATTGCCAAGGCTCCACCCTGTAACGCTTGCCCAACACCAATTTGCTGCTGTGAGGTGCTAAGGGTCGTTTGGAGCTGAAACTCCTGTTTCTGCGCCAGCACGTGTTCACGATTGGCTGATTGTTTCAAGCGGGTCATATCCTGCGCCCACATCGGATCGTTCATATCCTTCCCGCGCGAAAGCGTTGCGTGAGCATCGAGCTTATTACCCAGACTCTTATGCTGAGTAATTTTGGCCCCCTGAATCTCATACCCTTTAATCGCCTGGCTGTGCCCTTTATGGGACTTGATTCCGCCAGTCAGTGCCATACCGCTTGTCACAAAGCTACTGGTAAGATCCTTTTTAAGCTGCTCTCGTGCAGCCTGCATGCTGTGCTCGACAGAGTTTTCAAGACTTTTCTGGCTAGTTTCCAACATCTTGGTTTTCATGCCATGTTCAGCATGCTTGCTCAATAACGCAGTTTTCGCTAACTCAATTAACGGGGCAAAACGCACGCTGTTATAACCACCGAGAAAACTCGTTGTAGCCATGATTTTCTCTGACCGGCTAGCTATCTCTTTCTCTGGAACTACAGGCACTTTTTCATTCTGTGTGGGCATCAAAGTATTACTTTGAGAATACAAAGAAATTTGTTTGCTTAACAAATTCTTATCCGTGTCCGAAACTGGCTTAGTGATATCTGGAATGTGAATATCAATACCAACAAGGTGACTGGATGCATGCTGTGCCAACATCGTTCTATTACGATTTAAGTCAGCGGTATCTAACGGTCTGGAACTTGATTTCTCGATGAAACCGGTATTATCCATACCTTTACGATGCATCTCTTCAGGAAGAGCAGTTGCTCGCTGTTGGAACACGGTATTATTGGGATTTGCAATAGATACTGCCATAACGCCTCCTATTAGGCTCTGATATTTCTTACAACACTCTTCCCAGTGTTGGCTTTACCACTTAACATGTCAGACAAAGTCATATTTACCGATTGAGACACTTTTGACTCTTCTTCATGATTAGTAAGAATTTTACTGATAAGATCGCGCAAAATACTGACATCCATTGCGGCCAGATTAAAATCAGCAATGGCTTTTGTTGCCTGGAGTCTGATATTTGAAATATTAATACTCATGCCACTTTGAACAACAGGCATCGCCGTGTGAACGCCGTTTTGCAACATTTCCAATCGTTTCAATGCAATATTACCTAAGCGCTTCGCATCTTCTGGATCGCTCAATTTCAGCACCTTCATGACATTGGTATTTACTTTATCTGAAATATCATCCAGCTTTTTATTAATCCCTTGTGTAATCTTCCCAACTTGTTTTGTTACAGATTGCATGCTTCGACTTAATGCCGCACTCCCCTGCCTCATAGAGTTATTAACAAGCTGTGACATAATTTTATTAATAACCTGCGTTATCGCCTGCTTGATGGACTGCATAATGGCAGAGGTCATTGCCTGGGACATTTTTTCAATCATAAATTTGGCTGCTGTTTTCGCCACCAAAGAAATAGCAACAATGGCAGCAATGGTCACTGCGGCAGTGACCACCATATGGATGGTATCCATCATGTTGGCCCCCGTTGCTTTATCGATGGCATGTAGCAACAACCCGAGTGGTGTTTTATCAAAAATCTGCGTGATAATATCGCCAAGAATATTCATGAGAGGCATAAAAACATGCTCCATGAGGGGATTCATTACCATTTCCGTTAATGATTTACCGGTAATAGCAGCGACAATGGGGTCAGCGACCATCAAGGCGATACCAACAGCCATTAACGCCACACCACCACCACCAAATACGGTAGTAATTGCCCCTAACGCAATTGCCAAGCCGCCTAAAATTTTACCAATACAGCTGGCCATTTTTTGCGCTTCTTCCGCTTTTCGAACCTGTTCTTCGTATTCATCAGATTTGCGCTGCATTTCCGCCTGGCGCGCTTTGGTTTGAATACGATTCAGTTCAAGGTCGTTTTTAAGTTTTTCCGCAGATGCTTCCTCCATTTGCATAATAAACTCGGTGATCAGCATGATCATAACGGCCGTTTTCGTCAGCGCTTTTTCCGATTGCACCACTGCATTGTTGGATGCGATGCTACCTTTTGATGTCAAGTCCACATCGTTGTACTTTGTATTCATTTCTGCCGTACTGGCATTAATGTTATTCAGCACACTCTGCATCACAGCAAGCTTTTGCTCCGCAATCGCGCGCGCAGAGGACAACGTTGATTGAGCAAGGCCTAACGCTTTTTGCGCATCAGCAATCTCCTTTTTCGCTTGCGCTACGTCAGGGTCATCTGCCAGTGATGGATCATCAGGGTCTGTAACCCCTAATTTTTCTAACAATTCATCCAGTGACTTCTGCGCCTCATCAAGCTTACCTTGCGCTTGAGCCACATTATCTGCTGCTCCCTCCACGCCCTTTTGTGCCTCGTTAAACTCAGCCTCAAGGCCATCGTAAGATTGGTGCAACGCATCCAGATGTGCTGACAGCTCACGTGCTTTATCCATGCGCGCTTCTGACTGGGTCAAAAACACGGCCAAGGCATTGGCACGCTGTGTTGCATCCATCCCATTGGTTATCTCCTGATACTGCGCCATTAAAAGCAACATTTGCGCTTTGCTGGTTAACGGTGTCGATTGGCGGATTGCAGGTAACTCAACGGTATCAGCCGTTAACGTTGCTGTTTGTACCGAGACATCATCAGCAATGATTTCCCTGGCACGTTGTTGGGCCAATTGATCAATAGCCTTTCCCTTTACCTGAGAAATATGCGTCTTTGTTGAAATTGCTTCGCTTACTTTTCCAGTATTGGATGACAAATTCGCAAGATTTATCGCTTTACCTGTTTTGGAGACATCCATTTATTTAAGGCCTATGAAATTAAACGGTTTCCTCAGAGGGCTTAGCGTTATTTAACGCTTCACTCTCTCCCATATTTTGACGAATAGTACTCATATACGCTTTAGCTTTGGCAACCAAAGATGCGTCCTCACACCGTGAGCAAATAATATCAAAACACTGTAATGCCTTAACAACATTCCCCATAAGCAGTTGGCACTGTCCAGAATAAAAGACAGGATTGAAATCATTCTCAGCCATGACATAGGCCAGTGAATAAAAATCACACGCTTTGCTGTAATTTTTCTTTACCTGATTAACGGCACCCAAACCAATAAAATAGTCTGGATTTTTAAGATCGTAGAGACAAAGAAAATGGAACAAATTTTCCGCTTCATCTAGCTGGCCATTTTTGTATGCCTGATAAGCATATGCATAGACATTTTCCATCATGTCATCAGTAATGCCATGGATCTCTTTTAATGTCGCCCCGTGTTCCAATGTTGCGGTCATTAATAATGTTGCTTCCTGCTCGGTGATAGCACCAGTGTTTTGTTCCATTTTCACTCTCCTCAGTAGGGTCACCGCTTACTGCTGATGACCGTTATTAAACCATGCGTTTATTTGATATTCACATAAAGAACGCTCATTCACCGTGCGTTCACGGGGGCGAGACATTCTCATTTTTCCAAGCACTTTCAACTTGTTGCAACCAGACAAGGATACCAATGACATTATCCAGTTCCTCAATGCTGACAAAAGAGTATCGCTGATGGGTTTTAAATATTCGTCGTGCCAACTTAATATCTTCAACAACAGGAACGCCCACCTTCTCAGCATAAGCCCTGACGGCAAGTGCTCTCTGATTTCTCTCGAGTACAGAGATAAATGGTATCCCCACCACCTCCATATTGAGATAGATCCCAACCGCAATATGCGTTGGGTTAGCAATAATTACGGCTGATTTTTCAATGTCAGTTTTTATTTGTTCCGACAATAGCTCAGCATGCAGTTCTTTACGCTTAGACTTTATTTCTGGATCGCCGTCTTGCTCTTTGAATTCTCGTTTAACCTCCTGCTTATCCATTTTGAGATCTCTTATATGAAGGAAATACTCAGCAAACGCATCTACTACAACAACCAATAGCGCGCAGAATAAGCATAGATAGATTAATGCGCCAAAAAGCTTTCCCCATACCAAGAATATTTGTACGGGCTCAGCATTGAGCTGAGAAAAAACCATATGTTTGTGTTTATTCCAAAATACCATAGCAGCAACGATAAAACTCGTCAGGAACAGTAAGGTTTTAACGACATCTTTTATTGTACGTAAACTAAATAACTTCTTGAAACCGTTAACCGGGTTCAAGGCATTAAAATTCAGTTTCAGCGCTTTACTGGCAAGCAAAAAACCGGTTTGCAATAGTGTTGGAAACACCGAGGCAGCAATACAAAGCAATAGGAAGGGCAAAAATAACTTTAACCCTGTCCAAAACATCGCCTCAGCATAACCAAGCGCATCATGAGTAAAACCATTTTCGATGACAAGTCGCCACATGGACATCAACTCAAAAACGCCAGAAAAATTAATCAGGTACTGCACGCCCAGCAATATCAGACACGCAATGACTAAATCCTTACTCTTAAACGACTGACCTTTTTTCGCCGCGTCTTTTTTCTTTTTGTCAGTCGGTTTTTCCGTTTTACTTCCAGACATAAATTCCCTTTATACTTCAGGTTCACGCTGACGCGATAACCACCACATCACCAGCCAAGCAGATCGATGGGGTAAAGGCGCAAATCCATAATGCGGTCGGGCAATATGGGGGTGAAATAGAGCAGTAACAGCAAGAATCCAATAAGACTCTTAACCGTCAATGCCAGCGAAAAGGCATTCAACTGTGGGGCAAACCGTGCCAGCAATCCTAAAAAAAGCTCAGACAACAAAAAAATAATAATCAACGGGCTCGCAAGAATAACGCCATGCTTCACCACCAACGTAAGGAACCCGAAAACGGTACGATATGTCGGCATATCCAATTGATAGGGTTGCCATAATTGATAACTTTTCTCGAAAACCTCCAGCATTAACAGCAGCCCGCCGCTTTGCAGCACAATAACGGCGGCAAAGAGGTTAAAAAAGTTAGCCAGTTCTGAAGTATCCACGCCTGAAAGTGGGTCAATGCTACTACTCAGGGTTGCACCACGTTGATTGTCGATAAAACTGCCCATCGCGTGCATAACCCAACACGGTAAACACAGAAAACCAGCGATGATCAGACCAACAGCTAACTCCTTACCGATTAAAATTAAAAACCAGATGTTATCGTACCCGGCCATCGCCTCTCCCGTATGCGGCCACAACACACTGCCCGTGAGTAAGGCAACGGGTAATCTGATAGCGCCAGTCAACGTATTATTGTTGAAAAAGGGCAGCAATATAAATGCAGGCATCAGGCGAGCAGAGACCATAGCCATTTCATAAAGCCAGGTGTGAAGGTCGAAAAACATTCCAGTAAACATAGTACTTATCACGCAAGTGCGATTCTTATGACTTCACGAGCATAATTCAGCATAATATCGCCATACCACCCGGAAATAAGAAACAGACACAACGCTACGCTTAATAACTTGACGCCGAAAGGCAATGTCTGTTCTTGAAGCTGAGTTACGGTCTGGAATAAACCCACCAGAAGCCCCACTATTGTGGCAACGGCAATGGGTAATGCCGACATTGTCAAAATCAGGTAAAGCGCTTTATTACCTGCGAACGCTATTTCATCCATGATGGTTCTCCACGGCTATAACGCCAGTTCCAGGTATTGTGTTACCAACCCTTTGGATAGTAGCGTCCATCCATCTAACACAACAAAGAGTACCAATTTAATGGGTACTGAAATGGTTACGGGACTCATCATCATCATACCGAGCGCCAGCAAAATGCTGGATACCAGTAAATCAATAACAACGAATGGCAGATAAAGATAGAAACCTATCTTGAACGCACTCTTTATCTCGCTTAACGCATAAGCAGGTAATAATGCCAGGATAGAAGTACGCTCTTCTTCCTGCACATCATTGTCCGGGCTATCTCCGCGTTGCAAGTGAGCCCGCTCAAAAAAATGGGCCAATTCTGGATCAGAATATTTCTCAAGATAATCCCGATAACTATCCAGTCCATTCTCAACAAAATGTATTACTGATTGACTGTCTCTCGTATCGACATTGGCTTGCTGAAATTGCTCATAGCCATTTTTCACCACGGGTAACATGACAAAAAAAGATAAAATCAACGCTACGCCGTTCAATGTCATATTTGAAGGAACTTGCTGAAGTCCCAATGCATTGCGTACCATCACAAATACAATGGAAAACTTTATATAACAGGTTCCGCATGCGATTAAAAAAGGAAGAAGCGTTGAAAATGCCAGTATCGCAATCAGAGAAATATCATTGCCGTGAGACATTACCAGCCTCTTGATAAATATCTTTTATCTCAATACCCAAACGATCCTCAATCCACACCAACTCACCTTTGGCAACCGGCACACCATTAGCAATAATGGATACATTCTGTTCTGCATCAGGATGACAGGGAATAACCTGGCCTTGATAAAAGGATTCTAATTCAGCAATGGTGAGGGTACTTTGTTGCAATACCACATTGAGCTTTACGTTAATCTCATCACGCGATCGTACTGGCGTAGCAGCCACCTCGTTGATGTGCTCTGACACAGATAATTCATTTTCACGTTCTGACATTGCAGCCACGTCCGTTTCATCAAACATAAATCCCTCCTCAATTTTGATAAAGCGCCCCAAAACCTGGTTTGATGAGGCAACCGTGCATTCTTCATGATTAACCAATATCACATCACCACGCTGAACGCGTTTCAGCAAAGCCGTAGAGATATGGCTGTAGCCAATTTGAAACTGGATGGGTAAAGGCAAATCGTCTGCCTTAAAATGGCGGATACTCTCATGCAACATGGCGTGAGATGGAAAGGTATGCAGCCATACGCGCCCTTGCGATGTCATGCAGGCATAAGCCTGCGGCAGAACAGACGATGCCTCCACCCGACCTTTGCTTTCCAAACGTTGGTATGCTAGGTCTTGCGGCAACCCATCAATCGGCTGTACGCAATTAATGAACAAGGTCTCCAACTGAGCTGGCGACCACGATGCACTCGACAGTGCTGCACTTTGAGGCACTCGGTGGCAAAACCATCTCTCCAGATCGATAATGCCCTCCCACCCCGTATCGGCAATAAAATGCAGCAGGTGATTGCCGGGCACCAGGCGCTGACACACGTCAAAGCCTTGGTTTTGCCACAATGTCACTCTGCGACGCTCGGATAGTTCGCGCTTTGAATAGCCGCGTAGGTGTTGACCAATCACGCATTTTCCTCATCGGCAAAGGTGTTGTGCTCTTTCTTTGGCTGATCATCCTCTTCAGAAAACACCCATTCAGGATCGCTTTGTCCCTGGCCTTCGTAATCGGCTAAGCGCTGGTGAACTAACGGATCAGAAACCTGCAGCACATGAGGTGCCTTAGCGTGTCCACCTACCAACACATTAACCTTATGACCCTCTCCCCAATCCGAAAAACGGTACAATAATTGGCTCTCTGATGCCGCCTCATTAGACG
Organism: uncultured Symbiopectobacterium sp.; assembly: GCA_964293225.1. Classification (GTDB taxonomy): domain Bacteria; phylum Pseudomonadota; class Gammaproteobacteria; order Enterobacterales; family Enterobacteriaceae; genus Symbiopectobacterium. The sequence continues at coordinate 32,139 of CAXYYB010000026.1, read as the reverse complement.
CCGCGTTGCCAATGTTTCTCAGTATTGCCTCAGAGGGAAGCGGCTGTCTGTTCGCCCCTGCGAACGCATTCTCAGCACCGCGTGCCGCACTATCACCGGTGAAAGCGCGATGTTGTACGTCGCTAAGTAGAGGAAGCGCAGAGGAGGTGAGTTCTCTTTCAGCCCTGGGACTAAGCGCTTCTGAAGACGTGCTCGTAGAGGGCAAAATGGGCGTATCCGCTACCTGACTCACTATCACTTGAGAAAGTGGTGCATCGCGACGCTCCTGAAGTGCAATGCCAGCAGACTGCCCCTGCAATCCACCGACTGCCGCTACCTTTTCCCCCACACTGGCTGAAAAACCAGATAGATCATGGTGTACGGCTGTTTTATTCGTTGGCGCACCCTTACCGAACGCTACCTCAGTTGCGCTGAGATTTACCGTCTTACCCACTTCGGTGCGCGTTTCTGACTGCGTGGACAGATTGACTTTTCCTCGTACGCTTTCCTTCCATTTACCCAGACTGGCATGCAGTTCCGGCAGTGTTGCGTATAGCGAGGCGTGAGAAAGCGCGCCAGGGGGTAAGGCACCTTCCTCGGGTCCTTTCTTTACCTGTTTTGATTTTTGCTTTATGGCATTTAAAACAATGTGTTCCAAACTTTGTGTCGCATTTTCTTGCCTGTCGGGACCACTGCCAGAAAAAATGGCTTTCACTCCATTTAACGTCGCCATGATATTCTTTCCTCTATCTCGTTATCTTCAATTTTGGCATCTCTGATACGCTTATTTTTTCGAACCTGGTGTTGTAGCGATTCATACTTCTTTATCTTTCTATCAAGCAGTTTTCTTTTCTCGAATATCACCAGACGCTCTTGTTCACACTTTTCCTGTTCAAGCATTTTTTGAGATTTTTGAACTTTGATGTCCGCTAATTTCTTCTTGAGTGCCCCCTGCCGACGTTGTATCGCAAATATTTTCGCTTTATTGGTTTCTCCTCCGGGATACAAGCTTCGGCTGAGCATTTCGATGGCTGAAATCTCCTTTTCGAAGCTGTCTATCTGGGTGATTAATATGTTGTGCTCACTTTTTTTTCTATTGAGCAGCACATCATTACGTTGAATTTTTAAGGCAACATGCCCAATCAACGTTTTCATCTCACGAAGCATGACGTTTCATCTCATCGGTTATCGTATGGAAACCAGCGTGTTCATCGACACGTTGTTTTAACCAGGCAAACAAACGATCGCGTTTGTTCATCGCGCGATCGTTCTCTTCATTCTCGCCCGGTTGATATTCCCCCAAATCCACAAAGAGTTGCAGCTCATCAATTTTGGCTAAAATGCGGCGTAGTTCGCCCGCGTAGTGAAGATGTTCACTGTCACAAACCTGACTCGCAACACGACTCACACTGTTCAACACATCAATCGCCGGATAGTGATTTTTGGCCGCCAATTTACGGCTCAGATAGATATGTCCATCGAGGATTGAGCGAATTTCTTCCGCAATCGGATCGGGCTCATCATCACTTTCCAAAAGAATGGTGTAATAGGCCGTGATACTTCCGGTTTGGGTGACACCCGGGCGTTCCAATAGCTTGGGCAAGGCCTCAAATACCGAGGCAGGATAGCCGCGTCGCGCCGGTGATTCCCCCGTTGCCAGCGCCACATCACGCAGTGCCCTGGCATAACGCGTAATCGAATCCAGAAAGAGCACGACATTCATGCCTGCATCACGAAAATATTCCGCAACGGTGGTTGCCACCTGCGCGGCATTGCACCGATTCAACGATGAATAATCTGAGGTCGCGTAAACCAAAATGCACTGACGCTGACGATCGGACTGGCGCAATGCGTCAATGAATTCCGTCACTTCACGCCCACGCTCACCGACGAGCGCAATCACGAAAACATCGGCCTGTGATTGCTCGATAAGCATGTGCATTAAGGTCGTTTTCCCACACCCTGCCGATGCGAAAATGCCCATGCGCTGCCCCACACCACAGGTAATCAGCCCATCAATAGCCCGGATTCCGGTCAAAAACGGCTGCTGGATGCCCACCCGGTCCTGGTACAGTGGCGGCGGCGCATCAATGGGTCGGCGTTGCCAGGCAAACCCTCGCTCCTCTCCCGCCAATCGCTCCACCACTTCACCAAACGGGTTCAGCACACACCCCAGCAGGTCATGACTCAGTACTACCGACAGCCCTGCCCCTGTGGGACAAATTACCGCCTCTCGCGACAAGCCTTGCGCATTGCCGATCAAACTCAGCAGTGTCGTATCGCCATGAAACCCCAATACCTGAGCGCGAGCCAGGATCTCTGGCTGGCTCCAGCCTTGGCGAACTTCGCAGACTTCCCCGACAGTCACGCCGGGCAATCGCGCTTCAATGATGGAGCCAGACAGGCGCAAAGGATGTGCTTGTTGTCGTAAGAGCTGTCGGTTCGCCATTAGCGAATCACTCCCAAAAAGGCTTCTTGCAATTGGAAAAATTCATCCATTGCATCCGCAAAGCGTGCACCGTCAGTCAGATAATCAGGATGTACCAACCCTTTTAATTCGATGGTGTCATTATTAATGGCAATCTGTAATTGCCCAGTCATCGCAAAACGGCACCCTTCCATAATTTTTTCCTGGATTTGGGCTGATTTATGCTGCAATAAGCCGGGTGTGTTTTCGCAGAGCTGTGACCAGATCCATATCTGCCCATCAACATTGCTAATTAACAGGCTGGGATAATTTTCAAAATCGAGTGCAATGGTTGAATGACCATCAAAATCACTCAGAATGGATTCATCCACCCCACTGTGCAGTAGCGCATCACGAACCAATTTTACAATATCAATATACATTTCAGCTCTTCCTTAATTAAATGGTTTTCACCACATTGATTGATACCGTATCGGTTATTTCACCGAACGATATAACTTCAAGATCTTTAAAGCGTGACTCAAGAAAACGCTTTAAGAAACGGCGGATATCCACTGAGGAGAGCACAACTAAATCTTTACAAGACATCGCGACGCTCTCCATGGCCAGTGCAAACCGATCAATCAACTCATCTGCCACAGAAGGTTCAATATGAAGGAACACACCCGTTGAGGTATTTCTAATACTCTGACGAATTTGGTCTTCAAATTCCGCAGATAACATAATCACACGAAGCGAATTTCCCACAGAGAATTTATGGCAAATATAACGTGAAAGTGCACCACGAACATGCTCCACCAGGGATATCACCTCTTTTTCACGCGGCGCCCATTGGGCAAGGGCCTCCATAATTAACCGCATATTACGCACCGAAATACGCTCACTCAAAAGGCGCTGTAATACCTCAGAAATTCGCTGAATAGTGGCATGACGCATTACTTCCTTCATCAGATCGGGGTATTTCTCTTCCATTTTATCGAGAATATGCTTTGTTTCCTGTACACCGAAATACTCGTTAACATGACGAATCAACACGGCGGCCAGAGTGTAATACATGTCATCAATACCACTACGCAACTGATACCCTAATGCCGCAACAGATTCTCGCTGTTCTTCATCAATCCATTGCATGTTCTCAATGGTCGATACCGGTATTCCAAGGTGTAGCAGCTCATCAGAACCGTTAATCACGCGGTATTGATTGAATTTTATTTGAAAACGCTCTGCGCTGATTTCATTGATTAACACAGAGACGGTTTCAGGCTCTATGTGATCGGACGCTCTCACCGTGATTTCCGGCAGGTTTATCCCATAGTCAATAAAGAACTGGCTGCGAAAGCGTTCAGTAATATTCGCCTTTCCCAGCATTGGTTCATCGCGTTTGTTAACGACAAGAATCAAAGGCACCGTTTCTGCTGAAACATTATTCAGATTGTTAATGATACCCAGTGCGCTTTCCGCTTCGTCTAACACATCCCCTTCATAAGGTTGCGGTGACGTTGCCCCCTCAAAAGCGGCCTGTGCTTTCTTGTTTTTCCAACGTTGATAACCGTAAAGTCCGGCGAGCAGCAATGCCAAGATCATAAAGACAGAAAAGGGGAATCCCGGCAGGCTGCCGATGCCCAAGGCAATAATTGCCGCAATCACCAGTACAGAGGGATTGGTGAACAGCTGATCAACAATGGTGCGCCCCATGTTATCGCCGTCACCATTGACACGGGTCACAATGAAACCCGCGCCAATGGCGATCAACAGCGCCGGGATTTGAGCAACCAGACCATCGCCTATCGTCAACATCGTATAGGTAGAGAGCGCGGTTGACATATCCATGCCATTAATGGATACCCCGACGCTGATGCCACCAATGAAGTTGATGAAGATGACGATGATTCCGGCAATCGCATCGCCCTTGATAAACTTCATCGCACCATCAAAAGAGCCATAGAGTTGGCTTTCACGCTCGACCACACTGCGCCGTGACATGGCATCTTCCGCGTCAATGGAACCCGCACGCAAATCCGCATCAATGCTCATTTGCTTGCCAGGCATGCCATCCAGAGAAAAACGCGCTGCCACCTCTGCGACGCGTTCGGCGCCTTTGGTTATCACCATAAACTGCACGATGGTGACTATCGCAAAAATCACAAACCCAACGACCAGGCTTTCCCCAATAACGAATTCACCGAACGTGGAAATGATGTCCCCCGCATCTGCATCGTTTAATATCAGGCGGCTGGTACTCACAGATAGCGCTAATCGAAACAGCGTTGTAATCAACAACACGGCGGGAAATGTTGAAAAACTCAGAATTTTATCAATATAAAACGATGCTAAAAAAACCAGAATGGACAATACAATGTTTAACCCAATCAAGAAATCGACCAAATAAGTTGGCAGAGGAATAACCAACATAGAAATGATCACAACAATCAATATAAGAATAAAGAGTTCTGGATGGTTCCTTACCCGATTTAAAAAGTCAATCATCCTATTAACCTATTTCATTCAACTTACGTATAGAAATTACTGTGCGGTTTTCCGCTGTTCAATTCGTTCGTGGTATAATGCCGCATTGAGTTTTTCTTCAAAATACATCAATAATTTTATTCTTTCTTCCTCTGAAAAAAACACTTCATGAGGTAATTTTTTGCAATAGTAGTAAATCATTTGTAAAACTAGCGCTCGATTTTTGTGCTCTGCAAAACGTAAAGGGTGACCTACGGTTTGTGAAAGCAATATATCCACATCATCCGTATTTTCGATCATGCCGAAGAGCAATAGCAGCCAGGTCTCTTCTTTCTCATCAACATCGCGAATAAGAGGGTTATTGAGTAACCCCTGCACAAACAAAATATCACTCGATCGGATGCGCTTAATTTGCATTATTCTTTCCTGAAGAAAGAAAAACTCCGAATGACTACAACTGGGATCAGCCGCGTCAATATCCGCCAACAGGGCATCTTCCATAAACGAGGTCAGGATCCCACGATTCTCAACGCCATAGGTCGATATCCACGTTTGGTACTGCATCAGGTCCGTATCATCATTGGCTAAAAAGCTTCGATAGCTCTCACGCAGTAATGTGGGAGTCATCTTGAGCGTCGAGCCTAATAACCGGGCCTTTAACGCAACATTAATTCCGGCTTTTAAGCGCTTGGGGTCCGCTTCTTTTTCAACCAGGGACAACATCGCTTTGAGACGTTTTCGACGTATCTCATCCAAATTTCGTCGATACAACAGTTCGCGTAACACCATCACCAGATCGCTCTCATCGGGAAACAATGCGCGCGCCTGTTGTAAAAAACGCATAATAGCCGTCCCTTCTTTCCCATTCAGGGCTTGAATCAGCTTGCTTACCTTAGGCTGAGCATCATCATCTAATACGCGATCAAAGCTGCTTTCTCCCATTGCGCTTGATTTCTTTTCATATTCCCTGCGCTGGCGAAAACGTCCCGCAACCGCCGACATATCATCCGCAGCGTTATACAACTTCTGCGCTCTGGCGGCGGGTGAAAGATCTTCCATATCCTGCATTTCATCGCCAGATGAAACGTTATTCTGTTCAGCAGAAACGTTTTTTTCTGCATTCTGCTTCTCTCGTCGAGCCATTTGAAGCTGGAGAGTAGAACTACCGGACCCAACGCTTATCGCCATTTTTGGCTGTCCAAATAATTGGTCATCCAGTTTTGCAATTGATCATTACCCAGATCTTTTCGTATATCGTTAATCATCGTATGTGCATCCGGTGATAACGGAGCATCAATCTCTCTTGGCTGAATCAGGAATACCCGAACCATGCTTGATTCTCGGTCGCGAGAGTATTGAAACAGTTTGCCAAGTAGAGGAATGTCACCTAACAACGGTATTTTTCCTTCCACCGTGCTTCTTTCATCATGGGTATATCCGCCAATCAATAAGCTTTTTCCTTTCGGCACACGGGCGATCGTACTGATATTGGTTCTGCCGACTTCTGGCAACGTAGACTCGTTGGTTTTGGTTGTATCAAACTGACTACCATCTTCAACGTTCAGCATCATTTCAATTTCCCCATTCGCGGTAAAACGGGGGAGTACACTGACCAAGGTACCGTAGGTGACGTTTTCTAACTGGGCGGTGCGTTCACCCACCAGGCTGGCATAGAAGGTGCGGCTATTGTCAAAAATGGCCGGAATATTTTCCTGGGTCAGCAGCATGGGACGGGAAACAATGTTGGCTTTTTTCTTCTCACTCAGCGCCAATGCCGTAACCATAAAGCTGGCACCATCAATAGTGCTTGTGCCGCCGTTAAGCGAAATACCCAGATTCCCCCCCACATTTAGATTTCCGCTCCACTGAACGCCGAGGTTGTCGAAGGCTTCTTTTTGTAAATCAACAATCCATACGGAAAGTTCAATATGTCGTTTGGCGATATCCAAGGTTTTCGCCAGATTACGAATATATTCAACCTGCTCAGGGCTTCCTCGCACCAGGAGGCTATTGGTTCCCGGCTCGGCAATAACACTCACTTCACTGGCGTTATGTGCAATATTCGCCGCCGCCATCGCATCTTCATACGCATAGCTGTCAAGTAAGTCCTGCGGTAGATCGGAGGTATCCAGCTCGGCTTTGACCGGTTTACGCGGCACCACCTGCATGCTTCTCCCTGCTGTCGGCCCGGTACTGATAATTTTATTTATTACCGTCGAAATGCCTGGAATGACAATTTTTTCATCACGGTATTTAAAAGAACGGTCTTCAACAAAAGTGTTGTGTAGCTGAATCACGGCAATGCTCTCTCGCCCATCAAAGGTATCGTTTTTTTGATCGAGATATTTCGCCGTACTCGTGATCAGATCGACATAGATAGGCGGGCCAGACACATAAAAAGTGGAATTGCGATTATCTGAACGCAGAGGAAAGCGAGGATCGTGCAAACCTGAATTCTTCAAAAAGCTTTCAACCGTGCTGAATGACGTATTACGCAAAACGATAACTGCATTACGCATTTCCGTTGCGTCATAGACATAAATTGCCTGACCATCACTGTACCAAATCAGTCCAAGCTGTTCGGATACCGATACCAGCACATCCTGTGGGCGGCTCAGATCAAACTCACCGGTGACTTTCTTACGTGCCGCTAGCTTACTTAAAATCACAGGTTTTCTCATAGCCGCAGAGATAGCATCAAAAATACCATTCACACTCTCCTGCCGGGCCATATATCCGCTTCCCTGGCGAGAAGATTGATTATTTTCATTTACTGTTTCTGCGAATGCCTGTATTGGCATTAGAACAAACAGCAATATGGCTATTGATGCCCGTATTTTTGTCGAAAAATCTGTACTCATATTACGTTAACTCGCTTGCAATAATTTCTTCAAATTCCTTGGCGAGACACCAATCACTTCCTTCACCTCATTGGAGAAATGAGAAAGTGATGCATATCCATGATTCATTGCGATAGTCGTTAAGTTATTATCGCCATTAATCAATTCAAACAGTGCCTGCCCCAGACGCCAATCACGTAGCGCAGATTTTGCCGTATTGCCCAATGCGCGCCGCGATAAACGTCGAAAATGAGAAACCGAGAGCCCATAACGAGCACAAAGCGTTTGCAAACGCTGGGTGGAATTACTTCGATAAGAATCAAAAAGAAACTCAACCAGGGCATACCATTCAGATTGTCTCAATACATTGGAAAAACACGCCAGGCCTTCCGTTCCCAACAACGTCTGATGCAACAGCCAATATTCCAGCTCCTTTTGCTCAGGTTCGTTGCCGAGTGTCGTTGGCATGCTTGCCATCAGCGATCGTGGACCGTGAGTACTTTCTTTATTCATTGATTTATCGATAAACACTTGCAGTTTTGCCAGCAACGTAAAATCAAGAGATAAACAATGTAATTCACCGTGTTCAACGGTAACTGAGGCCGGTGCGATGGCAAGCAAACGTCGCTGGTTAGCAGGGATTGTGCATTCCGCCGTATTTGCTTTGTCGCGAAAGCGAAGATAGCATTCTTGCCCATTGCTCTGTGTCAGTAATAAAGCGTACTGAGAGAACTGATATTCCTCGCCAACATTAAGCAGACGGTATTGCCCCATATCTTCCATTGATTAGCTCTTTTGCATCCAAACGTTCGATGCAGTATAAAGTCTCGCCAATGGCATTCCTGATGAGATAATAATGGTTGGCCTTCTTGCTTCCGGCACCGCCATCAAATTATAGGAGGAAATAGCTTTTTTTATATTTTATTTCATAAAGATAATTAAAGTTAAATAGACATAATCCGAATCAATATTGACAGGATTAAAGATAATGACAGTGGACGCGGTGCAGGTAAAAAACGTTTTTTTTATAGCAAGTCCACCGCCATACGTGGAAAGACAGCACACATACCGCCGTATTAGCGTGCTGCGGGTACCACCGTGTAGATGAAAGAGGTGACAATATCTCCCTCATTTGTCGTGACGTCTACCGGCACTCTGGCATATTCCTCACCTTCAAATTCATCAAGCGCATCCCAATGCTCGGCCAGGGACGCAGAGTAAAACAGATACCCCTCAACGCGATTTCCGGTGTTATCGAGAACAATCCCCGGATACCCCATACCGGCCCCCCATCCTGCATCAAGCAGTGAACCCGATACAGAGCCCTGCTCCCAGGTGCCGCCTATCGATTCCAACAAATGCGCATTTTCACACCCGGGCATCAGTGTGCCGTATACAAAGAGACTGTCCATACTGCTCCTGTCATGTTAACAATAATGATGTTCCCTGCTCCTATGGTAAGGAGCGTCGCGTAACATTTACCGTAACGCAGCGAGGGGATCATTATCAACATTATCGATAAACGCCCCCACATTCCCTCCAAGCGGTCCATTGGACCTTGCAGCAAGGTTGCCTCTGTAATATTTCTAAATCCATTTCATCAATACCAGATACTTTCTCCTCTGCGTAACGTGTATTCTTATTCTATTGCGCCAATTGCCTACATACTTTTTGGACGTACCGATAATAATGAAAAATGATGAAGAACACCCCTTGGGCTTCAACGAGGTTGATGTAAACCATCTCTTTGAATTGCTCCATCATAACTCCGATTGGGTATGGGAAGTTGACGCTCAGGGCCGTTATACCTGGGTTTCTGAGGTGGTCACCGGACTACTGGGATTTGCACCGCAAGAGGTGATAGGTAAAACACCGTTTGATTTTATGCCGCCGGGTGAAGCAGAACGGGTTGGGCAAACGTTCGGTGAAATTGCTGCGGCCAAAAGACCTTTCTCTGGGTTGGTGAATCGCAATCGACGGGCTGATGGTCGTATTGTGGTACTGGAAACCAGTGGCATTCCACTGTTTGGCCCCGACGGTGAATTGCGCGGTTATCGTGGCGTTGACCGCAATATATCAACGCTCGGTGAACGGGTTTTGCAGTTGGAAACCATCTATGACACCACGCCCGTTGCCCTCTGCATGATCGATCGCGCGGGTCGTATTGTGATGTCTAACAAGGCCATGATGCGTTTGCTGAATCACAGCGACGACCCCGCATCGGAGCTCCTGGTATCCACATTGATGCCCGATTGTTGGTTCCAATTTGAAACCGATTTCATACTGGCCGACAAGGGGTGGGACATCCCTAGCCGTGAGGTCACCTGGCTCGATCGCTGCTATTACACCCAGCCAGTGCCAGTGCGAGATGCCAGTGAGAACGTGGTAGGGCTTTCCGTCACCTGGGTTGATATCACCCGGCGCAGTCAGGCGGAGCAAAAACTCGCCGACGCCAATAAGGTACTGCAACAATATGCGCAACACGACCACCTTACCGGGCTGTTTAACCGCCGTAAGATGGACGAATGCCTGATTGAAGAAATAACCCACACCCTACAAAAACGCATTCCACTTTCGGTGTGCCTCGCTGATATCGACTTTTTTAAACACTACAACGATACGTTTGGCCACCAGGCAGGCGATGATTGCCTGCGCACGGTAGCAAAAACGCTGCTCTCTTCCCGGTTGCGCAGCGACGATAACGTTAGCCGCTACGGCGGCGAAGAGTTTCTGGTGATTTTACCGCACACTGACAAAGCGGGAGCGGTAACCGTTGCCGAGCGTCTGCGGGAAAATATTCATGCACTGCGATTACCGCACAGCGCCAGCGCGACAGGTTACCTAACCATCAGCATCGGTGTTGCGACCCTAAACAGCGATCAGGCCAGCCCGGAAGACAGGCCGCTGCATATGATTGCCAGCGGACTGATTCACCAGGCGGATACCGCCCTTTACGCGGCCAAAAACCAAGGGAGAAACCGGGTGGTCGCCGCCCCGGATGACGATCACCGGGACGCATCCCCTCATCCACTCACACGGTAATATGCATGCGAGATAAAAGGTAATGATGACTTCACTTGAAGCGGAGTAACAATATCTGCTAACAATGAGGGTCCTGCACGTAAATAATAATAAGGTAACTTCAAGATGCACATGGCAAATATTCCGTTTGGTATCACCGATTGGTCACTGATTGAACCGACAACGCACAGCGGCGACGTCGGCTATGCATTATGGCGTACACAGCATTTCGGCGATATTCGCGTAAGAATGGTGGAGTACTCCGCAGGATATATCGCCGATCACTGGTGTAAAAAAGGGCATATTCTTCTTTGCCTTGAAGGCGAACTGATTAGCGAACTGGATGACGGCAGAACTTTTACCTTAACGCCCGGTGTGAGCTATCAAGTCGCAGACCAGGCAGAAGCACATCGCTCTACCTCTCCCAAAGGCGCCAAGCTGTTTATTGTTGACTGAACACGTCAACCCACCGCTCCGCCATCAGTCTCCTCCCAAACCGCACTGACGGGAACCCTTGCCTGAGAGCACAGCGCAAGGGATCAAACATCACGCATTACTCTTCAAAGTACCAGTATCCCTGATTAATCAGTGCCGTCAACTCAGCGACTACCGCTGGATTCTGAAGCCCATCACCCAAGGCTTTACTTGTGATTTCGGTATCATGACACAACGCGTCAGCCACCTGCACATCAGGCATTTCCAGCGTTTCGCCGTTGATAAACACGTTATCGCCCACGCGCACCACCCGCAAACCGCTGAGACGCGTTAACACTTCACCATCGAGCAGAGCGTTGACCACTTCGCTTTGTTCAAAAGGCGGTTCCGCAGGCGCAACATCCAGCTCATGGCGCGGCGTGGAGATAAAACGACCGAACCAGTGATTAAAATCTTCCGGTTGGTTGATCATGTCGATCATCATGGTGCGTAAACGTTCAAGCTCGTGCGCTTCAACGCGCTCAGGATGTTCACGCAGGGTTAAATCTGGATCGCTGTAATGCTCACTGCCAAGATCGTTTTCCAGCGCATAGTCGGCAAAACTGCTGATCAAATCCCGGCCATTCGGCCCGCGGAAACCAACGGAGTAATTGAGTGTGGTCTCAAAGGTAAAACCGTCATGAGGGAAGCCCGGCGGAATATACAGGATGTCGCCAATCTCCATTTCGACATCAATGATCGGCGTAAACGGCTCACAGTGCAGCAGCGCCGGATGCGGGCAATGCTGTTTCAGCGGGAGCTTATCACCTACGCGCCAACGGCGGCGCCCCATCCCCTGAATGATAAAGACGTCGTACTGATCGATATGCGGCCCAACGCCGCCACCCGGCACAGAGAAAGAGATCATCAGATCGTCCAGCCGCCAGTCCGGCAGGACGCGAAACGGGCGAACCAGCTCCGCTGACGGCGCATGCCAATGGTTGACTGCCTGAGCCAGCAACGACCAATCGGTTTCCCCTAAGTCATCAAAATGCTCAAACGGCCCATTGCTGGCTTGCCACTGGCCATTTTTATGACTCACCAGCCGGCTATCCACCTCAGGTTCCATCGCCAAGCCAGCCAGTTCGTCGGGCGTGATCGGATCGACGAAGTCAGGGAACGCGCGTTTTAATACAACCGGCTTTTTTTGCCAGTAATTGGCTAAAAATTCGGGCCAGTTCAGATTGAGTTGGAAAGACATAATTCACACCAGTGAGAAGGGAAACGGGCAAGATTATAAAAAGAGTGATACCGGTCCCGCCTTGTCATGCGTCAAGACTCTACGCATCCTTCCACACATCACCGCATTAATGAGTTGAAAACGAGACTAATTATCATCTATATTTTGATTCCCATTAGAAAATGTTTCACCACGTGATAATTCCCTATCAACACTAAGGTTTTTACTCTGGAGAAGATAACAATATGGCTATCCTGCTTTCCTCTGCTCGCCGCGGTATACGTCGTCTGGTGCTGGCTTCAGCGCTGCTGGCCGCTTACGCCGCCCCCGTCATGGCTGAAGAGTCATTAACGCTGTATACCACGCGCGAGCCGGGCCTTATTCAGCCATTGCTGGATACCTTCACCAAAGACAGTGGCGTGAAGGTCAATACGGTTTTCATCAAAGATGGCATGCTTGAGAGAGTCAAAGCTGAAGGGCAAAACTCCCCGGCGGACCTGCTGATGACCGTCGATATTGGTAATCTGGTGGATCTGGTCGAAGCCGGCGTGACGCAGCCAGTGAAATCAGCAGCGCTTGAAGCCGCCATTCCTGCCAATTTGCGCGGTGCCGATGACCAATGGTTCAGCTTATCCATGCGCGGCCGCGTACTGTATGTAGAAAAATCGCTGCCGCTCAACAGATTCACCTATGAATCGCTGGCCGATCCGCAGTGGAAAGGCAAAGTGTGCATCCGTGCCGGACAGCATCCGTACAACACAGCCTTGATTGCGGCCATGATTGCACACCACGGTGAAGCCAAAACGGAAGAATGGCTGCGCGGCGTTAAAGCCAATCTGGCACGCAAAGCCACCGGCGGTGATCGTGATGTAGCACGCGATATTCTTGGCGGCATCTGTGATATCGGCCTGGCCAATACCTATTATGTCGGCCACATGAAGAACGCCAAAGAGGGCACGGACGCGCGCCAATGGGGCGATGCGATCAAAGTGGTGAAACCGACCTTCGAGCAAGGCGGTACGCATGTCAATATCAGTGGCGCAGCGGTCAGCCGCTATGCACCGAATAAGGCGCAGGCGGTGAAACTGCTGGAATATCTGGTGTCAGCACCAGCCCAGCAACTCTATGCCAAGGCCAACTATGAATATCCGGTGCGTAAGGGCGTTGAGCTGGATCCGATTATTCGTGACACCATTGGTGAACTGAATGTCGATCCCCTGCCGTTAACCGATATCGTGAAATACCGTAAACAGGCCAGCCAGTTGGTTGATAAAGTTGGCTTCGATCAATAAGTATCTACATGGACTGACGGCACGCAGCAGGTTCGATACGCTGCGCGCCGCGTTTTCGCCACTCGGCATCACCACCAGCGCGATTGCACTCGGTGTGCTGGTGCCGATCCTTTCTCTGCTCTGGCTGGCGGCCGATACTGATTTTAGCCATTGGGCGCACCTGTTTCAGTATGTATTGCCTGTCGCAGCGCGCAACACGGTGATCCTGCTGGTCGGCGTTGCGTTGTTGGTGACCGTCATCGGTGCTGGCTGTGCCTGGCTGGTTACCCTGTATGAGTTCCCAGGGCGGCGCATCCTCAGTTGGGCACTGCTTTTGCCACTCGCGATGCCAACCTATATCGTGGCCTTTGCCTGGCTGGATCTGCTGCACCCTATCGGCCCGGTTCAGACGGCGCTGCGTGCCCTGCTCGGCTATGACAGCCCACGCCAGTTTCGCTTACCGGATATTCGCTCCATGACCGGTGCCATAATCCTGCTGGGCATCGTGCTCTACCCTTATGTTTACCTCACCATGCGCGCCATGTTTATCAGCCAGCCCGCTCACTTGCTGGAAGCGGCGCGCACATTGGGCAGGAGCGCGACCGGCGCCTTCTTGCACGTCGCACTACCGATGGCGCGACCGGCACTCGCCGTGGGCGTCAGTCTTGCTCTGTTGGAAACGCTCAATGATATCGGTGCCTCTGAATTTCTTGGCGTCAACACGCTAACGGTCGCCATCTATACCACCTGGGTGACGCGCTCTGATTTGCCCGCCGCCGCACAAATTGCCGTATTAATGCTGGTTGGCGTAATGCTGCTGCTGACGTTGGAATATTACGGTCGACGCCGTCAGCGCTACGGCAGCAGCCGCTCGCAGCGCACGGTAACGCCAATACGCTTATCCGGCGTAAAGGGGATGCTGGTCTTTAGCATAACAGCCTTACCCGTCATACTCGGCTTTATCGCCCCGGCACTGTTTCTCGCCTGGGAAAGTACCAAGCGCCTGCATCAGGAGACGCCCCTTTCCCACGGATTGTGGCAGTCCCTGCAAAACTCACTGCTGCTGGCGCTTGGCGTCACGCTCACGGTGTTAGTCACCGGCATGATTGTCGCCTGGTTTGCTCGCCATTCCGCTATCCGCTCACAGCGCAGTGGCTTTCGCCGCGGGCTGCTGCGCGTTGCCTCTCTTGGGTACGCGGTGCCGGGCACCGTACTGGCAATAGGGTTACTGACACCCGGGCTGACCGTGGATAAATGGCTGGCAAGCCTGCTGGAATATCAGGGGTTACCCTTGCTCTCGGGCGGCATTCTGCTGGTTATCTGCTGCGCGATTCGTTTTCAGACTATCGCCATCGGTGCCACGGATGCCGGCCTGACGCGCCTGTCTCCCGCGCTTGAACAAGCGTCACGCCTGTTAGGTGAGAACATCACCGGGACCTTTTTCCGCGTGCATCTGCCGCTATTACGCCCGGCGTTGGTCACCAGCGCCTTGCTGGTGTTTGCGGATGCGATGAAAGAGTTACCCGCAACGCTACTGCTGCGCCCGGTCAATTTTGAAACGCTAGCCACCGTACTGTATGCCGAAGCCGCGCGTGGTACTTACGAAGAAGGGGCGATTGCCGCGTTGCTTATTGTGCTGGCAGGCACATTACCGGTAATTTTGCTGGCGCACAGCCAGTTCAGCTCCGCGCGCAAACCCCACGAACCGCAACAGAACACCGCCTCATATCAAGGAGAATCGTCGCGCCATGTCTGACGCCACACTGGTTCTGGAAGCCATCCATGTTGCCTACGGACATGGACAACAGCAACATCACGCCCTCAGTGGCTTTTCACTCAGGGTTCAGGCGGGTGAGATCACCTGTCTGTTGGGGGCATCCGGCAGCGGAAAAACCACGGTATTACGCGCCATCGCCGGGTTTGAACCGCTGAGCGCAGGCCGTATTCAGGTTTCGGGCACCTGCGTTGCCGGGCCGGGCATTCACCTGCCGCCGGAAAAACGCCACGTTGGTATGGTGTTTCAGGAATATGCTCTGTTTCCTCATCTAACGGCGGCGAAGAATATCGCGTTTGGTTTGCGCAAACAGCCAAACGCCGTCATCCAGTCCCGCGTGCGTGAACTGTTGGAACTCATCGGGTTAAGCGCGTTGTCAGGACGTTATCCGCATGAGCTGTCCGGCGGCCAGCAGCAGCGCATCGCGCTGGCACGCGCGCTGGCACCAGAACCCAGCATTCTGCTGCTGGATGAGCCGTTTTCCAGCCTGGATGCCGAAATACGCCAGCGGTTGGGACAGGATGTGCGCGACATCCTCAAGGCATCAGGGCAAACGGCCCTGATGGTCACGCACAGCGAACAAGAAGCGATGATGATGAGCGATCGTATCGGTTATATGCAGGCGGGGGCGTATAAGGAAGCGCCAGCGCATACCTCGTCACTCAAAACGACGCAGGCAGGAACCCGCTGAGACATCACGAATGCCCGAGACACCTTACGTATTACTCTCTTCTGGACTGGATAAAAACATCGCATCGAAGGTATACACAGCCTCTTGCAGTTTTTCCAGCGCGTCTCTGACCGGAGCGAATACCTCGTGATCTTCGGGAAATTTACCGAGTTCCTGCCAGCATTGGATAACCTGATCAAGATCTACGATAACGGGCAAGAAAAAACGCCCACCAGCGAGATCATAAAACTTCAAACGATTAACCAATGTCGTGCGATACTGCGGATCAAGGTTATTGATATGCGCTTCCAGTTTCTTTGATCCGCCAAAATGGCTGGCTTGTATTTCAAAACAATAACCAAATCTGGCACCGTTCACCCCGACGCCGGTAATAGCGGCCAGATTGTAATTAACGCCATCACCTTGATGCGTGTGAGTTTCAAACCAACACTTCCATTTCTTGGTGCCGACTTTCCAGTGTTTTGGAGCAAGCCAACAATAATCATTTAGTGAAAAATTTAATTGGCACTCCCATTCATTTTTTTTTGCAAAACGAGCAATGCAGAGATCAAAACCTTTCCAAAAAGCGGGTTCAATCAGCGTCTCGAATACCACCGCTGCTTCATTAAACATCTTCAGCTGCGAGAGGATAATAACACCAGCCTGGCGTTCCGCATGATTATCTGACGTCATGTCTCTTTCCTTTTATTAAAATTGGTGCATACGCTCAATAAAACAAAATGCTGCATGCGCTGCTATTTGCTTCATGGGAGAAGCTGGGTGAACAGCAACCGCCTCTTGATATGCTTTATGCATATCCCCTTCCATCTCTCTGGCCAGATGACGCCATGACAGACACGAAATATGATGATTGTTCGAGCCACTACTTACGGACTGTCTGCCATTTGGGGTTAAAAACACCACGCCCCAGGGGCGACCCCCGGCTTTTTTCTCAGCGTCTGAACAATAGCGCTCAATTTGCTTATCTTGCTCAAAAGCACCGATTTTCACTTCAATCAGCAAGAAAAAATTATCTGCGTCGATCTCAACATCAACCCGATTTTTACTGTCACCGACCGGATTGGTTTCAACCTGCACGCGGCAGTAACGCATAAAACTCGCAGGGAAAAATTCCTTTTTTGAGGTTCGTGATAATGCCAGCAACGCATTTAGCGGAATAGCATCAAAACCGTGTGACCCTTTCGGATTCAGCAACCAAGCCAGCACGGATGAATGGCGTACTTCATTACGTTTTAGCCCTGCAATATCCCAAGGGTCAAAGGACAATACGTTATGCTGCACTGCCTGAAGCGGTGTCGTCAGGCGATTAAAAAAGGCCCTGAACTGGTCAACATCAATGTCTATTTTTTCAGAATTTGCTGGCTCGTTGAACGTTAATACGTTTTCCGGCCATTGTTGAAAAAAGCCCGGCAACCATTCCACCAGAGACTGATGATTTGTCTCCATATCCCTTCCCTTTCACTGATAGCCCTGCGGCGAAAATAACGCACAGTGCTGTCCATCTGCATAAACGGCAAAGGCATCATCATAAATGCCAATCAGTAAAAAGCGAGTGTTTATGGATTCAGAGAATGCCAATAAGGTGGGGAATTTCCCGAGCCGCGTTGAGCACACCGCGACTCGGGCAATGTGACTTAGCGGTAAACAATCCCACCATCAATCAGAATCGCCTGACCAGTGACATAGTCTGAATCGGGCCCAGCCAGATAAGAGACCAGACTGGCCACATCATCCGGTGTCTCAGCACGACCCAGCGCAATACCTTCAACATATTTTTTGTAGGTTTCACCGACAGGGGCACCAGTGATTTCAGAGAAACGCTTATCAATTTCTGTCCACATACCTGTCCCGACAATCCCCGGACAATACGCGTTTACCGTAATGCCGCGGCTGGCATATTCCTTTGCAGCAGCCTGAGTCAGTGCGCGCACAGCGAATTTTGTCGCAGAATAGATGCCTAACATCGCAAAACCATCATGCCCCGCAATGGAACATGCATTGATGATTTTGCCTTTCTGTTGGCGTTCAATGAATTTTTTCGCTGCGGCCTGAATCCCCCACAGCGTGCCCTGAACGTTGATGCGCATAATGCGATCGACCTCTTCCGGCGTCACATCGGACAATGGCTGCACCTGAGCAATGCCTGCATTGTTGACGATAATATCGAAGCCACCCAGTTGACGTTCAGCCTGATCGATAGCCGCATACACCTGATCGCGATCGGAAATATCAGCGACAAAGGTCGCTGCCTTACGCCCTAATGCCGCCACCTCTGCGGCTACGGCCTCAATACCCGTAGCACTGACATCCACCAGCATCACGGATGCGCCATCTTTAGCCAGACGCAGGGCAATACCTCGACCGATACCCTGTCCAGCACCGGTTACTAACGCGACTTTATTTTCGATAGCCATACTCTGTATTCACCTCGTCGTGATTAACAATGCACAAGATGATTTACTTTATAGGCACGCATACGCATGGCCTACCCCCCTGTTGGGGGGGCAATAAGAGAGAAAAAAGGAAGCATGCCACGATTATCAATCGGTAAACGTGGTTCTACGGGTTGTCCTTCGGTACACTCCGGTCACTGACGATATAATGAGGTAGCGGCAGTATGGCGTTTTTGCCCCCGATGCAGACATCCTCTGCAACCTTGGTTAACCAAGAACCTTTTCGCTTCACACGCAAGCTGCCGCTCATTCTCACCAAGTTCACACCTCCGCGATCGCCAGGCGCTTTATTACAGCGCGATCGATTGCTGCAACACCTTGATGGTGCAGCGTCCAGCAGTCTGACGTTAGTGTGTGCGGCGGCGGGCTTTGGCAAAACAACGCTGTTAACCCAATGGTATCAGCATCGGCAGCAGCAGGGGGATGCACTGGCGTGGCTCAGCCTTGAAGACGATGACAATACCCCACTGATGTTTACCCGCTATCTACTGGAGGCGCTGCGGCCGCTGTATCAGGGCTGGAGCGCGGCGTTTCAACGCTATTTTCAGGGCGATTTTCCCGTCGATTTTTCGCTGTTTGTCGCGGATTTGGTCAATCAATTACACGGTTGCCCACATCCGATCTACCTCATCCTTGACGATTACCAGAGCATCAATCACCCGGATATTCACGATGGGCTGAGTTATCTTCTTAATCATGCGCCAGCGTCCCTTCACGTGATCATTGGCAGCCGCAGCCAGTTGCCCGTAGCGCTGGGGCGACTTCAGATGCAGGACCAACTGGTTGAAATTTACCACGATGAGCTGCGTTTCAGCTTCGACGAAGCCAGCAGCTACTTTGCGCAGTCAGCCACTACGTTGCGAAAACAACCAGAGATACAGCAGGCGATCGCCCTGACCGAAGGCTGGATTGCGGGCATGAAGATGGCGGCATTGTCGCTGGGTGACGCCACTTCCCCTCACCGCGGGGTGAAATACCTGAATGCCAATTCACGGTCGATGAGCCGGTATATGGAGGAAGTGATTTTTGCCCCCCTCCCTCCTGATGTGCTGGATTTTCTACTGCAAACCTCGATGCTTAATCGTCTCCACCCCGATCTGTGTGATGCCGTCACCGGATACCGTAACGGCGAGGCAATGCTCACCTGGATAGCGCAACATAACCTGTTTCTTTCCACCCTGGATGAAGCCGGATTCTGGTTTCGTTATCATCCGCTGATGCGCGATGCGCTACAAAGCCGCCTGCAACATCGCATGGGGAATGATATCCACCGGTTACATGAACGCGCCGGTAACTGGTTCGCGGCTCAACACCTCTGGGCGGAAGCGATACGCCACGCGCTGGCGGCGGGGAAACCGGGCACCCTGCATGCTGAAGCTGGCGCGCAATCGCTGGCTGAAGAGGGGGACATTGATACGCTGGTGCGCTGGATTCGCTACTTACCGGCCAATGTCGAACCGTCACGTATCGCGTTGCAAATCAATCTGGCATGGGCCTTATCGCACCATTTTCAGTTTAACGATGCCCGCCAACTGCTTGATACCATCGAAACGTTTGTGGCTACTCATCCAGATGCCTTGGACCACACCACCTGGGTAAGATTACGCGTGGTGCGAGCCATTTGCGAAGCCTTCGCAGAAAACATTGCCCACAGCATGACGCTGGTTGCCCCCCTGCTGCGCGAGGTTCCCTGCGGGGATATCTGGGTGGATGGTCTGGTGTGCAATATTCTGAGCTATTGCCATCTGGCAAACGCGTGCCCACAGCGCGCGCTGGATGTACAAGCCCTAATCCCCAACACCAAAACGGCGAACCGTAATCTTTTCGTTGAGGTGTATCGCGCCTATGTCATCGCGCAAGGGCTCCTGCGACAGGGTAACCTGGGGGAAGCGGAGCACCACGCTGCACAGGCATTGCAACGCGCAGAACCGTTAACCGGCCCTCACTCCAGCAGCAGTGCCACGCTGGCCCCGATTCTGGCAGAGATCGCCTGGGAACAAGGAGATGTAGCACGCATCAATGCGCTGTTGACGCCGCGCCTGCAAATGATTGACGACGTCTGCCCTCCCGATGGCTTCAGCCGCTGCTACATCGTGCTGGCGCAACAGGCTCAGTTAGCCGGTCGGGCGGAAGAGGCTAACGCGCTGTTGTTGCACGCTGAAAACCTGACGCGCCTGCGAGGATGGCGGCACGCACGGGTTTCCCTGTTGGCGCAGCGCATTACCTTTCGGCTCCAGACGGGCGATAACGCAGAAGCAGCGCAGTGGCTTGATCAGTTACAGCGACTGACCGGTGAAATGATTGGAGAACAAAATGACGCCCTGCGTTGGTATAGCGAACAGAGTCGGGCTCGCGTACTGATTGCCACGGGCGATCTGTTGATAGCCTCAGAGGGGCTTCACGCCGTCATGATCGAGCAAGAGCACTGCGGCGAATGGCTTGCCGCCACGCGTTCAAGGCTGCTGTTGTCGGTGGTGTTATGGCGCACCGGAGAAACAGAACAAGCAATAGCAGTGTGCAAACCGGCGATGCTGCGCGTGGTAAAACAACATCTGTATCGCAGCCTGCTGGATGCAGGGCCGGAACTGCTGCCGCTATTGCGACATGTGCACCAACAGCAGACGCCAGATGCAATGTTCAACCATGCAATAGCCGCATTATTGACCACACTTGCCCCCTCTCAGCCTGAAAACACCTCGCCAGTGGCATCACGACTAACCGAGCGGGAGCACCAGACATTGCAACTGATCGCGGATGGCTTTTCAAACAAGGAGATTGCCCGCGCACTGGGTATTTCGGCGGAAACCGTAAAATGGCACCTGAAACAGCTCTATGAAAAACTTCAGGTAAATGGCCGCATTCAAGCGGTGAATCAGGCGAGAAAATGGCAATGGTTGACGTGAAGGGGCGGGTCCGACCTTAAGGGATAACCTTGGGTGACGACGGTATACCGTTCAACAGAATGCGGTGTAGTTCCTGAGCTAAGCAAACAGGCCGAAACGCTTCCTCAGAGGCCAACATCTCGTCGATGCTCCACCAGCGTTTTTGCAGCAGATTGCTTTTTTCATTATCACTCAGGTTCGGCTCTCCACTATCGCAACGGCTGACATACACCAGATAATAACGCTCATGACTGATAAATTGACTGCCGTTACGCTTAAAAACTACCTCTCTTGACCACACCCACTCCGGCTTCTCTTTTATGATTAAGCCTGTTTCTTCCATCAACTCCCTACCAAGCGCCTGCTCAAACGTTTCACTCCCTTCCAATCCACCGCCGGGTGTGATCCAAAACGCGTTGATGCTGGCATCGATATTGTCTTCGATATTTTTAAATCTGAACTTAAACAGTAAGACGTTATTATCGTTATTAATCAGTAACGCGCGTGCGGAATGACGAATATTCATACTCTTCCCTTAATAGAATCTTCGCCATTTTAGGTGATTACCAGAACCTTTGTCAGCACGTCAGGCACTTTATCGACAATACATGCCGGGCCCACTGCGGGCTTTTCTGGACTACGTAAAAACACACCGGGATGCAGGAAAAAGTGGCGATATTCCCGTTCCAAATCACACTTTTCAGGTTTACTGATTCCCTTACAAAGGGTGCGTGCTATCCTTTGCCCCGTCATATCTTATCACCACTCACCGAGGTTTTGATGCTGGAGAATGTAATCATCCGATAATCAGTTTGCCGACCTTATTCAGGCCGGGCTGGTTATCAATGCGCTGAAATCGAATGCGGGCACTGCAAGGTGTTTGCACGTTTTGCACATGATGATTAACAGGTTTCCAGTATGAATTTATCCCGTCAGGAACAGCGGACGCTGCACGTTCTCGCCAAAGGAGGACGCATTGCACACGTTCGCGACACGTCCGGTCGCATCACCGCCGTCGAATGCTACAGCCGCGAAGGCTTACTGCTGAGCGACTGCACGCTCGCCGTCTTCAAAAAACTCAAAACCAAAAAGCTGATCAAGTCTGTGAAGGGTCAGCCCTATCGCATTAATACCACTGGGCTAAGAAACGTCCGCGCTCAATCTGACAACCGCTAAGGAGAGGATCATGAACCCGATGTTTTCACCTGAGTTTATCAATGCCAATTTAATGGGGCCAAGCGCCCTGCTGCTGGCAGAAGAGGTCAGCGGCGCTCTGGCCTTAAAACCCGGAATGCGAGTGCTCGATTTAGCCTGCGGCACCGGCCTGACATCACTCTATCTGGCACGCCAATATGGTGTTGAGGTAGTCGCAATGGATTTATGGATTGCGGCCGAAGATAACGCACGCCGTTTCAGTGAACACGGATTATCCCACCTGATAACGCCATTACATATGGATGTTACCGACCTTCCCGCCGTAAAGCCGTTTCCTGAAAACCATTTCGACGCGCTGATTAATATTGATGCCTACCACTACTTTGGTGCCAGCACAGCCTTTTTCGACAGCCACCTTGCTCCGTGGATCAAACCCGGTGGCCGCGTCGCTATCGTTATTCCTGGTTTAAAAAAGCCGTTCGATCGCGGTGTTCCTCCTGAACTGGCCCCCTTTTGGCAGCCCGGTATGAACTTCTTCACCGTCGATTGGTGGCGGCAACTCTGGCAGCAAAGCGCCTATTTGCAGATAGCGGAGTGCACCGAGAGCGCCCGTTGCGAGCAAGCCTGGCAGGCATGGCTGGCTTGTTCACACCCCTATGCCATACGCGATCGCGACATGATGGCAGCCGAAGCGGGCCACTGGTTTAACTTCACGAAAATGACCGGCGTTATCCGTAAATAAAACCCCCCCCCTCTTCGGAGGGGGAATAAGGCGAAACGATGAACATCAGCGATATACTTAACAGTTTCCGAGTCTTACAACCGTCCAGCAGCGACAGCAAAATTCCCTGGGACGATCCGGCCTTTAGCCAACGCATGCTCGAAAATCATCTGTCACAGGAGCACGACTGGGCCAGCCGCAGGTTTACCGTCATTGAACAACAAGTAGCATGGATTGCCCGCCAACTCCCGATGGATGCCCGGATTCTCGACCTCGGCTGCGGCCCAGGTTTCTATACCCACCGACTGGCACAACAAGGTTTTCACTGTACAGGGGGAGATTTTTCACCAGCGTCCATCGCCTATGCACGTCAGCAAGCACGGGTCGCAGGTCTGAATATTGACTACCTACAGCAGGACGTGAGGGCGTATGCTCCCACAACCCGCTTCGATTTCATCATGATGACCTTTGGCGAACTGAATGTTTTCAACGCAGCAGATGCTCGCACACTCGTTAGTCACTGTGCAGAGTGGCTGCTACCCGGCGGGAAACTGCTTATCGAAGTGCATACCTTCGAAGAGGTAAAACGCCAAGGGCTGGCTGCCCCAAGTTGGCAACGATGCGCGCAGGGGCTGTTTCTTGCTCGTCCTCATTTATTGTTAACAGAGCATCAGTGGGAGCAAGAAGCGCAAACCAGCACCACGCATTTTTGGACGATAGAAGAAAATGGCACAGTGACGCAATTCGGCAGTCGGATGACAGCATGGCAAGACGAAGCATATCGAGAATTACTCATAGAAAGTGGATTTCACTCATCACAACGGGTTTCCCCCACCGATTGGCCAACGAGTGACACCTTTGCAGGCAAATTATTTGTGCTGATAAATCAAATTATGTGAGCAGGGCAAACACTGTACATACCGTTACACAGCAACGCTCATCATCGTCGATAAGCCTGGTATATAATGCAAAAAACGCAGGAACCGATGCCCTGTAAAGATATAAAGCAACAAACTTTAAACAAATGAATATCATGTAATTATAAATTATATAATGAAAATCAAAAATACTTTCTGCCTACATATCCTGATGGCGATCCTGGCTATCCTGTTCCTCAGCGTTCCCCCGCTGGTGAGGACCGCCGATCCAGAACTGACATTCCAACCACTGATTAAATCAATGGAAGGAACGCCAAAGGAACGCAAGCAAAACATGTCAACTATTTCCCATGCTTTACAGGGAAATGCGATTTTCTTTATCGGCGCGTCTGAGGTTTCTACTTCCGAAGATGAACATTACGCGGTTTATAATTACTTCAATAACCAGTTGCATCGTCCCTTAGTGGCTTACGGTGACAGTTACGTCGATAGCATCACGCATTTTTTACTGCTCTCGCGTTTTAAAAATGACATTAACGCAAACAGCAAGATTGTTCTGATGTTAGCACCGGATACCTTTTATTCTGAGGGTATTCCTCCTGCCATTTTTGCCAACAATTTCCCCTCATCGGTGTTTAATCCCCTGATGAAAGATATGCTGGCGCGCCCCTTGCTGGTCAAATACTTACGCAATATTGATCAAGAAGACATCAGCCACTTAACCTTCAGCCAAATGGAAATCTATGGCTGGTACCCGGACATTATCTGGCAAGAAGTGAGTTATCTGTTTGCTAATTTTTGCGAGATGGTAAAAAACGAGTGGCTGGCTATGCTGAACATTACTCCGCAACCGGCAAAACCCTGGCCGGAACAACCCGTCAATATCATCAACCCGGATTGGGATATGGCGTTGGCCCACGCGCGCGAACTCAACAAATCGCGCCAGCAAAGCGCTGACACGATGTGGATGGATAAGTCGATTTTTGCCGACGATAACACGCCGGATGAGTGGGACAACGCGCCAGCGATCCCCTCACAGTTGGAAGCGCTGAGGGCGACGGTCAAACTGCTGAAAGCGCGCAACGCCCAATTTGTGGTGGTGGTTGATCCGATTAATCCGTGGGCGATTAAAAATTCAGAGAAATTCCAGGTCGTCGATCAGCAGATCCGAACCATGCTGGAGCAACATCATGTTCCCTACTTTGATATGTATGCCCAGCCTTATCAGAACGGCTGGAACTGGGATCGTTTACACCCTACCGAACTGGCGTGGGTTGCCATAGACCGCTTTATTGCTGAGAGTTTTAAACGATGAAAACTGCCATTCGCCTTTTTTTCCTTTATTTCTTTCTGGCGGTCACCATTGTTGCGTGGACCTCTGTTGATGACAGCATGGATTTGAAAGTGCATTTCGAATACCAAAAATTCTGAAGGGTAAATGATGTACAGCTCCGGAACGTTTTTTTTCCTTCTGTTTTCATCAGCGCTCCTGTTTGCGCTGGTTAACCGCGTATTGCATTATCGGCTAACCTATTTGTCCGCGTTTTCCGTGCTGGCGGCATTTGGCTGGGCGTATATTTTCCAGGGGGATTATCTTATTCCCGTGGCGGTTTTTCTTGGGTTTTATCTCCTTGTCACCTTAAAAGAAAAAGGCTGGTTAAAAACCTGGCAGGCCGTCAGTTTGACATTGCTTCCTATGTTCCTGGTGAAATTAGATCTCAACAACCACTGGAACATGATTGGCCTGTCATTCATGACCTTCCGTGCCGTTGACGTGCTGCTTTATCGCAGCAAAAAAGACGGTCAAGGTTTCCTGCATTATTTCTGCTACCTGTTTATGCCGTTTATTATCCTGGCGGGCCCGATGTATCGCTGGCGCACATGGATTACTGACATCAATAAACCGGTGTTCGCGCTTAGCCGTGAACAGTTTTTACTGTCCATGGAGCAAATTTTTACCGGCATTATCCAGAAATACCTGTTAGCCACGCTGATTGATACTTTGGTGGTTCAGCCGTGGAGCCATCAGCCGTTTACGTTAAGCGTGGGCGTGGTCATGTCTCTGGCCTACAGTGCCTACCTCTATTTTGACTTTGCCGGCTATAGCAATATGGCTATCGGTGCCGGACGCTTATTTGGCCTGAACATCCCGGCAAACTTCAATATGCCGTTTCTGGCAAAGAATCCGCAGGATTTTTGGCGACGCTTCCACATCAGCCTGTCTGAATGGCTGAGGGATGTGGTCTTTATGCCAATTTATATGAATCTGATGAAGCTCGACTTTTTCCGTCAGAACAAAACGCTGGCGCAGAATATTGGTATTTTCTGCACCCTGTTTTGTATGGGGGCGTGGAACGGGCTGGAACGACACTATGTCATCAGCGGCGCATTGTTTGGCGCCATTTCTGTTGCTCACAATATGCTGCAATGGTTGGCGAAACGCAGCCCGGTGCTGAGCAATGGGTTAGACCATCCGGTTAGTGAGTTTACGGGTCGAATTTTGACGCTAGCAAGCGCCGCGGCCTCCCTCTATATATTTAGCGGAATGTCACCTCTATGAACCAACACAGCGAGCTTCTAGAACTGCAAGATTTTTTGCGTGCGGCATTACTCGACCCCGCGAACCCACAGCAACTAGCGATTAGCGGCAGTGATGAAGCGCTGACCTGGCAGCAGCTTTCCGTTGCTGTCACTGACTGGGCGAAACGCTATCACCATTGCCAACAGTCTGCGGGTCCGCCGATCGTGATCTACGGGCATCAACAGGCAGAGTTTGCCGCCGCCATCTACAGTTGCCTGCTGCACAACATTCCGTATATCCCGGTGGATTGCATCTACCCGCAGGAACGGCTCAAAGAGATTTGCCAACTGGCAAGCGCCCCTTACTATTATGACGTGGCGACCCGGCAATTCGTTGCCACAGGCGTAGCCGAGCAAGCGCTTGTTGAGCAGGATCTCGCCTATATCATGTTCACCTCGGGCAGTACCGGAAAACCCAAAGGGGTGCAAATCGGGCGTGAAAGCCTGTGGCATTTCATGAAGTGGGTGCGTCAGGATTTTGCGCTGCCGGAAGTGCCTGTGCTGATGAACCATGCGGTATTCAGCTTCGATCTCTCTCTGATCCCACTGCTGGCAAACCTGGCCACCGGCGGGCATATCGTACTGAATGCGAAAGAGGATATCGCCGCAGAAAACTGGCTGGATCGCCTGAAAAGCAACGGCGTTTCCGTGTGGGTTTCCACGCCCTCCTTTGCTTATCAACGGCTGCTTTCACCGCAGTTTAGCAGTGACTATTTACCCGAGCTGAGCGTGTTTGTGTTTATCGGCGAAGTGTTAAACAAAGCGCTGGTAAAACAGCTGCGCCGCCGCTTCCCACACGCCAAAATCCTCAATTCTTACGGCCCAACGGAAGCCACCATCGCGACCACGGTTATCGAAATTACCGATGACATCCTGCACAGCGAAAACGATCTGCTGCCGATTGGCGTGATGATGCCGGATTCCAGAATGGAGATTACCTCTGACGGCGAGCTGATTATTTGGGGCAAAAACGTGATGCGTGGCTATCTGGGGCTTGCGAAAGAGAATGCCGAGAAATTGCTGCATCGGGAAAGCGAAATGTTCCGCGGCTACCGAACCGGCGATTTGGGCTACGAAAATGTGGATGGATTGCTTTACTGCCAGGGCCGCAATGACAGCCAGATCAAACTCAATGGTTATCGCATTGAAATCAACGAAATCGAAAATCGCCTGCTGGCAATGTCCGATATCAGCGAAGCGGTGGTTCTGCCGCTGATGAAATCAGGCGGTGGCGTTTTGCGTATTGCCGCATTCTGCGTGACGCACTTAGCCCCGGAGGCGATTAAAACCTCGCTGTCGAAGGTAATTCCCCATTACATGGTGCCTTCACAGATTATTATTAAAGACGCATTGCCGCTTAACCCTAACGGCAAAATTGATCGTAAGTTGCTGGACTCTCACGCCCGCACCAACTAATTACACCAGGAAAAAATAATGGAACAAGAAATTCTCGCGCTGTTTGAAAAGGTTTTATCCCGCAAAGTGGGCTTTAACGATGAGCTGATTGAGTCTGATATCCTTGACTCGATTCTGGCAGTGGATCTGGTGCTGGAAGTGCAGGACGTATACGGCTGCATGATTCCCCCCACTGAAGTCGCAACCGTGCTGAAAACCCCGGCGGATTTGGCGCGTTATATTGAAGAAAATCGCTAAGCGAATCGCTCTTGCAACATACAATGGCGAAATAGTGAGCAATTGAGCGCCTATCTCATCCATGCTATTGTACTGAACACTTCCTGTTCGGGAGGCGTGAGATGAGAGCGAGCGAGAAAGTGCCACCACAAAATATCGATTCTGCTGATTTCAGCCGGAAATTGGGGCTTTATTCCAAAAATGCAGAGCATACAGCGCAATTTTTGGCGCGCGGTGTAGAAGATTATCAACTTGAAGGCTTCCTGTTACCCCCCGGATTCAGGCTGGTCAAATCCCGATCGGAAGAACAGTACCGGATAGTAACCACACAAAATGAGAAGCCTTACACTGCCTATGCGGTAAAGTTGATCGCTCATAGTGAGATAACCTATCCTCATAGGGCCATTACCCAAGTAATGGTCTGGCGCACGCCTTCATTGATCTATAAGGCTGTGGTGTCTGGTTTTCCTCAATTATTTTTCCGGCACATACTGGATACATCAAATATTGTCGTTTCAGATAGCGAGCAAACCGGCGACGGGCAACGTTTCTGGCTCACCATGCTGGACTGGGCCTTTCATAGTCACTATCACCTTTATGTTGCCGATGGCACTGAGGGCGAAGATTGGCCTAAGCATCGTATTGAAAGCCTGGATGATTTAGAAAATCGCTGGCTGGAATATGCGTGGGGCGGAGACAAAGACGTACATCGGCATCGCCGTCTGATTATCAGTAAAACACCGCTGGAAGCCGCGTAATCTCCGCTTATCCAACCCTAAATCTTTCGAGTGGCAGCCAACGCATATGCAGCTTGAAGGATGGCGCGATAACTCAATCAACGACTGTGATTTCATTGTCCGACCACAGAGAAATGGCCTCGAGCACAGGTTTAAATGACTGCCCAAATTCAGAGAGTTCATAAACAACTTTGAGTGGTGGTTTCTCACCAAAAACTTGTCTTACCACAAGGCCATCTTTTTCAAGCTTTTTTAACTGTAAGCTTAATGTCATTTCAGTGATATGAGGGATATTCTTGCGGAGTTCGCTGAACCTTTTACTTCTGTCCTTTAAATAATAAAGAATAACGCCTTTCCATTTCCCCCCGATCAAATCCATCACCATACTGACCGGGCAAGGATATACCTTGCCGTTCAATAAGACCTGACAAGCTGCATTTTTCGTGATTTTCATTGCCCTATCCCCCTATTATCGTTCCTGATAGTTATTGTCAATATGCGAGTACTCAGTAAACTTACCACGCAAGCTATCATTTTGATAGTTACTCATAACCATTAAGGGAATCTCATGGCATTAGTCATATTGGCTCATCCTGACATAGAGCATTCGGTAGCCAACAAAACCATCACAAGAGAACTACAGCATAAATTTCCAGATTTAGAAGTGCGGGATATTTTCCAATTAAATCCCGATCACAAGATTAATATACAAGAAGAACAAGCCGCTTTGCTGCGTCATGACTTGATCATTTTGCAGTACCCTATGTATTGGTATAATACACCGGCCATTTTAAAAAGTTGGTTCGATCAGGTTTTTACTTATCAATTCGCCTATGGCTCAAAAGGGGATAAACTTAAAGGTAAGAGTCTATTGCCAAGCCTTACCGTAGGCCAACCTGAGCAAAATTTCAAACAAGATGAAAATACTGCATTAATTGAAAGCTTGTTGATGCCGATAAAAAAATCCATTGAATATACGCAAATGCATTACCTTGAGCCGGTTATTTTATATGGCATATCAACGGTGCTAGGGTATACCGAAACAGAAATTATCACTAAAGCAAAAAAGCATAGCTCACAACTTGAAGACATCATTAAGGCTTGGTCAAATAAACAACACCGAAATATATAAATAAAAAAGCCCTAGCGACATTCGCCAGGGCTTTTAGGTTACGATTAACTTAAGATTTAACATTAAGACACTTAAACACTTGGTATTGCTATTTGTACAACCTTGATGTACACGTTAAGACGATAATATTGGGTACTGAAAAGATAGCAAAATCCTCCCATATAGTTACCGGTTAAACGTTCTGCCTGCTCCATCAACCTATGAAGCCATGGCAGGCTAAATAAGTACATCTCCCATCGCGATATAAAATAGTTGATGCGTAGCCTTACTGCCGTTGCGATATTCAACACCAAAAACCAATCAGACACACTCGCAACTTAAAACAACAAAAACATAGCCTTACATCATCGCGCTTTCATTTACACCCTGCGACTGTAGAGACTGACTACATGGCCTGAACACATTACCAAACCAGAGTACGTACTCTTGATTTGGAAACCCGATAGAAATACACTTCATGGCCTTTGTCGCATAATTATTAAAGAGCATAAAACACTTTTCAAATAAACAGCAACATAATTTCCTCTGCTGTTAAAATACAATTTACATGCTTTTTCAGCGGTGTCAACACAGTTATTAATGACATGACTACAGCATCTTATTTTTAATTACAACCACTATAAAAACATAGGGTTATAATTATTACCGTCGCTATTTTTTGGTTAAAACACGAGCAATTCATTGCTATTTTTCGCTGTTTATAGCGAAAGGGAAAAAACATCTCTATTTTATGTTCGATATGTTCTAAACATGGCGCGCATCAACAGCATGTGGACGATGCGTACCATAAATAGCCCAATACGAAAGATTCTGCGTCGCACCCAGGTATGAGCCGCATACACATCATACGACAGCGCAGCAACTACAGCGTGATAGTAAGACGCCTGGATTATTTTCTCTCGAAATACGATGCCAGTTCCGAAAATCCCATAGCATCTTTGGAATAACTAAACGTGCCTTGTGACATGACTTCTTGAGCCGCGTGTACAAACATGCTATAGGCGAACCGCGCCATTGATGCACCAACGCTGATTCGTTTTACACCAGCATCGGCTAATTCAGCCATGCTGTAGGTGTTTCCGGGCAGCCCCATCACAACATTAACGGGTTTCGTCAGCGACTGGCACACCGTTTTAATCATGGTGATATCTCTGAGACCCGGTGCATAAAGCACATCCGCCCCGGCTTTTTCAAAAGCCTGTAATCTCAGGATGGTTTCATCCAGATCGGTGATTCCCCACATAAAATTTTCCGCACGGGCCGTTATGACAAAATCATGTGCCAGCGTATCTCGTGCTTGAGCCGCGGCCTCAATTCTTTCCACTGCCAAACTAAAATCATAAATAGGCTTGCTGACGACGCCGGTATGATCTTCCAGAGAGCATCCCGCCAACCCGATGCTCGCGGCGATGTCGACCGTCTGTGCAGCACTTTCCGGGCAATCCCCTATCCCTTTTTCAAGATCGGCGGATACCGGCAGAGAGGTGGCATTAACCAGAGACTGGCAATGCGCCAGCGTCTGTTCCCACGCAACCGTCCCTTCCTGAACCCCTAATGAAAAAGCAAGCCCCGCACTGCTTGTCGCAAGCGCTTTAAACCCCATGGTTTCAAGTATCCGCGCAGTGCCGATATCCCAGGGGTTAGGCATCACGAAAACATCATCAAGCTCGTGTAGTCTGCGGAAAATCTTTCCTGTGTCTTCCATGTTTACCCCCTAATTCAGTATTAAATTGCACTGATGTGATGGATGCCCTTTCCTGAAGCAGCCAGTGCCATACACTTTATACTGCCTGTAGTGGTCAACAAAAACTGGCCACCGTGTTAGAGTTTTTCCAGTATCGGTTT
>CAXYYB010000025.1:0-69385 GCA_964293225.1 uncultured Symbiopectobacterium sp. | reverse complement strand
CCTTCGGGTTATGAGCCCGACGAGCTACCAGGCTGCTCCACCCCGCGTCCGTGGATGCGCACTATACTCTCCATTGCCGGGTATGCAACCCCTATTTGAAAAAAAGTGGCAGTTGCCTGCACGTCTGCCGTTTTTATCTGCGCTTTGGTTGCTTTTTGTTCGTTTTCACCCGGTTATGGCATTTGGCGCGTTTTATTATAGATGTGCCTTTGTTATTGTGCGGTCACTGATTTGGCATGCTGTAATGAGAGTGAAAGCGAAAATGAGAGGATGTTGGGGTAAGTATGTGCTGACCGGGGTGGTGATCGCCATTCTGGCCGGGTGTCAGTCCAGGCCGACCGACCGTGGGCAGCAGTATAAAGATGGGCGACTTGAGCAGCCGCTTGCGCTCGTTAATGAACCCAACGCCACCGGAAAGCCGGTTAATGCGGGCGATTTCGTTAACCAGGTGACGGAGATTAAGAATGCCTCTCCCGCGCTGTATGCCCGTAATCAGGACATCTTTCAGGCCATTCAACGTTGGATGCAGGCCGGCGCCGACACGCGTAACCTGAGCCAGTTCGGACTTAATGCCTGGCAAATGGAGGGCGTGGATAATTTTGGTAACGTGCAGTTTACCGGGTATTACACGCCGGTCGTGCAGGCGCGCTACACCCGTCAGGGTGAATTCCAACACCCGCTGTATGGTATGCCAGCCCCCAACAAAAAGAGTCGTCGCTTACCCGATCGGGCAGGCATTTATGCCGGTGCGCTGGGCGAACGCAATGTTCTCGCCTGGACCAACTCGCTGATGGATAACTTTTTGATGGAAGTGCAGGGTAGCGGCTATGTGGATTTTGGTGATGGCCGACCGCTGACCTTCTTTGCCTATGGCGGCAAGAACGGGCACGCCTATCGCAGCATTGGTAAAGTGTTGATCGACAGAGGCGAAGTGCCTAAAGAAGAGATGTCGATGCAGGCGATCCGCCACTGGGGCGAGACGCACTCCGCGTATGCTGTGCGTGAACTGCTGGAGCAGAATCCGTCTTTTGTTTTCTTTAAACCGATGTCATCTGCACCGGTGAAGGGGGCCAGCGCTGTGCCGTTGATTGCCAAAGCTTCTGTGGCATCCGATCGCTCGCTGATCCCGCCGGGCACGGCCTTGCTGGCAGAAGTCCCCTTGCTTAACAACGAAGGGAAATTCACCGGTCGTTACGAGATGCGTATGATGGTAGCGCTTGACGTGGGGGGGGCCATCAAGGGCCAGCATTTTGATATCTATCAGGGGATCGGGCACGAGGCCGGTCACGCCGCTGGATATTACAACCATTATGGTCGCGTCTGGGTGCTGAAAAATAATGCAGCGTCTCCCTTCAGCACTACGCCTTTATTAATACAAAACGCCGCACGTTAACGCATTCTTGAACGATGCCGGGAAGGAATAACATTCCCGGCATTTTTATTGAACAATGGTTTATTTTATTATTAATGCTTATGCCATATTCTGGATAAGGTAATAAAAATAACGTTGTTTGCAAAAATGAACTTATTGTTACACTCCTCTGGCGCATCAATTTGATACGCCGTCATTTATCGCGGTAGGAATCACCTTCGTCTGCGAAGTTGTTGACGTCATCATAATAGCAGTAATGCAATTTGATTCTCGGGGAAATACCATGAAATTAAAAATAGTCACATTGGCAATTACATCGCTGGTTACGCTCAATACGTTGGCCGCGACCATCGATTATCGTCACGAATTCAAAGATACCTCAAACGGCGATCATAAAGACCGTTTGCTGTTTTCCCATCGTTTTGAGCAAGGTTTTGGTCTGTCAGTCGAAGCTCGCTGGGGGCAGCATAGCAATGATAAAACCCCTAACAAACCGTTTAATGAAAGTGTCAGCAACGGTACGGAAGTGATTGCCAGCTATCTGTATAATTTCAATAAAACCTTCTCGTTGGAGCCGGGTTTTTCCTTAGACTCCACCTCTAACTACAACAATTATCGTCCCTACCTGCGTGGTAAAGCGAATATTACCAACGATCTGTCGGTGTCGCTGCGCTATCGCCCTTATTACAAGCGTAACAGCAATAATATTGGAACGACGAATAAAACATCGGAAAATGGTTATAATCTAACGTCGGTTATCGCTTATAATTTCCTCAAGGATTACACGCTTGAATATGAATTGGATTATCAAAAAGCCAATGCGGCAAGAATAAAATTATCCGATAATGACAATTACGCTTTCGGCCATGATGTGAAACTGAGTTATAAATGGGATAAAAACTGGCGTCCTTTCGTGGCGGTAGGGAATGTTCCTGAATCATCAGGTCTCAAGGATGATCGCCAAACCCGCTACCGTGTCGGGGTTCAATATAGCTTCTGATGAAGCGTAGAGTGATAAAATAAAAGCCGCCTGATGATTCAGGCGGCTTTTTTATGCAGCGTTAAATCATTAACTTTTGAAACCGTACTTTTGGCTCAGACCCAGTTCGTTGACAATACGAATACCGTTCTGTAATGCATCACCTTGCAGATCGCGCAGCGGTCGACGCAGGCTGCCTGCCGGTAAGCCGATGGCTTTCATCAGCGATTTTACTGCCACCGGGTTGATGGCCGAATAGGTGTAGTGCAACAGCGGCAGTAAGTGCTGGTAAGCAGTGCGGAAACGCGCAGCATCGTCGCCGTTTTTCCACGGGCGTGAGATTTCTGCTAACTCTGCCGGCGCAATGTTGCCCGTCATGTTGGCGGTGCCGTGCCCACCGAGTGACATGGTTGGAACCACCAGCCCCAGGTTGGGGGAATCGCAGCACATCACTGAAACGTCCGGGTTGCCAGCCAGCACTTGCGCCACTTGTCCTACGCGGGTGGTAGATTCCTTATGTACCACATAGTTCGGGTGTTTGAAGATGCGCAGCAGCGATGTCCAGTGCAGATCGGACTTCACGCGCGGCGGGTTGTTGTAAATCCCGAGCGGCAAATCGGTGGCGTCCGCCACTTCAAGGAAATAGCTTTCGATGTCGCTTTCCGGTGCACAGATGTAGGCCGGTGCGGCGATGATCGCACCGTCTGCACCATTGTCTTGCGCATAGCGCACATAATCGATAGTGGTGTCAGTGTTGTTACCGGTGCAACCGAAGAAAATCTTCATGTCGCCCTGACGGAATTTCGCCGTGCGGTGAATGATGGCCTTACGTTCTTCCGCCGACAACATGGAGACTTCGCCGGTTGAGCCCATGATCAGTACGGCGGAGGTGCCGTTTTCAGCCTGGAACTGCAACAGCGTCTCAAATGCGCCGAAATCGACGCTGCCATCCTCGTTGAACGGGGTAATCAGCGCTACAAAGGAGCCTTCAATTTTTGGTTTACTCATGGTTTTCAGCCTGCATTATTTCCTGACGGAGTGAAGAACGGCACGGACGACGCCTGTGACGGCGTCTCCCTGCGGTGAATGTGAGAGATATCATTATGGGAAGGCGCGCAAAAACCGGTGCTGACGAAGGTGAGCAAGTGCGCCAACACCTGTTCGTCATCACGGTTATCGCATAGCCCCTGTGACAGCAAAGCCAGCCTGCCCGAACGTGGATCGGCATCGGTCAGCACATGCATGGCGGCACCGCGCGCAAATTCATAACGCCAAATCACCTCGGCACGCGCCAGGTGCGGCAGGGCGCGGGAGAGGGCATCAATAAACCGATGTGCTACATGGTCGAACTGTGCGGACAGCAAGGACGTGACGCTGTGTTCCGGTGTGGCGCGTAAGTGTTGCAACAGCCGCACCACAATACGCCCACCATCGGGAGTCTTGGCGGTTTTTACCAGTGGGCGCAACAGCGCATCCAGCAGCACGTCAATCGGAATGGGGCGATCGCCATAGCGGGCTTCGGCAGCATCCAACAGCTGTGCGCGCGCCTCGCTCAGCGGGCCCAGTACGGTATCCAGCACCGCGTGCAACAGGCCATCCTTGGAGCCGAAGTAATAGTTTACCGAGGCCAGATTCACCTGCGTGGCCTGAGTAATTTCACGGATAGTGGTCAGTTCAGCGCCTTTATGGGCAAAACGCGCAATCGCCTCTTGCAGAATGCGCTGACGGATTTCCGGTTGCTTCTCTCTTGTCGCTGTGGTCATGGCAGTATCCTTGATTCAGGCGCTTTTCAACTCCTGATACACCAGCGCGGCCCAATACTGGACGCCGACAGGAATCAGGTCATCGTTAAAGTCGTAGTGCGGCGTATGCAGCGCGGCAGTATCGCCGTTACCGACCATCATGAACGCGCCAGGGCGCTGTTCCAGCATGTAGGCAAAGTCTTCCGCACCCAGTAGCGGTGTCATGTTTGGGTTCACGCTGGCGACCGTGTGCGCGGCACGAATCGCACGGTCGGTGGCGTCGGCATCGTTCACCAGCACCGGGTATTGATAGTCATAAGTGACTTCCGCGCGCGCGCCGTAACCCTTGGCACAATGCTGTGCCAGTGTTTCAAGGCGGGAAGCCAGCAGTTCACGAATGGCGGGGGAATAGCTACGCCCCGTGCCTTTAATGCGCACACTGTCGGGAATGACGTTCGGCGCATTGGCATCGCCCGCCTGAATGTGACCGATACTCAACACGGCGGATTCCATGGCCGGCACGTTACGGCTGACGATGGTTTGCAGGGCGCTGATAAACTGCGCGGCGGGCAGCGTGGGGTCGATAGACAGGTGTGCGCCCGAACCACCGTGCCCTCCCGTACCGCGAAACACCACCTGCCAGGTATCACTGGCGCACAGCATCGGCCCGGCGCGCAGCGCAAACGTGCCAAGGGTGACACCCGGTTTGTTGTGCAACCCGTAAAGGGCATCACAGGGGAAGCGTTCCAGCAAGCCGTCGTTGAGCATGGCCGGTGCGCCGCCTAACCCCTCTTCCGCAGGTTGAAAAATAAAGTGCACAGTGCCTGCAAAGTCGGGGTGCAGCGACAGATAACGCGCAGCCCCCAGCAGCATGGCCACATGACCATCATGGCCGCAGGCGTGCATCTTTCCTGTGTGTGCAGAGGCATAAGGCAGACCGGTTTGTTCGTGGATATAGAGTGCATCCATATCGGCACGCAAGCCCAGGCGTCCCGTGCCGGGATAACGCCCTTTTAGCGTGGCGACGACGCCGGTTCCGCCGATATCGGTAGTCACCTCAATGCCCCATTTGGTTAAGGTGCTCGCAATCAAACGCGCGGTTTGCCACTCTTCAAAACCGATTTCTGGATGCTGGTGAATCTGGCGGCGCAGTGCCGTCAGTTCGGGCAATAAGGTGTATAGGGCCGCCTTATTGATGCGCGGCGTCTCTGTTGTGGGTACCGATGGCGTCATGATGATTCCTTAAAAAGTGCCGGGATAGCTGCCGCCATCAATCAACAGGTTTTGTCCGGTGATAAACCCAGCCTGCTGCGAGCAGAGAAACGCACAGGTGGCACCAAACTCTTCGGGTTGACCATAGCGCTGAGCTGGATTCGCGGCCGCCCGCTCTTTGTGGATTGCTGAAAAATCACGCCCGGTTTGTTCGCTCAACGACTGGATATGGTGCCATTGGCCTTCGGTATCGAAGATGCCGGGCAGAATATTGTTGATCGTCACGTTGCGGTGCACTTGCGTGCGCGCCAACCCGGCGACAAAGCCCGTCAAGCCGGAACGTGCGCTGTTGGACAAGCCCAGCTCCAACTGCGGGATCTTGACACTGCGCGAGGTGATGTTGATGATGCGACCAAAACCACGCTCTGCCATCCCATCGACCGTGATGCGTATCATGGCA
This sequence comes from uncultured Symbiopectobacterium sp., assembly GCA_964293225.1. Classification (GTDB taxonomy): domain Bacteria; phylum Pseudomonadota; class Gammaproteobacteria; order Enterobacterales; family Enterobacteriaceae; genus Symbiopectobacterium. Next base: position 63,620 of record CAXYYB010000025.1, on the reverse strand, counting down.
ATTGGGCCGAGCATCATGCTGTCGAGCGCATCGAGCCAATCCTGTCTTTGCCATTCGCGAAAATCCCCCGGCGTTGGGCCGCTGGCGTTATTGATCAGAATGTCAGGCGCCGGGCAAGCATTAATGGCGGTTTGTCGGCCTGCATCTGTGGTGATATCCGCCACAACGGCATGCGGGCGCACGCCGGTTTGCAGCAAAATGCTCTCTTGGGCTTCGTGTAATGCCTGTGCGGTGCGTGACAGCAAGGTGACTTCAACCCCTTCCTGGGTCAGTTGCAGCGCTGCCGCTTTACCCAGCCCACGGCTGGCTCCCCACACCAATGCTTTTTTTCCTTGAATGCCCAAATTCATGCCGTTTGTCTCTCTGTCAGGTGGACGGTTGGGTGAGTGATCGCTGGGATATCTTGTGCAGTACGCGGCGTCGCGCCCGGTACTGCATCGATGAGTTTTCGGGTATACGGATGCTGCGGCTGATGCCAGATGCGGTAACTGTCGCCTTGTTCCACGCAATTGCCGTTATGCATCACTATCACGTTATCGGCAATATAGCGCACCACGGCCAAATCGTGTGAGATAAACAGCAGCGCCAGCCCCATCTCGTTCTTCAGCTCCACCAGCAGATTGAGAATCTGTGCCTGAATGGACACATCCAGCGCCGATACTGGCTCATCGCAGATCACCAGCGAAGGCTTAATCACCAGCGCGCGGGCAATCCCAATGCGTTGGCGCTGTCCACCCGAAAATTCGTGCGGGTAACGCTCCAGACTGCGTTGCGGTAGCCCGACTTTATCAAGGATGTCGCGCACGGCACGTTGGCGTTCGGCACGCGACCCCATGCCGTGCACCACCAGTGGCGTTTCCAGAATGTGCTGAATGCTGTGACGCGGGTTAAGCGATGCGTAAGGATCCTGAAAGATCATCTGCACTCGCTGACGCAGTGACGCCAGGCGTGACGCCTTGTGGTGGGTGATATCCTCACCGTCAAAAATGATGCTGCCCTGCGAGGTGGGTAGCAGGCGCAGGATCGTTTTTGACAGGGTCGATTTGCCGCAGCCGGATTCGCCCACCAGCCCTAGCGTTTCCCCCGGATGGATATCCAGCGATACGCCATTCACTGCGCTGACTTTCCCTTGTGCGGTCTGGTACTCGGTGTGGACATCGCGTAGTGACAGCAGCGGCTGTTGATCGGTCTGACGCGGGCTGTGCACCAACGGCGGTGGTGTAATCAGCGTGAAAGCAGAACCTTGTGCATCCAACTGATGATGAATTTCCGGCAGGCGTGAATCCCGGTAATGCATGTCCTGATCCATGTGCAGCGAAGTGCCAAGCAACCCGCGCGTGTAAGGATGCTGAGGGGCGCTAAACAGTTGCGCGGTGGGGGCCTCTTCGACCTTTTGCCCGGCATACATTACCGCCACGCGATCGGCCCACTGTGACACCAAACCGAGATCGTGCGTGATCAGCAGCAGCCCCATCGACAGTTCGCGTCTCAGTCGGTCCAGCAGCGCCAGAATTTGCGCCTGAATGGTGACGTCGAGCGCCGTGGTGGGTTCATCGGCAATCAGTAAACGCGGCTGGCAGGCAACGGCCATGGCGATCATCACGCGCTGGCGCTGTCCGCCGGAGAGATTATGTGGGTAATCATCAACGCGACGCGCCGGTTCGGGGATGCGTACCAGATCCAGCAATTCAATGGCGCGTTTACGCGCTGCGGCTGGCGTTAATTGCTGGTGCACATGCAGTGTTTCTGCGATTTGCTGGCCGATGCTCAACACCGGGTTTAGCGATGTCATCGGTTCCTGAAAGATCATCGAAAGCTGATTGCCGCGTCGTTGGCGCATGTGTGCATCGGACAGCGTCAGCAGGTTTTGCCCGTCAAACAGAATCTCCCCCTGCAAGCGCGCGCTGTCAGGCAGCAGGCGCATCAGCGACAGGGCGGTGGCGGATTTGCCGCAACCGGATTCACCCACCAAAGCCAGCGTTTCACCGGCATTCAGGGTCAGGTTCAAGCCACGCACCGCCTCATGACCGGGAAAGGTGACGCGCAGATCGTTGATGGTGAGTAGCGACGTCATGAGGCTCTCCTGCGCAAACGGGGGTTCAGTGCGTCGTTAAGCGCATCGCCGACCAGATTGAGTGATAACACTGTTAGCACCAGCGCACCGCCGGGCAGGGCCGTGAGGAACCAGGCGGTGCGCAGCGATTCGCGCCCGGCACCGATCATGCTGCCCCAACTGACCCGATTCGGATCGCCAAAACCGAGAAACGCTAACGCGGATTCAATCAAAATGGACGATGCCACCATCACCGAGGTGGTTACGATGATAGACGGCAGCGCGTTCGGCAGCATTTCCTGAAAGATAATGCGCAGCGACGAAAAGCCCTGACTGCGGGCAGCCAGTACAAAATCGCTGGCGCGCAGCGAACGAAATTCCGCGCGTACCAGACGGGCAATGGTTGGCCAGGAGGCAATCCCGATGGCACTAGAGATCAGGCCAATCGAGGGATTGCCGATGGCTACCAGCACGACCACCAGTAAGAAGGTGGGAAAGGTTTGAAACAGCTCGGTGATATGCACCAGTACATCGTCGATGGTGCCGCCGAAGTAGCCCGCCAATGCACCGACGACGGTGCCGATAGCCAGGCTGACCAGCACGGCGCTGAAGCCTATCTGTAACGAAACCTGCGAACCGTGCACAATACCGGCGGCTACGTCACGCCCCAGTGAATCCGTTCCCAGTGGGAACTGGGGATCCTGCCCGGGCCATAAAAACGGCTGTGCCACCATATCCAGAGGATCGCCGGGGTAGATAAGCGGGGCGATAAATGCCATGACCAAGACGGCCAGTAGCATCAACAACCCCGCCATGCCGGAGGGATTATGCAAAAAGGCGTTCACTTCAGGCGATAGGCGGAACGTGCGGCGCACCGGGCCTTTTTCATCAACAAGGTTACTCATGTCAGGAATTACCTATTTCAGTGTATTCTGGTGTTATTTTCGACCAGACTCAGTGTGCTTTGATGCGCGGATCCAACCAGGACTGAAGTAAGTCCACCAGAATATTCGCCACAATCACCAGCAGGGCGGAAAGCAGCAGTACACCCAGCAGCACGTTAAAATCACGAGCCATCACCGCTTCCAGCGCCAGCCGACCGAGGCCAGGCCAACTGAATACGGTTTCAACCACGGCAGCGCCGCCAAGCAGGTTGCCAAAGTGCATACCGGCGACGGTCGTGATCGGCAGCAAGGCGCAGCGCAGAATGTGACGCACGGTGACAAACCACGGTGTCAGGCCTTTGGCATGGGCGGTGCGGACAAAATCCTGCTGGGCGATTTCCAGCATCGCCGCGCGGGTTAAGCGGGCGTATATCGCAATAAAAAAGCTGCTCAATGCCAGCACCGGCAAAATGGCATGCCGCAGCATATCCGCGACGTAGGCCCAGCCAGTGAGGTCGGCACCGATGGTGATGTTGCCACCGCTCGGCAGCCAATCGAGCTGCACGGAGAACAGAATCAGCGTCATCAACCCGATCCAGAACCCCGGCGTGGAGTAGAGCAGCAGTGCCAGCAGTGACAGTAGGCGGTCTGGCCATTTCCCTGCCCATACCGCCATCACGGCACCCAGCGCGATCCCGACCACGATAGCGATGGTCTGTGAAAGCAGCATGAGCAGCAGCGTGCTGGGCAGACGCGACATGATCAGGTCCATCACAGGTGCGTTATAACGGGGTGAGAACCCCAGGCTGAAGTGGCTGAGGTTGCCAAGATAGCTGAGAAGTTGGGAAAGAATAGGCTGATCCAGCCCGAACTGGGCGCGCAGCATCGTCATGGTTTCTGCGGTGGCGCTGCCCGCCTCGGCAGCCAGCACATCGGCGGCATCGCCCGGCACCAGTTGCAGCAGAAAAAATACCACGATCACGATGCCGAGCGTCGTGGGCAGCGCATGCAATAGCGTGCGTTGCAAAATACGTCGGGTGCGTTGCAATCTGTTCATCGCCCTACCTCTATCAAAAAAGCACAGCCCCGCTGTCGCGGGACTGTTGTATGACTTACTGTTCGATCCAAACGTCAGCCAGGCTGCCATTCACACCCTGAATACCGGTGATAAAGCCGTGAACGTGTTTGTTGTAGATAGTCAGTCGGTTGATCTGCAACAGGTTCAGGTCCGGGATCTCGGTCGCGATGATGTGTTGGAACTGTTTGTACAACGCCACACGCTTCGCCGGATCGGTCTCAACAGCGGCCTGCTCCAGCAGACGGTCTACTTCTGGGTTGCTGTAGTGCGAGCCATTACCAAACGGCACGCCCGGTGAGTAGGTTTTTGACCAGTAGAGGCGCTGCACGCCAACCGCCGGGTCAAACAGGTTGGAAATGGAGCCGTTGTTGAAGTCAAAGTCGCGGTCGGTGTAGACGCGTTTAACAAAGGTGGCGAAGTCCTGCGAACGGATGGTGACGTCAATACCGACTTTGGCCAACGCGGATTTCAGGTATTCAGCAACGCGTTTAAAGCTGTCGCCGTAAGGCATAAAATCGTGCACCAACTGGAAGCGAATACCGTTGGCCTGACGTGGGAAGCCCGCTTCATCCAGCAGTTTGTTGGCTTTAGCGATATCGAAATTGTACGGTGACGGGGTGTTGTCGTGGAATTGTGTCAATTCTGGCGTAATTCCCGTTGGAGAGTTCGAGGCATAGCCATACCACACCACTTTTTTCAGCACATCGAGATTGATGCTGTGCGCGATCGCCTGACGCACCTTGAGGTTCTTCAGGTACGGGTTATCCAGGTTGAACTCGATACGGGTTTGCGTCGGGCTGTAGCCATAACCACGGGTTTCAATGCCCAGTTTCGGGTTCTTCTTGATGCGCTCAATTTCACTCATTGGAATGGGCGTATCACTGCCCAGATCCAACGCGCCGGTTTCTAGTGCAATGGTACGTGTAGCGGCATCAGGAATGATTTTTACCACTAAACGATCGATATAAGGCTTGGGTTGATCCCAGTAGTTGGGGTTGCGTTCATACAGAATATGGCTGCCGCGAACCCACTCTTTAAACACAAACGGGCCAGTACCGATCGGTGCGGTGTTGTGTGGGTTAGACAGAATATTGGTGCCTTCATAAAGATGCTTGGGCACCATAGGCGCTTCGTTAGCAGAAAACGCACTCAGCAAATAGGGCGCAGGCTGCGACAGCTCGATGATCGCGGTGTAAGGATCGGGTGTTTTAACCTCGGTGACGTTAGCAAACGTGCCCTTACCCCGGGAGTTATATTGCTTGACGGTGAGAATGGAGAAGGCGACATCCGCAGAGGTGAAGTCTTTGCCATCGTGCCATTTTACGCCCTGGCGCAAATGGAAGGCGTACTCTTTGCCATCCGGGCTGACGGACCAACTGGTCGCCAGTTGTGGCACCGGGTTCATGTTGAAATCGTAATCCAGCAACCCTTCGATCACTTTGGCGTTAACCTTCATCACCGCGCCGCTGGTGCTGACCAGACTGGTCAGTACCGGCGGTTCGGGTTCGGCCAGAAAGTTGAGCGTGCCGCCGCGTTGTGGGGTAACACCCGGTTGCGGCGTTGCCGTGTCGGCTAACCCTGGCAGACTGAATAATGAGGTTGCCATTATCAGCGCAGATAATATCGCTTTATGTTTCATGTTATTTATCCGTATTTTTCAGGGATATTATCCCTGTCGATTATGCGGTTTTTTGTGAGCGTTTTTTCCGCTGATATACCCGCCTGACAGCGTAAGCGTTCGACGCGCTATTCAGAGGAAAAGTGCGGTAATAACGGTGATCGAGAAATAACCCAACTAGAAAACTAACATCGGGCCATCAATAAAAGGATTGTCTGTGCGTGAGTCATCGTGAAATCCTGGCTTTGGTGTTTGTTATTTAATAAAAACTAAATAAAACAAATGATTATTTATTATTTCGCGTGGCGGCGAATCAATCACAGTACGTTGCTGCGGTAAACGCGCTGACTGTGCTTATTGAGGCTAAACCCTATCCTAACGCGCGTTTTAAACAAACGTTTAAATCTGCATAAGCAAAGCTATATTCTGCATAACCCGCATACTTGAAGTGTCTGGGGTATTTCTTTTATAACTGTGGCATTGTTCTTTGTGGCAATGTTTTTGCGATTTTTTAACGTCATTTCTGGCGTTGTTTCTTACCAGGCTGCGTTGTCGCGCTATTCAGGGTGGCACGAGAAAGTATTGAGGTTGCGAATGGCTATTCAGCGTTATCCCCATCTGGCGCATTGGGGCGCTTTTACCGCCGTCGTGGAGGACGGAAAACTGATCCGCTGTGAGCCGTTTGCCAGCGATCCGGCCCCTTCCGCGATGCTTGATTCTATCGTGCCATTAGTCTATTCCGACAAGCGTATTCGCCGCCCGGCTGTGCGCCGTTCCTGGTTACAAAAGCGTGAAAACAGCGATGGCGCGCTGCGCGGCAAAGAAGGTTTTGTTGAGGTAGATTGGGATGTCGCCCTCGATCTGGTGGCGCAGGAGAACCGGCGCGTACGCGATCGTTACGGGGCGGATGGCCTGTTCGCCGGATCCTACGGTTGGTCTTCTGCGGGACGTTTTCACCATGCGCGTTCGCAGGTGCGACGTTTCTATTTCTCCGGCGGCGGTGCCGTTGATCAGCAAGGCAACTACAGTTGGGGCGCCGCGCAATTCTTTTTGCCCTACGTTATCGGCACCTTTCAGCCGCTCACCGGCAAGGTAACCGAGTGGCGCAGCGTGTTAGAACACTGCAACATTTTCCTCGCGTTTGGCGGATTGGCGCTGAAAAACGCGCAGGTGGCGTCCGGTGGGGCGGGATATCACAGCCTGGAACCGGCATTGCGTCAACTGGCTGAGAAAAAGATCCCGGTTATCAACATCAGCCCGATGCGTGACGATTGTCCGGCCTTTCTCGGTGCCGAGTGGATCCCGATTCGTCCCAATACCGATGTGGCGTTGATGCTGGCGCTCGGTTACGAAATTCAGCGGCTGGGCGCGGATGACACCGATTTTCTGCGGCGTTATTGCGTAGGCTATGATGCACTGCGCCACTATCTGACCGGTGAACCCGACGGCACGCCAAAAACGCCGGAGTGGGCCAGCGCCATCACCGGCATTCCCGCCGAGCGCATTCGTCGACTGGCGCGACAGTTGATAGGCGTGCGCAGTTTCATTACCTGTGCCTATTCGGTGCAGCGTGCCCATCGCGGGGAGCAGCCCTATTGGATGATGATCGCGCTGTCGGCGATGCTGGGTCAGATTGGCCTGCCGGGCGGTGGTTTCTCTTTTGGTCATGGCTCCATGAACGGCGTCGGTAATGAGCGTATCGCTTCGCCCGCACCAGAATCCCCTTCGGTGAAGAACCCCGGGCGCGCCATTCCGGTGGCACGTATCGCCGATATGCTGCTGAATCCCGGCCAACCCTATACCTTCAAGGGCGAAACCCATCGCTACCCTGAGATCCATCTGATTCACTGGGCCGGTGGCAACCCGTTTCACCATCATCAGCAGCTTAACCGTCTGGTTGAAGGCTGGCGCAGGCCCGAGACGGTTATCGTACAGGATATCGTCTGGACGCCCGCCGCGCAGATGGCCGACATCGTGCTGCCCGTGACCACTACGCTTGAACGTAACGATCTGGGCGGATCGTCGCGCGATCGCCATCTGTTTGCCATGCACCAGGCGATTGCGCCGCAGCATCAAGCGCGTAATGACTATGATATTTTCAGCGAACTGGCGGAACGATTGGGTTATGGCGATGCTTTTACCCAAGGGCGTGATGAGCAAGCATGGCTGAAAGCGCTGTATGAAGAGTGCCGCGGACGTCATCAGGGCGTGGAATGGCCTGATTTCGACCAGTTTTGGCAGCGCGGGCATCTGGATGTGCCGCAGGGTGAGAAACCGTTTGTGTTCTTTGACGCGTTCCGCAATAGCCCGGAACAGCATCCGCTGCAAACGCCGAGCGGTAAGATTGAACTGTACAGCGATACTATCGCCCGTTACGGCTATGAAGATTTTGCCCCGCACCCAGAATGGCGTCCGCCCGTCGAGTGGCTCGGTGCCGAAACCGCAGAACGCTGGCCGCTGCATTTTATTTCCATTCAGCCATCGGATCGGTTGCACAGCCAACTGGCCGCGACGCCACAGGTGGCGGCGAACAAAACCGCAGGGAAAGAGACGCTCTACATGCACCCGCAGGATGCAAACGCGCGCGGCATTGTTGATGCGCAGCAGGTGGAAGTCTTTAACGCGCGTGGTCGCATTTATGCCGGGGTTCGCGTGACTGATGGGGTGGCACCCGGTGTGGTGATCATGTCTACCGGAGCCTGGTTCGAACCGGGTTTCAGTCAGAAAGAGTGGCATGCGGTGGAGCAGTCCGGCAATGCCAACGTGCTGACGCTGGATATTGGCACCTCACCGCTCACACAGGGGCCGAATGCCATGAGCTGCCTGGTGGACGTAGTGGCCGCCTGATTTTCATCACACCAGTAGCGCAACAGGCTCGATCGCTTTATGATCGGGCCTGTTTTTTTTACAGCGGTTATCAGAGTTAAAGGTTGGTAGTCATGAGTGGTACGTTATCCGAAGCCTATCTGCAACGCTTCGGCGGCACAGCGCGGTTATACGGTCAGCAGGCATTGGCGCTGTTCGCACAGGCGCACGTGTGCGTTATCGGTATTGGCGGCGTGGGCTCCTGGGCCGCAGAGGCGCTGGCGCGTACCGGCATTGGTGCGATTACGCTGATTGATATGGATGACGTCTGTGTCAGCAACACCAACCGACAGATTCACGCGCTGCGCGAACATACCGGGCAGGCGAAAACGGAAGTGATGGCGGAACGTATCCGTGCTATCAATCCTGAATGTCAGGTCACCTGCGTAGATGATTTCGTCACGGTGGATAACGTGGCGGAGTATCTCAATCGCGGCTTTAGCTATGTGATTGATGCGATTGACAGTGTGCGCCCGAAAGCGGCGCTGCTGGCGTATTGCCGCCGTTATAAAATTCCGGTCGTGACCACCGGTGGGGCAGGCGGGCAAATCGATCCGACACGCATCAGCGTGGTGGATCTCGCCAAAACCATTCAGGACCCGCTGGCGGCTAAGCTGCGTGAGCGGCTTAAACACGATTTCAATGTGGTCAAGAACAGCAAAGGTCGCTTAGGCATCGACTGCGTGTTTTCCGATGAGCCGCTGGTGTACCCGCAGGCAGATGGCTCAGTGTGCGCATCGCGCAGCACGGCGGAGGGGGTAAAACGCATGGATTGCGCCTCCGGTTTCGGGGCTGCCACCATGGTGACCGCGACCTTTGGTTTTGTTGCGGTCTCCCACGCGTTAAAGAAAATGATGGCGAAGGCGGCGCGCGAAGCGTAGTACGCGGCAGAGTAAGCTGTGTTACCGCGTTTGTGCTGCGATCGCTTGAATACGCTGTGCCAGCGCGGATAATCCGCTGGCGCGTGAGGCGCTGAGCTGAGCGCGCAGGCCGAGCTGGTCAAACAGGGATAAGGGATCTTGCCCGAGCAAATCGGCAGCCTGCTTGCCTTCTACCGCCGTGAGCAACACAGCCAGCAAACCGCGCACGATTCGCCCGTCGCTGTCGCCGTAAAAGTGCAATCGACCATCCTGCTGTTTCTCATAGCCCAGCCAGACGCGATTCTCACAGCCAGACAGGGCGATGGTGTCATTTTTCAACGCCTTCGGCAGGGCAGGAAGCTGTTTAGCCAGCAGGATCAATTGCCGATAACGCTCTTCCCACGAGCGGCAGGCATCGAAAGTGTGTTGTAAGGTCTCTGCCGTAATGGTACTGCCAAAAGGATGAGCGGTGTGCTCGGTCATGGGATGCTCTGTCATGGTGTAAGCCGGTTCCATTGTTCGTCAATCAATCTCGCAGTAAATCCAATGCATTGCCAACCGCCGTCACCAGCGCAGTGACATCGTGCTCGTTATTATACGGCGCGAAAGAGGCGCGCACGGCACCATCGAATCCAAGTGCCGTAAATAACGGTTGAGCACAATGGTGCCCGGCGCGAACGGCAATCTGCTGCTCTGCAAGCAGCGTTGCCAGATCGTTCGGATGTACATCGGTCAGGGTAAACGACAGGATGGTCGCGTTGGGACTGCGCAGTGAGTGAAAACCGGGGAAACGTGCTAACTGCAGCTCCGCCAACTGCGCTAACCCTTGGCTATAGTGCTCCGCAGCATGCCAGTCATAGCCTTGCATCCATGTCAGCGCGGCCCCTAATCCGAGCACTTCGGCAATCGCCGGGGTGCCCGCTTCAAATCGCTGAGGAATGACCTGCGGCGTAAATCCATCAAAAGAGACCGCGCTCATCATTTTCCCTCCGCCGTGCCAGGGCGGCATGGATTCCAGCAGGTTGGCCTTGCCGTACAACACGCCAATACCGGTCGGGCCAAAAAGTTTGTGGCCGGAGAAAGCATAAAAATCGATATCCAGCGCTTGTACATCCGGTGCGCTGTGCACAATGCCTTGTGCGCCGTCGATCATCACCACGGCTCCCGCCTGATGCGCCAGCGCGATCGCTTTCGCCAGATCGGGTTGGCCCCCTGTCACATTGGACATCTGGCCCAGTGCGAGCAGCCGCGTGCGTGGGGTGATCAGATCGGCTAATGCTTCCAGGTTAGGCCGCGCATCTGCGCCAATCGGCAGCTTAACGACGCGCGCACCGGTTTGCTGTGCCACCATCAGCCAGGGAATGAGGTTGGCGTGGTGCTCCGCTTCGCTGACGATGATTTCATCACCCGGCTGCAAACGAGGACGTGCATAGCTTTGCGCCACCAGATTAATGGCTTCTGTCGTTCCGCGTGTCCACACGATGCAACGCGGATCGTCGGCGTTAAGCAGAGCGGCTACCGCGCATCGAACCTGCTCGAACCGCGCTGTCACCTGCTGTGCGTGAGCATGTTGGCTGCGGTGCACATTGCCAGTCTCGGCGGTGTAATACTGCGAGATGGCATCGATGACCGGCTGGGGCTTGAGCGCCGTCGCCGCGCTATCCAGATAAACGCCGGATTGCGCGAGCGCAGGGAAATCATTACGAAAGGTTGCGGGATTGAATGCTGTCATGGTGTTCCTCTTCTGGCAGACGATCCTGTCGCATTTTCTAGCGGGAAACAAGTTTTAGGACGATCCCTAAACGCATATTGAAATGATTTTGCTAGTCTTAACACTGTTGATAAACGGAACTATCGTTCGGTAGTAGCGAAATAAGTAACTTAAAAATTTACTTGGAGTACACTATGAAGAATAAAATAGCAATTATTGCCATTGCGATGGCTGCACTCTCTTTGACTGCCTGTTCGAGTAATTATGTGCTGCATACCAACGACGGGCGCACCATTGTCGCGGAAGGGAAACCGAAAGTGGATGAGGATACCGGAATGATCAGCTACGTCGATGCCTACGGCCACGAGCAGCAGATCAACCGCGATAACCTGAAGGAAATGGTGCAAGCCAAATAGTTTTCCTCGGGTGTAACCTGTGTCTCGATTCCCGCACTGCCATTTCGTTGCTTACCTACTCGGTAAGGCGAGTCTGAAATGTCAGCGCGGGAATTGTCATTTCTGGCACCCGGCGATGCGCCGCCTATCAGGCAAAAAAAAAGCACCGCTAAAAAGCGGTGCCACATAAAAATCACTATGGACAGACAGGGTAAATGTACAGGAAGTGAAAGGTAGCCTTGGCTACCATGTCTGAAAAGCAGACAATAAATAGCAAACACAACATCACAACCACAAGCCAAAAGCACTTCAGGAAACGCCTGCCGCACCTTTCGTTCCGGCTCAAGGAAGTGGCGCTAATATAGGTATTTGCTGGTGCATCCTCAACGGACAAATTATAATGTCTCGGATAAAAAAAACTAATGGCTGGAACGGTGCTGCCTCCGTGCACCTCTTAGGAAAAAGAAGAACATTACCCTATGTCAAAGCGACTCCCTCCGCTCAATGCGTTGCGCGTATTTGATTCTGCCGCCCGCCACCTCAGCTTTACCAAAGCGGCGGAGGAACTATTTGTCACACAGGCTGCTGTCAGTCATCAAATCAAATCATTAGAGGATTTTTTGGGGCTCAAGCTGTTTCGCCGCCGCAATCGCTCTTTGCTGCTGACGGAAGAGGGACAAAGCTACTATCTTGATATAAAAGAGATCTTCTCTTCCCTCAATGAGGCGACGCGCAAGTTACAGTCACGCAGTGCCAAAGGGGCATTGACGGTCAGTCTGTTGCCCAGCTTCGCCATCCATTGGTTGGTGCCGCGATTATCGAGTTTCAATGCTGAGTTTCCGGGGATTGATGTGCGAATTCAGGCGGTAGATCGCCAGGAAGATCGCCTGTCAGATGATGTGGACGTGGCGATTTTTTATGGGCGTGGCAACTGGCATGGGTTGCGTGTTGAAAAACTTTATGCCGAGTACCTATTGCCCGTCTGTTCTCCGGTATTGCTAACGGGCAAACATCCGCTTAAAACGCCGCAGGATCTGGTAGGGCACACCTTGTTGCATGACGCGTCTCGCCGCGACTGGTTGGCTTACACCCGCCAGCTTGGCGTGCAGATTAATGTGCAACAAGGGCCGATATTCAGCCACAGTGCGATGGTGTTGCAGGCGGCGATCCACGGGCAGGGGGTCGCGTTGGCAAATAACGTGATGGCCCAAACCGAGATTGAAGCAGGTCGGTTAGTGTGTCCGTTTAACGACGTTTTGGTCAGTAAAAATGCTTTTTATCTGGTTTGTCATGACAGTCAGGCTGAACTGGGTAAAATAGCCGCCTTTCGCCACTGGATTTTGGCGCGCGCGGCAAGCGAGCAAGAGAAGTTTCGTTTCCGCTATGACAATGCCACACGTTGATATGTGGCGTATTTAATTGATTTAATGTGGAAAATACGATGAATAGTCGTTTTATGCTGATGTTTTCCGCGATCAGCGGGTTTGTGTTTGTAGCGTTAGGCGCCTTTGGTGCACATGTGCTCAGCAAATCGCTGGGTGCTGCCGAAATGGCCTGGCTAAAAACCGGGCTTGAATATCAGGCGTTTCATACGCTGGCGATTCTGGCGCTGTCGGTATTGATGCGCCAGCGCCGTAATCTGTGGTTTTATTGGAGCAGCATTGCGTTGGCGCTTGGCACCGTGCTGTTTAGCGGCAGCCTTTATTGTCTGGCGCTGTCGCACCTGCGGTTTTGGGCGTTTGTCACGCCGGTTGGTGGTCTTTTCTTCCTGACCGGATGGGTATTGATGTTGATTGGCGTGCTGCGCCAGACAAGAAAGGCGAAAAGTAATGAATAAGGTAATTTTATATTGCCGCCCTGGTTTCGAAAAAGAGTGTGCGGCAGAGATAACGGAAAAAGCCACTGCACACGAGGTTTTTGGCTTCGCCAGGGTTAAAGAAAATTGTGGCTATGTGATGTATGAATGCTATCAGCATGAAGATGCCGATCGTTTAATCAAAACATTGCCGTTTGATACGCTGGTTTTTGCCCGTCAATGGTTCGTGTGCGGAGCGTTACTGCGCGATTTGCCGCCGGAAGATCGTATCACCCCGATTGTGGGTATGCTGACTGGCGCGATTGAACGGGCTGGAGAGCTGCGCGTTGAAGTGCCGGACACCAATGAAAGCAAAGAACTGTTGAAGTTTTGCCGCAAGTTCACCGTGCCTTTGCGCGCCGCCTTGAAAGAAAACGGCATTCTGCTGCCCTATGAAAAGGCCTCTCGTCCGGTTATCCATGTGTTGTTTATAGCCCCGGGGCATTGCTATGTGGGCTATTCCTACAGCAATAACCATTCGCCGTTTTATATGGGTATCCCACGCCTGAAATTCCCTTCGGATGCGCCGAGCCGTTCTACGTTGAAATTGGAAGAGGCGTTCCACGTATTCATTCCGGCGGATGAGTGGGATGAGCGTTTGGCAAGCGGCATGTATGCGGTGGATTTAGGGGCGTGCCCCGGCGGTTGGACCTACCAACTGGTGAAGCGTAGCATGATGGTGCATGCCGTGGATAACGGTACCATGGCGCAAAGCCTGATGGATACGGGTCAGGTGACACACCATGCCGCCGATGGTTTTCGTTTTGAGCCACCGCGTAACAACATCACTTGGTTGGTGTGCGATATGGTGGAGAAACCGGCGAAAGTGGCTAACCTGATGGCCGACTGGCTGGTGAAGGGCTGGTGTCGGGAAGTGATATTCAACCTCAAGCTACCCATGAAAAAACGTTATGAGGAAGTGACGCAAAATCTGGCGTTGCTGAGCGAGCGCTTAAGTGAGAATGGTATCAACTACGAACTCCGTGCTCGCCAACTGTACCACGATCGCGAAGAGGTAACGGTACACGCGCGGCGTATATGGGGCGCGGTGCCAGGACGGCGCGACGAGCGTTAAGTGCAACGCGCTTTTATCTTCGTCATCCTTGGTGAAAGCCGGGGATCTCCGCCAGAAGAAACGCGTTACCTCTGCAAGAGATTCCCGCCTTCGCGGGAATGACTGATTGGGGCAGGAAATGGCTGATTGGGGCGGGGAATGACTGCTCTCGTAGGGTCATCAGCAATCTAATGCGCCGTTCGACGAGAATGGCGCGTTTATTTCCCCGTCGTCAGCCGTAACTGCTGTAAATTCCCTTCCAACGCCAAATCCGTGCGTAACGTTGCTACCTGACGGCTGACAAAGGCCATTTCGCGCTGGGATTCCAGCTTGCGTCGCCATTTTTCCGGTACAGCGTCCAACTGTTGGTAAAGCTGCTCCAAGGTTCCTGCTTGGGCAAGCAACTGGCTGGCGCTTTTGGGGCCAATGCCCACCACGCCGGGTATTTTGCTGCTGCTGATGCCTGCCAGCCCCCAGAAATCAGGCAGTTGCTGCGGTGAAACGCCAAACTCCTGGGCGATAAACGGCACATCCAACCAGCGCTTTTGAAAATAATCACGAATCTGAATGGCCGGGGCCAGCAGTTGGCAGTAGCCCTTGTCGGTTGAGACAATCGTTGCCTGATGACCAGCGTGGGCGACTTTTGTGGCGAGCGTTGCTGCCAAATCATCGGCTTCATTACCCGGCGTATGCCAGCAGGGGATACCCATTGCTACCAGCGCCTGGCGGATTTGTGGCAGTTCAAGCGCCAGATTCTCTGGCATGGGCGGGCGGCCCGCTTTGTAGTCGGGTAGCAACTGGTGCCGCCAACTGTCGGCGCGTTGTTCATCATCAAACACCGCGACGGCGTGCGTCGGCTGGCTATGCTGTAGCAGTTGGGTAACGGCGTGCTGACAGGCTGTCACACAGGGAGAACCCTGCACGGCATGGATACGACGAATCAGGTTTAATGCATCGATAATCAGCAAATGTACAGGCATCAGGCGGTCCCAGCGAGAAGCGTGGTGAAGGTGGCGGGAAAATCCGTTTTTCCCGCCCGTGGTGCATCAGGAGCAGATTTCATAACAAGGGATGTAGGCACTGCCCGGCAGCTTCATCCTTTGCTGCGCAACGAACCCTTGCAGTAACTTATCCATGCTTTGCATCAGTTGTGCATCGCCGTGGATCTTGTACGGACCGTGCTCTTCAATCGCCTGAATGCCAACCTCTTTGACGTTGCCCGCCACAATGCCAGAAAACGCCTTGCGCAGCGCAGAGGCCAACGCTTCCGGTTCTTGATTGGGGTGCAGATTGAGGTTTGCCATATTCTCGTGAGTGGGCTCAAACGGCAATTGCAGATCGGGTGCGATACGCAATGACCAGTTGAAGCTGTAGGCATCACCGGTATGTCGGCGATGTTCCTTCACCTGCGGCATCGCTTTCTTCATCTGCCGCGCCACTTCCGCTGCATCATTAATGATGATGGAGTAGTAACGGCGCGCCTGACGGCCCAGGGTCGTGATGATAAACTCATCCAGAACATGGAAATAATCGGCGCTTTCCTCCGGCCCGGTCAGGATGATGGGCAGCACCTGTTCGCTGTTTTCCGGGTTCATCATGATGCTCAGCAGGTAGAGGAACTCTTCCGCCGTACCCACACCGCCGGGGAAAATAATGATGCCGTGCCCGATGCGCACGAAGGCTTCGAGGCGTTTTTCGATATCGGGCATGATGATAAGTTCATTCACTAGCGGGTTTGGCGGCTCGGCGGCGATGATGGACGGTTCCGTCATGCCAATAAAGCGGCCTTCTTTATAACGTTGCTGGGCGTGGCCGACGGCGGCACCTTTCATCGGTGCTTCCATGGCACCGGGGCCGCAGCCGGTGCAGATATTCAATTCGCGCAGCCCTAATTGGCTGCCGACTTTGCGCCCATAGAGATATTCGGTTTCATTAATGGAGTGACCGCCCCAGCACACGACCATGTTGGGTTCTTCACCCACGTGCAGCGCGCGCGCATTACGCAGGATGGAAAACACCAGGTTGGTAATGTGGGCGCTGTTTTCCAGATTCAGGTTCTGATAGCGGCCTGCCGAGGTGATTTGTCCGCTTACAAACAGGATATCGCGCAGTACGGCGAACAGGTTGGCCTGCAATGAACGAATGATATCGCCATCAACGAACGCGTCTTCTGGAGGATTGACCAACTCCAGTTTCACGCCGCGCTCACGGCGCAACACGTTGATATCAAAATCTTCGTAGCGGGATAGCAGCTCTTTGCTGTTATCGGTTTGGCTGCCGGAATTCAGTACGGCGAGCGAACAGTTGCGGAATAAACGGTAAAGATCGCTGCTGGCCGTGCTTTTCAACATGTCCACTTCCAACTGCGATAACAAATCCATAGACCCTAACGGGCTGATATGTGTAATCAATTTTACTCCTTGAGAACGCAGTGTATAACAACAACATTTCCAGACTACCCCTTGTCACCGCTGCGGAGGCAAGACGCATAACACTGATTTTATGTATTACTCCACCTTAACCTGATGGTATCAGTTTTTCCAATAATGCCGTTTCTGAATGGCGATATTGTATTGTATCCCGCACTATTGCCGGGGTAAGCGACCGGTGTTTGCAATAAACGCCGTGTTGCTACGCCAGGGGTTGATGTCCAGCCCGCCACGGCGCGTATAGCGTGCGTAAACGGTCAGTGTTTCTGGCTGGCAAAAACGCATCAGGTCGTTGAAGATACGCTCTACACACTGCTCATGGAACTCATTGTGGTGGCGAAAGGAGACGATGTAGCGCAGCAGGGCTTCTCTGTCGATACGCTTGCCCCGGTAGTGAATTTGTACTGAGCCCCAATCCGGCTGGTGAGTGATCAGGCAGTTGGATTTGAGCACATGGCTCACCAATGTTTCTTCAACAACGGGGCTCTGGGCGTGGCAGGCGCTGGCAAGGTGGTCGGCATTGAACGCATAATCGGCGATCTGAATATCCTGCCCGTCAATGCATTCCCCTTGGAATTGGCCCAGCGTCTGTCCCTGAAAGGTATCCAGCGAGAACAACGTCACGCTAACCTCACCCTGCGCACAGGCGGCCAGATCGCGCGTTAGCGTCTCTTGTACCCGTTGCCAATTTTCAAATACCGTCTGATTGAAGCTGTTCAGGTAGAGTTTGAAGCTTTTGGATTCGATAAGGTTTGGGCTATCAGCCTGCAAATGCATTTCGCCCACGGCAACCTGCGGCACCCCGTTGGGGGCAAGCCAGGAGAGTTCGTATAATGTCCAGATATCTTCACCGTGAAACGGCAAATGCGCGGCATCAATGCCCAAAGGGTCGCGGTTTAAACTGCGTGGAACTGCTTGTAATAAACCTACATCGTAGCTGTCGTGGTAAGATGTGGGCTTTCCCAACGGTAACGCACTGAGCGCGTCTTGTTTGTCAGAAGTGGACATAACAGGCCTTTGCAAAGTAAAAACGATATGCAGTAGTGTAACCGACTCGCCCAGTGAAGAGAAAAAACTATGGATGACAATGTGCAACACGCACTCCAGGGATTTACCCAGCGTTATGTGGCGGCCTGGCAGCAAGCCTATGGTCATTTGCCCGCCAGTGAGGCGTTGTACGGCGTTGCTTCACCCTGCATAGTGGAAAATGACGGCGAGCGGGTATTGTGGAGTCCTCAGTCTGTGGCCGAAGGCGCGACGCTCGACGGCGTGTCGCGCGCGTTGAGTATTGCGCTGCATCCAGACGCTGAGGCTTTTTTTACCACGCAGTATGCTGGGGATATGGAAGCGCGCTTCGCGGATATCGATTGCCTGCTGCTGCAATCGTGGAGCGAGGATGATTTTGTGCGTATGCAGGAAAATCTCATCGGGCATTTGCTGACGCAAAAGCGACTTAAGTTGCCGCCGACGCTGTTTTTAGCCACGACGGAATCAGAAATGGCGCTGATCTCGTTATCTAATGTCAGCGGTGAAGTATGGCTTGAAACCTTTGGTACACGTGAACACCGGGTGTTGGCTCCCTCTTTGTGCGTGTTCCTGCAACAGTTGCAACCGAGAGTAAGATGATGGTTGCTTGCGTTATCTGGCGGATATGCGTGTAAGAGATATCTTACATTTATTGTGAGACATCTCTGTGTTTTCCCGGTTTTATGTACTGTTTTTTTATTTTTTTCCTTTTTAATTAATGGATTATATTTTTCTTTGCATTAAGGGTTTCAGCGTAAATATAAGAAAAAGTCTGAACGGGGTCTTGCTGTTCGTCGCCATTTAATACATCTTAGTAACCGGTTACAGGATGTATCACTTTATCGCTAAATGTGGTGAAGAAGGATAACGGCTTCAGGATGAAACCAAGGACACCTCCAGGAAGGAGATTGAGAGCCGTTACGGAGTAGCGGTGGGGCAGGAGCCTGAAGGGAATATCTTCACGGAAGATGCAGGAAGAACGGTCAGGACGAAAGTTGGACGCTTGCACGGAGAGCTGGTTAGGATAACCGCCAAGGAAAAGTTTTCACGGATGAGCAGGGACGCAGTGGTGTAGCGGGAAAGCTATAAAACGAACCGGGGGCACTGAATATCAGTGCCCCCAACTTTTTTGTCGCAGAGAATCCGTCAACACTGTTCTTTATTGTGTTACCACGCCGCCCTGCGCCTGTTGGGCTCATCTTGCTTCAATGATATGCTTTGCCCTCCACGCAGCCGGTGAGAGAAAAGCATGACGCACCAAGACCACATTCGACACGCCTTATGGGACATTGAACGCACGCTACACGACAGCGTGTTTTGGCAATCCGCCCCGCCGCAGGCCAGTGCGTTTACCAGCACAGAACCGTTCTGTATTGACACCATGAGCGCCGAACAATGGTTGCAATGGGTATTGTTGCCGCGATTGCATGCGATGCTGGATGGCGGCGTTCCCTTGCCTCAGGCACTCGCCATCACCCCCTATTTTGAAGAGGCCCTGACTGGGGATATCAACGACATCGCGCCGCTGTTAGAGCAACTGCGCGCGTTGGATGCGTTGTTTGTGCCTGCCGATGTGCAGGGAGATCGGGATGCTTGAAATTCTGTATCAGGATGAGCATCTGATCGCCATTAACAAACCGGCAGGGTGGTTGGTTCACCGCAGTTGGCTGGATCGCAAAGAAAAAGTGGTGATCATGCAGACGCTCCGCGATCAGATTGGTCAACATGTTTTCACGGTCCACCGTCTGGATAGGCCAACGTCAGGGGTGCTGTTGCTGGGACTTTCCAGCGACATTGCGCGCCTGCTTTCACAGCAGTTCGAGCAGCACCAGATTCAAAAAACCTACCACGCAGTCGTGCGCGGGTATCTTTCCGGCAGCGATACCATCGACTATGCGCTGACTGAAGAGCTGGATAAGGTGGCTGACAAGCTCGCCCAGCGCGATAAACAACCCCAGACGGCCATCACCCACTACCGTTCTCTGGCGCAGGTGGAGCGACAGGTTGCGGTGGGGCGCTATCCTACCGCCCGATACAGCCTGGTTGAGCTGATGCCGCAGACGGGACGCAAACATCAGTTGCGCCGTCATATGGTGCATTTGCGGCATCCTATTTTGGGTGACTCAAAGCACGGAGATTTGCGTCAGAATCGCGCAATGGCTGCGCATTTTGGTTGTGGTCGCTTGATGTTGCATGCCAGCCAACTGACGCTGTGCCATCCTGTAACAGGGGAGCCCTTGGTATTACGTGCCGGGTTGGATATGGCCTGGATGCACGTAATGACGCAATTCGGCTGGCTGGGCAGTCTCCCTGATGTTGAAAGGGTTGAGTTTCCGCCTGACTCGGGGCAGGATAACCGCCTTTCCAGTATTGCCGAATAGCGCAGATCCGGCGTTATCGGGCACGCAGCGATACATTACACGTGGAGTCATCATCATGGCGCAAATTGGTATTTTTGTTGGCACGGTTTATGGAAACGCATTGCTGGTTGCAGAAGAAGCGGAGAATCTGCTGAGCGAGCGCGGCCATCAGGTTAAGGTGTTTGAAGATGCTGACCTGTCATCTTGGCTGGCGTATCGCGAGCAGTATGTGTTGGTGGTAACGTCAACCACCGGGCAAGGGGATCTGCCGGATTCCATCGCCCCGTTGTTTGCGGCGTTGCGTGAAAAAGGTGGTCATCAGCCCGCGTTGCGCTATGGCGTCATTGCTTTGGGTGACAGCAGTTACCCCCATTTTTGCGGCGCGGGCCAGCAGTTTGATGCATTGTTGCAAGAGATGGGCGCTCAGCGTGTGGGAGATGTGCTCCAGATTGACGCGGCAGAATGCCCGGAGCCAGAAGTGCTTTCCTGCCCGTGGGTAGAGCAGTGGGCGGGGTTGGTTGAAGCAGGTTAAGCAGGTTAAGCAGGTTGAATAAACGTGTGTAAAAAACGGAGCGGTAAAGCTCCGTTTTATCATGACGTTCGCTGCTCAGCCTATTAACGCCCTTTAGTCAGCTTCTCCAGATCGGATTCGATCTCATTAATTTTGTTCGCTACCACGCTTTCCAGATGACGCAAGTCATCAAGGATTTTGCGTTTCAGATCGACTTCCACCTGATCGCGTTGGCAAATCTGATCAAGCTCATCAATGACATAGCGCAGATTGGGGCTGATCTCATTGATCTCTTTAAAGCCTTGTCCGCTGTTATCCGCAACGATGGTTTTACGCTGGCGCGGATATTTAAATTTTACGCTTTTGGCGAAAAACTCCCCTTTATCCTTACGAAAATAGATTTTCAGGATGTCGTTACTGGCCTCCTGGCGCAGGCTATAGCGATCAATTTCATCGGGATGGGAGATACCCAGGCTTTTTAGATTGTCATACATGGCGCCACCTTTTGGGGAGTGATAAAGAAAAGGCGGGTCAAACCCGCCTTGTTCAGTTTAGTCGATGGTACGAAGCAACTCATTAATACCCACTTTACCGCGGGTTTTCGCATCCACTTTTTTCACGATCACGGCACAGTACAGGCTGTAGCTGCCATCTTTCGACGGCAGGTTGCCGGAAACGACGACTGAGCCTGCCGGTACGCGACCGTAATGCACTTCACCGGTTTCGCGATCGTAGATTTTCGTGCTCTGGCCGATAAACACGCCCATGGAGATGACGGAGCCTGCTTCCACGATCACGCCTTCTACCACTTCAGAGCGGGCGCCAATAAAGCAGTTGTCTTCAATGATGGTCGGGTTAGCCTGTAACGGCTCCAGGACGCCACCGATGCCGACACCGCCGGACAGGTGAACGTTTTTTCCGATCTGTGCGCAAGAGCCGACGGTTGCCCAGGTATCAACCATGGTGCCTTCGTCAACGTAAGCACCGATGTTGACATAAGACGGCATCAACACCGTGTTACGGGCGATAAATGCGCCCTGACGTACGCTGGCAGGAGGCACTACGCGGAAACCTTCACGTTGGAAGCGCGCTTCATCGTAACCGGCAAATTTCATCGGCACTTTGTCGTAGTAGCGGGTTTCCGTACCTTCCATCAGTTGGTTGTCATTGATACGGAAAGAGAGCAGCACCGCTTTTTTCAACCATTGGTGCGTTACCCACTCGCCATTGATTTTTTCCGCCACGCGCAGTGCGCCGCTGTCCAATAAGCCAATAACCTGATTAACGGCTTCACGGGTTACGCTGTCCACGGAGGTCGGCGTAATGTCGGCACGGCGTTCAAAGGCGGTTTCGATAACGTTTTGTAATTGATGCATCCTGTTTCTCTTTCTGTGCTGTCAGTCAATGGTTAATTCAGGGTTACTTTATCGTTTGGGTCGAGGGCTTCTGTCAACCGTTGTTGCAAGATAAGGCGTAATTCCGGAGATAATGCGCGTCTGTCTTTGTCTGCAAGGATAAAAAGGTCTTCTACCCGCTCGCCAATCGTGGAAATGCGCGCACCGTGTAACGACACGTTGAGATCGGCGAACACTTTACCCAAGCGTGCCAGCAGACCAGGTTGATCGAGTGCGCTCAACTCCATGTAGCTGCGTCTGTCTGTATGTGTCGGCAAGAAGCTGATTTCCGTGGGCACACTGAAATGGCGCAATTTGGAGGAAGCGCGGCGCGGACGAGGATGTTGATAATCGCGCTGTGTGAGCGCCTGAACCAGCGCCTGACGAATAAACTCGTGGCGATCCGGTGCGACTGGACTGCCGTCGGGTTCCAGTACGATAAAGGTGTCCATCGCCATGCCATCGCGGCTGGTGAAAATTTGCGCATCATGCACGCTCAGATTACGGCGGTCGAGTTCGCCTGCCACAGCGGCGAACAGGTAGGGGCGGTCTGGGCTCCAGATGAAAATTTCTGTGCCGCCGCGGCTGGCCTGATGGCTGATAAGCACCAACGGCTGATGTAAATCGTGCTCAACCAGATGGCGAGCGTGCCAGGCAAGCTGATTGGGCGAATGACGCAAAAAATAATCTGCGCGGCAGCGGCTCCAGATAGGGTGCAACGCTTCTTCATCGATATTGTCCATGCGCAGCAGCGCCAAAGCCTGGAGACGATGATGGCGCACGCGATCGCGCACATCCGGCGTATTTTGCATCCCGCGGCGCAGCTGTTTCTCGGTGGCGAAATAGAGTTCG
Source organism: uncultured Symbiopectobacterium sp. (assembly GCA_964293225.1). Lineage (GTDB taxonomy): Bacteria > Pseudomonadota > Gammaproteobacteria > Enterobacterales > Enterobacteriaceae > Symbiopectobacterium. The sequence continues at coordinate 40,675 of CAXYYB010000025.1, read as the reverse complement.
CGCAATAGGCTCTGTTTCCAACTGTTCCACAAGGTTTCGTTGGTCGCGCAGATATCGGCAACCGTGAGGCTGACCAGGTAGCGCAGGCGGGTTTCGCTTTTCACTTCAGCGGCGAACTGCTGGATAACCGCTGGATCCTGAATATCGCGACGCTGTGCGGTCACTGACATCAGCAGGTGGCAGCGCACTAGCCAGGCAACCAGCTGCGTTTCGCGTGAATTGAGCTGGTGCAGTGCGGCAAACTCAACGACATCTTGCGCCCCCAGCTCAGAATGATCGCCGCCGCGCCCTTTGGCAATGTCATGAAACAGCGCCGCGAGCAGCAGCAATTCCGGTTGCGGCAGGCGTGGATACAGCTCTACGCACAGGGGATGCTGGGTGCGCGTCTCTTCATCCGCAAAGCTTTCCAGTTTGAGCAGCACGCGCAGCGTGTGCTCATCCACGGTATAGGCATGAAACAGATCGAACTGCATCTGCCCGACAATGTTGCTCCACAGTGGCGTATACGCTTCCAACACGCTGTGACGATGCATCGGCAGCAGGGCTCTATTTACCGCGTGTGGATGGCGCAGAATAGCCATAAAAAGGTGGCGCGCTTCAGGAATAGCGCACAGCGGCTGAGCCAGATGGCGACGCGCATGGCGCAATTGGCGCAGCGTGGTGGAATAGATACCGGTAATCTCATCGTTACGCACCATGGTGTTAAACATGCGCATAATGGCTTCCGGCTTGTGCATGAACAAGGTTTCATCACGCAGATCGATCAGGTTGCCACGCAGTTGGAATTCATCATCGATTGCGCGTGGCTTTTCACTGGCATCCAGCGCCAGGATGGCCTCATCGAACAGTTGCAGCAACATATGATTAAGCTCGCTGACGCGGCGCGTCGCGCGATAGAAATCTTTCATCATGTGCTCAACCGGTGCATTACCCTCGCCACGGTAATTCAGCAACTGCGCCACGTTGAGCTGGCGGTCAAACAGCAGGCGGTTGTCATAACGCGACAGGATCAGGTGTAAAGCAAAACGAATGCGCCACAGGAAACTCTGGCATTCATTGAGCTCGTTGCGTTCCGCTTCGGTGAGAAAACCAAAACCGACCATTTCGTTGAGCGAGGTGGCACCAAAATGACGTCGGGCAACCCAGAGCAAGGTGTGAATATCGCGCAGCCCGCCGGGGCTACTTTTTATATCCGGTTCAAGGTTGTAGCTGGTGCTGTGGTAACGCTGATGTCGCTCTTGCTGTTCGGTGATTTTGGCCGGGAAAAAGGCGGAGGAGGGCCAAAAATCTTCGCTAAAAATCTGTTTTTGTAAGGAGAGAAACAGCGCCACATCGCCGCAGATCAGGCGCGATTCGATGAGGTTTGTCGCCACGGAAATGTCTGCTCTGCCTTCTTGCAGGCACTCATCGAGCGTGCGCACGCTATGACCCACTTCAAGCTTGAGATCCCACAGCAGCGTGATAAACGCGCCCACTTGTTGAGATTGATGGGCGCTGAGCGGCTGCCCGCTGAGTACCAGCACATCAATATCCGACAACGGGTGCAACTCACCGCGCCCGTATCCACCAACGGCTACCAGCGCCGTTTGTGCGGCAGATTCGAAACCGTAAAACGTCCACAGACGTTGCAGCAGATGGTCGATAAAAAAGGTTCTGGCGGTAATCAGCGTTTCGGCGGCTACTCCGTCGCGAAATTCAGCGCCTAGCCACGTCTGAAAACGCTCCATAGACAGTTTCAGCGCTGAGCACTCCAGTTCGCTGTCGCTGTAGGTTAACGGGGAGGCGGGGGGCTGTATGTCAGCGGTGAACACGTCGGCGGAGTGAGAAGCGTTGTTGTCATTCATAAATTCACAGCCCTTAAGCGTTGCCTGGCAAACGCCATAAAAGAGACGCCAGCCCTGTTAACGGTATCCCTGGCCGCCGCCGAAAGATAACCGTCGGGCTGGCGCACCATTACGCCGGGTGCGAAATGATGTTGGGGATGGTGTCGTCTTTCCTCAGCGTCATAATTTCGCAACCGTTTTCGGTTACCACAATAGTATGCTCGTATTGCGCCGACAAGCTGCGATCTTTGGTTTTTACCGTCCAACCGTCTTTCATGGTGCGGATACGGAAATCGCCTGCGTTAAGCATCGGCTCAATGGTGAATGCCATGCCCGCTTGCAGCACTACGCCGCCGTCATCGGCATCGTAATGCAGCACCTGAGGTTCTTCATGGAAACCGCGGCCAATGCCGTGACCGCAATATTCACGTACCACGGAGAAATCATTGCTTTCCGCGAATATCTGGATGGCTTTACCCAAGGCACGCAGCCGGATGCCCGGCTTGACCATTTTCAGTGCCAGATAGAGGCTTTCCTGCGTGATACGGCACAGGCGTTCGCCCAGAATGGTGGGTTTACCGGCGATGAACATCTTGGAGGTATCACCGTGAAAGCCATCCTTGATGACCGTAACATCGATATTGACGATATCACCGTCTTTCAGCAGACGATCATCGCTGGGAATGCCGTGGCACACCACTTCGTTGATAGAGATACACACCGATTTCGGGAAGCCGTGATAACCAAGGCTGGCAGAAATGGCCTGCTGCTTATTGGTAATATGGTCGTGGCAGATGCGATCGAGCTCGCCAGTGCTGACACCGGGAACTACATACGGTTCGATGATTTCCAGCACTTCCGCCGCCAGACGGCCAGCGACGCGCATTTTCTCGATGTCTTCAGGGGTTTTTATTGATATTGCCATGCAAAATTGTCCGCAGGTGTCGAAGCAGTCGACGAATTTAAGTGTACACACTATACCCTAAATAATTCGAGTTGCAGGAAGGCGGCAAGTGAGTGACAAATTTGTCTGGAACAAATTTGAACAGTGCCTGCGCTGGCCCGTAGGGTGAACCTCAGGGATGAGGTTCATTCATCCCGATGAGCTTACTCTGGTAAGTGATTCGGGTGAAAGAACGCAGCCAACGCACCTGTAGCTTGAAGTATGACGGGTATGACCACTTATGTTATCAGCCCTGACGGATGGTGCCAAATCCCCATTTGGATTCAATGGCGCTACGTCAGGAGAAAATCGGGTAAAGGGTGCAACAAAAGTTGGTGTCGGTGGCGACTTTATGGTATAAAGCGCGCCGGTGATCTGACTGGGTCTGGCTAACAGGTTCGGCGGAATTCACTAAACTCATATGTGTAAATAACACACACATGTCGACACGTTCGCCGGGGTGCTCGAAGGTCAACGTCTTAGGACGTGGCTGAAGGGTCGGTGTAATGGGACATGTGGAGGCTTAACCCCATACTCAATTTATAGAGGTAATCATGGCAACTGTTTCCATGCGCGATATGCTCAAGGCTGGCGTACACTTCGGTCACCAGACCCGTTACTGGAACCCGAAAATGAAACCTTTCATTTTTGGTGCGCGTAACAAAGTTCACATCATCAACCTTGAAAAAACCGTTCCGATGTTCAACGATGCGCTGGCCGAGCTGAGCAAAATCTCTTCTCGCAAAGGCAAAATCCTGTTCGTTGGTACGAAACGCGCTGCAAGCGAAGCGGTAAAAGACGCTGCAAACAACTGCGACCAGTTCTTCGTGAACCATCGCTGGTTGGGCGGTATGCTGACTAACTGGAAAACCGTTCGTCAGTCCATCAAGCGTTTGAAAGATCTGGAAACCCAATCTCAAGACGGTACCTTCGACAAGCTGACCAAAAAAGAAGCTCTGATGCGTACTCGTGAACTGGACAAGCTGGAAAACAGCCTGGGCGGTATCAAAGATATGGGCGGCCTGCCAGATGCTCTGTTTGTGGTTGACGCTGACCATGAACACATCGCCATCAAAGAAGCAAACAACCTGGGTATCCCGGTATTTGCTGTGGTTGATACCAACTCCGATCCGGATGGCGTTGACTTCATCATCCCTGGCAACGACGACGCCATCCGTGCAGTAACCCTGTACCTGAGCGCTGTTGCTACCGCTGTCCGTGAAGGCCGTTCTCAAGATCTGGCTGTTCAAGCGGAAGAAGGCTTGGTAGAAGCTGAATAATAAGACTGGCTCCGTCGAGCCCTTATTAACCAGGTATTGAATATGTTGGTTAGGGGGCCTTAATGGCCCCCTTTTACTTATCTCCCACGAGATAACCCGAGGAAAAGATAATGGCTGAAATTACCGCTGCCCTGGTAAAAGAACTGCGCGAGCGTACTGGCGCTGGCATGATGGAATGCAAAAAAGCGCTGGTAGAAGCTAACGGTGATATCGAACTTGCTATCGATAACATGCGTAAGTCTGGCCAGGCTAAAGCTGCGAAAAAAGCAGGCCGTGTTGCTGCTGAAGGTGTGATTTTGACCAAGATCGCGGCTGACGGCAAATATGGCGTTATCGTCGAACTGAACTGCGAAACTGACTTCGTTGCTAAAGATGCTGGCTTCAAAGCCTTCGGCGAAGAAGTTGCAACCGCTGCACTGAACGAACGCATCACTGACGTTGACGTTCTGAAAGCGAAATTCGAAGAACAGCGTACTACGCTGGTCGCGAAAATTGGTGAAAACATCAACATTCGCCGTATCGCTATTCAGGAAGGTGACGTGCTGGGTGCTTACCTGCACGGCGCGCGTATTGGCGTACTGGTTGCCGCTACCGGCGCTGACGAAGAACTGGTTAAGCACGTTGCGATGCACATTGCTGCCAGCAAACCTGAGTACGTGAAAGCAGAAGACGTTCCTGCAGATGTGGTTGCGCGTGAGCACCAGATCCAGTTGGACATTGCCATGCAATCTGGCAAACCGCGTGAAATCGCAGAAAAAATGGTCGAAGGCCGTATGCGTAAATTCACCGGTGAAATCTCTCTGACCGGTCAACACTTCGTGATGGATCCCAACAAAACCGTTGGCGATCTGCTGAAAGAGCACAAAGCTGACGTCATCAGCTTCATCCGTTTCGAAGTGGGTGAAGGCATTGAGAAAGCGGAAGTTGACTTCGCTGCTGAAGTCGCCGCGATGAGCAAGCAGTCTTAAGATGCAAAAAAGGAGCCGCCAGTTGGCGGTTCCTTTTTATACTCGTAATACTTCATGTACAGCGGCATTGGTGAGATTCACTCGGCGCATTTCCGGGTAGACTGACGCACCCTATCCACGGGGAATACCCTCTGGGCATACCCATAGGAAAGTGACATGAAGCCGGGTATATCCAGCCAAAATTTTCAACACGTTTTACTGCCACTGCGCATTTGTGCGTCGGTTTAATGACGCGCGCGGTATGATGCACTAAGGCGTGACAGTAATCACATTCCCATTATGATGATAGCCCGTTAGGACAACAACACCATGGCAACCAACGCAAAACCCGTATATCAACGTATCCTGCTTAAGCTCAGTGGCGAAGCATTACAAGGAGCCGAAGGTTTTGGTATCGATGCGAGCATTCTGGATCGTATGGCTCAGGAAATTAAAGAACTGGTTGAGCTGGGCATTCAGGTCGGCGTCGTTATCGGTGGTGGCAACCTGTTCCGCGGTGCCGGTCTGGCACAAGCGGGTATGAATCGCGTGGTGGGCGATCACATGGGGATGTTGGCCACCGTGATGAACGGCCTGGCAATGCGCGATGCGCTGCACCGTGCCTATGTCAACGCGCGCTTGATGTCAGCCATTCCGCTCAACGGCGTGTGCGACAATTATAGCTGGGCCGAGGCTATCAGCCTGCTGCGCAACAACCGCGTGGTGATTTTCTCCGCCGGTACCGGTAATCCCTTCTTTACTACCGATTCTGCTGCTTGTCTGCGCGGTATCGAGATTGAAGCTGATGTGGTGCTCAAAGCCACCAAAGTGGATGGCGTTTTTTCTGCGGATCCGGTTAAAGATCCCACCGCGACGCTCCATGAAACGCTAACCTATCAGGACGTTCTCGAACGTGAACTGAAAGTGATGGATTTGGCGGCCTTTACGCTGGCTCGCGATCATAATTTACCGATCCGCGTTTTCAACATGAACAAACCCGGTGCATTACGCCGCGTGGTCATGGGTGAAAAAGAAGGCACCTTGATCACGAAGTAATAACGGGTGTACTGAAAAATAAGGTACTATCCTGATCGTGGTAGTACTGATTTATTTTCGTAATACCGATAGATAACGCGCTGCGTCGGCACCCCGGCGCAAGCATCAATGATTTACCGGGTTTGCTGTATGCATCCCTGTCCGCTTTTATCATGCCCGTTGATGTCATGATAAAACGCAGGGAAATAACCTGTCTGGCAACCAGTATTCAAGGGTCCGCAACGTGATTAATGACATCAGAAAAGATGCTGATACACGCATGGAAAAATGTGTAGAAGCGTTTAAACACCAAATTAGCAGAGTTCGTACTGGCCGTGCTTCACCGAGCCTGCTGGATGGCATCCAGGTAGAATATTACGGTTCTGCCACGCCGCTGCGCCAGGTAGCAAACATTGTGGTTGAAGATACGCGCACACTGGCAATCACGGTGTTTGACCGTACTTTGGGCCCGGCCGTTGAGAAAGCGATCATGGCTTCAGATCTGGGGTTAAACCCGTCCTCTGCGGGCGCGGTAATCCGCGTTCCCCTGCCGCCGCTGACGGAAGAGCGCCGTAAAGATTTGACCAAAGTGGTTCGCGGTGAAGCGGAACAAGGTCGCATCTCCGTACGTAACGTGCGTCGCGACGCCAACGATAAGCTGAAAGCGCTGTTGAAAGATAAAGCGATCAGTGAAGATGAAGAACGCCGCGCGCAGGATGACGTGCAAAAACTGACTGACGCCTATATCAAGAAAGTGGATGTCGCGCTGGCAGAAAAAGAAAATGAGCTGATGGAGTTTTAATCGGCTTCCAATATATACCCTAAATAATTCGCGTTGCAGGACAAAACGTTAACGTTTTGAACAGCGCTTGCGCTGGCCCTTTAGGGCGAGACTCATTGATGAGTCTCGTAATGCGGCAAGTGAGTTCATCCCGATGAGCTTACTTAGGTAAGTGATTCGGGTGAGCGAGCGCAGCCAACGCATCTGCAACGTGAAGTATGACGGGTATAAAAGCGTCAGCCAGCATATCAACTGGCGGCGCTTTATTTTTTAGAGCAATTTCATGAAGCAACTGACGATCCTCGGTTCAACCGGTTCAATTGGCGTTAGTACGCTGGCTGTAGTGAAAGCCAATCCGGATAAATTCGCCGTTACTGCCCTGGCCGCTGGGCGAAACGTTGATGTGATGCTGGCGCAATGCCTGCAATTCCAACCTGCCTATGCTTCCATGTCCGATCCTCAGGCTGCGACACTGTTACGTGAGCGACTGATGGCCGCAGGCTGTCGTACCGAAGTGCTGGCCGGTGAGCAGGCCGCATGTGATTTGGCTGTGCTCGATGGCGTCGATCAGGTGATGGCGGCCATCGTCGGGGCCGCAGGATTATTGCCAACCCTCGCGGCTATCAAGGCTGGAAAACAGGTGCTGTTGGCAAACAAGGAGTCTTTGGTCACCTGTGGCCGTTTGTTTATGAACGCCGTTGCACAATACGGTGCGCAACTGTTGCCAATAGACAGTGAACATAACGCCATTTTTCAGAGTTTACCTGAGCACATTCAACGTCAATTGGGTTACGCTTCTTTAACGGAACATGGAGTAGAGCGTATTGTTCTGACCGGTTCAGGCGGCCCATTTAGAGAAACACCGCTTGCTGCTTTGGCGGCGATGACGCCCGATCAGGCCTGTGCGCATCCCAACTGGTCTATGGGACGTAAGATTTCCGTGGACTCTGCGACCATGATGAACAAGGGGCTGGAGTACATCGAGGCGCGTTGGTTGTTTAACGCATCCGCGGCGCAGATGGAAGTGATTATCCATCCGCAGTCCGTTATCCACTCCATGGTGCGCTATCGTGATGGCAGCGTTTTGGCACAACTTGGCACACCGGATATGCGCACGCCGATCGCGCATGCAATGGCCTATCCGCAGCGCGTGGTGTCGAACGTGGCACCGCTGGATTTTATGCGTCTTGGCCCGCTCACGTTCAGCGAGCCTGACATGACGCGTTATCCCTGTTTGCAGTTGGCGATTGCTGCGTGCAATCAGGGGCAGGCAGCAACAACCGCGCTGAATGGGGCCAATGAAATTGCCGTTGACGCCTTTTTACACGGTGAGATTCGCTTCACCGATATTGCGTCATTGAATCAGCGAGTGATGGAACAGCTCTCTTGCGCCGAGCCAGAATCCGTTGATGATGTCCTGTCTATTGACCGTTGGGCTCGCGAGAAAGGCCGGCAGGCATTACGCGCGTTCCACTGACAACGTGTGCTTGCGGACGCGTTCGTCGCGGCACAATTTGTTCATGCGGGATCAAGGTGATATAGTCTGCGCCATTCGCGTCGATGTCAGTGCGAAAACGCTGGCGAAGGACGTACAGCCGTGCTCGTTCACGGCTTTTTTGTGCTGACGGGTCTGATGTTAGGGATGGATTGTTTTCTTACTTGAGGAAATTAAGTTCGCGTTATGCCGTCTGATAATCAACAAACATCCATTACGCCACCCGAAAGCGGGCCAAGGCATGTCGCAATCATCATGGATGGTAATGGCCGTTGGGCGAAAAACCGCGGCAAACTGCGCATTTTTGGCCATCAGGCTGGTGTGAAAGCGGTGCGGCGGGCGGTGAGCTTTGCGGTAAGCCATCGGCTCGATGCTTTGACCTTATATGCCTTTAGTAGCGAAAACTGGAACCGTCCGGCGCAAGAAGTGAAAGCGCTGATGGAGCTGTTTGTTCGGGCGCTGGACAGTGAAGTCAAAAGCCTGCATAAACACGGTGTTCAGTTGCGTATCATCGGTGATATCAGCCGTTTCAGCTCGCGTCTACAAGAGCGCATTCGCCGCTCTGAAGCACTGACAAAAAATAATCCAGGGTTAATACTGAATATTGCCGCGAATTATGGCGGACGTTGGGATATTATTCAGGGCGTCAGACAATTGGCTGAGGCGGTGCAGGAAGGCACGCTCCGCCCGGACACGATCAACGAAGATACTTTATCCCATGCCCTGTGTTTGAGCGATCAAACGCCGGTCGATTTGGTTATCAGGACGGGGGGGGAACACCGCATCAGTAATTTTTTGCTGTGGCAGATTGCTTATGCTGAGCTTTACTTTACCGATGTCCTTTGGCCTGATTTCGATGAACACGATTTTGAAGGTGCGATGAATGCATTTGCGCAACGCGAACGGCGCTTCGGTGGAACTGCACCTTCCGATGCTGACGCATCATAGGGGGAAGGTGTGCTGAAGTATCGATTGATAACTGCCTTGATTTTAATCCCGTTGGTCATTGCGGCATTGTTTATGCTGCCACCGAAGGGATTTGCGCTGGTAACGCTCGGCGTTTGCATGTTGGCCGCCTGGGAGTGGGGGCAATTCGCCGGGTTAGGCTCCTCTGCTCAGCGTTTGTCTCTTGCCTTTATATGTGGCGCACTGCTGGCCTTGATGACGCTATCATTGCCCAACTATCACTATTCGGTTCATCTGCTGCCTATCCGCCTTTCGCTATGGGTATCACTGGCGTGGTGGTGTGCAGCACTGCTGTTGGTACTCTCTTATCCCGGTTCTGCGGGGTTTTGGCGTAACTCTAAAGCGTTGCGTCTGTTGTTTGGCGTGTTGACCATCGTGCCTTTCTTCTGGGGCATGGTGGCGTTACGCCAGCACCATTATGATAGCGATCCTTTCTTCGGTGCCTGGTGGTTGCTCTACGTGATGTTGCTGGTGTGGGGCGCAGACAGCGGCGCGTACATGTTTGGTAAACTGTTTGGCAAGCATAAACTGGCACCCAAAGTGTCTCCAGGTAAAACCTGGGAGGGCTTTGTCGGTGGGTTAGCCACGTCCGCGATTATCTCCCTGCTGTTTAGTGTTTATGCGCCTTTAGGCGTTGCGCCGTTTACGCTGCTCATCTGTTCGGTGATTGCTGCGCTGGCATCCGTGCTGGGCGATTTGACAGAAAGTATGTTTAAAAGGGAAGCCGGTATTAAGGACAGCAGCCACCTGATTCCTGGTCATGGCGGCGTGCTTGACCGCATCGATAGCCTGACGGCGGCGATCCCTGTCTTTGCCTGCCTGATGTTTTTAGTGTTTAAAACGGTTTAGGATGACCTGACAGATGATGAATGTCCTTTGGAGTTTGGCTGCATTTGTTGTTGCACTGGGCGTATTGATTACGGTGCATGAATTTGGCCACTTCTGGGTTGCTCGTCGCTGTGGGGTTAAGGTTGAGCGTTTTTCTGTCGGCTTTGGCAAGGCGCTATGGCGTTGGCGCGATCGGCGGGGAACCGAGTTTGTCGTTGCCTTAATCCCACTGGGTGGCTATGTCAAAATGCTCGACGAGCGTGTAGATACCGTCTCGCCGGAACAGCATCATCTCTCTTTTAACCGTAAAACCGTATGGCAACGCGCTGCCATCGTGAGTGCGGGCCCGATTGCCAACTTCTTGTTTGCGGTTGCCGCCTACTGGCTGGTGTTTATTATTGGCGTACCGGGTGTACGGCCTGTAGTGGGCGAAATAGTACCCAACTCTATCGCTGCTATGGCGCAAATGTCGCCGGGAATGGAACTAAAAGCGGTAGATGGTATCGAAACGCCTGACTGGGATACGGCGCGTTTAACGCTGATCGGCAAGATTGGTGATAACGAGGTAACGCTTGATGTTGCCCCGCTGGGTTCTTCGTCCGTAGTGCGTAAAACGCTGGATCTGCGTGACTGGCAGTTCAATCCTGAAAAGCAAGATCCTGCGTCCTCATTGGGCATGGTGCCACGCATGCCGCAAATCGATGCGGTGCTGACACAGGTGCAGGAGGGATCGGCCGCGCAAAAAGCCGGTTTGCAAGTCGGAGACAGGATCGTTAAAGTCGATGGGCAACCGCTGACGCGCTGGTCGCAGTTTGCCAGTATGGTGCGTGACAAACCGGATGCAGATATTGCGCTGGAGATTGAACGAAAGGGTGAGACCCGCTCTCTAATCTTGACGCCGGACAGCAAAACGACCGGTGGCAGGGTGGAAGGGTTTGCCGGGGTGGTGCCAAAAGTCATCCCGCTGCCCGAGGAGTACCGGACGGTGCGGCAATACGGGCCGTTCAGTGCGATTTATCAAGCTGCGGATAAAACCTGGCAACTGATGCGGTTAACCGTCAGTATGCTGGGAAAACTGATAACAGGCGATGTTAAGCTCAACAACCTGAGCGGGCCAATCTCCATTGCTCAGGGGGCCGGTATGTCGGCTGACTATGGGCTGATTTACTACCTGATGTTTTTGGCATTGATCAGTGTAAATCTTGGCATTATCAATTTGTTCCCGCTACCGGTTTTGGATGGTGGACACCTGCTCTTTCTGCTGGTTGAAAAACTGAAAGGCAGGCCGGTTTCTGAGCGTGTGCAGGACTTTTGTTATCGTATCGGCACGGTGGTGTTGATGCTGTTAATGGGGCTCGCACTTTTTAATGATTTCTCTCGCCTTTAGGCGGGGGAGTAGGTTAGGAAAAACGCATAACAACGATGGCGATGAAAAAGTTGCTCATAGCGTCGCTGCTGTTCAGCAGCGCCACCGTATACGGTGCAGACGGATTCGTGGTGAAGGATATTCATTTCGAGGGCTTGCAGCGTGTTGCTGTCGGTGCGGCACTACTCAGCATGCCTGTCCGTGTGGGTGATACCGTCAGTGATGACGATATCGGGAATACCATCCGTGCTCTGTTCGCGACCGGAAACTTCGAGGATGTCCGGGTACTGCGTGACGGTGAAACCTTGATTGTGCAGGTGAAAGAACGGCCTACCATCGCCAGCATCACATTCTCCGGCAATAAAGCGGTTAAGGATGAGATGCTGAAAGAAAATATGGAAGCGTCCAGTGTGCGCGTCGGCGAAGCGTTAGACCGCACGACACTCTCTTCTATCGAGAAGGGGCTGGAGGATTTCTACTACAGCGTCGGTAAATACAGCGCCTCCGTGAAAGCGGTGGTGACGCCGTTGCCGCGCAACCGCGTTGACCTCAAACTGGTGTTTACCGAAGGGGTTTCCGCGCAAATCCAGCAGATCAACATCGTTGGCAACAAAGCCTTCACTTCTGATGAATTGATTGCCCAATTCCAACTGCGCGATGACGTGCCGTGGTGGAACGTCATGGGCGATCGCAAGTATCAGAAGCAGAAACTCTCCGGCGACTTGGAAACGCTGCGCAGTTTCTATCTCGATCGCGGCTACGCGCGTTTCACGATTGATTCCACTCAGGTAAGCCTGACGCCCGACAAGAAGGGCATCTACATCACCATCAACATCACGGAAGGCGAACAGTACAAGCTGTCCGGGGTGACGGTGCGCGGCAATCTGGCGGGCCACTCTGCCGAGATTGAGGGTCTGACGAAAGTGAACCCCGGCGAGCTGTATAACGGCACCAAAGTGACACGCATGGAAGAGGATATCAAAAAGCTGCTGGGCCGTTATGGCTACGCTTATCCGCGCGTGGTGACACAGCCTGAAATCAGCGATGGCGATAAAACGGTCAAGCTCAACATCAACGTCGATGCTGGCAACCGCTTCTCGGTGCGCCGTGTGCGCTTTGAGGGTAACGATACCTCCAAAGATTCTGTGCTACGCCGCGAAATGCGCCAGATGGAAGGGGCGTGGTTGGGCAACGATCTGGTTGAGCAGGGCAAAGAGCGTCTCAACCGTCTCGGCTACTTTGAAAGCGTTGACGTCGAAACCCAGCGTGTGCCGGGCACTGCCGATCAGGTAGACGTCACCTACAAGGTGAAAGAGCGTAATACCGGTACGTTGAACTTCGGCGTCGGCTTCGGTACGGAAAGTGGAGTCAGCTTCCAGGCAGGGGTGCAGCAAGACAACTGGCTGGGTACCGGCAACTCTGTGGGCATCAGCGGGACCAAAAACAGCTACCAGACCTATGTCGAGCTGTCGATGACCAACCCCTACTTTACGGTAGACGGCGTCAGCCTCGGCGGTCGTATTTTCTATAACGACTTTAAAGCTTATGATGCTGAACTCTCTGATTACACCAACAAAAGCTACGGCATAGGCTCCACCTTAGGTTTCCCGATCAACGAGAATAACTCGTTGCGTCTGGGCCTGGACTACGTGCATAACGATGTGTCGGATATGTCACCGCAGGTGGCGATGTGGCGCTATCTTAATTCGGTGGGTGTTAACCCCCCGGTTGTAGAATCGGGTAACCACTCCAGCGCCGATTTTAACGCCAACGATTTCTTCCTTAACGCCGGATGGGTCTACAATAGTCTGGACCGTGGCTTCTTCCCAACGGAAGGGAGCCGTGCCAGCCTCAACGCCAAGGTGACGGTGCCGGGTTCCGACAACGAATACTACAAGCTGACCTTCGATTCAGCGACCTACTTGCCGTTGAGTGAAAACCACCACTGGGTGTTGATGGGCCGTGCACGCGCAGGCTATGCGGACGGTATTGGCAGCAAAGATGTGCCGTTCTACGACAACTTCTATGCCGGTGGTTCCAGCACGGTACGTGGCTTCCAGTCGAATACCATTGGTCCTAAAGCGGCTTACTACCGGTGCAGAACGTCACCGAAAGATACTTCGTATTCGACGTGTCCAATTGACAATTCCGATGATGCCGTGGGCGGTAACGCCATGGCAGTCGCCAGTGCGGAGCTGATTCTGCCGACGCCGTTTGCCAGCGATAAGTATGCCAGCTCGCTGCGTACCTCACTGTTTGTGGATGCCGGTACGGTATGGGATACCAACTGGAAAAACACCGATCAAACAAGACTCTATAATATTCCAGACTACAGCGAACCGGGCAATATTCGTGTATCGACCGGTCTTGCCGTGCAGTGGATGTCACCGCTTGGGCCATTGGTGTTCTCCTATGCCCAGCCGGTCAAGAAGATTGACGGAGACAAGTCCGAACAGTTCCAATTTAACATTGGTAAGACGTGGTAGTGTAACGACAAACACGTCGTCTCTAAATGAAGTATAGGGCTCTGGTAACGCGCCGCGTGCGCTGAGCCAGAGCTTTGTGCACGTGAATGTGTGATAAAAAAGATCAGGTTGAGGAGTAATAACGTGAAAAAGTGGTTGTGTGCCGCAGGTCTCGGTTTAGCTCTGGCTGCGTCTGCCAGCGTTCAAGCGGCCGACAAAATTGCCGTTGTCAACGTTGCCAGCATTTTCCAGCAGTTGCCGCAGCGTGAAACCGTTGCCAAGCAGTTGGAAAACGAGTTTAAAGGCCGTGCTTCTGAATTGCAGAAAATGGAAAACGATCTGCAAACCAAAATGCAAAAATTGCAGCGTGATGGTTCTACCATGAAAGCCAGCGATCGCAGCAAATCTGAAAACGATTTGATGGCGCAGCGTGAGCAGTTCTCCAACAAGGCACAGGCGTTTGAACAAGACAATCGCCGTCGTCAGATGGAAGAACGTAACAAGATCCTGAGCCGTATTCAGGATGCCATCAAAAGCGTTGCCAGCAAAGATGGCTACGATATCGTGATTGATGCCAACGCGGTTGCCTATGTCGGTAACGCTAAAGACATCACGGCTGATGTGCTGAAACAGGTTAAATAACTCATGGTTTCAATTCGACTGGACGCCTTGGCAGCACAGTTGGATGCGCAATTACACGGTGATGGCGATATCGTCATCACCGGTGTTGCTTCTATGCATTCGGCACGCTCTGGACAAATCACCTTTCTTTCAGACAGCCGCTATCGTGAGCAACTGACCACGACACAGGCATCCGCCGTGGTTGTGACAGAAGCTGACCTGCCTTACTGCAAGGCAGCGGCGTTGGTGGTGAAAAACCCGTATCTGACGTATGCGCGTATGGCGCAATTGATGGATACCACGCCGCAACCTGCGCAAGATATCGCACCCAGTGCGGTGATTGCCGATGATGCCGTGCTGGGGCGCCATGTCGCCATCGGTGCGAATGCGGTTATCGAGTCAGGCGCAGAGTTAGGCGATGGTGTGGTGATTGGTGCCGGTTGTTTTGTCGGGAAATACGCCAAAATTGGCGCGGGTTCTCGTCTGTGGGCTAATGTGACGGTCTATCATCGGGTTGAGTTAGGGGCACAATGCCTGATTCAATCTGGCGCGGTGATTGGTTCCGATGGTTTTGGCTATGCCAACGAGCGTGGCAATTGGGTCAAGATCCCGCAGTTAGGCACGGTACGCATTGGCGATCGCGTTGAGATCGGTGCTAACACCACCATTGACCGCGGCGCACTGGACGACACCATTATTGGTGACGGTGTTATCATTGATAACCAATGCCAGATTGCACACAACGTCGTGATTGGCGACAATACAGCAGTCGCTGGCGGCGTTATCATGGCTGGCAGCCTGAAAATTGGCCGCTACTGCATGATTGGCGGTGCCAGCGTGATCAATGGTCATATGGAAATTTGCGATAAGGTCACGGTTACCGGCATGGGGATGGTCATGAGGCCCATCACCGAACCCGGCGTATACTCATCGGGAATTCCGTTACAGCCAAACAAAACGTGGCGTAAAACCGCAGCGCTGGTGATGAGTATTGATGATATGAGCAAACGGCTGAAAGCCGTTGAGCGTAAAGTCAACCAGGATTGATCCTCGTGTCAGCCTAGTCTAAACAGTGGCAGGCGGCGTGATGGATACGGGTTTATACGCGGTGGTTGTTGTGGATTGCCTGCTTAGGCTGGCGTAAAAATCCTTATTTGCGGCCTGCCAGATGATCCCCCTTTTGGGATCTCGCAGGCCGTGTTGTTGATGGCATCAGTTTTACGGACAGGAAGAGTATTTTGACTACTAACACTCATACTCTGCATATTGAAGAGATTTTAGAACTATTACCGCACCGTTTCCCCTTTTTGCTGGTGGATCGCGTATTGGATTTTGAAGAAGGAAAATTCCTGCGTGCGGTGAAAAACGTCTCTTTCAACGAACCCTTCTTTCAGGGACACTTCCCCGGGAAACCCATTTTCCCCGGCGTGCTGATTCTGGAAGCCATGGCTCAGGCCACGGGCATTCTGGCATTTAAAAGCGTGGGTAAGCTGGAACCGGGTGAACTTTACTACTTCGCGGCTGTGGACGAAGCGCGTTTCAAACGTCCAGTGCAGCCAGGTGATCAGATGATCCTTGAAGTTGAATTCATTAAAGAGCGTCGTGGTGTTGCTCGTTTCAAAGGCGTCGCCAAAGTGGATGGCGAAGTGGCTTGTGAAGCGTCAATGATGTGTGCTCGTCGTCGGGAGGCCTGATAACGTGATTGATCAAACCGCCTTTATTCATCCCAGCGCCATTGTTGAAGACGGTGCCATTATTGGCGCACGTGTACACATTGGCCCGTTCTGCTATGTCGGTTCTCACGTCGAGATCGGCGAAGGCACGGTTTTAAAATCCCATGTTGTGGTAAATGGGATCACTAAAATCGGCCGTGATAATGAGATCTACCAATTTTCCTCTATTGGTGAGGTAAATCAGGATCTGAAATACGCGGGTGAACCTACTCGCGTAGAGATCGGCGATCGTAACCGTATTCGTGAAAGTGTCACGATTCATCGTGGTACGGAACAAGGTGGTGGATTGACTAAAGTCGGCAGCGATAATCTGCTGATGATCAACACGCATATTGCCCATGACTGCGTCATTGGTAGCCGTTGTATTCTGGCAAACAATGCCACGTTGGGTGGGCACGTCGAAGTTGATGATTTTGCTATCATCGGCGGCATGACAGCGGTGCACCAATTCTGTGTTATCGGTGCACACGTTATGGTCGGCGGCTGCTCCGGCGTGGCGCAAGATGTGCCGCCGTACGTCATTGCTCAGGGTAACCATGCGACGCCGTTCGGCCTCAATATTGAAGGGCTGAAACGCCGCGGGTTCGAAAAAGAGACCCAGCAGGCGATCCGTAACGCCTACAAGCTGCTGTATCGCAGTGGGAGAACGCTGGAAGAGGTGAAACCGGAAATCGAAGCGCTGGCTAAAGATCATCCTGCGGTTCAAGCATTTATCGACTTCTTTGCCCGTTCTACCCGCGGCATTATCCGGTAATTCATGTCAACGCGTCCCCTTGTGATTGGTATCGTCGCCGGAGAAACCTCCGGCGACATTCTTGGTGCAGGCCTGATCCGAGCGCTGAAAAGCCAGATGCCTGACGCTCGCTTTGTCGGCGTTGCCGGGCCACGCATGCAGGAAGCCGGGTGTGAAACTTGGTATGAGATGGAAGAGCTTGCGGTGATGGGGATTGTCGAGGTGCTTGGGCGTTTGCCGCGCCTGCTGTCGATTCGCCGTGACCTTACGCAGCGTTTCACCGAACTTGCCCCCGACGTTTTTGTTGGCATCGATGCACCCGATTTTAATATCACGCTCGAAGGCCGCCTCAAAGCGCGCGGTATCCGCACCATTCATTACGTCAGCCCCTCTGTATGGGCCTGGCGCCAGAAACGCGTTTTCAAAATTGGGCGTGCCACCGACTTGGTGTTGGCGTTTCTTCCCTTTGAAAAAGCGTTTTACGACAAATTCAACGTGCCTTGTCGCTTTATCGGCCACACTATGGCCGATGCCATGCCGTTGCAGCCGGACAAACTGGCAGCGCGCGCGCAGTTAGGTATCGCGCCAGAGCGCCATTGTCTGGCGCTGCTGCCGGGCAGCCGCGGGGCTGAAGTGGAGATGCTGAGCGCCGATTTTCTACGCAGCGCACAGCTATTGCGCCAACGCTATCCAGATTTAGCCGTGTTGGTGCCGTTAGTGAATGCCAAGCGGCGCGAACAGTTTGAACGTATCAAGCAAGAAACGGCCCCTGAGCTGGACGTGCGTTTGTTGGATGGTCAGGCGCGTGAAGCGATGATTGCCAGCGATGCGGCACTGCTGGCGTCTGGCACCGCAGCGTTGGAATGCATGCTGGCAAAATGCCCGATGGTGGTGGGTTATCGCATGAAACCCTTTACGTTCTGGCTGGCAAAGCGCTTGGTAAAAACCCCCTGGGTGTCATTACCCAATTTGTTGGCTGGGCGCGAACTGGTAAAAGAGTTGCTGCAAGAGGAGTGCACGCCAGACAAGCTGGCGGCGGCGTTGCTTCCCTGGCTGGAAGGCGGGGAAAACGTGGAACAGCTGCAAGAGACCTTTTTGGCGCTGCACCAACAGATTCGTTGTGATGCGGATACGCAGGCAGCACAGGCTGTGCTGGAATTGGCCCGAGGTAAAGTGAACCATGTATGATGTTTTTGTCTATCCAGATGCGACGCGCATCGCTGGTGTAGATGAAGTGGGGCGCGGCCCGTTGGTGGGGGCCGTTGTCACCGCCGCGGTGATTCTCGATCCGCAGCGCCCCATCGTTGGATTGGCTGATTCAAAACAGCTCAGTGAAAAACGCCGCCTGGCGCTTTATGATGAGATCAAAGACAAAGCGCTGTCATGGAGTTTGGGGCGCGCCGAGCCCGAAGAGATTGACCAACTGAATATCCTGCATGCCACGATGCTGGCGATGCAGCGTGCCGTTGCAGGGTTGCACCTGGCACCCGATTATGTGCTGATAGACGGCAATCGCTGCCCGCAGTTGCCCATGCCTGCCTTGGCGGTGGTGAAGGGCGATAGCCGTGTTGCTGAGATCAGTGCCGCATCGATTCTCGCCAAAGTGACGCGAGACCGGGAAATGGTCGAGTTAGATGCCCGTTTCCCTGAATATGGTTTTGCACAGCATAAAGGTTACCCGACGGCTTATCACCTTGAAAAACTCGCTCTGTTAGGTGCTACTGAGTACCATCGGCGCAGTTTTGCCCCCGTAAAACGCGTATTGGGGTTGGCATAGCCCCTCAACCGCGCGCAATCAGGTAATATCGGTGCCCCGCTGGTAATGTGGGGCTGTTTTCGACAACGTCTAGGATCTGGATATGGCCGAACCACGTTTTGTCCACCTGCGTGTGCACAGTGACTATTCCATGATCGATGGGTTGGCAAAAGTCGGGCCGCTGGTAAAAAAGGCGGCCTCGCTGGGCATGCCAGCCCTGGCGATCACGGATTTCACCAACCTGTGCGGGTTAGTGAAATTTTATGGCGGCGCACACAGTGCAGGCGTTAAACCCATTATAGGCGCCGATGTGCTGGTAAGCAGCGATGTGCTGGGTGATGAACTTGCACAGCTCACCCTGCTCGCCATGGACAACGAAGGCTATCAAAACCTCACCCTGCTGATCTCCCATGCTTATCAGCGCGGCTACGGTGCCGAAGGCCCCACTATTGAACGTGACTGGCTGATCGAATACGGCAAAGGTTTACTGCTGATTTCTGGTGCCCGGCAGGGCGACGTCGGCAAATTTATCCTGCGTGGCAATCAGGCGTTGGTCGAGCAAAGCCTGGCCTTTTATCAAGCGCACTTTCCGGGCCGCTATTATCTGGAACTGATTCGCACCGGCCGTCCGGATGAAGAAAGCTACCTTCACGCGGCGATTGAATTAGCCATGAAGCACCATCTGCCGGTGGTGGCCACCAACGATGTTCGATTCATCAACGCCGATGAGTTCGATGCCCATGAGATTCGCGTTGCTATCCACGATGGCTATACGCTCGATGACGCAAAGCGCCCGCGTAACTACAGCGCGCAGCAATATATGCGCAGCGAAGACGAGATGTGTGAACTGTTTGCCGATATCCCGGAAGCGTTGGCTAACAGCGTCGAAATCGCCAAACGCTGCAATGTCACCATTCGTTTGGGGGAGTATTTCCTGCCCCAATTCCCGACCGGTGATATGTCCACCGAAGATTTTCTGGTTAAACAGGCTCGGGAAGGGCTGGAAGAGCGCCTTGCCTTCTTGTTTCCTGACGAAGAGGTGCGTAAGCAGCGTCGCCCGGAATATGATGAACGTCTGGAAATCGAACTTAACGTTATCAACCAGATGGGATTCCCTGGCTACTTCCTGATCGTGATGGAGTTTATCCAGTGGTCAAAAGATAATGATGTTCCGGTAGGGCCGGGGCGCGGTTCGGGCGCTGGCTCGCTGGTGGCCTACTCACTGAAAATCACCGATCTCGACCCGCTTGAATTTGACCTGCTGTTCGAACGTTTCCTCAATCCAGAACGTGTGTCGATGCCTGACTTTGACGTCGATTTCTGTATGGAGAAGCGTGATCGGGTTATCGATCACGTCGCTGAGATGTATGGGCGCGATGCGGTATCGCAGATCATCACGTTTGGTACCATGGCGGCCAAGGCCGTTATCCGCGACGTGGGTCGCGTGCTCGGACACCCTTACGGGTTTGTCGACCGCATCTCCAAGCTGGTGCCACCCGATCCGGGCATGACGCTGGAGAAGGCCTTTGCGGCTGAACCACAGCTACAGGAAATTTACGACGCCGACGAAGAAGTCAAAGCGCTTATCGATATGGCGCGCAAGCTGGAAGGGGTGACGCGCAACGCGGGTAAACACGCCGGTGGGGTGGTAATATCGCCGACCAAAATTACCGATTTTGCACCGCTCTATTGCGATTCTGAAGGGAATCATCCGGTTACTCAGTTTGACAAGAACGATGTGGAATATGCCGGGCTGGTGAAGTTTGACTTCCTGGGCCTGCGCACGCTGACCATCATCGACTGGGCGCTGGAGATGATCAACGCGCGTCGAGCCAGGCAGGGGCTGGAGCCGATTGATATCGCGGCCATTCCGCTCGACGATAAAAAAAGTTTCGACATGCTGCAACGTTCGGAAACCACGGCGGTGTTCCAGCTTGAATCGCGCGGCATGAAAGACCTGATTAAACGTTTGAAGCCGGACTGCTTTGAAGACATGATCGCTCTGGTGGCGCTGTTCCGCCCGGGGCCTTTGCAGTCAGGGATGGTGGATAACTTTATCGACCGCAAGCACGGACGTGAAGAAATCTCCTATCCTGATATACAGTGGCAGCATGAATCGCTCAAGCCAGTGTTGGAGCCGACCTATGGTATTATCCTGTATCAGGAACAGGTGATGCAGATAGCTCAGGTGCTTTCCGGCTATACGCTGGGCGGCGCGGACATGTTGCGACGTGCTATGGGTAAGAAAAAACCCGAAGAGATGGCTAAGCAGCGCTCCGTGTTTGAGGACGGTGCGAAAAAGATGGGCGTCGACGGCGAATTGTCGATGAAGATCTTTGACCTGGTAGAAAAATTTGCCGGGTATGGGTTTAACAAGTCACACTCAGCCGCTTACGCACTGGTGTCGTATCAAACGCTGTGGCTTAAAGCGCATTACCCTGCCGAATTCATGGCTGCGGTGATGACGGCGGACATGGATAACACCGATAAAGTGGTGGGGCTGGTGGATGAATGCTGGCGTATGGGGTTAAAAATCCTGCCGCCGGATATCAACAGCGGGCTGTACCATTTTCACGTCAATAATGACGGGGAAATTGTTTATGGTATCGGCGCGATCAAAGGCGTCGGTGAAGGACCGATAGAAGCGATCATCGACGCGCGAAATCAGGGTGGGTATTTCCGCGAGTTGTTCGATCTCTGTGCGCGTACAGATATCAAGAAATTGAATCGCCGCGTGCTGGAAAAGCTGATCATGTCCGGCGCGTTTGACCGGCTGGGACCGCATCGCGCGGCGTTGATGAATTCACTCAACGATGCGTTGAAAGCCGCCGATCAGCATGCCAAGGCCGAAGCTATCGGTCAGGCAGATATGTTTGGTGTTCTGGCGGAAGCGCCTGAGCAGGTAGAACAGTCCTACAGCACGGTAGCGCCCTGGCCGGAGCAGGTGGTGTTGGACGGTGAGCGGGAAACGTTAGGGCTTTATCTGACGGGCCATCCGATCACGCAGTATCTCAAGGAAATTGAACGCTATGCCGCTGGCTTGCGTTTGAAGGACATGCACCCGACGGATCGGGGCAAAGTAACAACGGCGGTCGGCCTGGTGCTGGCTGCCCGCGTAATGGTCACCAAGCGAGGTAATCGCATTGGCGTGTGTACACTGGACGATCGTTCTGGCCGTTTGGAAGTGATGCTGTTTACTGAAGCGTTGGAAAAGTATCAGCATCTGCTTGAAAAAGACCGAATTCTGATCGTCAGTGGACAGGTCAGCTTTGATGACTTTAGCGGGGGCCTTAAAATGATGGCCCGAGAAGTCATGGATATCAGTGAAGCGCGTGAAAAATATGCGCGCGGGCTTGCTATCTCGCTGACTGACAGGCAAATTGATGACCAGCTATTAAACCGTCTCCGTCAATCGTTGGAACCTCATCGATCGGGGACGATCCCGGTACACCTTTACTACCAGCGAGAGGATGCCTGCGCCCGGTTACGTTTTGGCGCGGCATGGCGTGTGACGCCAACCGATGTGCTGCTTAATGACTTGCGCACACTGCTGGGGAACACCCAGGTGGAACTGGAATTTGACTAAAATAGGAATACTATGAGTCTGAATTTTCTTGATTTTGAGCAGCCGATTGCAGAGTTGGAAGCGAAAATTGACTCGCTGACCTCAGTCAGCCGTCAAGATGAAAAATTGGATATTAATCTGGACGAAGAGATCCAGCGACTGCGGGAAAAAAGCGTTGAACTGACGCGCAAGATTTTTGCCGATCTGGGTGCCTGGCAGATTGCGCAATTGGCACGTCATCCGCAGCGTCCCTACACGCTGGACTATGTCAGCCATATTTTCACCGACTTTGATGAGTTGGCGGGCGATCGCGCCTATGCCGATGACAAAGCGATTGTGGGCGGCATTGCGCGTTTGGATGGGCGTCCGGTGATGATCATTGGTCATCAGAAAGGGCGCGAAACCAAAGAGAAAATTCGCCGCAACTTCGGTATGCCTGCGCCTGAAGGGTACCGTAAAGCGCTGCGCCTGATGGAGATGGCAGAGCGTTTTAACCTGCCGATCATCACCTTTATCGACACGCCGGGTGCGTACCCAGGCGTGGGTGCTGAAGAGCGCGGCCAGTCGGAAGCCATTGCGCGCAACCTGCGTGAGATGTCCGGCCTGAGCGTACCGATTATCTGTACGGTGATCGGCGAAGGGGGATCCGGTGGTGCCTTGGCGATTGGCGTGGGCGATAAAGTCAACATGCTGCAATATAGTACTTATTCTGTGATTTCACCGGAAGGCTGCGCCTCTATCCTGTGGAAAAGCGCTGATAAAGCGCCGCTGGCGGCGGAAGCGATGGGGATCATTGCCCCGCGTCTTAAAGAGCTGAATCTGATTGATGCCATCATTCCTGAACCGCTCGGTTCTGCGCACCGTGATGTGGAAACCATGGCGGCGTCGCTGAAAGCACAACTGCTGTCAGACTTGCGTGAGTTGGATGAATTGGATAAAGATGCGCTGCTCGATCGCCGTTACCAGCGTCTGATGAACTACGGTTACTGCTGATCCCAGATGTATTACGCTGAATAAAGTCCGCTTTCCGCAAGGAGGCGGACTTTTTGCTATTATGCGGCTATTCCTCTCATCACCTTGCCACAACAAGGAGTACGCATGCTGGCGTTAACGGCCATTCACCATATTGCCATTATTGCCTCTGACTACCGGCGCAGTAAGGCATTTTATTGCGATGTCCTTGGGTTTGATCTGTTGGCGGAAACCTATCGGGCAGAGCGCGGCTCATGGAAAGGCGATCTGGCGTTAAAGGGGCGCTACGTTATCGAACTGTTTTCGTTTCCCTCCCCACCGCCGCGACTTACTCAGCCCGAATCCTGTGGCCTGCGCCACCTTGCTTTTGCGGTAGCCGACATTGACGAGGCGTGTGATGCACTGCAACGCGCAGGCGTCGCCTGTGAACCGGTGCGGGTGGATGCATTTACCCAGCGCCGTTTTACCTTCTTACGCGATCCAGATGGATTACCGTTGGAGCTTTATGAGCAGTGAGCGGATCGACGTGGCGGCACTACTGGAAAACGTAGCGAGACAGCTTTCTGGCTGTCAACGCGTGCTGGTGGCTTATAGTGGCGGGCTGGATTCCAGCGTGTTGCTGCATATGCTGTATCAATTGATGCAGCAGCGCTCGGATATAGTTGTGCGAGCCGCCTATGTGCACCATGGGTTAAGTATTCACGCGGAGCGTTGGGCGCAACACTGCATGCACATTTGCCAGCAATGGCACATTCCCTGCGCAGTGCTGCCTGTCACGGTGGATGCGCGTGAACGTGGTATTGAAGCGGCAGCGCGTGAAGCGCGTTATCAGGCATTACGCCAACATCTGTTACCTGAAGAGGTGCTGCTTACCGCACAGCATCTCGACGATCAGAGCGAAACGTTCCTGTTAGCGCTCAAGCGCGGCAGTGGGCCTGCCGGGCTTTCAGCAATGGGGGCTACGGGGCAGTTGGGCGCGAATCGCTTGCTGCGCCCCTTGCTGGGTGTCTCGCGAGCGCAACTTGAAGATTATGCACGTCATTATCGACTTACCTGGGTGGAAGATGAGAGCAATGGCGACGCGCGTTACGATCGCAACTTTCTCCGATTACAGGTATTACCGCAACTAAAACAGCGCTGGCCGTCATTTCCTGAAGCCGTGGCGCGCAGCGCGCGATTGTGCGCCGAGCAGGAACAACTGTTGGATGAATTGTTGGCAGCTTCGCTTGAGTCGGCCTGTGATGTGGAAGGTGCGTTGGCGATTGATGCATTACTTCCTCTGAGTGAACCGCACCGTTTTGCGCTGTTGCGGCGTTGGCTGAAAGTACACGACGTGGCGATGCCTTCACGCGAACAACTGCTGCACCTGTGGCAGGATGTGGCACTCAGCCGCCAGGATGCAGAACCGCTGTTACAATTGGGCACCATACAGATCCGACGCTTTCGTCAGCGTTTATACTGTATTGCTGCATGCGTAAACGTCGTCGGCCTGGTGTTACCCTGGCAACCCGAGCAGGGCGCACTCACGCTTCCGCACCGGTTAGGTTCTTTGTCCTTGGGCGAGCAAGGTATGCGTATCCGACGCCCACATCCCGATGAGCAAGTGAGTGTACGCTTTGGCCTGAAAGGGAAACAACATATTGTTGGGCGCAGTGGCGGACGATCTGCGAAAAAACTGTGGCAGGAATATGCCATTCCCCCCTGGAAGCGTGAACACGTGCCTATTCTGTATTACAACGAACACCCTATCGCTGCCATTGGCGTATTTGTGATGCGAGAAGGGGAAACGACAGCCGATAACACCGCATGGCAGATAGTGTGGCGGATGGCGTAGCGCCGATACAGAATCTATCAGCGCTACTCCGGCTGCTGACTGGCCCATTTAAGCGTAGGTCGCTAAATGGTAAGCCAGTTTAGAGGGGGGCGGTGGCTATTTGGGGCTGCAGGTTAAGCTGTTGCCTCAATGTTTCTATTTCTGCTCGCAACGGCTGTACTATTGCCGCTAACTGTTGTCTGATTTCTTGCTGAATACTTTCTTGTTGTTCTGATTTATCAACGGGTAACTCGTTTCGCCCGCTCCGTGATTCCGCTTTTCTTGCGGCCAAACTTGTTATACCGATAAATTTAATCTCATTTAGATAATCGTATAATTTTGCAAAAGCGTCAGTGAATTCAATGGATTCTGTTTTCTTCGACTTTTGATAGCACTTATTTATTGCATCTCGAATATTCAGTGACCCATCGGTGCAGGAAACCAACAACCCCAACCCGCGCAGGGCGACCAATAATGCTGGTGCTGAAATCACCAATGCAGGGATGACTATAGGCAGAACAAATGCGGTAGCTGCCAACGCCATACCGACGATGGTAAGGGCTATTCCCACCGTCATCCGCCTAGAGAAAAAGCATTTTTGAGATGCTTCACCATGGATGATTCTGTCGCTCTTCCTGATGTCTGACAAGGTATTGAAAAACAAATCCGCAGTGGCTTCAACTTCTTTTATTTTCTCTTTCAATGCAGGAGGGATGTGGTCTGAAGCCGATTCGTCATGGTGCAACGCTAAGATTTGTCCCACCATATCAAAATCAATTTCACGTAGCTTTTGCTGGCACATTAAGATTTTTTGATAGGTGATAGGGTCATAAGCAAAATGTCGGGAATAATTTGTTTCGATTAATGCAATCTGTAATGCCGAGAACCTCTCCCATTTCTCTTTGGTAAATTCATTACTGGTATTACGGATATGCTGTAATTTTTGGGGCCACACTATACCGGGGGTTGGCTGCAAAGATGTCCGTATGATGACCGAATCTTGACTCTGGTTTAATGGCTGATAGTTGTTTATTGGATTGAATAGGTTAGCCTGACTTAATCCAGCGATACACATAGAACCCCCTCGAACAAATAGACTGATTTATTTCATGTATAGATTCATATGAGAGCGGTTTTTTGTCACTCGGGTGTTTACTGGGCGGCGTATTTTTTCATGTGAGCAACGGCAAATATTGATTATTTTTATCTTGGAAGCAAAACGGACAACCTGGGTTGTCCGTTGACGACATGTTGTACCGCGTGTTGGTCATGTTACCAATCAGGATTCACTCACCACCACTTTGCCGATACCAGGATTACTGAAGCTCACGATATGATCCAGACGCAGTTCGCGCAGTGTGCCATTTTCTTCCACCACCAGATATTCCACTTGCTTACGCGACACAATATCTTTGGCTTTGCCGGTGAGGATTTCACCGCTGCGCAACTCTAGCGTCAGCGTCAGACGTTGCTGGCACGTAGCCTCAAGGCTATCGTAATCATCACAATTGATGGGTTGATATTCGTTACTCATTGACATAATCGCTCACCAATAAGTTAGCTGCGGCGAAGGCCGCCTGTTCCCTGACGGTGGACGGCAAGTCGCCATTGGCTGCAATCCCATCCAGGGTTTGCAAAACACAACCTAATGCATCGGGTATGTAACCCAGATTGCCGCTGGCGATCTCCGCGTATAAACGACGAACCAATTCAGAATGTTGCTGCATAATATCCTCCCTTGGAAGCCCTCCGCTGTAGGCTTTTGTGCCTGTTGTCGCCGCGATGGCCTCGTTTTTTGCTGATAAGGGGAGATAATCCCACGAAAATAAGTATTCGTTATCAAAAGGACTATAGCATAGGCATCAGCAGGATATCAGCATTCCAGTGTTAAGCAATGCTTCAGTTAGCGCACAATTTTATCTTTTTTACGCATTTATACTTGGGGCTGGCAACTGGTCTGTTTTCTGAATTGCTAGCGGTATGCTGTGCGTCTCACCTGTTCTCAAGGTACACTGGTTACAGACGGAGAAGAGGTATCGAATGGCATTAAAAGCAACGATTTATAAAGCAGCAGTGAACATTGCGGATATGGACCGCTCTTTTTTTTACGATGCCAATTTGACCTTGGCGCAGCACCCCTCAGAAACGGAACAACGTATGATGCTGCGGCTGTTGGCGTGGATCTGTCATGCGGATGAAAATTTACGCTTTACCAAGGGATTATGCGCCGATGACGAACCGGAAATCTGGTTGCGTGATGATACATTGGCGCTGAAGTTGTGGATTGAATTAGGGCTGCCAGATGAGCGTCGGCTCAAAAAAGCCTGCAATCAATCTCCTAACGTGGTGCTCTATGTCTATGGTGAGCGAGCGGCCCATGTCTGGTGGCAATCGATGGAGCAAAAGTTGCGGCCATATCGCAATCTTGCCATCCGTTTTTTAGACGATCGCCAATTGCAGGCGCTAGCTGCAATGGCACAGCGCACGATGACGTTACAGGCAACCCTTCAGGATGGTTCGGTATGGTTGTCTGATGATAAGAATAATCTGGAAATTACTTTTGCCGAGTGGCAACCGGCCCAATAGTCGTCATGATCCTGGGTGACAGGAGAAGGTGGGGAGGAAGATAGCGTGAAAAAAATGGCGCTTGGCTTACTACTGGTTGTTGTGGCAGCAGGGTTGATGGGGTGTCATACGCCCAAACCGGTGCGTGAGGAAGCATTGCAGCCCATGGCGCAGAGTTATCGTGGCGTATTGCCTTGTGCAGATTGTGCCGGTATCGATACGTCATTATTCCTGGCTGAAAATGGCACGTTCATACTGCAACATCATTATCAAACCGATCGCCCTGGCAATCGCGTGTTTGCCACCTACGGCAAATGGGCGCGTACGGCGGATAAGCTCGTGCTCACCGATGTGCAAGGTGAAAAAAGTTATTTCAGACCGCTGGAGAATGGTCTGGAAATGCTCGATCGAGACGGTGCGCCGATCGTATCGTCCAATACCTATCGTCTGACGGCGACCAAAGCGCCTTTGCCGACCACACCAATGGCGATGCGTGGTTTGTACCGCTATATGGCCGATGCGGCGGTGTTTGCGGATTGTTTTACCGGTGTCACCTACCCGGTGGTAAACAATATCGTGATGGAAAAACGTTATTTACAGGTGCGTAAATCATCGGGAGACGCGGTGCTGCTCACTTTCAGCGCGCATTTTGCCGTGGTGCCTTCGATGGAAGAGGGGATGGAAGTAAAAAGCCTGGTCCCGAGTAGGGCGCCATTTCAGATGAAAGCGCAAAACCACTGTAGCGAATAACAACAGCAAAGCGATAGGATAAAAGCGGCCTCTCTGAGAAAGGCCGCTGGTTACGGTGTTATACCATGGCTTTCAGCTTATACAGCCATTCCAGCGCCTGACGCGGCGTTAACGTATCGGGATCAAGCGTTTCCAATGCTTCGACCGCGGGGGCTGGCTCTTCACTGGTTAACAGCGCCAGTTGCGCACCGTCCACATGGCTGGCAGAGGCGTGATGGGAAATTGATTCCAGCTCTTTGAGTTTTTGCCGCGCGCGTTTAATTACCTCTTTAGGCACGCCCGCCAGTGCCGCAACGGCGAGGCCGTAGCTCTTGCTAGCGGCCCCTTCCTGAACGCTGTGCATAAACGCGATGGTGTCACCGTGCTCCAGTGCATCCAGATGCACATTCGCAACGCCTTCCATTTTTTCTGGTAAATGGGTTAATTCAAAGTAATGGGTGGCAAACAATGTCATGGCCTTGATGCGCTGCGCCAGATTTTCTGCACAAGCCCAGGCTAGGGATAGACCATCATAGGTTGATGTGCCACGCCCAATTTCATCCATTAATATCAAGCTGTTGGCTGTGGCATTGTGCAGAATATTAGCGGTCTCTGTCATCTCCACCATGAACGTCGAACGCCCAGAGGCGAGATCGTCAGCGGCACCAATACGCGTGAATATGCGATCAACCGGCCCAATGGTAGCCTTATCAGCAGGGACAAAGCTGCCGATGTGGGCCATCAGCACGATCAGCGCGGCCTGACGCATATAGGTGCTCTTACCGCCCATGTTCGGGCCGGTCACGATCAGCATACGACGCTGCGGTGTGAGTGACAGCGGGTTGGCAATAAACGGCTCGCTCAACACCTGCTCCACCACTGGATGGCGGCCTCCCTCAATTTTTAACCCCGGCTGATCGCTCAGCGTCGGGCATACATAATTCAGCGTGTCTGCCCGTTCTGCCAGGTTGGTGAGGACGTCCAGTTCTGCCAGCGCGCCAGCACTTTGTTGCAATGCCTCAAGGTGCGGCAACAGTTGATCAAACAGGTCGTCGTACAGGGCTTTTTCCAGTGCCAGCGCCTTGCCCTTGGAAGTGAGCACTTTGTCTTCGTACTCTTTCAATTCAGGAATAATGTAGCGCTCTGCATTCTTCAGCGTCTGGCGGCGTACATAGTGAATCGGCACCAGATGGCTTTGTCCGCGACTCACCTGAATGTAATAACCGTGTACGCCGTTAAACCCGACTTTGAGAGTATCAAGTCCCAGTTTTTCGCGCTCACGGACCTCTAAACGGTCGAGGTAATCGCTGGCACCGTCAGCCAGCGCACGCCATTCATCCAGTTCGGCGTTGTAGCCGCTGGCGATCACACCGCCATCGCGAACCAACACTGGTGGTGCTTCCACCACGGCACGTTCCAAGAGCGAGCACAGTTCGTCAAACTGATGAACATGCTGCGCAAGCTGTTGGACATAGTCTTCGGGGCTTTCTGCCAGTAGCGCATGGATGGCCGGATATTGGTGAAATGCATGGCGCATCCGCGCCAGATCGCGCGGTCGGGCGGTACGCAGCGCCAGACGCGCCAAAATACGTTCCAGATCGCCAATCTGGCGCAAGGGAGGCTGGAGCGCTTCTGCCAGAGGCTGCAACGCGTGGATGGTGCTCTGGCGCTGGGTTAGCGCTTGTTTGTCACGCGTAGGCATATGCAACCAGCGCTTGAGCATGCGGCTGCCCATCGGCGTGACGGTGCGGTCCAGAATGGCGGCAAGGGTATTTTCGACACCGCCTGCCAGATTCTGTGTCAGCTCCAGATTACGACGCGTAGCGGCATCCATTATGATGCCGTCTTGCTGGCGTTCCATGGTGATGCTGCGAATATGTGGCAGTGAGGTTCGCTGAGTATCTTTGGCATACTGTAGCAGGCAGCCTGCGGCACGCAGCGCCAGCTTCGCCTGTTCTACCCCGAACCCTATCAGGTCGCGTGTGCCAAACTGCATATTGAGCTGCTGACGCGCGGTTTCCAACTCAAATTCCCACAGCGGACGGCGGCGTAACCCATGGCGATGTTCAATCAAATGAGCGGCACCAAACGATTCCGGGTAAAGCAACTCCGCAGGATTGGTACGTTGCAATTCTGCCGCCATGGTTTCTTCATCAACTGGCTCCATAACGCGAAAACGTCCGGAACTGATATCCAATGTGGCATAACCAAAGCCGCGCCCGTCCTGCCAAATGGCGGCTAAAAGATTGTCTTGTTTTTCCTGTAACAGTGCTTCATCACTGATCGTCCCAGGGGTGACGATACGTACCACTTTGCGCTCTACGGGGCCTTTGCTGGTAGCCGGATCGCCAATTTGTTCGCAGATGGCGACGGATTCGCCTTGCTGCACCAGTTTTGCCAGGTAGTTTTCCACCGCGTGGTACGGAACGCCTGCCATGGGGATAGGTTCACCGGCCGAGGCACCGCGTTTGGTGAGTGAAATATCCAATAGCTGTGACGCACGTTTGGCATCATCGTAAAACAACTCATAAAAGTCGCCCATGCGGTAAAACAGCAGGATGTCAGGATGCTGCGCCTTTAGCCTGAAATACTGCTGCATCATGGGCGTATGGTCGGTGAAATCCTTCTCGATAGGTTCATTCATCTCTGTCTTACTCATTTTTAGCTATTGGGGATTCAATGGACAAGCCACTTATGCTGCAAGCATTTGCTTAAACCAAAAGACCCTGCCAGCAACATTTCTACTCCAGGGTACGCTATATCTTACCACTTCACCCCGCAGGGATTCACCCACAGAGGTTCGCTATTTGGAACGTTATCAAAGCAGTAGTGGGAAATGTATCTGATTCTGATATCTGCCTCTTCATGCGCGAAGCGTATCGTAAATGTAGGTGGGTGATTTGCAATCGACTGGCATGGGGGGAGTACCATGATAAAAATACGACAGATGACTGAGATAACCGATCTTGGTTTTTTGTCATCGATATTGCCCATGATTATGGAGAGAAAATAATATTTAATAACTTTTTTGAGAATGGTCCTTGATGTTATGGCGGTGGGTAGGGAGATACCGTAAATAGCAGTCCCCCCCCTTTTAATGCATTATTTTTGCTGCTGGGAATCTTCGTCAGATAAAACAATAAGCGGCTCGATATCACTTTCCTTTTTTATCACCAGGGTATCATCGCCTCGCAAGCATGCGCCGCCATAGCTACCGCCGATGGTGAAGGTACAAACCTGAAGATATCTCCCGTCTACCTTCGGCAGGCACCAGAGCTGTTGATAGATGTTTTTCCGGTCAACAAACTGGCCGTGGGTCTGGTCCAGCACTTCCTCGTGTCGGTTGATCAGATCGATGTTGTTGCCACAGCGGCCCGATATCGGTTTTACCGCATATCCCGTTTGCGCCAATTCCTCATTCACTACAAAGTCGGTATCGAGTAAATAGCGGTGGTGGGGAAACAGTGACCACAATACGGGCAGTATTGCCTTGTTTCCGGGGATCATGGTCCACAGTGGTTCAAACACGCGCACTTCCGGGCGCAGCAGCACGTCGATTAGGCGCACCTCATTTTGCGGATGACCAGTGCGAATTGGCAGCGCGGCATATTCGGTATCGCTCACTTCACGAAGTTGCTCAACCACGGTTTCCCATGCCCAGGTTTTCCACACGCAGTTTACCGGGCGCTGTTCGCTATCAATCAGTTGCCCTGCGCTATCCCAACCTAATTCATCCAGTCCGTAGAGGATTTTGCTGTCAAAGCCCGCCTGCGTCAGCGCACGTTGCATAAACTGTGCGTGATAGCTTTCTTCCACATCTTTGTCCTGCATGATGTGGACAAAGGGCGCTGCGTGGCTGTGCTGCCAGGCACCCGCCAACTCGTCGAGCAGCGCTTCCGAGGGGTTATATCCTGCGGTGATATTGCCTTGCTTCATCCATTGTTCAAGAATTAGCCCGCCTTCTGTGTGGCATGATGCGGAATCTGCATTGTATTCATAGACTTTCAGTCCACGTTCATCCATACAAAAATCCAGCCGCCCGGTGATCATATGGTGACGCCGGCGTTGCCAGGAAAGCCGTAACCGGGGCCACAGGATCTTGGGAATATCAAACAGTGCCAACAGATCGTCATCTTTCAAGACCTTATCCGTTGCATGCAGATACATCAAATGCAGTTCATTGGTGGCCTTGATCAGTTCCTGCTCGGCACGTTCCGTCATGGTGAAATAACGGCAGGGGTCGGCATTAATGCGGTGGCCATTTGCCTGTACATAGGCATTCTGTAACGGATCGGATTCATTGAGCCATTTGCCGTCGAACTGCCCTTCATTTTCCAGACGTGCGCTACCGAGTACCAACGCTGCCGGAGGAACGGTCGGCTGCGGCAGACTGTGCTCCATGTTGCTGGTCTGGATCATCCAACCCAGAATGGTGGTGTCGTCAAAGGTATCTTTGAGGGTGTAGTGGCCTTCGCTCACTTCCAGCGTTAATTCTCGTGTCCACTGCTGACCGGGGGGGAGTGGCGTATGGTGAACGTTCTGTTCGGCGATCCTGACCTTATTACCCAGCAGTTGGGTAATCACTGCGACGTGGCCCGTGTGTTTGAACTCACCGCCTTTCTGCCAAATCAGCAAGGCCCCGGCGACGGGAGGACGCGGGGAGCCATTAGCAAAGGCCTGAAGTGGTAGCAGATTGTCGTTAACTACTTGGCGTAGGAAGCGTAAGGAGAAGATTTCATAGGCCATCCCAACATCAGTAAAGACCGAGCCATAGTTCAGGAACAAAAAACGGCGGGCAAACTCAACGCACTGCCATTTATGCCCCATATATTCGTTGCCGATATAGCTACGGAAACGGGCATCTCGGTGATCGTGTTCTGGAGGTAATGTACTGTAATTCGAAGAATAAATTGCTACGCCGCCGGGCGCATATCCCAATAGCGTGCCAAAGGGGGCATCGCTACCTGTTGACGCTGTACTCATTAGTCAGACCTCAGATGTATGCCTCTCTGGCCGTTGCAGTAGAAATCCCTCTTTGCCCTTCAGCCAAAGGAGCGTCTCAGACAGATGTGGCTTCATGATAGCACCAATCATTCCTGCCAAGCGCAAATGCTGTTTACCCAGTGTGTAACCTGATAATGCTGAGATAGTCAGAAGGGAAAAGATAAATGCGCGAAAAAATATTGAAATGATTTTTATTATCTTTTTTCTTTATTTTATTTGAGTCGGTTTTTGATTTGTGTGCTTTTTCTATCCTTTTAAAATAGATGTATCGAAATTAGGAAGAGCGTTCATTGGGTTATATGCTCAAATATATGATGCTGGTGTGATGTTAATTTCTTCGTCCTGGTTTTGGCGTGTCCTGCCTTTTCGTATTCTGGTTGACGTTAATTGTTTTTTGAAATTTCTAGTGATGAATAAATAGGCCTTCATAGTAGGTGGTCACGTTTTTATTTCTTGATTGTTGTAATTCGTTTTTCCTTTTTTACGGTGAATAACATATGAGCATTGCTCTCCAGAGAAAAATGACACTCTGTCAGACATTTTTTGCCTGGGTAAATATAGGTATTCAGGTCTGCTTTCCACTTCTTGGTACGTTTTCCATGCCACGGGTATTCGCCGAGCCAACACCCGCTGTTGTGTCTGCTGGCGCTGAAGAAAACACGCTGGCGCAATGGGCTTCCCGGGCCGGAGGATGGTTAAGTGACCGCCATCGCACCGATTTTTCTGACATAGCGCATGGCGTTGCGGCGGAACAGGCCAACCAGGCTATTACGCAATGGTTAAGCCCTTATGCGTCTGTCCGCGCGCAGTTAAACATGGATCGGGGATTTTCGCTGAAACGTTCTCAATTTGATGTGCTATATCCGTTGCAGGAACAGAAAGACCGGCTGATTTTTATGCAGACAAGTTTACATAATAATGATGAATACCTTCAGGCGAATATGGGGCTTGGCGTGCGTTATAGCTCAAACGATTATCTTCTTGGGGGGGAACGCCTTTCTTGATTATGACCTGTCTCAATCCCATGCCCGCATCGGTTTTGGCTTGGAATATTGGCGTGACTTTTTAAAATTTGGTTTCAACAGTTATTTCCGCATGAGTGGCTGGAAACAATCACCAGATATTGTTGATTATCAGGCGCGTCCCGCGAATGGCTGGGATATTCGCGCCGAGGGCTATTTGCCCGACTGGCCACAGCTTGGTGGCAAGGTGGTCTATGAACAGTATTATGGCAATGAGGTGGCGCTGTTTGGCAAAGATGACCGCCAACGCAATCCTTATGCTGTCACGATAGGGGCCAGCTATACGCCATTCCCGCTCTTTACCCTGAACGCTGAACAGCGTCAGGGCAAATCAGGAGAGAGCGAGATGCGATGGGGAATGGAACTCAATTATCGTTTACATGAACCGTGGCATCAGCAGGTCGATCCTGGTCAGGTGACCGCTCTGCGTCGCATCGCTGGCAGCCGGTTTGATTTTGTCGATCGTAATAATCAGATTGTTCTGGAGTATCGTAAAACCCAACTGCTTCATCTTTTTACCCCATCTTTACTGACGGGATATGGCGGCGAACAGAAAACGTTCCCCATTTCGGTCAACAGCAAATATGCGCTGGCGCGCATTGATTGGTCTGCCTCTGCGTTACTGGCTCAAGGGGGGAAAATTATCACAGAGAGCAGCGATCGTTTCAGTGTCCAACTGCCGTCTTATCGACCACAAGGGGATAATACCTACAGCATGAGTGCGGTTGCGGTGGATACGCAAGGCAATATGTCGCGCAGTGCGACAACGCAGGTGACGGTATTAGAAGCGGAAGTCAGTGCATTACACAGCAGCCTTGAGCCTGAAAATATCTCGCTCCCCGCCAATGGTAAAGCGCAGCAGCGCTTAACGCTTAAGGTGAGAGATTTGCACGGCAATCCTGTCGATCTGGATCCCAATGAGATTCACATTACGTCAAAAAGGACGAAACGCAGCGCGGATGCCTCGGTTGTTTCTGCTTTTGAGCGCCAGTCTGCGGGAGAATATGCCGCGACGTTAACCGCTGGCATGCAGCCCGCCGTGTTTACCATTGCTCCTTCCGCGCGTGACATCACGCTGGCGACAACGCATGTCACGTTGACAGCGGATGCCTCAAGTGCCGCCATTAGCGGTTTAGTGGTGGAAACGAACAATGCCGTGGCCAACGGTAAAGCGACCAATGAGATTACCATTACCGTCACAGATGCCAGTGGACACCGGGTTCCCGATGTGCAGATACAGTTACAGGCTGATAATGACGCGGTGATCAGTGCAACCGCGCTCACTGATGCACAAGGTGAAGCTAAGGTATCACTGACCAGTACCCGTGCGGGGGACACCACGGTGACCGCGAATATCAAGGGTTCATCCGCGCATCAGGTTACGCTGGTATTTTTACCTGAGCACCAAACGGCGAAGGTGGTTGAACTCTTACCCTCCGCAGCACCTTACCTTGCGGATGGTCAATCACCGGTACACTATCGTGCGCTGATCAAGGATGCTCAGGGTAACCCAGTACCGGGTGTCAGGGTGAACTGGTCTTCCGATCGTGATGCTCGCGTGGTCAGGTTTAGCGACGTGCAAAGCCTTTCCAATAACGAAGGTATTGCCGTGACGTCGATAACCAGTAGCCAGGCGTTCGGTGTGAATGTTACCGCGTCGAGCCCACATTCAACGCGCACGGCAAAGACGATAATTTTCACTACGGGTGCCTTATCGGAAGCGAATTCCTTGTTACGTGTTTACCCCACCACGCTGGTAGCTGGAAAAGAAAAGGCGGTTTTGCTGCTGGTATTGCGTGACAAGAAGGGTAATCCACTCGTAGGGCAGCGAGTTGTTGCTGTTAGCGACAAATCCAACGTACTGTTTGGTGAAACAAAAGAGTTCGCGGAGGGACGCTATCGTATCGAGGTAAGTTCGACACACGCACAAGAAGTGTTACTTTCCGCGCGCGTCAATGATGTTCCACTCAGTCTTACGCAGCCCTTGGTAGTGACCGGTGATGGCAGCCAAGGGCGTATCGACGCAGTGAATGTCAACAGGACGCGGACGACTGCTGACGATCCCCTTGGCATTACTTACAGTGCAACCGTTATCGATAGCAATGGTAACCCACTGCCGGGCATGATGGTGCTGTGGCAGCCAGAGGGCAATGCCAACGCGGGAGAGCGAATAACGAGTACAGACGCCAATGGAGTTGCTCATATCACTCTAAAAAGCCAGACGGCGGGCATTCTGCGCATGACGGCATATCTGAACGATAACAACCAAAGAAGAGCACCCGATGTCACGATTGATCCCGCTGCCGTGGACCAACATGTTTCTCGCTTCCACGTGGATAAAACGGAGATTGGTTCAGACGGTAAAGACGCCGCATTGCTGAATATCATATTGCGAGATGCCTATGGTAATGCGATTTCGGGTAAAACAGTGGTGTTTCATGGCGCTGAGTCGCTTTCCGGGTTCATGATTACCCCCGTGCGCGATAACAACGATGGCTCCTATCAGGCCAGTGTGACATCTATGGAAAAGGGACGGATATCTCTGAAGGCGAGCGTTGAAGGAAAAACCATCGGCAGCACTGTGGTTATCTCGGTAGGGGCAACGATGCCGGATTTACGGTTCGACAATGCCCTTCAGAAGGTGACCTATACGCAGCAATTTCGCCACTCTCAAGCGGTAAAAGGAGCACCTGCGACGCTGCAACAAATGTGGTCAAGTTCCGATCCTGATATTGCCTCGGTTGCCAGGGATACGGGGCAAATAACGCTGCGTAAAGCGGGAAGCGTGACCATTACGGTGCAGACTGCGGGGAATGCGCAATATCATCCCACCAGTGCGAGCTATCAACTTCAGATCGCGAAAGCTTCACCTGGGTTAAGTGTCAAGACTCAACAAATTGCGGCTGTCTGGGGAGAAGGGAAGACGCATTCTGTCGAAGGCTATTTCACTAATCAGGATGTTGGCGCATCGTTACCGTTAACCTATCAGAGCGACCGCGAAAGTGTGGTTCGGGTAACGGATAGCGGTGGGCTCCATCCGATCGCGCCAGGCAATGCCATGATCTCTCTTCACACGCAGGAAACTGAGCAGTTTCTCGCTGAAACGGTGAGCGTTTCCTACCTATTGAATAAGGGAAGTGTGCCCGTTCGTTTTGCTTCAGATGTAGTAACGACGACCGATCTAAGTCCATTTACATTACAGAAACCGATGAATCTGCCCGCTGATGCCATCATTGAGTGGAGTTCAAGTGAACAGGAGGTCATTGCTATTACGCCTGAAGGGCAGATCTCAGGGCCATTAAAAAAAGGGAAAACCCAACTGCGGCTTACGATTAAAGAGAATGCATTTTATACCACGAGCACCGGTGCTTATGATGTTCTTGTGTTCACTACGCCTAAACCTCGAATATCGGGAGTAAAATATGGCAATAATGGCCTTCTGGCGGAGTCAGGACGTATATGGGTTCCGGTTTTCACCGAGGATAAACTGCGCGTTACCTGGTCGGTTAACAGCACTACGCCTTATGATGCCCCGCGTTATGTTGAGGTAACTTTACTCGATGAATCGGGGAGCAAACTCGATCATCAACGTATAGATTCATCGATGGGTAGCGTCGAAACCACTTTTAGCCCGCGGGAACACTACATCGGTAAACGGGTACACGTGGAGGTGGTTGCTTACGGCCACGACATGTTGCAAGGGAAAGCATCCACTTCTGCGGTAAATGTCAACCCGACCAAACCGACGGAAATATACGGCAGTCATTGGGTGACCACTTATCATTCGCGCAGAATTATCACCAGCACCGGAGAATATGATGATAGTTGCCAAGGGAGCTATTTTGGCAGTACGCACCATGCGCTTTTGCAACCCGACACACGTTTTGACTTAGCTGGACAAAGGCGGCTGATGGCACCGTTGACCGTTGTACACAAGATTGTCGAGGGGCGCGGTGATACGAGCAATGTTAATTATCCCGCTTACCCAAGCATATTCTCGAGTACTCGTGTGGGCTATCAAGATAAATCACCGAGTTTTTCCATTAAAGAAGAGTGTTGGATTAGCCATTCCGGCTCTGGCATTTTGCAAACGCGTATGACCTTTACCGGGGTGTCGGAGGTAATCAACCAATCTTTCCAGTGGCACGGATAAGCCTCGCTTGCGCCTGGAGATATATACCTGGGCGCATACCTTATTATCGACAGTGATGAGGGTAAAGACGTTTTACTAGAATCGTTTTTTGCAAGAGTAACCCTGCCCGGAAGATTATAGTGCTATATCATAAATGAATCATATCTTGCAAAAGGGGGCGCAATGTCGAGCAAGCAAAAAAAGAGCTGAGATATTAAAATTATGTTTCTGTTGTTTTCATTGGTTTCGTAAAATATTTCCAATACGGTCAGTATTATGCGTCGGGCCAAATAATCCATGCCTTCGGTCAAGTGTGAGAGCAGGTTTCAAAAATTATCATTGTATATATCTTTACTCATTTCCTCTGATGACTGATGTCTTGGTTTATTCGCATATCTAAAAATAGATTCATAAGCGTTGGTCGTTGGTGCCATTTTCTTTAATGTCTGTGAATAGAATGCGTGAAAGAGTTATGGTGTGATTTTCTTTTACTGATCATCATCTTTATTGTTTCAGATTGTTAAGGGTTATACTATTTCGCGTCTTTTGTTTTTGGGTTTAATTTTAAGTGAAATCAAATATTTATGTCTTGTTTTGGCGTGTGATTCCCCTTCGTCGCTTAATTGAAAATAGTAGTTACACTTAGTTATTAAATGCCATTTTCATCTTGGTATGATTTGTCTTATCGATTAGATGCAATGTGATTAATAGTTTTAAACAGTTTTTAATTTCGTGCATTTACAATGATTATATAGGCATTGCATTAAGAAAAATAATGCATTAATAAAAACAGTGTATTATAAATTAAAACATCGTTTTCATTATTTCACTTCGCGTTTTTATAAAAATTTTTAACTGCTGAATGAAAAAATCAAGGTGCGTTTTTATGGTGGGTTATCATAAGGATGAATGATGAGTATCTTGGTGGCAGAAATTTAAGGAGGAGTGGTAATCACTGCCACCATGGTTTGTTGTGAGAATTTCCTGATGGTGGATTCCTTTGTTAGACAAAATATCAGGCGGATATGCAAATGAACATTAGCTTAATGAATGATGGCAATATCTACTTTCTTGGCTTCATTTTTAGCCCCAAGCTCAGAACATTAAGCTGTGGTGACATCCTATATCAATTAAGGAAAAAGGAGTCCGATGTGTTGGCTCTGCTATGCGAAAGATATCCTCACCCCGTATCACAGGATGATTTCCTGTCATGTGTGTGGGAAGGGGGATATGTAACATCGCAAAGTATTGCGCAGGTTATCCGAGCGCTGCGGCGCAATTTGCAGGATAAAGATAAGCAAATCATTGTGACCATCCCGAAGTTGGGATACCGTTTTGGTGTGACTCCTTCCTTTGATGGGCCTCAGGCAGGTGTGGTTGAGGAGACTTATAGCGCTCACTCCGAAGTAGAAACACTCTATACCGCGCAGTACGACACGTCGTGTGGTCAGTTTGTTTATGACAGAACCTCCTTGATCAATCTGACATCCATTCCAGTTAATTCTTTGGCGATTTCTCCTTGTGTCAGGCCAAAGAAAAAGAATATGCGTCTCAGGAATCTTGTGCTGGTTGTGGTATTTATTTTTACAGCTTACCTGTTGTGGTATTTAACGAAAAATTCGATGACCCCAGTGCATTCGGTTGTCATTGAGCATGATGGTGAAACTCAGTCGTCGGAATGGACGAATCAACGCTAACATGCGCTCCTTGCCACCTTGTAAAGGTGGCGTCGGTTTTCGCTGATTATATAAATCAACATTTTGATTATACTAGAATTTTTCTATAACTGTATTCTCCTCGTCCGTTGGGAAAAACATTTCATTTATCATCCTCATGACTAATATATTAGTCCCTGCGAGTTGCATGGCCTTTTTGCTGAGAACCGTATTTGCGTATTCCTCATGCTCGGGGTCTTCGCGCATCTTTGCCGTAGCGACATTCATTGCATTACTCAGTGCCGTTAACGTTAATGGTGAATTTGGCGCAAGCGCTTTCAGCTTTTCAAGTATGCTTTGTAGATCGTCCTTTGGGTGATTAACAGTCAGGTTGACCTGCTCCCCGTTGATTAATACACCGTGATGTTAGTAATGTCTTCATAAGC
>CAXYYB010000024.1:0-69735 GCA_964293225.1 uncultured Symbiopectobacterium sp. | reverse complement strand
GCGGTCCGGCGCGCCAGCGACGCGCTCCCGGCGCGGCCCTGACTTTCGCGGCATCCATGCCGCTCACCCGGCGGTCCCGCCCACCTCAGCGTAATTCTTTACGCGAGAGAAGGTCAAAAGACCAAAAACGAATCGACACCATCAGTGATGACACGCAATGCCGATCACACTACGCCTTGCGCCAGCATCGCATCCGCCACTTTCACAAAGCCCGCGATGTTTGCGCCGCGCACATAGTTGGTGTGCTGACCTTCGCCGCCAAAATCCACGCACGCATGGTGGATATCCAGCATGATGTGGTGCAAACGCGCATCCACTTTCTCCGCTTTCCAGCCCATACGTGCCGCATTCTGTGCCATTTCCAACCCAGAGGTCGCAACACCACCGGCGTTTGCCGCTTTGCCCGGCGCAAACAGTACGTTGGCTTCCAGGAAGGCGTCCGTCGCCTCAATGGTCGTCGGCATGTTGGCCCCTTCTGCCACGGCTTTCACACCGTTAGCAATCAGCGTTTTGGCACTGGTCAGATCCAACTCATTCTGCGTGGCGCACGGCAGCGCGATGTCCACCGGCACGCTCCACGGCGTTTGGCCTGGCAGATATGTAAGACCGGCTTCGCGCGCATAATCCTCCACGCGGCCATAACGTTGGTTTTTGATATCCGCCAGCAGCGCCAGTTTCTCCGGCGTAAAGCCCGTTTCATCCACAACCGTGCCGTTGGAGTCCGAAGCGGTTATCACACGTGCGCCCAGAGACAACGCTTTTTCAATGGCATACTGCGCCACGTTACCAGAGCCGGATACCGCAACACGCATGCCCTCAAACCCAAGGCCGTGGCGCTCCAGCATCGCCTGTGTGAAGTAGACCAACCCATACCCTGTCGCTTCCGGGCGAATCAGGCTGCCGCCAAAAGAGAGCCCTTTGCCAGTAAACACACATGCAGTGTTGTTGGTCAGCTTTTTCATCATCCCGGTCATAAAGCCCACTTCACGACCTCCCACGCCGATATCGCCGGCAGGTACGTCAGTGTCCGGCCCCAGATGGCGATACAGTTCCGTAATCAGCGCCTGACAGAAGCGCATGACTTCGCCATTGCTCTTACCTTTGGGATCGAAATCAGAGCCGCCTTTACCACCGCCCATCGGCAGCGTGGTCAGCGAGTTTTTAAAGGTTTGCTCGAAACCGAGAAACTTGAGGATAGAGAGGTTCACCGAAGGGTGAAAACGCATCCCGCCTTTATACGGACCAATGGCAGAACTGAACTGCACGCGCCAGGCGCGGTTGACCTGCACCTGACCTTTGTCATCAGTCCAGGCAACGCGAAACTGGATAACACGCTCTGGCTCTACCAGACGTTCCAGCAGACTTTGCTCTGCATAGCGCGGGTTCTGTTCCAGAAACGGCCACAGAGTAGAGAAAACTTCCCTGACCGCCTGAGAAAACTCCGGCTGATGCGGGTCGCGCTGCTGAACCTGATTGAGAAAACTTTCCAGAGAGACTAATTGAGCCATTACCAACTCCTGCAAAAAAGAAAAAGCGTCCTGTGGACTGTGCTTTTTTTATCTCGCACCCTTTCACGCGCAGCAAAGTGCCTGGCCGCGTGAAAACGGTGAAAGTTATGCACGTTAAAAGCCTGTGGGATCGCGGTTGAATGATGTTGTGCCGCTTCGACTATAGCACTGCTGGTGGATATTCAAGCAAGCGTTTTTTAACGTTTTATATGCTTAAAAACCAATGAGATAGGCACTTATCCTCACGTAAAAAATGATAAAAAACAGTCATAAGTTTCTGTTATATAACAAAAGAAAGTGCAATTCAGTGCACAAAAAAGCGGTTAACAGCGGGGAGGTAAAAAAATGCGATCGACTAAAAAATCGGTCAATTTGCAAAAAAATGCACCAACTAAAAAGGCTCCCCAGCCTTAACCGGGGAGCGGAAAAACACGAAAATGTTACTCTTCGTCATCACGCAACGGAACGATCAGCATGTCCACATGCACGGTGTTGATCAGTTGACGTGCAGAGGACATCAGCTTGCTCCAGAAATCCTGATGGTGCCCGCATAACACCAGGTCCACATGGTATTTTTTGATGGCATCCACTAATACCTGCCCCAGATCGCCACTGCCACTCAGGGTTTCTGTGATCGGATAACCGGCGTTTTTAGAGAGATCGGTCAACGCGTTTTGTGTTTCTTCAGAAATACGCTGCTGCATGTCCCCCAGATTCACGTCAATCAGGCCGGTGTAGAGATCGGAGTAATTGACGTCGACATGGATCAACGAGACTTTGGCATTGTACGGCCTTGCCATCGAGACCGCCTTTTCCACTAACACTTTACTTTCTGGAGAAAGGTCAACAGCAATCAGGATATGTTTATAAGCCATAATAAGCTCCTTCCGTAAAGACACATTAATGGTTCAGCAGATTTTTCCGCCTGCTAATCTGATACTTAACGGCTTGGCTATAGAATACCACCCCTGCCGTTTTTTGTTATGTTCAGCAGATCACACCGCCACATATTTACCGCATTCTGCGAGATGACCCACACAGCGCCCATGCAACGGGCAAGCGATGACTGCACGACGGCCAACAGGAGCGGCGATCTGACCGCAAAATTCTCGCACTCCCTGATAAGTGTAGTAGAAACGGCTCCTTATCACGTCTGGATTCCCGACGATCCGCTATAAAACCGGGAAAAAGAGTAGGGAAAATCGTCAAAATTATTTGATATCAGTCACCCTGTGGCAAAAAACTGCTTTCCTCTTCTACAATAACAATGAGGGGGATATCAACGTGCCAAATCGCGTAATGAACGTGTGGCAAAATAATTAGCAAAAACGCCGTAGGATGTTCACCACATCCTCGTTCTGACGAATAACATTATCCGGGAGGGGAGCATGATCAGTACATTTGCGCTTTTCTGGGCCTTGTGCATCGTCTGTGTCATCAACATGGCGCGCTATTATTCTTCTTTGCGCGTACTGCTGATGATCCTGCGCGATTGCGACCCGCTGTTGTACCAGTATGTGGATGGCGGAGGTTTTTTCACTTCCCACGGACAACCCAGTAAGCAGATTCGGCTGGTGCGCTACATTTACGCACAGCGCTATCTGGAACACCACGATGAAGCCTTTATGCGCCGCTGTGAGCGAGTACGAGGCCAGTTTATGCTGACTTCCGCACTGTGTGGGCTGATACTGGTAAGTTTGCTGTCCATGATGATTTGGTATTGAGCGATTGGGTACTTAACAATGTGTAATCTAGAAATATAAAAGGCGATTCTCTCGAATCGCCTTTTTATTGCGTGCAGTTTCAACCCTGACGGATTAGATCAGTTTCAGCGCCAACCAATACAGTACGCCTGACATCACCAGAGAAACCGGCAGCGTAAACACCCATGCCAACAGGATG
Organism: uncultured Symbiopectobacterium sp.; assembly: GCA_964293225.1. Classification (GTDB taxonomy): domain Bacteria; phylum Pseudomonadota; class Gammaproteobacteria; order Enterobacterales; family Enterobacteriaceae; genus Symbiopectobacterium. The sequence continues at coordinate 66,325 of CAXYYB010000024.1, read as the reverse complement.
TTCTTAACCGTTTTACCCTGTACGCCACCGCCGTCAACGATCATGGTGCCCGCAACCGCAGAGGAAAGAACATGGGTGGTGGACACGGGCATACCGGTATAGCTCGCCACACCAATTGACAGCGCCGCTGTCACCTGTGCAGACACCCCTTGCGCGTAGGTCATACCACGTTTACCGATCTTCTCGCCGATAGTTACCGCGACACGACGCCAGCCCACCATGGTGCCCAGGGAGAGCGCCAATGCGACAGCAACGATAATCCATAACGGTGCGTATTCAACGGTTTTCAGCATATCCTGACGCAGATTATTCAGGTAGCGGCGGTCTTCAGACGTGGTTTCCGGCAGCTTCGCTACCTTGTCCATGGTATCCGCGATGCACATCAGCAAGCGACGCACACGACCGCGATCCTCGGCATTCAACTGGTCATAACTCTTCAGGTTATTCAGCAGCCCCAGTGAACGCTCGATGGCAATCATGACGCGTGAACTGTCGCAGTGGAACTCTTTAGCGCCATTATCAGGCAACACCGTCTCTGTCGCCGGTACTGGCGCAGAGAGGTCGATGACGTGTTTAAGCGCATCGCCATGTTGTTGATAAAACTCCTGCAAATTGACGACCGCATCACGCGTGCGGCTGATCTCATAGCCGGAAGCGCTCATGTTGACGACAAAGCCGGCAGGCGCAACCCCAATCAGCACCAGCATGATCAGGCCGATACCTTTCTGTCCATCGTTAGCACCGTGGGAGAAGCTGACACCGATTGCAGAAATGATCAGCGCAGTACGCGTCCAGAACGGCGGCTTGCGTTTGCCATCCAGCTTTTCACGATCGGCTGGCGTCAAGTGAACACGTTTGCGTTTCTTATTGTTGTTCCAGAAACGCAACAGCACAAACAGCATCAGACCCGCGACCACCATCCCCACAATCGGAGACAGAATCAGTGACAGGAAGATACTGATCATTTTAGGAACATTGAGCGCATCCACGATAGAAGTATCGGTGAGCAGGGCGTTGGTCAAACCAATCCCGATGATAGAACCAATCAAGGTGTGGGAACTGGAGGCTGGCAAACCAAAGTACCAAGTGCCTAGGTTCCAGATAATCGCCGCCAGCAGCATGGAGAACACCATGGCCAGGCCGTGCGCAGAACTGACGTTAAGCAGCAAATCAGTAGGCAGCAAATGCACAATGGCATAAGCCACGCTCAACCCGCCTAGCATCACGCCGAAAAAGTTAAACAGTCCGGCCATGACAACCGCATATTCCGCCCGCATCGCGCGCGTATATATCACGGTGGCAACAGCATTTGCCGTATCGTGAAAGCCATTTATGGCTTCATAGAACAGAACAAATACCAGTGCCAAAATCAGCATCAGACCGGTATGAAAATCAACCCCGGTAAATAAATGTAGCATAAGCGTTAGGCCATTTGTGGTCATGAACGCGGCGCATTATCTGCGACAAGCCTAAACGGGAAAAGGAAAATATGACTTTTTTTTGACGAAAAGATGACCAATGCGGCTATTGATCGGATTTATCTTAATAAAATCAAAAAAATACATATTCTTGTATAAATATACATTTTGTTACGCTGGCATCCCTTCACGCCTGACACTACAATCAGCCGTCCGTCGGTTATCGGGGAAAATACTTACTTTTTATATTGCCATTGGCAGGAGAACGCACTGTGGAATCGTTTGATGTTGTCATTGTCGGTGCAGGTGCCGCCGGTCTGTTTTGCGCCGCCCAGGCAGGGCAACGCGGACTACGCGTTCTGCTGGTGGATAACGGCAAAAAACCGGGTCGCAAGATATTGATGTCGGGCGGTGGCCGCTGCAATTTCACCAACATGTATGCCGAGCCAGCAGCTTATTTGTCTGAAAACCCGCATTTTTGCAAATCTGCACTGGCGCGCTACACCCAATGGGATTTTATCGATCTGGTTAATCGGCACGGGATTGCCTATCACGAAAAAACCCTTGGGCAGCTGTTCTGTGATGATAGTGCGCAGCAGATTGTGGACATGCTGATGCACGAATGCGAACTCGGCAACGTGCAGTTTCGTCTGCGCAGCGAACTCTTGGGTATTGAACGGACAGACTCAGCGTTCACCCTCACCTTTGCCACTGGCACGCTCACGGTTCCACAAGTGGTGATTGCCAGCGGCGGGCTTTCCATGCCGGGGCTGGGCGCATCGCCCTTCGGTTATCAGGTCGCACAGCAGTTTGGCATTAAGGTGCTGCCGACACGCGCCGCGCTGGTGCCGTTTACGCTGCATAAACCGCTGTTGGAGCAGATACAGACCCTGTCCGGCGTTTCCGTACCCGTGGTGGTGACGGCGAAAAACGGTGTCAGCTTTAAAGAGAACCTGCTGTTTACCCATCGTGGCCTTTCAGGCCCGGCGATCCTGCAACTGTCGAGCTATTGGCTACCGGGAGAATGGGTGACAATCAATCTGTTGCCACAGCACGATCTTAACGCACTGCTCGCCGAGCAACGTGCAGCACACCCCAATCAGAGCCTGAAAAATACGCTGGCGCTGTGGCTACCGAAGCGCTTGGTGGAGTGTCTGCAAACCTTGGGATTGGTGCCCGAGGTGTCAGTTAAGCAGTTGCAATCCCCCCAGATCGCGGCGCTCATTGAAAATCTGCACGCCTGGCAGGTACAACCCAACGGTACGGAAGGCTACCGCACCGCAGAAGTCACCCTCGGTGGTGTGGATACGCGGGAATTATCGTCAAAAACCATGGAGGTCAGTAAAATGCCGGGCCTCTATTTTATCGGTGAAGTGGTGGACGTCACCGGCTGGCTGGGCGGCTATAACTTCCAATGGGCATGGAGTTCCGCTTGGGCGTGTGCGCAGGCATTGGACATTTGATTTGGGATAATCAAGTAGACATAGGGAAAAGGTTAGCGCTGTATCGACTTTATTATCCCAAAAACCCGGTCAGAGGCCGGACATCTTGTTGACGCCGTAAATGCAGGGATGCACATTCACGGGATGCCGCATAGTGTATCACCTCATGGGCGAGAGGCTGTGCCGTCTGGCGTACGGGCCATCATCGAGGCATCGCATAATAACCTGTTCTACAACGTCATGAACGCTATTAAAGATATTTATTACTACCTTGTTAAATAACACAATATTTTACAACTACACCTTTTAGCCACATTCCATAATGATATTGATCGACCGCATAGACGAAAACGCCAACCCTCGTTAAAACTAAGCGACTTTTTTTTGACAGTATAAACAGAATGAATTCTCACTTAACTGGCCGTTCCTCTTTTTTGGATCTACCGGCAGGCTATTTCGGTATGGTTCTCGGCACCATTGGGGCAGGTTTCGGGTGGCGCTATGCCGCAACAATTTGGTCAATAACACCGCTCATCGGCGAAGGTCTGGTGATACTGGCAATACTCATCTGGGCATTGTTAGCCATTGCTTTTGTATACCGCCTGATTCGCTTCCCGAGCAGTGTTAAACACGAAATTGAGCACCCCCTCATGGGCAGCTATATCAGCTTATTCCCTGCAACGACCATGTTAGTTGCAATAGGCTTCGTGCCTTGGTGTAGACCACTCAGCGTGGCAATGTTTATTACAGGAGCGATCATCCAACTCGCGTATGCAGCCTGGCAAAGCGCTGGAATATGGCGAGGAAAACATCCGCACGATGCAACCACACCGGGGCTTTATCTACCCACTGTTGCGAATAACTTCATCAGTTGTATGGCCAGTGGCGCGCTGGGATACCACGATCTCGGCATTCTATTCCTCGGCGCGGGTATTTTCTCATGGTTAAGCCTGGAACCGGCCATTCTGCACAGAATGCGTAGCCACGGGGAAATGCCAGCACCGGTGAGACTTTCTCTCGGTATACAGCTTGCCCCTTCTCTGGTTGCATGCAATGCCTGGTTGGCCGTTAATGGCGGGGAGGCTGATACCTTTGCAAAACTGCTTTTTGGCTACGGTTTGCTACAGTTGTTATTTATGATCCGTCTGATTCCATGGTATCTGAAAGGGCCATTCACCCCCTCGTTCTGGAGTTTCTCATTCGGGCTCTCGGCACTTGCCTCTACTGCACTCCATTTGGGATATGGTAGTTCAGAAGGCGTGTTGCCTCTGCTTGCACTTCCTCTGTTTGTTTTTAGTAACACCCTAATTGCTCTGCTTATTATCCAAACACTCATGCTGCTGTTGCAAGGCAAAATGCTGAGGTATACACCCGTGTCCATGGACAAATAACTGTGCAGGAAAAGGATCTGCTCTCCTCCCTTTACCGCTACTACACGGCGTCTGATGTGGCATTAGTCAGTGCCAATAATGCAGTTATCAAGAAAGGCGAAAGCATGCATTGCCCGACGATCGCGTTTAGCAGACACTTAACGCTTCAATGTAGCGACATAAGGGAGATTTCTATACTTATTCTCCCACGGCATGCCATAGCCAATCAGTAAATCATCGTTATCCATTTCATACGCAAAATATTGCTTAACCGGGATATCAACGCGACCCGGTTTGACAAACAAAACGGCAACCGAAACCGATTTTGGCGTGAAGTGCTCGGAGATATGGTTAACCAGACGCTTCATTGTCCCACCTGACTCAATCGCATCATCAATCAGGATGACATGGCGGTTACTGATATCGATATTATTATGGAACACGATGGGAGAATGATTATTTCTGTCTCCCGGCGTATGGGGACAGGAAATATAATCCATATTGATATCAAAGATTAACTGTCTGGTCAGGTCTGCCGTGTAGAGAATACCGCCCGGCACGACCGTAATGACAACGGCCTCATCAAAGTCCTGATTAAGCTGTGCGGCAACCTGACTGACGCCTTGCGCAATCGAGGATGCACTGATGATAATCTCACCCACATGTTCATGTTTCATAGCAGGTTCCCCTCAGATTAACGGTGTAGCTTCCCCTTGGCATCCATGGCAATCAGTAGTACGGATGAAAGGATAAGCAGCGTGCCAAGCCAATCCGGCAGCGTAAAAGTAATGCCCAACAGCAACAAGGATAGCACCGCGCTGGTCAGCGGCTCCGCGCAGCTAAGAATACTGGCTTTCTGGCCGCCAATCAGCGATGCGCCCTTGAGATACAGGCTAAACGTCACGGCAGTGCCCACGATAATCAGATAAAAGAAGGCAAACAGACCCAGGCCGTTAACCGCTATATTTTCTTCCGGCAGCAGGAAGAACGGCATCATCGATACCCCTGCAATAAACATGCTCCACCCCACCACCAGCAACGTGCCGTGTCGGGATATCAGGCCCGAGGAGTAGGTGGAATAGAACGCGGCAGCAAAGGCGGAGGCAATCCCCCAGATCAGCGCCGCAGGCGAGATCGACAGCGACGTCGGATTACCGTGCGTCACCAGCAAGAAAGTACCTGCCAGCGAAGTGAGTATCGCGGCACACACAAACATGCCCGGTAGCTTTTTCCGCGTCAGCGCAAACCAGGTAACAATCACCGTCGGGGAGAGAAACTGAAGGATCGTCCCGGTTGCCGCGTTTGATTTTTCAATCGTGACCAAAAAGGTGAACTGCACGGTTAACGTACCGCACAGGCTGAAAATAAAGAGCTTGATGGCCTCTTTCTTCTCGCTAAAAACGCTAAACACCGGTTGGCCTTGCAAAAAACCGAGCATTAACAGAATGATGCCGGAAAACAGCAGGCGCGACATCGTCAACCAACCGGCGGAAATGTGCAGATGTTCCATCAAGTATTGGGCACAGACACCAGAACTGCCCCACAGGATGGAGGCGATTAACACGTATAACATGCCTTGTTTGGCAAGACTCATCACAACCTCATGGCGGAATAAAACGGAGTAAGGCGACACCGTTCAGTCACGCTCACTGCACGCGACCAATACGGTTATCGCCCTATGCCCTACACCATACTGAAGATAGACAGTCTTTTCGATAAGTGAGCCTAAAAAATCACAGCCATACACCAGGTTATAGTGCTTTTAGTAACGCGAATGCCTCTTTCATCCGATCTTCACTCACGACAAAAGCGCGCAACTGCCCCTCATCATCCATGCCTTGTGCCACCACGCCCTCCGGCGCAGTGGCAATCTGCCAGCGTAAATCACGGCGGCCTGATTCTCCGGCCAGATGTAATGGCAGCGCCGGTGTTTTCACCTTCACCAGCATGGCGGGCAGCGCGAGCGTGGTGTTAACGCCAAGCAGCGTTTTCGCCAGCGCGATAGCGCTTAGCTGGATCGGTTGCAGAAAGGGGCGTACCTGCCCTGCTATTTCAGCGCAGTCGCCTAACGCATAAATATCGGCATGACTGGTTCGCAGCGTGTTATCAACCACCACGCCACGTCGGGTAACAATCCCGGCGCGCTGCGCCAGCGCAGTTTCCGGGCACAGTCCGGTAGCCGCCACCACCACATCTGCCTCAATCACGCGTTCACCATCGAACCGGGCGCGAATGCCGTTTTCGGTCTGTTCCAGCGATTGCAGTTTTGCTTTCAACAACAGATGCGTGCCCGTATCGACCAGACAGTGTTGCAAGCGGCCGCTCACTTCCGGCGGCAGCAACGTCGGCAACACGCTGGCAGCGCAATCGGCCAGCGTAACCGCCTTACCGGCACGACAAAAATCCATCGCCAGTTCAGTGCCAATCAGTCCTGCGCCGACCACCAACACCCGCCGCGCATCCTGCAACTGCGCTTCACACGCGCGGTATTCTTGCTGGCTGTTCAATGTCAACATAAGTTCATGCCCCGCAACCGGTGGCACCGATGCGGAGGCTCCCGTTGCCAGCACCAGCTTGCCGTAACACCATTCGCTGTCGTGACTTTTTACGCGATGATGTGCGACATCGATGTCGGTGATCCGTGTATTTGGGTAGAGCCGTAGCTGATATTGCTCAGCAAAGGCCCCCATCGACTGACGCGTGAGATCGTCGGCGCATTGCCCTTGGCTTATCACATGGCTGAGATCGGGCTTGTTATATTCATCCATGCTGTCAGCCGCAATCAGCGACAGCGGGATGGTCGCATCCTGCTTGCGGATGTTTTTCACCAACTGACGGGCTGCAAAACCTGAGCCGATAATAACGATACCGTCACTCATACCGCCTCCACCGCAAGTTCATCAAATACCGCCTTACCCAACGAACACTCCGGGCACAGGAAACTGTCAGGTACCTGGCTCCACGGCGTCCCGGGCGCCACGTCCTGCATCGGTTCACCGCGGGCCGGGTCATACACCCACTGACAAACGCTGCACTGCATCTGTGGCCCCAGATCGGCGGCTGCTTTCGCTGCACAGGCACAGGCGTCTTGTTGCGGCGTAATGCGCACTGCCTCTGGCAACGGAGAGAGCGCCCACTGGCGGCCAATTTCACGCCCGTGCTCACGGCACATTTCCAGCGCATCGATATCAGGACGCCATTTGGCCTTCAGGGCAATTGTGGTTTCGAAACCGGCATCCATCAAACGCGTTTGCACGCGATCGACCGCACCGCCGTTCCAGCCATAGCTGCCGAACGCAGAAGCTTTCTTGTTACGAAAACGCAGCCCCGTTAATTCCTCCAACATGCCCGCCACTTTGGGCATCATGACGTTGTTCATGGTAGACGATCCCACCAGAACCCCCTTGGAGCGGAACACGTTAGTCAGGATCTCGTTTTTATCACTGCGTGAGATATTGAAAATTTTCACCGCGACGCGCGGGTCAACGTCGTTGATGCCCTGTGCGATAGCATCCGCCATCATGCGGGTGTTGTTGGACATGGTGTCGTAGAAAATAGTGATGCGGTCTTCCTGATAATCTGCCGCCCATTTCAGGTACAGCTCAACGATTTGCGTCGGGTTATCCCGCCACACCACACCGTGAGAGGTAGCAATCATATCAACCGGCAGATTAAAGCCGAGGATCTCCGTGATTTTAGGCGTCACCAGTCGGCTGAACGGCGTCAGGATGTTGGCATAGTAGCGCTGGCACTGCTCAAACAGTTCAGTTTGGTCAACCTCGTCATTAAACAAGCGCTCATCGCAGTAGTGCTGACCGAATGCGTCGTTACTGAACAGCACCGCATCCCCCGTCATGTAGGTCATCATGCTATCCGGCCAGTGCAGCATCGGCGTTTCCACAAACACCAGTTGCTTTCCATTGCCAATATCCAGGGTGTCACCGGTTTTCACCACGTGGAAGCGCCATTCCGGGTGGTGGTGGTGGCCATTGATGGAGTCAATCGCATTGGCGGTGCAGTAGATAGGCGTATTGGGGATCTGCGACATCAGCTCGGTTAACGCGCCCGCATGGTCCTCTTCCGCATGGTTGATAATGATGTAATCAATCTGCGCCAGATCGATTTCCGCGCGCAGGTTCTGGACAAAATCACGGCTGAATTTGTGATCCACCGTGTCGATGAGTACGTTTTTCCCTTCACGAATCAGGTAACTGTTATAGCTGCTGCCGCGCAGGGTTTTGTATTCGGTGCCGTGAAAATCGCGGACTTCCCAGTCACGTTGCCCAACCCAGTGGATGTTGTTTTTTACATGAATAGCCATATCAACCTCAAATTTATGCTGTAATGCGAATAAGATAGTTGGGCTATATCAATTGGCGTGCCATGTTTTCAATTGTATGTTTTTAAATGGTTTTCTCATTTAATCAAAAAAGAAATATGTCATAATGACTATACTTATCATAGTCATTATGACATTCTTCATTGTCAATTTGACTACCGGGGGTGGCTATGAGTTTTTCCGTTAACGTCTTGGCGAAGATTGCCATTGAGTTACAGCGTGGCATCGGCCATCGGGATCGGTTTCAGCGCCTGATTACCACCCTGCGCCAGGTATTGGATTGCGATGCCTCTGCCCTGTTGCGTTATGAAACGCGACAGTTTATCCCTCTTGCTATTGACGGTCTGGCATCGGACGTTCTGGGCCGACGCTTTATGCTGGAAGCACACCCACGGCTCGAGGCGATTGCACGCGCGGGCGATGTGGTGCGTTTCCCCGCCAATAGCGATTTACCTGACCCTTACGATGGATTGATCCCCGGACAGGAAACGCTAAAAGTGCATGCCTGTATCGGCCTGCCGCTGTTTGCCGGGCAAAATCTGATTGGCGCGCTCACCCTTGACGGTCTGGATCCGAATCAATTCGACACCTTCAGTGATGAGGAACTGCGTCTGATCGCGGCGTTAACCGCAGGGGCATTGAATAACGCGCTGCTGATCGAACAGTTGGAAAGCCAAAACATCCTACCGGCGGCTGCTCCCGCCTTTGAAAAGGCCGCGCATACCGAGATGATCGGTCTTTCTTCGGGTATGACTCAGCTAAAAAAAGAGATTGAGATCGTTGCTGCATCCGATCTTAACGTGCTGATCGGCGGGGAAACCGGCACCGGAAAGGAGCTGGTCGCTCAAGCGATTCATCAGGGTTCAGCACGTTCGACAAACCCGCTTATCTACCTGAACTGCGCGGCACTGCCGGAAAGCGTGGCCGAAAGCGAGCTGTTCGGGCATGTGAAAGGGGCGTTTACCGGTGCCATCAGCCATCGCAGCGGCAAGTTTGAAATGGCCGATAAAGGCACACTGTTCCTCGATGAAATTGGTGAACTCTCTCTCGCCTTACAGGCTAAATTGCTACGCGTTCTGCAATACGGCGATATACAGCGCGTGGGTGACGATCGCAGTCTGCGGGTTGATGTGCGCGTGCTGGCGGCAACCAATCGCGACTTACGTGAAGAAGTTCTGGCAGGACGTTTTCGTGCTGACTTGTATCACCGCCTGAGCGTATTCCCGCTTTTGGTACCTCCCCTGCGCGAACGCGGCGAAGATGTGATTCTTCTGGCAGGCTATTTCTGCGAGCAGTGCCGCGTAAGGCTGGGATTGACCCGTGTGGCGCTCAGCCAACATGCCCACGCCCTGCTGCTGACTTACGCCTGGCCGGGCAATGTACGGGAACTGGAGCATACCATCCACCGCGCCATCATCCTTGCCCGGGCAGAGCGGACCGGTGATAACATCGTGCTGGAAGCACACCACATTGCACAGCAGGGTGCGCCTGAGCGCCCGGTGCAGGAGAGCCAAGCTGCACCAACGCCCAACTTACGCCATGCCACAGAGGATTTTCAGCGCACGGTGATTAATCAGGCGTTAACGCAGAACGGACACAACTGGGCTGCCAGTGCCAGAGCGCTCGACATCGATGTGGCCAACCTTCATCGATTAGCGAAGCGCTTAGGGATCAAGCCCTGACAAGGCATTACCCACCACAAAATAACAGGTGAATGCCGTTGTAGTATAATGAACTCATACTGCCAACCATACCCGTTATGCTTCACGTTGGCTGCGCTCGTTTACCCGAGCCATTTACCCGAATAATCTCATCGGGCTTCTCTTCCTTGCAGCCTTTCTGCAACGCAAGTTATTGAGTGTGCATAGCAACCTTTCCCCCGTTATTCAGAGGCGATCATGACAGTGAATGAACCAGAATCATACACACTGCAAGCCATTCCTCAGCCGACAACCTATGCGCGTGTGCAGAGCACGGCGCTTAGTGATGAAACCCAGCGAGAACGCCTACATCGCGTCTTGCACGCGATGCGTCAGCAGGGTCTTGATGCGTTGATTATCTATGCCGATAAAGAACATGGCGGCAATTTCGAATACCTGAGTGGATTTATTCCCCGTTTCGAAGAGGCACTGCTGATCGTCGCAAAAAATGGTGCCGCCACTTATGTCATGGGGAATGAGAATCTCAAGCTGGTGCCTCACGCCCGACTGCCCGGCACCGTTTTGCACGCCCCCTGCTTCTCTCTGCCCGATCAGCCCATGCCGGCCGATTTCGATCTCACCGCGTTGCTTGCGCAGTCAGGCATTCCGCTTTGCCAGCGTGTCGGCATTGCTGGCTGGAAACATCTGAAATTAAGCGGGCCTTCAGACCTGGCCATGTTTGATATTCCACATTTTATTTATCAGAGCATTCGGAACGCGCTCCCTTCCGCCGCTGCGTTGGTGAATGCCACCGGTATTTTCATTTCTCCCAACGGGGGCGTGCGCACCCTCAACAACGCCAACGAGCTGGCGCACTATGAATACGGGGCGAATCTGGCCTCCACCGCCATGCTGAATGCGCTCAATGCAATAGAGATAGGTAAAACAGAAAAAGAGATTGCCGCGCTGCTGGCCGCCGAAGGGCAACCTCACACCGTGGTGACCATCGCGGCTACCGGCGATCGCTTTGAGCAAGCCCGGCTTTATCCCGGTGATAAAAAGATAGCACCAGGCGATAAGCTGTCCCTCACCACCGGTTTTAAAGGCGGGCTCAGCAGCCGAGCGGCCTATGCAGTAAAACATCGCGAAATGCTGCCAGCCAAAACAAATGACTATCTGGAACGTGTCGCCATTCCGTATTACCACGCCGTGGTCTGTTGGTTGACCGCGCTTCGCGTCGGTATCACGGGCGGGGAGATCTACGCATTAATTGAGGAGGATCTACCCAAAGAACGGTTTCACTGGCACTTAAACCCTGGCCATTTGGTGGCCGATGAAGAGTGGCTCTGTTCACCCATCAGCCAAAACTCCCCCATCGCGCTCGCCAGCGGTATGCTGTTGCAGATCGATATTATCCCTTCGGTCGCGGGCTATGCGGGTGCCAGCATAGAAGATACGGTGGCACTGGCAGACGCAGACCTGCGTGCCGAATTAGCCTCTGCGTACCCGGCGCTGTGGCAGCGAATCCTCACGCGCAGAACGTATCTGGAAGCGGTATTACACATTCCATTGCATGCCGATGTTCTGCCAATGTCCAATACCGTTGGTTATTTGCGCCCTTTTCTGCTGGATAAGCAAAAAGCATTGGTTTGTGGAGGATAAGACCCCTGCCGCCAGTGCCAGTCATAGGTTCACTCAGCGTGGGGAAGCGTATTTGCTATCCCCAACGATGTCAAAACTCGAAAGTTGAATTTTGAAAGAAATTAAGGAGATTATGTCATTCATTACGGGCTCATTCCTCACATCGCATAAGGATGCGCCATGTTTAGTCCTATCCCATCTCCGCCAACCTCTCTGTCCCTGAAAACAGAGCAATATAATCCCCGCGATAACCAATATGCCGATAACGAACAGAGTTCCTCTCGCAGAAACATCACGGAAAATCTTAGTCGTGTTGCAAACCATGCGGAAACATACACACAGCATCAAGAAAAAAAAACTGCAGAGCCTGCCTGCAAACTAAAAAACTTGATAACTTACATTTCCATCGCCGAAGGGCAACATTTGAGGCACCTGAGAAATTTTGTGGATTCCTCTTACAATATTTCAGATGTTATTAATGATAAGCAACAGGTTATTCTGCAACTGAAAGACATCTACTCAGAAGCGTATCTCAATAAATCCATTGCGGGTCCTTGTGAAGATATGGATGAATTAATAAACACCTTCAACAAAGAAAAACTGTATGAAAAATTTCATTTCATTGACCTGTTCTCCATTTATGATTACGGTAAGGATGGCTATGTAGAGATCAATAAAACCTTATTAGCTCTTCCACCAGGAGCCCCCAGACCGCCGCATATTGACCAACTGGCATTAACCCTACACCACTTGGCCATGAAGCAAGCCGATGATGATGAGAGTTTCAGCAATGCCGTTCCTTTATTCAGGGGGGAAGTAAGAAAAAGTGAATATTTTCATAATATTGAAGAAGGTGACGTTTTTTCCTCACCCCAGTTTCTCAGTACTTCCGACGATCAAGACGTTGCTGAATCCTTCCTCGGTGATAAAGATGCACTAAAGCAGGGAGAAATAAATGTACTTTATACGATAGAGGAAATCACACCTTACTCCGGTGTATTTTTATCAGAAATTATAAATGATAACGAAAATGAATTTCTATTCCTCCCTGATATAAAATTCATCATTACAGAAAAAGAGTATAACCAAGAAGAAAGCACCCTCAACGTGACGATGCGGCAATTACCTATCAGCAAGCATGTTTTTTTTCGAGCAGCTAAATTCATTAATAAAAAAAGCAGTATTCGTCGGTGATTTTACAAAAAAAATGCTCGATATTACATTCAACAGCCCTGGTATAGACCACCGAAACAGTGACGCCTATCAAGCAACAGTAAAAACGCCAGACCAAGCAATGAATTTATTACATCAGATAAATAAAGAGGCATCGACGCATGCTAAAAACGCAGTTAAACACATGCTGGATAATATAAGTGATGAAGCAACAACAAGTAAGAAAATCAAAACAGATGAGGCAATAAAGCCGCCTGCATCGTCACCGCTCACTGAGCAAGATAAAAACAGGGAAATAGTGCACAGGTTGAAAAAGATAACAGCCTTCAGGATCAAATTAGACATGGAGAGGTTAGAACAGCGGCTCAGTGCTATCCGACAGTTTAATCTCAACAGCTATGCAGCAGAGCAAGGTGGAGGAGCGAGTAGCGAACAGGGTATGCCATTGCCTTCGCCACCGCTGCCAAAACAGTAACCCCGGCAGGGCGTAAACCAAGGTATCTGGCCCTCCCGATCATCAAGCGGGCCAGCCATATCAAGCTATCAGCACTTAATCACGGCACGGCCGCGCACCTTGCCCGCCAATAAGGCTCCGGCAACATCAATGGCCTGCGTCAACGGGTACTCCGTCGTTAACGCAGCCAGTTTTGCCATCGGCAGGTATTTGCAGGCTTTTTCCCACAGTGCCGGACGTTTTTCCGTACTGACCATCACGCTATCGATCCCTTGCAAGGTCACATTGCGCAAGATAAACGGCGCAACGCTTGCCGGGAGATCCAACCCTTGCGCCATGCCACAGGCAGCCACAATGCCGCCGTACTGAATGCTGGCGCAAACGTTAGCCAGCGTATGGCTGCCCACGGTATCCACCGCTGCCGCCCAGCGCTCTTTTTGCAGCGGTTTACCCGGTGCACTCAGTTCAGCACGATCGATAACCTCACTCACCCCGACGTCATTGCGCAGCCAGTCAGCCTCTGCCGGACGCCCTGTGGAAGCCACCACCTGATATCCCAACTGGGCCAAAATAAGCGCCGCACAGCTGCCTACGCCACCGCTGGCACCGGTTACCAGTACCGGGCCGTCCTCTGGTTTCACCCCGTGGTTTAACACGGCTTCAACGCAGAGCATCGCGGTAAACCCAGCGGTACCCATCGCCATCACATGTCGGGCGTCTGAACCCTGTGGTAATGGTGCCAACCACTCAGCGCTCACCCGCGCTTTACCCGCCAAGCCGCCCCAGTGTTTTTCCCCAACGCCCCATCCGGTCAACAGCACCTTGTCACCGGCTTTGTACGCTGGGTTAAGGCTTTCTGTTACTGTGCCAGCAAAATCGATACCGGGCACCATCGGAAATTTACGAACGATAGGACCGCGCCCCGTGATAGCGAGCGCATCCTTGTAATTGATGGAGGAGTAGTCGATGGCGACAGTCACGTCACCTTCCGGCAATGCACTTTCCTCTTGTGCCACCAGCGCCGCATGATAATGACCTTCAACCTTGTCGATCACGATTGCATTGAACATGTAAACCTCGTCTCCGTATCGTTCTCCTCGCGGGGAACGCAGCCGTAAAATTCACCCAATTAATTATTGACCGATCGTCTATAAATTAATACCACGGTAACTGTCATCACATGACGTTTCAAGCAAAGCGTAGCGACCCGTATTGAAGAGTGAAAAAAGTTTGTTATTTATCAATTTCACGGCGGTGAAAAGTACGCTGCTGTCAGCACGATATTTCATCATCCGAGTGATAATCGAGGGCATGGGAAAAGAAGTGCCAGAATTCATTCAGCGGTTGTGCGGATTGGTATAGCTTGGCTCTCATCACCGCGCCTTCCCACCCGCTCCAGAACATCTCCGCCAACTGTTCGGGTGACGTGGCAGTACGGATTTCACCTGCGATCAGTGCAGCACGCAAGCAGGCTTCCACCAGCCCTTGCCACGCTTTGAGAATCTGCTGCAACTGTCCTCGGAACGCATCAGGCAATCCCGGCGTTTCCTGCATCAAATTGCCCACCAGACAACCCCGGGTGAAGGCATATTTCTGCATGCCTCGGCCTGCATCTGCCACAAAATGGCTGAGCCGTTTCATTGGCGTCGCGGAGGTATCCGAGAGAAATTTATTCAGCTTGTGTTGAAAGAAGCTGTCATAGGACGCAAGCACCGTTCGCCCGTAATCCTCTTTATTTTCAAAATAGTAATAAAAAGAACCCTTGGGAACACCACCGTTTTTCACGATGGCATCAATGCCGGTGGAGAGAAAGCCGTTTTGCGTCAGCAATGCCAACCCGCTGCGAATCAGCACGTCGCGCGTGCCTTTATAGCTCGCATCCGTTTTTGGCGGCCGACCTCTACCGCGTGGCGCAATATCCGAACTCACATTAGCCTCCTGAGATCCAACGGTTAAAATCATACACCCATGACCCTAATTTCACTATGGCCGGCAAGGAAGGCTCTGTCTGATACAGCAAGGCTCAACCCAGTATGACATAAAGCAAGAAATCGATAATATGAGATAATATTTCTCATTCTCATCACTGTTCCTGCGATAAACTACGCCTCTTTTCCCACTCTGGTTTCTCTGGCTCCAATGATGGTTTCACACGCAACGGCACAAAAAAGCGCAGCCTGCCTGGCATTACTGGCAGTGCTGCTGCTGTTTGTCGCTCCGGTGATATCAAAGGGGCGCGCCGAGCGGATGCCGTTACCGCAAACGCACCAAATGGCAATGAATCATCACAGTGCAACGCCTGCGGCACATCATCACGCCGCCATGATGCAGGAAGAAGGATTCGCCTGCGGCTACTGTGAATTGCTGGTGCACGTGCCCTTTATCGTCGGGATCTTTATCCCTATGGTGTGGCTGATGGTCCTGCTAGCTCGGGCACCGCCGCTACCCCGCGTTTTACCGCCACGTTGCCCTCCGCTTGATGCCACGCATCTTCCGCGTGCGCCGCCACGCTTTCATCTGTCGCCCACAGCATAAATTTCCTTTTCCACAGTAACCGGTTATCGGAGTAACACCGTGGACACGTCATGCCCGTAACGCTCGCGCTTATGGGATGGGGAGATTTCATCGCGTTCGAAAGGCGCATCCGCCTTTTCGCAACGGCATATCTTTTTTATCCACCGGGATCAGGTGGCTCCCGATCGTGGCGTTTGTCATACGCACGATCGAATACAGGTGAAAATAATGAACAAAACTAAAATGTTAACCACATCACTGGCGGTGTTTTGCACCTTACCACTTCAGGCCACGGCCAGCGAAGAAAGCACACACCACCATGATGAAGGAGATGTCATGACGGTGACGGCTCCGGTCTATTCGCCGTTAACCATAGTGACCTCCCCCAAAACGCCGCGCCAACCCGTCCCCGCCAGCGATGGGTCAGATTATCTGAAAACCATCCCCGGCTTTAGTCAAATTCGCAATGGCGGTACCAACGGAGATCCGGTGTTTCGCGGTATGTTCGGATCGCGTTTGCGGCTGCTCACCAACGATGGCGAAATGCTCGGTGCCTGCCCGGCGCGTATGGACGCACCCAGCTCTTATATTTCGCCGGAAAGTTACGATGTACTCACACTCATCAAGGGGCCACAGAGCGTGTTGTGGGGGCCGGGTAACTCTGCGGGCACGCTGCGCTTCGAGCGGTTACCGCCCCAGTTCACGCAGGCGGGCGTCAAAGGAAATGTCAGCCTGCTGGCGGCCTCCAATCGCCGCTGGGATCAAAATGCCGATATCAGCGTCGGCAACGAACAGGGGTATCTGCGACTGACCGGCAATAAATCCCGCGCTAATGACTACAAGGACGGTGACAACCGCCGCGTGCCCTCAAAGTGGGATAAGTGGAACAGCGATATCGCACTGGGATGGACACCGGATAAAGATACCCTGCTGGAACTCTCCGCCGGCAAGGGCGATGGCGAAGCGCGCTACGCGGGGCGCGGCATGGATGGCTCGCAGTTTAAGCGCGAAAGCCTGGGTCTGCGTTTTGAAAAGAGCAACATTGGCACCCTGCTCGACAAGTTCGAAGCCAGTGCCTATTACAACTATGCCGACCACGTGATGGATAACTTCAGTTTGCGCACGCCGAGCAGTATGTCAATGGGTGGCATGGGGATGTCGATGCCGATGGCAATGCGTCTGGATCGCCGCACCGTCGGCGGCAGGATGATGACCACCTGGCTGTGGCAGGATTACCAACTTCAAACGGGTGTCGATACCCAGTTGAATACCCACCGCAGTTTGGACAACGGCCGTTGGGATAAAGATGCCCGTTTCCACAATTACGGCCTGTTCGGTGAACTGACCTGGGAGGCCAGCGCACAAAACAAGGTTATTGTCGGTACCCGACTGGATCGCGCGCAGGTCGATAACTTCACCATAGCAGAACACCCCAGCCGCAGCGCCACGCTGCCTGCGGGCTTCCTGCGCGTAGAGCATTCCGTCGCCTCGCTGCCGGTGATGGTTTATGCCGGGGTAGGCTACACCACGCGTTTCCCCGATTACTGGGAGCTGTTTTCACCCACTTACGGGCCGGGAGGTAGCGCCAGCGCATTCGATAACCTGAAAACGGAGAAAACCACCCAGCTGGATATCGGCGCACAATACAAAGGTGAGCGATTGACAAGCTGGGTATCGGCCTATATAGGACGGGTGAATGATTTTATTCTGTTTCGCTACGATGCCAACAATGCCCGCATAAGCCAGGCGGATAACGTCAATGCACTCACCATGGGCGGTGAAACTGGCTTGAGCTATCAGTTGACCGATCATTGGAAAACCGATGCCAGCCTGGCGTATTCCTGGGCCGAAAACCGTTCAAACGGTCGACCACTGCCGCAAATTCCGCCGCTGGAAACGCGCTTAGGGCTCTCCTGGGAATCTGGCAACTGGAGCAGCGGTGGCTTGCTGCGGCTGGTCAGCAGCCAGAATCGGTTAGCGGTTAATGAAGGCAACGTGGTCGGTAAAGATTTTGGCAGCAGCAGCGGTTTCGCCATCTTCTCTGCCAATCTGACGTATAAAGTGACCGAGCAGGTGAAAGTCAGCGCAGGCGTCGATAACCTGTTTAATACCGCCTACAGCGAGCACCTGAATCTGGCAGGTAACAGCAGCTTTGGCTACTCCTCCAATACCACCGTGAATGAGCCGGGAAGAACCTTCTGGGGAAAAATTAATGTGACGTTCTAACCCCATGCCAATGCCGGCGGTACGTTTGCCGTCGGCAACGCGAGCAACATATTGAGCGCCGCGATATCTTGCTCAGAGAGTAAGGGGTTTTTCATCACCAGATACACATCCAGCGCATCCCTGAAATCCGGTACTACCGTCAGGTGGTGCGCATCAGCGATCGCTTGCGACACCATACCCACGCCGCCCCTACTTTTCATTAATGACATACTGACTTGTTCACTGCCGGAATCGTAAACCGCTTTCCCCTGCACCCACGGCTGATGCAGAGCAACAAAGCGATCGAACACACGGGAATAAGCGCACTCTGCCACCGGTTTAATCAATGGTGCCTGTGCAAGCAGGGTGCCCGGCGCCATCGCGGCCACGATCGGCACCTTCAGCGCGTCAATCAGGTACATGGGGTCATCACAGTGCGCCGGACAACCGATCACCACCGCCATATCGGCATCGCCACTGGCCAGCTTGGTCAGGTTTTCCGGCGATTCAGAACTGCTGAATATGATGCGGTAACCGTGCAGCGTATCCATCATAAAATTCATGATGCAGTGGTTAATATCCAGTGAAAACGTGCTGTTCAGCGCAATATGCAGCGTGGTGGGCGCATGCTGGCGCAGTTGATCCACCTTGCGTTGCAGTTGCTCAGCCGTTCTGACCATTGCCGTGATTTCTGGCAGCATCTGCTGACCCTCCGGGGTCAGCGACACACCCTTGTTGGTACGGTTGAGCAACCGAAGCCCCATCTGCTGTTCCAGTTTTTTGATTTGCGCCGCCAGCGCCTGAACCGTCAGACAAGCGTCATCCGCCGCCGCCGTCAGCGAACCTAACTGGACGATTTTTAAAAAGTGCTTCAGTACTTTGCTGTCCATACGCCACCCGGCTGCCTTGATGCTCCCGTTATAGCAGCCGCCGTTATCCTTTTCAACGCAGCGCACGGTGTACAGCGACTATCGGTACACCGGATGGCAACAGCACAGATCCACCACCTGCTTACGCACCCGATCGCGCACCGTCCTCTGCATGCTTTCGTCGTGTTCCAACGCATCCAGCACATCGCACAGCCAGCCGGCCAGTTGCTCGCATTCGGTGACGCCAAAACCGCGCGTGGTCACTGCCGGTGTGCCAATGCGCAGCCCGGAGGTGACAAACGGCGAACGGGGATCGTTCGGCACGGAGTTTTTATTCACGGTGATATACGCATCACCCAGCGCCGCATCGGCCTCTTTGCCGGTGTAAGCACGATCGGAAAGGTCTATCAGCATCAGATGGTTATCCGTGCCGCCCGAGACAATCTTGTAGCCACGCTGCTGCACCACCGCCGCCATGGCACGGGCATTGGTCACCACCTGGCGCTGGTAGGCGGTAAACTCAGGGCGTAGCGCCTCCTTGAACGCCAAAGCCTTGGCAGCGATCACGTGCATCAACGGCCCGCCCTGAATGCCGGGGAATACGGCAGCATTGAGCTTCTTGTAAAAATCCTCACTCTGCCCTTTGGCAAGGATGATGCCACCGCGCGGACCGCGCAGGGTTTTATGGGTGGTACTGGTGACGACGTGAGCATAGGGTAATGGATTGGGGTATTCCCCCGCCGCGACCAGACCGGCAACGTGCGCCATATCCACCCAAAACACCGCGCCGACTTTATCGGCGATAGCGCGCATCCGTGCCCAGTCTTTGTGGCGCGAATAGGCAGAAAAACCGCCGATCAACATTTTCGGACGGGTTTCCAGCGCAATGCGCTCCATCTCGTCATAGTCGATAAGCCCGGTCGCGGGATCGAGCCCATAGGGCACAATCTTGTAGTGGCGGCCCGAGAAGTTGGACGGATTGCCGTGTGTCAGGTGCCCCCCCTGCGCCAGGTTCATGCCCATGACGGTATCACCGGGGTTGATGAGTGCCAGAAACACCGCCGCATTCGCTTGAGCGCCCGCATGGGGCTGCACATTGGCATAATCGCAGTCGAACAGTGCTTTGGCGCGCTCGATGGCTAACCGCTCCGCCACATCAACAAACTCGCAGCCGCTGTAATAGCGCTTGCCTGGGTAACCTTCGGCGTATTTGTTGGTGAACACCGAATTTTGGATAGCCATCACCAACGGGCTGGCGTAGTTCTCAGAAGCAATCAGTTCGACGTGTTCTTCCTGACGACGTTCTTCATTCAGGATGGCATCCGCCAGTTCAGGATCGACATCGGTCAGGGTAAGGGAAGCGTCATACATGGCAAGGTCCTCTCAATTAAAATAGTGGTGTTCAATGCATCAATGGCAGACCGGTATTATTGCAATGCTTCTCCGGGCCAAAAATGGCTGTCAGGCAGCGCGCGCGCACCGAAGATGGCCTGTCCAACGCGCACTACGGTAGCCCCCTCTTCGATCGCTATCTCAAAATCGCCCGACATCCCCATCGATAACGCATCCAGCGCAATCGTTGCGGGAGCGCTCTGCCGCAAGCGGTCGCGCAGGGTGCGCAACAGCACAAAGCATTCGCGTACACGCTCCGCCTCACTGGAAAAGCGCGCCAGCGTCATCAATCCACGCACCCGTAATGCCGTGAACGCAGGCAGTGCCTGAATAAATGCCGGTACATCCTCGGGCGCAAGGCCATATTTGCTCGCTTCACCGGAGGTGTTAACTTGCACAAACACATCCAGCGAGCGTCCTTCATGTTGCAAACGGCGATCCAGCGCTTCGGCGAGTTTCAGGCTGTCCAACGCCTGAAATTCGGTGGCGAAACGCGCCACCAGCCGAGCCTTATTGGTTTGCAAATGGCCGATGACCGACCAGTGCAAATCGCTCAGATCCTGCATGGCCTCCCACTTGCCCAACGCCTCCTGCACCTTGTTTTCACCCAGCATGCGGCACCCCGCCGCATACGCCAGTCGCAGGTTGCTCTCGGGTTTGGTCTTGCTGACTGGCAGCAGGCGCACCGTGGCAGGATCGCGCCCCACGCGCTGGCAGGCAGCAGCAATGCGCGTCTGCACCGCCGCCAGATTGTGTCGGAAATCCTCAACGCTCGTGGCTTCAGGATAAAGGCCGTGGCGATCGTGATGGGTCTGCGTGCTCTCAGGCAGCGATGCGTGTGAAGTAGAAGATGACATGACCTGACGTTAACTCCTGAAAAAGGGAACAAACGGGTTGTAGCGCGTAGCGGTTGTACCCAGTATTTATAGCGCTAAAATGGCACGGATCACCCCACCAATTAGCCAAAGAGATGCAGACCAATTGTTCAAACATGCTCAGCTTGAGTCGGTCAAAGCCTGGATCAGCGATCCGGCACAGCGCGCCCTGCCGCTGCACGTGCGCATACAGCGGGCAGTACGCCAGTTGATCCTTGATGGCGTTTTAGATGTGGGCAAGCCATTACCCGCATCGCGCGCGTTAGCGACATCGCTGGGCGTTTCCCGCGACACCATCGAATCGGCCTACGGGCAGTTACACGCGGAGGGTTTTATTGAGCGGCGTGTGGGCAGTGGCAGTTTTGTCTCTGAACGGACACGGCGTTTGCCGGGTCGCGGTAAACCTCGGCGCGCGCAGGCGGATAGCGAGACGCCGCGCCTGAGCCAGCGTGGTAGCACCATGTTTCAGGGCGGCGGCGTGCGCGATTTTCTTATCTCTCGCCCTTTTGCTCCGGGCGTGCCGGAAACGCGCAGTTTCCCACTCGCCGTCTGGGAGCGGCTGGAACGGCAGGTGTTGAAAGAATATGGCACGCGGGCATTGCTGCACAGCCCACCGCAAGGCATGGAGCCTCTGCGTCGGGCGATTGCCAATCACGTTAATCTGGAGCGCGGCGCGCGTGCAACGCCCGAGCGGGTGCTGATACTGACCAGTTCCCAGCAGGCATTGACGCTGTGTGCCCAAGTCTTGCTCGATGTGGGCGACAAAATTCTTCTCGAGGACCCGGCTTATCACGGCGCACGCAAAGCGTTCGATGCGGCGGGCCTCATCAGCGTACCCGTACCACTGGATGCCGATGGCGTAAGAGTGGACCAGCTGTTTAGCGCCGCTGCCGCGTCAGACATCTCGCCCAGAGCAGTGTTCCTGACGCCGTCACACCAGTTTCCTTCCGGTGCAACGCTGTCTCTGGACAGACGGCTGGCCGTCATTGAGTGGGCCAGACAGCGCCAGAGCTGGATCATCGAAGACGATTACGACAGCGAGTTCCACTATGCGGGCAAACCTACCGCCTGCGTACAAGGGCTGGACCTGCACGAACGCACGATCTACATAGGCACCTTCACCAAATCCCTGTTTCCCGGCCTGCGTATCGGCTACATGGTGTTGCCGCCGTCACTGGTGGCTCCCATGACCGTGGCCCGCACCCTGCTGGACGGCCACAGCGCCCCCATCCCCCAACTCACTCTGGCGCGCTTTATCGAAGATGGCCACTTTGGTGCCCATGTCCGCACTATGCGCCTGCTGTATGCCGAGCGTCGCGATGTGTTGGCGCGGCTGGTGCGACAGCACCTGGTGGATGTTGTGGAGCCCTTGGTGCCCAGCGGCGGCATGCAGATGCCCTGCGTGTTTATCCGCGCTATCCCCGAACGAGAGGCCGTTGAATGCGCTCGCCAGGCGGGTGTTGACCTGCTCGGGCTCTCGACGCTCTCCGCCTTGCATCAACACCGCACCGGCTTTCTGATGGGATTCGCCGCCCATACGCCCTATGAACTGGAGATCGCCGTGAAGACGTTGGCAAGCGTCCTCAAAAAAAACTTCATATGACTGAAAAACAATTGAATTTACCGCATTAACAGACCTGCTATTTTCCCCCTATGGCAAGGGCGCCTATCTGCGCTCGTTGTGCTACATCACGTCATAAAAGGGGAAAACCATGTCTATCACTGCGCAAATTAACTACTACCAGCAAAAATTGACGTTCGAAATTGACGCCGCCGATCTGCACGCAGCGCGCCAGCAAGGCAGGAACCTGGTGGTGGTTGATGGTCGGCAACACAGTTATTATCAGAT
Source organism: uncultured Symbiopectobacterium sp. (assembly GCA_964293225.1). Taxonomy (GTDB): domain Bacteria; phylum Pseudomonadota; class Gammaproteobacteria; order Enterobacterales; family Enterobacteriaceae; genus Symbiopectobacterium. Next base: position 43,144 of record CAXYYB010000024.1, on the reverse strand, counting down.
CGAACATATTCCCGATGCCATCAATCTGCCTCATCGTTCACTCTCGTTTGACACCACCACGGCATTGGACAAATCGGCACTCTATATTTGCTACTGCGACGGTATTGGCTGCAATGGTTCGACACAGACCGCGCTTAAGTTGTTAATGCTGGGGTTTGAAGTCAAAGAACTGATTGGCGGACTGGACTGGTGGAAACGGGATGGCTACCCCACAGAAGGCAGTCAGGGGCAGGCAGAACGCCCTTCGCTATGCGGCTGCTAACCCCAAGCCCAGCAAATAGTGTTAACCCTCCGACAATTTATCGATTGCTGGTTGCTGTAACAGTGTTTTCCTGCGCATGATGCAGAAAGTTTTCATGACTGTTGCAACAACATGATTAATGTAGCCCTGATTGACGACCACGTCGTGGTACGTTCCGGTTTTGCCCAATTGCTTTCACTCGAGCCTGATATGCAGGTGGTCGGGCAATATGCCTCGGCCGCCAGCGCTTGGTCGTCACTGTTGCGCATGAATATCGATGTGGCGGTGATGGATATTGATATGCCCGATGAAAGCGGGCTGAACCTGCTGGCGCGTTTGCGACAAAAACGCCCGGATTTTCGCGCCATTATCCTCAGCATTTATGACACCTCCGCGTTTGTGCAAAGCGCGCTGGATGCGGGCGCGCGCGGTTATCTCACCAAACGCTGTGGCCCGGAAGAACTGGTGCAGGCGCTACGCGCAGTGCACGCAGGCGGCACTTATCTGTGCGCCGATGCGATGCGCGCCTTGCGCCATCCGCCGCAAAAATCAGATGCGTTGCATGAATTAACACCGCGTGAGCGCGAGGTGTTCGATCTGCTGGTGGCGGGGGTGAGCGTCAAAGCCATTGCCGAGCGCCTGGCGCTGAGCCATAAAACCGTGCACGTGCACCGCGCTAACGTGCTTGGCAAGCTGCAATGCGAATCCACCATTGAGCTGGTGCACTTCGCCTTGCAACACCACCTGATCAATAAAGCGTAATACTGCCATGTCTGCACTACGGCGCTGTGGATTGATGCTGTTTCTGGCGCTGTTTTATGGCTTGAGCTGGCTGGCGCTGTGGACCATCAGCTTCTACCTCAATGATAACGGTCAGCAGGCGGCATTGTTATTGCCCCAGGGGCTACGTCTGGCGTTGCTGATTCTACTAACACGCCGTTACTGGCCCGTGATCATCGGGGTAGAAACCGCCCTGCTGTTCTGGCTGCACACACAGCAACTGCAAACCCAGTGGGTCATTCTGGCATCGGTGTGGGTCAGCCTGCTGCCCGCCTGGCTGACCCACAGCCAATGGCATCGCTACACGTTGTACTGGCAGCGGCTCTTACTGCTGCTGATCGCGGTTTCTCTCAACAGCCTGTTGCAAATGGCGCTGCCGGGTGCCGGTTTGCCTTCGCCGCTGACCCATACGTTGCTGGCAAGCCTGACCGGCGGCGTGCTGCTGATTCCGTTTATCTATCTGATCTATGAGTATCTCAAGCAGCAACACTTGCAAAATCTGTTGGCGCAAAACCTCTCCAACCCACCGTTACGTACCTCGCTATTGGTCTGGTGTTCGCTGTTTTTCTCACTGGCGGTGGGCGTGCAAATTTCGTTGTCGCCGGATGTCGAGCGCTTACTGTTGATTGTGGTGTTTTTGCCTAACGTTGTGATGGCCTATGCCTTTGGCTGGCAAGGCGGGGTGCTGGCAGCAATACTGGGTAGTTTACTGATTACTATCACTCGCCAGATGAGCGGCGCGTTTCATGACATTATCGAACTGGAACTGTTTCTCTCCACGCAGGCGCTGCTCGGTATTGGTCTGGGTATCGCCATCAGCCGCCAACAGCAGCTTGCCCAGCGCCTGAACCGCTATCGCCAACGTCTGGAGCAAGAGCTGAACAAACGGCGTCAGTTGATGCAGCGTTTGGTCTCCACCGAAGAAGAGATTCGCAAGGACATCGCGCGCGAGTTGCATGATGACATTGGGCAAAACATCACGGCCATTCAGATACAAGCGGCGATGATCACCCGCCGACCGGAACCGTTGCTGACCACACAGGCCGCCGCACAAATTACCCAACTGGCCCAACGCGTGCACCACACCACACGCCAACTGCTACGTCAGTTGCGCCCACCAGTGCTAAACGAGATGTCATTGGAAAAAGCACTGCACCATCTGGCTGATGAGTTTGCTTTTGCGCAACGCGGCATCGATTTCCGGCTCGATTATCGCCTGCCGCAGCCGCCAACGGACGATACCGTGGTGTTTACCCTTTATCGGTTGGTGCAGGAACTGCTCAATAACATCAGCAAACATGCCAATGCGCGCCGGGTGCGCGTTCGTTTGACACCACTGCCCGGCATGCTGATGTTGGAAGTCAAAGACAACGGTATTGGCATACCGGAACAGGTACAGGAAGGCTTCGGCTTACGTGGCATTGAAGAACGCGTGCATGCGCTGGGCGGCGAATGGATGTTACAACGACGTAAAGGAACACGCATAATTGTTAAGTTGCCCACAAATTTGCCTTAAAGGTGACTTGAACTAGGAATAATTCCTATCGGGTTACTACCTTATCTCATCCACTGACAGCATGGCTTTCCTACACTCCCATCAACCGCTGGAGAACCTCATGAGCGCAGACCCAATCAGTATCACCGCGCAATACCGCTACTGGCGCGGACGTTTGCTGATTTCCATGGTGGTGGGTTACGCCGCGTTTTATCTCACCCGGCGCAGCGTCACCTTCGCCATGCCCGTCATGCAGGTGGAGCTGGGACTGGATAAAGCGGATATCGGTCTGCTCGGTACGTTGTTTTATCTGGCGTATGGCGGTTCAAAATTTGTGTCCGGTATGGTGCATGACCGCATAGGCGCACGCTGGTTTATGGGTGTCGGCCTGCTGATGACCGGCGTACTGAATATCGCTTTTGCGTTCAGTGCCTCTCTGCCCGCCCTGTTGCTAGTCTGGACGCTAAACGGGTTCTTTCAGGGATGGGGGTGGCCGCCGTGTGCCAGGCTACTGACCCACTGGTATTCACGCAATGAACGCGGATTGTGGTGGGGATGCTGGAACACCTCGATCAATATTGGTGGTGCTGCGGTCCCTCTGCTCTCTGGCGTACTGGCAGCCAGCCAGGGGTGGCAAGCCGCACTGCTGATACCGGGCGCAATAGCCATTGTATTGGGTGGCCTGCTTTGCCGCCAACTGTGCGGTACGCCACGGGAAGAAGGGTTGCCCACCGTGGGGCAATGGCGGCGCGATCCGCTGGAGTTACGACAAGAGCAACAGAGTCCGCCCATGAGTTTGGGGCACATGCTGAACCGCACCATTTTGCGTAACGGCATTATCTGGATCCTCGCGCTCTCTTATGTGCTGGTGTACCTGATTCGCATCGCACTGAATGACTGGGGCAATTTGTGGCTGACAGAAAGTCACGGTGTTCAGCTCCTCAGCGCCAACGCCACGGTGATGCTGTTCGAATTGGGGGGATTGTTCGGCGCACTGTTTGCCGGATGGGGCTCGGACCTGCTGTTTCGCGGCCAGCGTGCACCGATGATTTTGCTGTTCTCGCTGGGATTATTTCTCAGCGTAACCGCCATCTGGCTGGTGCCTATTCACCATTACGCGCTGCTGGCGGTGAATTTTTTCAGTATCGGTTTTTTTGTTTTTGGCCCTCAGATGCTTATTGGTCTGGCGGCCACGGAGTACGCCCATAAGGAAGCCGCAGGAACCGTTACCGGATTTCTTGGCTTGTTCGCTTATCTTGGGGCCGCATTGGCAGGATGGCCGCTGGCACAGTGGATGCAATTCTACGGCTGGTCCGGCTTCTTTGCCTTACTGACACTGGCGGCAGCCTGTGTCGGGCTGTTGCTGATGCCGTTAATGATGGCGGGCACCAGCCGTTCGCAAATGCATCCGTCTCGGGGGCCAAACGCTTCAGGCCCGCCCTGACGCTTTTACCATTGATAATAAGGAAGCATTATGAAACTTTCTCTTCTCTCTGCCCTTATCGTTACCGGGATCGCAGCGGCCACGCTGTCCAGTGCAGCACAAGCCAAAGGCCGCCTCGTGGTGTATTGCAGTGCCACCAATGCGTTTTGCGAAGCAGAAACCAAAGCGTTTGGTGAGAAATATGACGTACAGACCTCCTTCATCCGCAACGGTTCAGGCAGTACGCTGGCAAAGGTAGAAGCGGAAAAACGTAACCCGCAAGCCGATGTATGGTACGGCGGCACGCTCGATCCGCAGTCACAGGCCGGTGAAATGGATCTGCTGCAGCCTTATGTCTCCCCTGAACTGGCGAATATCATGCCGCAGTTCCGCGATCCGGCGAAACGCAAAGGCAATTACTCCTCTGCGGTCTACATCGGGATTCTCGGCTTTGGCGTCAACACCGAACGCTTGAAAGAGAAAAACCTGCCAGTACCGCAATGCTGGAAAGATCTCATCAACCCTATCTACAAAGGGGAAATCCAGATTGCCGACCCACAAAGTTCTGGCACCGCCTACACCGCACTGGCTACTTTTTCGCAGCTGTGGGGTGAAGATCAGGCGTTTGATTACCTGAAAAAACTCAATGCCAACGTGTCGCAATACACCAAATCAGGTATTGCCCCGGCACGTAACGCCGCTCGTGGTGAAAGCGCTATCGGCATCGGCTTCCTGCACGATTATTCCCAGGAAAAAGAGAATGGCGCACCGCTGCAACTGGTATCACCGTGTGAAGGTACCGGCTATGAAGTGGGCGGCGTCAGCATCCTGAAAAATGCGCGCAACCTGGAAAATGCCAAACTGTTTGTTGATTGGACGTTGTCAAAAGAAGCCCAAGAGCTTTCCTGGCAGAAGGGCCAGTCCTATCAGATCCTGACTAACACCAAGGCCGAAGCATCACCGCTGTCGCTTAAGCTCGAAGAGCTGAAATTGATCAATTACGACATGGATAAATACGGCGCGGAAGATGTGCGTAAAGCTCTCATCACCAAATGGGTGAATGAAGTCAAGATGGGTAAATAAGCCCACCGCCCCGGCATAAGCCGGGGCTACCCCATCATTATTGTGACTCTTGGTCAACTCAGAGGGAAATCCATGTCTCACTCACTCGCCTCGGCTCAACGTCCGCAGGCACTGGACGCCATCTTTCTCTGGCTCGCCGTTATCCCACTCTCGTTCGTGCTGATGCCCGCCTGGAGCTTGGATTACGGTCTGTTCGGTGCCACCCGGGAAGAAGTGCTGCACGCTTACGGCTGGTCTGGCATCAACATCAGCCTGTTGTGGCTGCTGTTACCCTGCGCGCTGTTACTGCGTCCTCGCGCCCCCGCTTCGCGTAAACAGCGAGGTCGTCACCTGTTTGATGCTGGCTATGCCCTGTTTTGCATGCTGTTTATGCTGCTCAGCGCGACCGTGGTTGGGCAGGGCATGGGCTATGCCACCATCGGGATCTTTATCGCATTAGGCGCCATCATGACGCTGGCGATGGCGCGCCTTGAATGGCTGGGCGGCGATCGCTTCGTCATCGGCTCACTGATAACCATCATTGTGCTGATCGGTATCTTTATTCTCTATCCCAGCATTGCCATTTTTATTCCGATGTTTACCAACAGCGCAGGGGAATTCGTGCCGTTGGGTTTTATGACGGTGTTAGGGCAATCACATATTCTCCGGGTGATCTGGAACTCCTTCATGCTCGCCATGGCCGTTGGCTTTGGTTGTACCTTCTTTGGGCTAGTGCTGGCGATTTATACCTCGCGTATTGCCAAGCGTACCGCCATTGTCGGGCGTGTATTTTCCATTCTACCGATTGTCACGCCGCCATTTATCGTCGGGTTGGGCGTAACGCTGATGATGGGCCGTTCCGGCTATGTGACTGAGCTGATGGTGTCCTGGTTCGGCCTGACCAACACCAACTGGCTATACGGCTTCACCGGCATATGGATTGCACAGGTGCTGGCCTTTACCCCGATGGCCTTTATGATCCTCGACGGGGCAATAAAGAGCATTCATCCGTCGCTGGAAGAAGCGTCCTATACGCTGCGTGCCAATCGCTATCAGACCTTCAACCGCATCTTCCTACCCTTGCTGAAACCGGCACTGGCAAACGCTTTCCTGATCGTCATCGTGCAGTCTCTGGCCGATTTCAGTAACCCACTGGTGCTGGGGGGCAACTTCGACGTGCTGGCGACGCAGATTTACTTCTACATCACCGGCGCACAGTTGGATTATCAGGCCGCCAGTACACTGGGCGTGATTCTGCTGGTGTTCTCGCTGGTGGTATTTTGTATCCAATACCTGTGGATAGGGAAACGTTCTTACGTCACCATTTCTGGCAAGTTCAGCCGGGGCGATGTGCAACCGCTGCCGCGCCTGATGGTGTGGGGTGTCACCTTTATCCTCATTGCCTGGGTAGCGTTTAACGGTCTGCTGTATGGCAGCATTTTCTACGGAAGCTTCACCGTTAACTGGGGCGTGGATTACACGCTGACACTGCAAAACTTTATTACCCTGTTCGGGCAAGGCTTTAGCGACGGTGCCTGGCCTTCCCTGCTCGATACGCTGCTCTACGCTGGGATCGCCGCGCCTATCACTGCGCTGTTTGGCCTGTTGATTGCGTATATCGTGGTGCGCCAGCAGTTCCGCGGCAAAAAAACCATCGAGTTCACCACCATGCTCTGTTTTGCCGTACCGGGCACCGTGGCGGGTATCTCTTATATTCTGGCGTTCAACAGCGCGCCCATTTATCTGACAGGCACCGCTGCCATCGTCATCATCTCTATGGTGATGCGCAACGTACCGGTGGGGATTCGCGCCGGTATCGCCGGGTTGGGCCAGTTGGATAAATCGCTGGACGAAGCGTCACTCAGCCTGCGCGCTGGGGCAATGCGCACTATCGTCTACATTTTACTGCCGCTGCTGCGTCCGGCCATTCTTTCCGCGTTGATCTACAGCTTTGTGCGCGCCATCACCACCGTCAGTGCCATCGTGTTCCTGGTGACACCGGACACGCGCGTCGCCACCGCCTATATTCTGAACCGCGTCGAGGACGGCGAATACGGGGTGGCTATCGCCTACGGCTCTATCCTGATCGTGGTGATGCTGGCGATCATTTTCCTGTTTGACTATTTGGTTGGCGAATCTCGTACCGCCCGCTCCAAAGCCAAAAACGCACAATAATCAGAAGGTGACTATCGTGAATACTGTATTAACCCAACACGCCACCGCTGAAGCGGAGCAGGCACCGCGTAAAAACTTCGTTGAGCTCAAAGGCGTGACGAAACGCTTTGGCACCAACACGGTGCTGGAAAATCTCGATCTGGCGATCCCTCAGGGTCATATGGTGACACTGCTCGGCCCGTCCGGCTGCGGCAAAACTACCGTGCTACGGCTGGTGGCCGGACTGGAAAAACCCAGTGAAGGCCGCATCTATATCGACGGCGAAGACGTGACCGATCGCTCCATCCAGCAGCGTGATATCTGTATGGTGTTTCAGTCCTATGCATTGTTCCCCCACATGTCACTGGGGGAGAATATTGGCTACGGCCTGAAGATGCTCGGCCGGCCCAAAAGTGAGATCCGCGATCGGGTCAACGAAGCGCTGGCACTGGTGGATTTGGAAGGCTTTGCCGATCGCTATGTCGATCAGATCTCCGGCGGCCAGCAGCAGCGTGTCGCGTTGGCACGCGCGTTGATTCTCAAACCCAAAGTGCTGCTGTTCGATGAGCCGCTGAGTAATCTGGACGCCAATCTGCGGCGCAGCATGCGGGAAAAAATCCGCGAATTGCAGCAGCAGTTCAACATCACCTCACTCTACGTCACTCACGACCAAAGCGAAGCCTTCGCCGTGTCTGACAGCGTGCTGGTGATGAATAAAGGTCACATCATGCAGATGGGGTCGCCGCAAGCGCTATATCGTCAGCCCGCGTCACGTTTTATGGCAAGTTTTATGGGTGAGGCCAATATTTTTCCGGCGCTGCGGCAGGGTGATAGCGTAGAAATCTTCGGCTATCGCATTCCCAAACCGGCGCATTTTGGCACGGAAAGCGGGGCATGCACTGTGGGCATCCGCCCCGAAGCCATTACACTGAATACGCAGGGTGATGAAAGCCAGCGCTGTTCGGTGCACCATGTAGCTTACATGGGATCACAGTATGAAGTGAGCGTCATCTGGCACGGGCAATCGCTGCTGCTACAGGTAAATGCCACCCAGCTACAACCGAACGTGGGTGACGACCTCTACTTGCAGATTCACCCTTACGGCATGTTTATTCTCAACGAAGGCTAACGTTTGCCACCCCCTTCTGGGAGCCCACTCGAGGCTCCCTTTTTTTCATCCTTTGCCTTCAAAACAATTTCCGATCGATTTACCGCGGATTGATATACTTAAAAGGCGCGCAGACACATTGATGTCGCGACACGTTTCAGGGTGCGCTGGCTGCCTGGTTCTTCACATTGCTATACCCTAAATAATTCGAGTTGCAGGAAGGCGGCAAGGGAGCGAATCCCGATGAGCTTACATAAGTCAGTGATTCGGGTGAGTGAGTGTAGCTAACGCACATGCAACTTGAAGTATGACGGGTATATATCCCATGACAGGCAGAGTCATATCTACGTGGTACCAAGGAGTAGTGACGTGAGTCCACAGCACAAACGCGCACAACAACGGGGCCGCTGGTTGATTCTTTGCGCCGGCGTATTCCCATTGCTATTGGTATTACTTTTTACCTTTGTCGAATCACGGCAAATCGTGCAGCGGGATCTGCAATCCACAGCAAACCTGGCGCTCGATCAGGCGGAAAGCATTACCACTCGCGCTTGGTCACTATTGGAAACGTTGCAGCCACTGCAAGGAAAACTCTGTGAGGATATCAGAGACGATCTCCAACGGCTCAGCGCGCAGTTCGCTTATTTTCGCGCTATCGGTCTGACCTATGACAAGAGCATTTACTGCTCTTCTCTGTTTGCTCATAACGATCTGGAAATCAGCGATGTGATCATGATGCCGCTTCCGGCCAAATTGCCTCCCGCCTGGAGCCTCTCTGTCGATCAGATCAAGGATGCCGACATCAGCCCAACCCTGATCTTTATTCGCACACCGGACGATGGCTGGGGGGCCTTTGGTCTGGTTGATGCGCAATATCTGGTGACGTTAATGAATGCTGTCAGCAAGCTGCGCGGCTTTCACCTGAACATCAGGGTGGGGGATGGCGATTTGATTCATCCCAGTACCGCCAGCGTACCGCATCAGCCTGAATGGCTTTCTGGCATCGAATATCACACCACCTCAGAACGTTTCCCCATTGCTGTCGCCATTACTGCCCCCGCAGCAGAAATGGGCAAAGCCTGGCAGTTTGCCTTTCTGACGCTGCTGCCGCTCACACTGGTACTTTCCGCGCTGTTTATTCTGGCCGCGCTGTATTGGCAAAAACGCAAACTCTCCTTTCAGGGCGAATTACGCCGTGGCATCACCAACAATGAGTTTTCTGTCTACTATCAGCCGGTTTACGGTACTGAGGCGCAACGCTGCACCGGTGCAGAAGCCCTGCTGCGCTGGCGGCGTACCGATGGACAGTGGATTCGCCCGGATGTGTTTATTGCCGCCGCGGAAGCGGAAAATATGATTATCCCGCTGACTCGCCATTTGTTGAAACTGGTGGAGGAAGACGTTGCCAGTTGGCACATTGAGCCGAATTTTCATCTGGGCTTGAATGTGTCGGCTGAGCATCTGCAAGACAGCGAATTTATCGCCGATATCCGCCAGTTTGCAGCGAATGTGGCAGCCCACCGCTTTTTGATAACGCTAGAACTGACCGAGCGCAGTCTCATTAGCGAAGGGCCGGAAGTGGCGCAACGCTTACAGCAGCTACGTCAGGAGGGCATACATGTCGCGATTGATGATTTTGGTACCGGTCACTGTTCTCTTTCTTACCTGCAAAGCTTCCCGCTCGACTATTTGAAAATCGATCAGGGGTTTGTTCGCACCATTTCATCACAGGAAGAAGAGACGCCGATTTTAGATACCATTATCAGTCTCGCTCACCGTCTCAACTTGAAGATCGTGGCTGAAGGGGTGGAAACCTCGCGCCAGCTTCACTACCTGACACAACACGGCGTGGGCTACATCCAGGGATTTTTATATGCCAAACCGATGGATAATGAAAATTTTGCCGTGTGGCAGCATTACCACGCCAGGCGTCAATTAACGCCTGACGACGCGCATGCTCTGACAGATTTTCCGGAAGAAAAGGAAACGCCGAAGTCCACTTCGGCGTAATCACGCTATTCAGGATCAGAAGCGATAGCCAAGGCCGATATTGAATCCGTTGAGTTTCGTATCTTTAAAGGTTGCGCCTTCATAGCCAACATCGATTGTCCAATTTGCCGCTGGCGCGATCTGGACACCAGCACCATAGGCAAAAGTATTTGCGCTGAGTTTATGAGATTCATAATTTCCAGTAACGTCGTATCCCTTGGCTTTCAAATGTAACGCCCCTGCTAAGCCATACAGGCTCACAAATTCGTTAACGTGAAAGGAGGGACCCACCAGCAGCGCATAATACTGCAGATTTATTTTCCCTGAGCCTTCATGATCACTGATTTTTTTATCACCATCCATATAGGTTAGCGAGCTGATAAAACCTAATGAACCATCGGGCTGATAATGATATTTCGCTGTGACACCGCGGATATTTTTAAAATCAGTCACTTTTCCATGAGAATAGCCCAAACTGATGGTATGCATATCTGCCTTAGCGATAACACAACCGCTCATTGTCGCCAATACCATAGATAATGCCAACAACTTTTTATTGATATTCACTTTCATACGCTCCATTTATGATATGTAACATCCCAAAGACAGAGCGTAAAATGTCAGTTGCCGTCTTGCGTGTAAATCAGTGAAATACCCGAACAAAGAACCAAGGAAAGTATTATCAAGAGTTTATGAAATATATTTCATTATGCTTTTTGATAGGGTTTTGTTTTCTATAAAAATGAATAATGCAATAATAGATTGTACAAAAAAAGCAAACAGAACCTTTTGAACAAAATAGCAGGCGAAAAAAAACGGCAGATGATGTCATCTACCGTTTTCTTATCGTTCCACCTGAAAGGTATCAGGCAAAACGGAGGGAATTTGGTCGGCGAGAGAGGATTTGAACCTCCGACCCACACGTCCCGAACGTGTTGCGCTACCAGGCTGCGCTACTCGCCGAATGCGGGGCGCATCTTACTGCGCCCTCCAAAAAGCGTCAATCCCTTTTTGATAAAAGAGCACGCTCGGCGCGCAGTTGACGCGAAAACGCACAGCCCCAACCTCATCAACGCGACGGTAACGCACACCAGTTATTACGGGCGTTGATGCCACCGTCGGTCGAATGATAGCCCAGACAGCCCAATATGGAATCAAACAACGCCTCATGGCGGTGTGTCGCACCTACCCGCTGCTGCGCTTTCAACTGTTCAAACAGTTGCGTATTTTGCGGTTGTGCCAGAAACTTGTCTGACGCCCAGACCAGCATGGGTGAGCGGAACTGTTCCGGCGGCGCAACATCACGCGGCGTGCCGTGCAAGTGGTAGTTTTCATCAATCGACTCACCGTGGTCTGAGGCATAAAACACCAGCGCTTTCTTGTCACGTACCTGATCCAACACATTTTTAATAAAGGTGTCGGTGTACAATACGCTGTTATCAAACGCGTTAATAAGCTGTTCACGCGAGCAAGATGCATCCACGCCCATACATTCAGGCTGATAGCGCGCATAACTGCGCGGGTAGCGCATGGAATAGAGATAGTGAGAGCCTTTGGTGTGCAGCACGATCAAATGCTTACCCTTGGGATAGCGCGCTAATGACCCCTTCACCTCGTCGACCAATAACATGTCGTCGACAGATTTGCCTTCATTGTGCTCTTCAGAAGCAATCATTTCGCGAAATGAATAGTTGTTGGCATTAATGCTGTTATAGAACCAGACCTCGCTTTGCATCGCGAACAGTTCTGAAGTGAATCCTAAAGAACGCAGCACATTGAAAATATTTTGTTCTTTCAACGTACGTTGCGGGTTGTTTTCAGCCCCGCCTTCACGCACGAACATGCAGCGCATGGACAGTTTGGTTGAGGTATCACAAGATTGACCGCGGAACGCCACCAGATTGCGCTCTTTTGACAGTTGCGGAGTGGTATCACGCTGATAGCCTAGCAGTCCCATATGATCCCAGCGGGCAGTTTCCCCCAGAATAAAAACCACATAGGTATCTTCAATGCCAGCAGGAGCAACGTAGGTAAAATTTTTCGCGGGGTCAAACAACTCCGCCGCATCCTGGCTTTCATCATATTGCGTGTAAGCGAACAGCCCCAAAGCCGAGATCCAGTTTGACGGCAAATACGAGTGCGCAATAACACCACCATAGCTGGGCAAATCGATGTTGGTTCGTTTTTCCATGCGCTTTTGCTCGGCTCCCATATATTCCATAGTGCCCCATACCAGCGCGACGACAGCAAGCAGGATAGCCAGAGGTTTTATACGTTTCCCAGGCGTTTTTAATTGTTCGATAAGGGTATTGCGCAAATCAGCTTTCCAGATTAAAGCCAAAGGTATCGCGCTGACGCAAAGCGTCCAGGCCATAAATTGCCAGCCGATCACCTCCTTTGACAAATCAATATCCGTGGTCATCACCGCTGCAATGATTCCGTAGCCAATAACCACATTAAAAAACGTCATGTAGTAACTGGCAGCAACAGAAATCAATACTAATAGTGAGGCTATAAGCCGGTAGAAATAACGCCCACCCAGTGAGATCAACCGCATCAGGAAAAAGGTGAACAGCACGCTGAGCGATAACTCAATCAGCGCGGGCAGAAATTTGGCAAGGGTGGATCCAGAAGGGGAAGCGATATCATCAAAGCGACGGTAATAGACAGAGACGTTGAGAAACAAACCAATATACACGGCGAGAAATAACGACAAAGCAGACTGCGAAAAAGAGGTAATCACCGACATCTTACAGTGGCTCCAACATAAACCAAGGCTTCTTTAAAAGAATTAGGACACAGAAATAATTGATGAGTTCATGAATAATATACTTTTTTAACACTTACCTTAGTTTTCACAAACGCGTCATTGTTAAACGTAAATACCGCTAATGTTTTTATTATACACGCTGGTTAGCGCATAACACGCTACACCAGCGATAAGATAAGACCAGGTATAGCCCTTTATCGTTGCAATGATATTTTATGAATGCAGCGGATAGTTTTCGTTCCTTGCTTAATCCAGCGCGTTATTATTTTCACCATTTGAAAAGAGTGTTGGTGAGGTATGGGCTTCTTTGTCGTGCCAGGCGCGGAATCAAGCCTTCTTTCCAGCCGATGCCACCAGGAGTATCGATCCCAGCACACTGAAAAACGCTTTTCCTGAGCCACATGCGTCACGGCTCGCACGCTGGGGTCAGTTATCGATATTCGCACCAACATCGTCAATGATTGCAACAGCACCAGAAAAAACAGCACGGTGCCGTATTGGAGAACAAATTGTCTCATAAGCGCATCCTTGTACGTTTCTGCCGTTATGCTTGCACACACCAAAACGCCTCAGAAACCAAAAAACGCGCGAAAAATGCTGAACACCTGAAAATTTAAGCAGACTATCGAAAACGATCACGGACTAGGTCATTACACGATGTGCCATCAGGTAACGCGACGGTAAAGATGAGTGCGTGTATAATGCAAAATTCGCACAAGCGCGACAGTCAACCGATTCCATCACATTCACGATATATTACGTTCATCACTATGGCTCAAGGCACGTTATACATTGTTTCCGCTCCTAGCGGCGCGGGAAAATCCAGTTTAATAAATGCGTTACTGAAAACGCAGCCGTTGTATGACACCCAGGTGTCGATTTCCCACACCACCCGCGCCAAACGCCCGGGGGAAAACCACGCAGAACACTATTTCTTCGTTTCTGTGGATGAATTTAAGCGTATGATTCAGGAAGATGCTTTCCTTGAGTACGCCGAAGTGTTTGGCAATTACTACGGTACGTCCAAAGCCGCCATTGAGCAGGTGCTGGCAACCGGCGTAGATATTTTTTTGGATATCGATTGGCAGGGTGCAGAGCAAATCCGCCGCCGGATGCCACAGGCGCGCAGTATCTTTATTCTGCCACCGTCCAAAGAAGAATTAGGGCGCCGTCTGCGTGGACGTGGCCAGGACAGCGATGAGGTGATTGCACGACGTATGGCGCAAGCAGTGGCTGAAATGACACACTACGCGGAATACGATTATCTGATCGTCAACGATGATTTCGATCTGGCGCTGTCCGATCTGAAAACCATCATCCGTGCTGAACGCCTATTGCTGAGCCGGCAGGCATTGCGGCATGATGCATTAATCACCAAACTATTGGCAGACTGACATCACTTTCAGTATGATGCGCAGTCATTTTATTTCCTGTGGAGTAGCACATTATGGCACGCGTAACTGTTCAAGACGCTGTTGAGAAAATTGGTAACCGTTTTGACCTGGTGTTGGTCGCTGCTCGCCGCGCCCGCCAGATGCAAGCAGGCGGAAAAGATCCGCTGGTCCCTGAAGAGAACGACAAATACACCGTGATCGCGCTGCGCGAAATCGAAGAAGGCCTGATCAACAACCAGATTCTGGATGTGCGTGAGCGTCAGGAACAGCAAGAGCAAGAAGCCGCAGAGATCCAAGCGGTCACCGCAATTGCTGAAGGTCGTCGTTAATCTCACTACGGGTCGCCCTTGTATATCTTCGAAAGCCTCAATCTGCTGATACAGCGCTATCTGCCGGAAGACCAGATCAAGCGCCTTCAGCAGGCTTATATTGTTGCACGTGATGCTCACGAGGGGCAGACTCGCTCCAGCGGTGAACCTTACATCACCCACCCCGTCGCCGTTGCCGGTATTTTGGCGGAGATGCGTCTTGACTATGAGACGCTGATGGCTGCGCTGTTGCATGACACTATCGAAGATACCCCCACCACCTACCAGGATATTGAACAACAATTCGGCAAGAGCGTCGCCGAACTGGTCGATGGCGTCTCGAAACTGGACAAGCTGAAATTCCGCGATAAGAAAGAAGCGCAGGCTGAGAACTTCCGCAAGATGATTATGGCGATGGTGCAGGACATCCGCGTCATCCTCATCAAACTGGCTGACCGCACGCATAACATGCGCACGCTGGGCTCGCTGCGTCCTGATAAACGTCGCCGCATTGCGCGTGAAACGCTGGAAATTTACAGCCCGCTGGCGCACCGTTTGGGTATTCATCATCTGAAAACCGAGTTGGAAGAGCTGGGTTTTGAGGCGTTATATCCAAACCGTTATCGGGTGATCAAGGAAGTGGTCAAAGCCGCACGCGGCAACCGCAAGGAAATGATCCAAAAAATCCTTTCCGAAATCGAAGGGCGGTTGACCGAAGCGGGCATTCCCTGTCGCGTCAGCGGACGCGAAAAGCACCTCTATTCCATCTACTGCAAGATGCACCTGAAAGAACAGCGTTTCCATTCCATCATGGATATCTACGCGTTTCGGGTGATCGTCAAAGAGCTGGATACCTGCTACCGCGTGCTCGGACAAGTGCACAGTCTATATAAACCGCGTCCCGGCCGCGTCAAAGATTACATCGCCATTCCGAAAGCGAACGGCTACCAGTCGCTGCATACCTCGTTGATTGGGCCGCACGGTGTGCCGGTCGAAGTACAGATCCGCACCGAAGACATGGACCAGATGGCCGAGATGGGTGTGGCGGCGCATTGGGCTTACAAAGAAGGTGAAAGCAGCACCACGGCGCAGGTTCGCGCTCAGCGTTGGATGCAGAGTCTGCTGGAGCTGCAACAAAGTGCGGGCAGTTCGTTCGAGTTTATCGAGAGCGTTAAATCCGATCTGTTCCCCGATGAAATGTATGTGTTCACTCCGGAAGGGCGCATCATCGAGTTGCCGGCAGGCGCGACACCGGTCGATTTTGCCTACGCGGTACATACAGATATCGGGCATGCCTGCGTCGGCGCACGTGTCGACAGACAGCCCTACCCGCTCTCTCAATCGCTGAGCAGTGGGCAAACGGTGGAAATTATTACCGCCCCTGGTGCTCGCCCCAATGCGGCATGGTTAAACTTTGTCGTCAGTTCGCGCGCTCGCGCCAAGATTCGCCAAATGCTGAAAAACCTCAAGCGTGATGATTCGGTGAGCCTGGGACGTCGATTATTGAACCACGCGTTGGGTAATGGCCGAAAACTCAGCGATATTCCGCAAACCAGCATCCAGCTTGAGTTGGATCGCATGAAACTCACCTCACTGGACGATCTGCTGGCAGAGATTGGCCTCGGTAACGCCATGAGCATCGTGGTGGCGAAAAACCTGTTGGATGAGCAGCCGTTACAGCAAGAGCACACCGGTTTGCGCAAGCTGCCAATCAAAGGTGCAGACGGCGTATTGATCACGTTCGCCAAATGCTGCCGCCCGATCCCCGGTGACCCTATCGTGGCACATGTCAGCCCCGGTAAAGGTCTGGTGGTCCATCATGAATCTTGTCGAAATATTCGCGGCTACCAAAAAGAACCAGAAAAATTCATGGCGGTCGAGTGGGATAAGGTTACCGAACAAGAGTTTATCGCTGAGATTAAAGTCGACATGTTCAACCATCAGGGGGCATTGGCCAATCTGACCGCAGCGATTAATGCCGCCAACTCCAATATTCAAAGCATCAATACGGAAGAGCGGGATGGCCGCGTGTATAGCGCGTTTATCCGTTTAACCACGCGCGATCGGGTACATCTGGCTAACGTCATGCGTAAAATCCGCGTGATGCCGGATGTCATCAAAGTGACCCGTAATCGCAACTGATCGCCACCGTATCCTGATAGCCCTGACGATCCCGGTGGTGCACATGGCACCACCGGGGTAACGCAAGAGACATCGTATGACACCAGAACGCTACGCCCGCATCCAAGAGATGCTGACCAGCCGTCAACCCGATTTGACGGTGTGTATGGAGCAGGTGCACAAACCCCACAATATTTCCGCTGTGATTCGAACCGCCGATGCCGTTGGTGTGCACGAAGTCCACGCCGTTTGGCCCACCAGCCGTATGCGTACATTGGTGTCATCAGCGGCAGGCAGCAACAGCTGGGTACAGGTCAAAACACACCGCACCATTGCCGATGCCGTGTCGCAGTTAAAAACACAAGGCATGCAGATTCTCGCGACCAACCTGTCTACCAAGGCAGTCGATTTTCGTGAAGTCGATTACACGCGGCCGACCTGCATTCTGCTCGGTCAGGAAAAAACCGGCATCACGCAGGAAGCGCTCGCGCTGGCCGATCAGGACATCATCATTCCGATGATCGGTATGGTGCAATCCCTGAACGTGTCGGTCGCCTCGGCGCTGATCCTTTACGAAGCCCAGCGCCAACGTCAAAATGCGGGTATGTACCAACGAGAAGTGGGCATGCTTGATGACGATGAGCAACAGCGCTTGCTGTTCGAAGGGGGTTATCCGGTGCTGGCGCGCGTAGCGACACGGAAAAAACTCCCTCGCCCGCAGATCGACAATCAGGGCCAGATCGTTGCCGACGCCGAGTGGTGGGCGGCCATGCAATCCGCCGCCAAATAGCGAGAGCGCCAATGAAAAGCCACCTGCTGAATAACCAACCGTTGAACACCCTCACGGGGGTCGGTGCCAGTCAGGCGGCTAAACTCGCGCGCCTCGGGTTGGAAACGGTGCAGGACGTGCTGTTGCACCTGCCGCTACGTTATGAAGATCGCACCCACCTCTACGCGATTGGCGACCTGCTGCCCGGCATCTATGCCACGGTGGAAGGTGAAGTGCTGCGCAACGACATCGTCTTTGGCCGCAAACGCATGCTGACCTGCCAGATCGGTGATGGCAGCGGCGTGCTGACGATGCGTTTCTTCAACTTCAATGCCGCAATGAAAAATAGCCTGGCACCCGGTCAGCACGTTATCGCCTACGGTGAAATCAAACGTGGCAAGAACGGGGCAGAGATTATCCACCCAGAATACCGCGTGCAGGGTGACACACAGCAACCGGTAGAATTACAGGCCTCCCTGACGCCGGTTTACCCCACCACGGAAGGCGTTCGTCAGGCCACACTGCGCAAATTAACCGCTCAGGCGCTGGAACGTCTCGATGCACAACCGATAGAAGAGCTGCTGCCGCAAGAGCTAAGCCGCGGCATGATTGGGCTGCCTGAAGCGTTACATACTCTGCATCGCCCCCCGGCGGGCACGCAACTCAGTGAGCTTGAGCACGGCAAACACCCGGCTCAAGTGCGTTTAATCATGGAAGAGCTGCTGGCCCATCACTTAAGCATGCTGGCGGTACGCGCTGGTGCACAGCGCCATCGCGCCCTTTCACTGCACGCACAGGATGCATTAAAAACGCGGTTGTTGGCCGCCCTCCCGTTTGCGCTGACTCAGGCGCAAACCCGCGTAGTTCATGAAATTGAAGCCGACCTGGAGAAGCCGTTCCCCATGATGCGTCTGGTACAAGGGGATGTCGGCTCAGGAAAAACGCTGGTTGCCGCCATGGCGGCATTGCGCGCCATCGCTAACGGCAAACAGGTAGCGTTAATGGCACCCACCGAGCTACTGGCGGAGCAACACGCCATCAACTTTCGTCATTGGTTTGAACCCCTTGGCATTGAGGTCGGCTGGTTGGCCGGCAAGCAAAAGGGCAAAGCACGTATTGCGCAACAAGAGGCCATCGCCAATGGTCAGGTCAGCATGATCGTGGGCACGCACGCCATTTTTCAGCAGCAGGTGCAATTTAGTGGGCTAGCGCTGGTAATTATCGATGAACAACACCGTTTCGGTGTGCACCAACGGTTAGCCTTGTGGGAAAAAGGGGTGGAACAGGGCTTTCACCCTCACCAGTTGATCATGACAGCAACGCCCATCCCGCGCACGCTGGCAATGACCGCCTATGCCGATCTGGATACGTCAGTCATCGATGAACTGCCTCCGGGCAGAACGCCAGTGACCACGGTCGCCATCCCCGATTCTCGCCGTGAAGATATTATCACCCGCGTCGATCGCGCCTGCCGGGAAGAAGGGCGACAAGCCTACTGGGTCTGTACGCTGATTGAAGAGTCCGACCTGCTGGAAGCACAAGCCGCTGAAGCCACTTGCGAAGGGCTGAAGGCCGCGCTGCCAGACCTGCGCATTGGGCTGGTACACGGCAGGATGAAAGCGCAAGAAAAACAGGCGGTAATGCAGGCGTTCAAACAGGGCGAACTGCAACTGCTGGTGGCAACCACGGTTATCGAGGTGGGGGTAGATGTGCCTAACGCCAGCCTGATGATCGTCGAGAACCCAGAGCGGCTGGGCTTGGCGCAACTGCACCAGTTGCGCGGTCGCGTCGGACGCGGTGCCATCGCCTCTCACTGCGTGTTGCTCTATAAAACGCCGCTGAGTAAAACCGCACAGCAGCGCTTACAGGTGATGCGCGACAGCAACGACGGTTTCGTTATTGCGCAACGGGATTTAGAGATTCGCGGTCCCGGCGAACTGCTGGGTACGCGACAAACCGGCAGCGCCGAATTTAAAGTGGCGGATTTACTGCGCGATCAGGCACTGATCCCCGAAGTGCAGCGCGTAGCACGCCATCTTCACGCCCACTATCCCGAACATGCCAAAGCACTGATTGAACGCTGGTTACCGGAGCGGGTGCGCTATACCAATGCCTAGAGCCCCTGTGCGAAAGGCATGCGAAGCATCACATAGCCCGTCAGTACAGTAAAAAAATCGACGTTTTTTCACACTTTGATAACGAGACATTTAAAAAATCCCCACCGTCATCAGGCATGACACAAGATTGTTTTGTAATCACCCCGCAAACGATTGCTTTTGCAAAGCAGATCATTAAAATGCCCTCTTTGCCGTTTCAGGACGCCCTTGATTATGACTACCACCACCACGGAACTGCCCAAAACGGAGACGCCCGCTGCTGCGCCCCGTAACAGTGAATTGATTTATCGTCTGGAAGACAGACCGCCGTTAGCGCAAACCTTGTTTGCCGCCAGTCAGCATCTTCTTGCCATGTTTGTGGCGGTGATAACCCCCGCTCTGCTGATCTGCCAGGCACTCGGTTTGCCCGCGCAGGATACCCAGCACATTATCAGCATGTCGCTGTTCGCTTCCGGCTTGGCATCCATTCTGCAAATCAAAACCTGGGGTCCGGTAGGGTCGGGGTTGCTGTCTATTCAGGGCACCAGCTTTAACTTTGTGACCCCGTTAATCATGGGTGGTCTGGCGCTGAAAAATGGCGGTGCCGATGTACCCACCATGATGGCGGCGCTGTTCGGCACCCTGATGGTGGCATCGTTTACTGAAATCATTCTCTCCCGCTTCCTGCATCTGGCGCGCCGCATCATTACGCCGCTGGTCTCCGGCGTGGTTGTGATGATTATCGGCCTGTCGCTGATTCAGGTGGGATTAACATCGATCGGTGGCGGTTTTGCTGCCATGAACGATCACACCTTCGGCGCCCCTAAAAATCTGGCATTGGCCGCTATCGTACTGCTGGTCATCATCCTGCTGAACCGCCAACGCAACCCCTATCTGCGCGTCGCCTCTCTGGTGGTTGCCATGGCAGTCGGGTATTTTGCCGCCTGGGCGATGGGGATGCTGCCGCAAGACACGTCGGCCACGCACACCTCAGCGATCATGATCCCGACACCGCTCTACTACGGCCTCGGCTTCGACTGGAACTTATTGATTCCGCTGATGCTGGTGTTTATGGTGACCTCACTGGAAACCATCGGTGATATCACCGCCACCTCCGACGTTTCCGAGCAGCCGGTTAGCGGTCCGCTTTACATGAAGCGCCTGAAAGGCGGCGTGTTGGCTAACGGCATGAACTCCTGCCTGTCCGCCATCTTCAACACCTTCCCTAACTCCTGCTTTGGTCAGAACAACGGCGTGATTCAGTTGACCGGCGTCGCCAGCCGCTACGTGGGTTTTGTGGTCGCACTGATGCTGATCGTACTGGGCCTGTTCCCGGCCGTCAGCGGCTTTGTGCAGCACATTCCTGAACCAGTACTGGGCGGCGCGACCATCGTGATGTTCGGCACCATTGCGGCCTCTGGCGTGCGCATTGTCTCGCGCGAACCGCTTAACCGCCGCGCCATCATGATCATTGCACTGTCGCTGGCTGTCGGCCTCGGTGTATCACAGCAGCCGCTGATTCTGCAATTTGCACCGGATTGGCTGAAAACCCTGCTTTCCTCCGGCATTGCCGCAGGGGGGATTACCGCGATTGTTCTGAATCTTGTCTTCCCGCACGAAGAAAAATAAAACCAGGCAGAGGCAATAGCGTCCAACTTGGGTATGATAAAACGGCCAGTGTGGAAACACTGGCCGTTTTTTATTGTCTGTAACCACGGTTAAGTATTGAGACGCAGGAAGAATTGCGGCATAACACAAGTACTCACGATGACAAGGCATGGACTGATACGATGAAATTTCTCGGGAAACTACTGCTCACCTTGCTGTTGCTAGCCCTGTTGGCACTGGTCATCGTTTACGTTGTGTTGCAAACCCACTGGGCCGCAAACCGCGTCACGTCTTGGGTAAATGACAATACCGACTACCAGCTAACGCTGGGAAAAATCGAGCATAATTGGTCAGAAGCCGATCATATCGTGTTTAGCGATGTCACCTTTGGCACCAAAGGACAGCCGTTGACCCTGGCAGCACGTAAAATGTCCTTTGGTTTAAGCGCCCGCCAACTGACAGAACCGAGCCACTTTGCCAGCCTGGAACTGGAAGGCGGTACCTTGAACCTGCTGCCAGGCAGCAGCATTGCCGTTCCGTTTATGGCCGATGTGCTGCAATTGCGCACCATGGCGCTGCAATCACAAGACGGTGATTGGTCGCTAAACGGACAGCAAATTAACGGCGGCATCACGCCCTGGCAGCCAGAGCTGGGACATCTGCTCGGCACGCAGGGTAATTTTCAACTCAGCGCGCGCTCGCTGCGCCTCAATGATGTTCCCGCCAGTCAGGTGCTGATTCAGGGGGAAATCAACAACAACCAGCTCAGGTTAACCAATTTTGGTGCCGACGTTGCGGGCGGTCAGTTAACCGGTAATGCCCGCCGCGCAGAAGATGGCAGTTGGCAAGTGGACAGCCTGCGCCTGAGCAATGTGCGTTTACAGACCACAAAATCGCTGGAGGATTTCTGGCAGCCGGTGGCCGAGTTGCCTTCGGTGGCGGTTTCCCGCTTTGATATGGTGGATGCCCGCATTGAAGGGCCCGGCTGGGCGTTTAGCGATCTCGACGTCACGCTGCAAAATATCACCTTCCGCCAACACAGCTGGGAAAGTGACGACGGCACGCTGTCGTTTAATGCCAGCGACATCGTCAACGGTAGCATGCACCTGATTGATCCTATTGTTAACCTTGCCGTTTCGCCGCAAGGGGTAGCCATCAAGCAGTTTACGACCCGCTGGGAAGGCGGTTTGATGCGCACCGATGGCATGTGGACCCGCAATAACCATCGGCTGACCTTGAATGAAGTCGTGGTCGCAGGGATGGAGTATACCCTGCCCACGGACTGGCGTGAGCGCTGGCAGAAGACATTACCGGACTGGCTCAGCGACGTTGAGGTGAAGAAGTTCCGCGCTAACCGTAACCTGCTTATCGATATCAACCCGGATTTCCCGTTCCAGCTCACCGCGCTGGATGGCTACGGCAATAATCTGTTGCTGGCGCGTCAGCACCAGTGGGGCGTCTGGCAGGGCACATTGAACCTTAACGCCAGCGATGCCACCTTCAACAAACTCGATGTGCGCCGTCCCTCTCTCGCACTAAACGCGGGCGATGCGCAAATAGCCATTACCGAACTGAGCGCGTTTACGCAACGTGGTCTGCTCGAAGCGCAAGCCACTGTCGAGCAGCAACCGGGTCGCGCATTCACGCTGTCATTAAACGGGCGTTCGGTGCCGATGGATACCCTGACACACTGGGGCTGGCAAGCCTCTGAGCCCTTGCCCAGCGCCGACAGCAATCTGCAACTGCGTTTAACGGGTAATCTGGCCGCCAACACGCCGCTGAAACCAACGCTGAACGGCCTGTTACAGGGGACCACCAGCGATGGCACCAGCGTAAGGCAGCAGATTCAACACGGTGAAGTGAGCAGCGCGCACTAATGGCCGTATCGCTACCCCGCTTCCGAGCCACCTTTTTCCAAGGGATCGGCAGGCTGCGCGGGTAGCACGATATACACCCCTTCGAACACCGCACCGGATTTATCATCGCCGAACAGTTCCACGTTCAGTTGCACGCGCGCTTTGAGCCCGCGTGCCAGACGCGTGAGGTTACCGCTCAACGAGCCAAGATCGGCCACCGCGCTGGGGCGACCAGTAATCGGCGAGCTGTAACGAATATGCGCATCGGCCAGAATAATGGTGCCCCCCAGATGCCGTTCGCGCAGCAATAACCAAATCAGCCCCCATCCGGTCAGCGTCGCCAATGAAAACAGGCTACCGGCAAACAACGTATGGTGCGGATTCTGATTACCCGCTTCTGGCATGGTGGTGCTGAATTTTTTCCCGGTATATTGGTTGATTCGCACGCCCATTTTTTCGCTGAGCGGAATATGGTCGTACCAGGCTTGCTGCAACTGTGCGCACCAGTCAGGGCGATGCAGGATATCGTCCAGTGAGGCAATGGGTTTGGTCATCAGATAATGGCGCACGGGCGTCGTTTGCGGTGCGCTAATCTCCCCTTGCAGGGAAAAACCCAGCTTGGTAAAGAACTCGACGGCATCCTCACGCGCGCTGCACACCACACGCTTGACACCTTCCTGACGTGCAACGGATTCCAATGACATCGCCACCAGCGTGCCCAACCCCTTGCACCGTACGTTAGGGTGCACCGCCATAAAACGAATAGCGGCCTCGTTATCGGCATTGATGGAGAGACGACCAATCGCGACCAATCGCCCTTGCTCATCCACCACGGTCTGATGGTGCGCGAGCGCGTCATAGGCATCCCGTTCCGACCCTAATGGCTGGTGTAATGGCTTACGCAGCATCTCCCAACGGAATTGGTAGTAGGCATCCATCTCTTCAGCGGTTTCAGGCACTCTAAGGTGATACATTGCCTCCTCCTCCTTCCGATTGGCGGTGTTGCGCATCGGTGACAACGGGCGCGCAGACGCGCACGGTATCGTCACACCTGAAGCCAGAACGTGACTGGCCCATCGTTAACCAAGTCAACCTGCATATCTGCCGCGAAGCGGCCAGTCTGCGTGTGGGTGCCCCGCTCACGGCACTGGGCGGCAAAATACTGATACAGCCTGTCCGCCTCGGCAGGTTCCGCACCGCGGGAAAAGCTGGGCCGCATGCCTTTTTGCGTATCCGCCGCCAGCGTGAATTGCGATACCACCAACACACTGCCCCCGGTTTGCTGCACGTTAAGGTTCATCTTGCCCTGCTCATCGCTGAAAATGCGATAGCCGAGCACGCGCTCACACAGGCGCGTGGCCTTACGTTCATCATCCCCTTGCTCGACGCCTAACAGCACCAGCAATCCACCTGCAATTTCCCCAACAATGGCATTGTCCACCGTCACACTGGCGCGGGTCACACGCTGAATTAACGCAATCATAAACGACAACTACTCCTGGACCGCTGTTCTTTTAATCGATTTATTATCAAAAATGCCAACCGTTTTTATCACAGCTTGCCCGCGTTAGCGACGGTATTGTGTACAGGTGAAAGGGGATGTTCGGCAAAGAATTGCGGCACCGTATCGCGATCGGTCACCAAAACGCTGTGGATCCCCAACGCCTGTGCGGCGGCAATATTCTGTTCGTTATCATCGAAGAAGACCGTTTGCGCCGGGGTTGCCTGCTCTTGCGTCAGCACATACCGATAAATTCTCGCCTCCGGTTTACGCATCCCGATATCCTGTGACAAATAGAGACGATCGGCGGCCTCGGCCACTTCTGGAAACAGGGCGGGCCAATGCGCGCAGTGTAGACGATTGGTGTTAGACAAGATAACGGCGCGATGCCCTTGCTGGCGCAGTTGCTGCATCACATCCAGAACCTCAGGGCGCAGTGCAACAAAAATGGCCTGCCAGCCCGCCGTAAACTGCTCATAGCTCAGCAGCATGCCCATTTCCTGGCTCAGTCGGGCACCAAATTCTTCATCACTGATCTCACCGCGCTCATGCAGTTCAAAGGCTTCATCCATGGTAAAGCGCTCTTTCAGCGTAGCGAGTGGCACACCGCTCAGCTTACTCCACACGCCCAACACACGGTTGAAATCGATATCAATGACAACGTTACCTAAATCAAAGATATAAAGCATTTCGCCCTCCAGACGTTATGGTTGTTTTTTCACTGTAGCGGGAAACATGATGGCTGAACAGGGAGGAACATAACTAAAACGTATACGAAATACTCACGGCGGGCGGGATTGGAAAAAGGCAGGGCGCCTGAAAGCGCCCTGGAACGGTTTTGTAAAGAGCGGCGGATTAGCCCTCTTTCGGCCCGCGGTTGGCGCGACGGCGATCGTTCTCGGTCAGGTGACGTTTACGCAGACGAATAGACTGCGGAGTCACTTCAACCAATTCATCGTCATCGATAAATTCCAACGCTTGCTCCAGCGACATTTTCACCGCTGGCACCAGCACGGTCGCTTCATCCGTACCGGAAGCACGCATGTTGGTCAGTTTTTTACCGGTCAGGCAGTTAACCGTCAGGTCATTAGAGCGGGTGTGAATACCGATGATCTGGCCTTCATACACTTCTGCACCGTGACCCAGGAACAGCTTACCGCGCTCCTGCAAGCTGAACAGCGCGTAGGCTACCGCTTTACCCTGACCGTTAGAGATCAGCACGCCGTTCTGACGCTGGCCGATATCGCCCGGACGAATATCGTCGTAATGGCTAAAGGTGGAGTACAGCAAGCCAGTACCGGAGGTCATGGTCATAAAGTCGGTACGGAAGCCGATCAAACCACGGCTCGGGATGATGTAATCCAGACGTACACGGCCTTTACCATCTGGGTTCATGTCGCGCATTTCGCCTTTACGCAGGCCCAGCGCTTCCATGACGGAACCCTGATGCTGATCTTCGATATCCACGGTAACTTGTTCGAACGGTTCCTGACGGCGACCGTCGATGTCACGGAAGATAACTTTCGGACGAGAAACCGCCAGTTCGAAACCTTCACGACGCATGTTTTCGATCAGCACTGACAGGTGCAGTTCGCCACGACCAGACACACGGAAGGTATCCGGGTCTTCAGTTTCTTCGACGCGCAGCGCAACGTTGTGTACCAGCTCTTTCTTCAGACGATCCAGAATCTGACGAGAGGTCACGAACTTGCCTTCTTTACCACAGAACGGCGAGGTGTTAACCCCGAAAGACATGGTAACGGTCGGCTCATCCACTGACAGCGGCGGCAGAGCTTCGACGTTAGCGGTATCACAGATGGTATCGGAGATGTTCAGTTCACCCAGACCCGTGATAGCGATGATATCGCCCGCTTCTGCCTCGCTCGATTCGATACGTTGCAAACCCAAATGGCCCAACACCTGACCCACTTTACCGTTACGGCGTTTACCTTCCGCATCGATAATCGTCACTTGCTGGTTCGGTTTAACGCGACCGCGTTTGATACGGCCAATACCGATAACACCCACATAGCTGTTGTAGTCCAGCTGGGAGATTTGCATTTGCAGCGGACCGTCGAGATCGACGTTCGGCGCTTCGACGTGTTTCACGATGGCTTCGAACAGCGGGGTCATGTCTTCTGACATGTCTTCGTGATCCAGACCAGAAGTCCCCATCAACGCAGACGCGTAAACGATAGGGAAGTCCAGCTGTTCATCGGTTGCACCCAGGTTGACGAACAGGTCGAACACCTGATCGACGACCCAGTCAGGGCGCGCACCCGGACGGTCAACTTTGTTGATGACCACGATCGGTTTCAGGCCATAGGCGAAAGCTTTTTGGGTAACGAAACGGGTCTGGGGCATCGGGCCGTCCATTGCGTCTACCAGCAGCAGCACTGAATCGACCATGGACATTACACGCTCCACTTCACCACCGAAATCGGCGTGTCCTGGGGTGTCAACGATATTGATACGGTAATCTCTCCAGTTAATGGCGGTGTTCTTCGCCAGAATGGTGATACCGCGTTCTTTTTCCAGATCGTTGGAGTCCATAACGCGCTCGGTGGCGTCATTTCGTTCACCCAATGTTCCAGATTGTTGTAGCAGCTTGTCAACCAGGGTAGTTTTCCCATGGTCAACGTGCGCAATAATAGCAATGTTACGCAAATTCTCGATCACAGCTTTGCCTCAGGCATTTAGAAATAGCGCGCTATTGTACACGGATTAAGCGAGGGACCAAACAAGATCACACTCCTAAGCGATAAACAACCCAGGGGTGCTTGCTTTGTGATCCCTTTCACGGTGCAACGGCGCAGAGAAAGTAAACAAACGCACACAAACAGTGCACCATTTTGGTGATTATGAACCATAATAGTGCAACGAACGCTAATGGTGCAGGCACTGCCTTCAACGAAAGCCTGAAAACAACGCCTCCTAACCCTATGCGTAGAGTTGGCATGATTTTAGCTTAAACCCTATTACGGTAACAAACATCATTCCATAACGATATTCGTTCCACGACGATAAATGACAAATCGGGAGATCCAAGTATGTCCGCAGAACATGTTTTGACGATGCTGAACGAGCACGAAGTAAAATTCGTCGACTTACGCTTTACCGACACCAAGGGTAAAGAGCAGCACGTCACCATTCCAGCTCACCAGGTTAGCGCTGACTTCTTCGAAGAAGGCAAAATGTTCGACGGCTCCTCTATCGGTGGCTGGAAAGGTATCAACGAATCCGACATGGTGCTGATGCCTGACGCAAGCACCGCAGTACTGGACCCGTTCTATGAAGACACGACGCTGATCATTCGTTGTGACATTCTGGAACCGAACACCATGCAAGGTTACGATCGCGACCCGCGCTCCATCGCGAAACGCGCTGAAGAGTACCTGCGTTCCACCGGTATCGCTGATACCGTTCTGTTTGGGCCAGAACCTGAATTCTTCCTGTTTGACGACATTCGTTTCGGCAGCAGCATCTCCGGCTCCCACGTAGCTATCGATGACATCGAAGGCGCATGGAACTCCGGTACCAAATACGAAGGCGGCAACAAAGGCCACCGTCCGGCAGTGAAAGGCGGTTACTTCCCAGTTCCGCCGGTTGACTCCGCACAAGACATCCGTTCTCAAATGTGCCAGGTAATGGAGCAAATGGGTCTGGTTGTTGAAGCTCACCACCACGAAGTGGCAACGGCGGGTCAGAACGAAGTGGCAACCCGCTTCAACACCATGACCAAAAAAGCGGACGAAATTCAGATCTACAAATACGTTGTTCACAACGTAGCGCACGCTTACGGCAAAACGGCCACCTTTATGCCGAAACCGATGTTCGGTGACAACGGCTCTGGCATGCACTGCCACATGTCCCTGTCCAAAGGCGGCACCAACAAATTCTCTGGCGACAAATACGCTGGCCTGTCTGAAGAAGCGCTGTTCTACATCGGCGGTGTCATCAAGCACGCTAAAGCGATCAACGCCCTGTCTAACCCGACCACCAACTCTTACAAGCGTTTGGTCCCGGGTTATGAAGCGCCGGTAATGTTGGCGTACTCCGCACGTAACCGTTCTGCTTCTATCCGTATCCCGTTCGTTTCCAGCCCGAAAGCAGCACGTATCGAAGTGCGCTTCCCGGACCCGGCGGCTAACCCGTACCTGTGCTTCGCTGCACTGCTGATGGCCGGTCTGGATGGTATCAAGAACAAGATCCACCCTGGCGATGCCATGGACAAAAACCTGTACGATCTGCCGCCGGAAGAAGCGAATGAAATCCCGCAGGTTGCAGGCTCTCTGGAAGAAGCACTGAACGCGCTGGACGCTGACCGTGCATTCCTGACGGCGGGCGGCGTGTTCACTGACGACGCTATCGATGCTTACATCGGTCTACGCCGTGAAGAGAACGATCGCGTTCGCATGACGCCGCACCCGGTTGAGTTCGAACTGTACTACAGCGTTTAATCAACGACTGCGTACCAATGATTTACCTCGGCGTGGTGGGCGTGCTGAACCCTGCCATGACCGAGCATCAACAGAATTATAAGAAGTTTGTTTTTGTTGCCGTGGAAACTTTTCAGCCCATCTTCGGATGGGCTTTTTTCACCATCGGCCTTATTTCTTTATCATCAATATTGGCCGTTGCGACGTAACATCCATCATCTACACTACAATGCACCGCGAGGGTGCAGGAGTCTGCGTTATGGCAACAGGCACGCTGCCCGATGCTGGGCAGATCCTCAATTCTTTGATCAATAGTATTTTATTGCTGGATAACGACCTGGCAATCCACTATTCCAATCCGGCTGCCCAGCAGTTGCTGGCGCAAAGTTCACGCAAATTGGCGGGAACACCGTTGCCGGATCTGCTCAGCTATTTTTCGCTAAATATTGAGCTGATGCGCGAAAGCCTCAACGCAGGTCAAGGATTTACGGATAACGAAGTGACTATCGTTGTCGATGGCAGAGCACACATCATGTCGCTCACCGCACAACGCATTCAACACAGTTTTATCCTGTTGGAGATGGCGCCGATGGACAACCAGCGCCGCCTCAGTCAGGAACAATTACAGCATTCCCAGCAGCAGGCAGCGCGTGATTTGGTGCGCGGCCTGGCGCATGAAATCAAGAATCCGCTCGGCGGATTGCGCGGCGCGGCACAGTTGCTGGCTAAAGCGCTGCCCGACCCCGCGCTGACGGAATACACCAAAGTGATCATTGAGCAGGCCGATCGCCTGCGCAATCTGGTGGACAGGCTATTAGGGCCACAGCAGCCGGGTTTACACGTAACGCAAAGTATTCATCAGGTCGTCGAGCGCGTCTGCAAGTTGGTTTCGTTAGAAAAACCCGACAACGTGACGCTGGTGAAAGATTACGATCCCAGCCTGCCTGAGCTGACCCACGATCCAGACCAGATTGAACAAGTGCTGCTGAACATTACCCGTAATGCGCTACAAGCGCTGGGTAAAGAAGGCGGCACCATTACGCTACGCACGCGCACCGCTTTTCAACTCACGCTGCACGGCGTGCGCTATCGCCTGGCGGCGCGTATTGATATTGAAGACGATGGCCCTGGCGTCCCTGCACAATTGCAAGACACGCTGTTTTACCCAATGGTAAGCGGCCGCGAAGGCGGCACTGGGCTGGGATTATCGATCGCGCGCAGCCTGATCGATCAGCATTCGGGAAAAATTGAATTTAACAGTTGGCCAGGCCATACCGAATTCTCGGTTTACCTGCCCATTCGCCAGTGAGGTTCACGATGCAACGAGGGATAGTCTGGATTGTCGATGACGATAGCTCCATCCGTTGGGTGCTGGAGCGCGCGCTCACTGGGGCGGGGTTAACCTGTGCCACCTTTGATAACGGAAATCAGGCGCTGCATGCACTGGCAACCCAAACACCGGATGTGCTGCTGTCCGATATTCGCATGCCGGGCATGGACGGTCTGGCGCTGCTGCAACAGATCAAACAGCGTCATCCGATGCTGCCGGTGATTATTATGACCGCACACTCCGATCTGGATGCTGCGGTAAGCGCTTACCAACAGGGTGCTTTTGATTACCTGCCAAAACCGTTCGATATCGATGAAGCCGTCGCCTTGGTTGAACGCGCGATCAGCCACTATCTGGAACAGCAGCAGCCGGTCCGCGCGCAACCGCTTAATGGCCCCACCACCGATATCATTGGTGAAGCGCCGGCCATGCAGGATGTGTTTCGCATTATTGGCCGACTCTCCCGCTCATCCATCAGCGTGCTGATCAACGGGGAATCGGGAACCGGTAAAGAGCTGGTGGCACATGCGCTGCATCGCCACAGTCCACGCGCCAAAGCACCGTTTATCGCCTTGAATATGGCGGCCATCCCCAAAGATCTGATCGAATCAGAGCTGTTTGGTCACGAAAAAGGGGCGTTTACCGGCGCGAACCAGATTCGCCAGGGGCGCTTTGAACAGGCCGATGGCGGCACCCTGTTTCTGGATGAAATCGGCGATATGCCGCTCGATGTGCAAACGCGATTGTTGCGCGTATTGGCTGATGGGCAGTTCTACCGCGTTGGTGGCTACGCCGCCGTGAAGGTGGACGTGCGTATCATCGCGGCGACCCACCAAAATCTGGAGTTGCGGGTTCAGGAAGGCAAATTTCGCGAAGACCTGTTTCACCGCCTCAATGTAATTCGTGTCCATCTGCCACCGCTGCGTGAACGGCGCGAAGATATTCCACGGCTGGCACGTTACTTCTTGCAGGCAACCGCCAAAGAACTGGGCGTAGAACCGAAAAATCTGCATCCGGAAACAGAAACAGCGTTAACACGCCTGCCCTGGCCGGGCAACGTGCGTCAGTTGGAGAACACCTGCCGCTGGCTAACGGTTATGGCCGCCGGGCAAGAGGTGCTGATTCAGGACTTGCCGCCGGAGCTGTTTGAAACTACGGCCCCCGACGCCACAGTGCACATGCTGCCGGACAGTTGGGCAACCCTGCTGGCACAATGGGCGGATCGGGCGCTGCGTTCCGGTCATCAAAACCTGCTCTCCGAAGCGCAACCGGAGATGGAAAGAACGCTGCTCACGACGGCGTTACGCCATACGCAGGGTCATAAGCAAGAAGCGGCTCGCCTATTGGGATGGGGACGCAACACCTTGACGCGCAAGCTCAAAGAGCTAGGGATGGAATAGTCATAGCATACTGACGGCCATGTCACATAACTCCTCGTCATCCTCGGCGCAAGCCGGGGATCTCTATGAGAAGAGACGCGTTTCTTCGGTAAGAGATTCCCGCCTGCGCGGGAATGACAGAGGTGGCGGGAATAACGGTGGGAGTAGGGAAGCTTTTCAGCAACCTCACGCCGCTCACCCTGTGGTCTCGTTTCCTCACCGAGGAGCGCCCAGCCCCCCCCAGAACGATGGCAAGCGTGACGCTTACGCTCCGTTTACCGTACCCCCACAGGTATCGCCAGAATTTACAAGCCAGCGCACAAAATTGTCGATATTTTGCTCTTTACATAAAACCAGCCGGCAGTATGATCGTGTCGCTGATTCAGGAGAAAGTACCATGCTAGATTCACTTATTTCTGCGGCGACGCACGGCGCAGAGCTTGGCGCAGCGGCGAGTCACTCACCGCAAACTGCCATTGCTGCGATTCTGTGCGCTGCATTGATCAATTTCTTTATTTAGACCTGACCGATCCACCATCGGGCTGATGTCCTACATCACAACAACATCTCCATCATCTCGATGATGACACTGTTTTAACGTGAAAACGCCCCGCTAACGTCGGGGCGTTTTTATTTTACGTTCATGCAATATGTATCGACGACATCGCCCCCTGGAACAGGGTTAACGTTTATGTTTCCGGGGGCCTATTTACGATATACTCTCGATGCTGCGGCAAAATCCGTAGCCGGAATTGGCGTTCCGACATTTACCACGTTGCCTAAAAGACACTGATTTACTTAGTGTCTTTTATTAGGCGATGCCTGCGTGCACCTGTCAATGGTGGCTCAGGCGGGGGCTCCGCAAGGAGCGCCGGGCTACGTGGTAACCGGTTACGCCAACCCCGCTTGGGCTACCACCACGAGATTGGCGTCTCAGGTGGTAGTGATACCCTGCTTACCACGGAGACGATCTTATGATGACTACCCTTTCCTTGTTACACCCGCACGCCTTCATCACATTATCTACGGGGGTGCATCATGTTTGATTCAACGCCCCTTACCGTCGAAGAACACGTCGATCATTGCCGCGCACTCGCCTATGCCATCATCGAATTGGATGATCCTCAAGCCAAAGAGCTATTGAACTTTATCCTGTGGGAACGGTTGAATCAGCTAAATGGCACACTGCAAACGGAGGGGGCGGACGATGAGTGAATTGCAGAGAAGGATGCGGAAACAGAGACAGGTAGCGATACGTTGATCTGTTGATATTTCACATTTTAGAACATGGCATCAGCGGTAATTGCCAATGACGCTGGCAATTACCGCCACAAAGACCATCAAATCACACGCGAGAATTGCTGGGTCCGTGCTTTAGCACGCAGATAGCTGTCAAAGCACATGCAGATATTGCGAATCAACAAGCGGCCTTTCGGCGTCACCACGATCCCCGTAGGGTGCAATTCAGCCAGGCCATCCTGCACCAGCGGTGCCAACAGGCGCAAATCTTCCGCGAAATAG
This sequence comes from uncultured Symbiopectobacterium sp., assembly GCA_964293225.1. Taxonomy (GTDB): domain Bacteria; phylum Pseudomonadota; class Gammaproteobacteria; order Enterobacterales; family Enterobacteriaceae; genus Symbiopectobacterium. Next base: position 9,800 of record CAXYYB010000024.1, on the reverse strand, counting down.
AGACGACAATCGATGCCGTAGTCCGCTTCAATCGCTGCGTAGTCCAGACGGAAATTACAGATAAGACTCTTGATCACATCGCGACGGATGCAGTCATCGTGCGTCAAGCGCAGGCCGCGCCACAGCGCATTGCCCTGCTCCCCCACCTTCTCGTAATAGGTTTTCAGCACCTTTTCATTTTGCGCGTAGCTGTCGCCAATCATGCTGATCGCCGACACCCCCATGCCCAGCAGGTCAGTATCACCCTGCGTGGTGTAGCCCTGAAAGTTACGGTGCAATTTACCGGCACGTTGCGCCAGCGCCAGCTCATCGTCTGGGCGAGCAAAGTGATCCATACCGATAAACTGATAGCCTGATTGAGTAAGCGTGGTGATGGTTTGGCGCAAAATCTCCAGCTTTTGTGCGGGGCTGGGTAAATCAGCATCTTTGATTTTACGCTGGGCAGCAAACAGCGTCGGCAAATGGGCGTAGTTAAACACGCTGAGCCGGTGCGGGCTTAACTCAGCCACCCGTTGCAGGGTAAACGCAAAGCTTTCCGGCGTCTGTTTCGGCAAGCCGTAAATAAGGTCGATATTGGTGGAGGTAAAACCAAGCGCTTTGGCGCGTTCAATCAGCGCAAAGATAAATGCCTCATCCTGCTCGCGGTTCACCAGGCGTTGCACTTCCTTGTTGAAATCCTGCACGCCCATGCTCAGCCGGTTAAACCCTTCCGCACGCAGGTGGTCGAGGATATCCAGCTCGATTTCACGCGGATCGACCTCCAGCGAGGTTTCCACCTCATCCGCAAACTGGAAACTCTCGCGCAACAGCGCCATTAAGCGGCTGATTTGCGCTTTGTTGAGATAGGTCGGCGTGCCGCCGCCCCAGTGCAGTTGCGTGACGATGCGCCCGGCGAACAGCGGCGCGCGCTGGCGAATCTCCACGGCCAGCACATCAAGGTATTCTTCAGCTTTGTGCTGCTGGCGCGTCACCAGCTTGTTGCAACCGCAGAAATAGCACAGGCGATGACAAAACGGGATGTGGACATAAAGCGACAGCGGCCGCTCTAGATAACGCGCTATCGCCTGGCGGAATGCCGCATCATCATACTGTTCGTTAAACTCGAGCGCCGTGGGATACGAAGTGTAACGCGGCCCGGAATAGTTGTATTTTTGAATCAGGGCTAAGTCCCAATCGACGTGTTGATCTTGCATGCTGTTACTCCTTCCGCTTGTATTTCCCGACAGCGCTTTTCAGCCGCAGCTTACGCTGCCCTGTCCCGAACACGGTGCGCTGTAATCGCGTTTTACGCCGGGAAAGCAGCCACAGTTTAACCAACAGACACAGCAGATAACAGACAACCAACACCAAGATGAGAGTCAGTAGCCCTTTCATCTATCAGAATACGTCTTTCGGGTTATTACGTTTGAGGAGCTGCATCATGTCTTCCTGTTGCGGTTCCTCTTCCTCATCATCCATTTCGATGCCCAATTCATCCATCAGGGCATTGATACGATCGAGCGTGCTGTCCACCCATTTCTGCTCGTCTTTACTCAGCGTCTCGCCGTTATCCAGACGTTCCAGCAATGCATCGAGGCGATCGTCATTCTCCAGCAGCGCCAGTTCCTGTTCAGGAGTTAGCCGCGTTTCAACCGGCGAGTCTACTTTAGCCGGTACGACTGCTTTCGCGGGCTTTGCGCTTTTCGGCGCGTCATCACTGACGATCAGTGCGACCGGTTTTTTGCTCCCGATACGAGGATCGTGTTTCTTGCCCTGACCGGATTTACCCGCCTCCACGCTCTCAGGATGTGCGCGGCTGCCCGCAGCATGACCACTGTGTTTTTTCTGACGTTTACGCTCCCAGCCTTCGCTGTTAAGCTCGGCGCGCGTCTTTTTCTTTGCTTTCGATGTTGACGCCTTTGCGCCTGGGGCTTTGGTGCCCGAATTTTTCACCGGCTGTTTCATAACAACACTCTCAGGTAAACAGAAGACAATTGCGGCGGAATCTAGCAGAAAGGCCAGCAATAAAAAAGGGTTGGTGCGGCTAACGGGGCGAATTCGCCCTGTGCGCTGTACGCTGCGACCGATAACCCCGCGTTTCGGGTCAGTTATAGGTATAATAGACCCAAAACCCCCTATCCAGACAGAGATAACCATTGTGACCGAACAACAGAACCCGAACGTGACGCATAACTACAATGTGACGCATTTTGTCACCAGCGCACCCGATATTCGTCACCTGCCTGCCGATAGCGGTATTGAAGTGGCGTTTGCCGGACGCTCGAACGCGGGAAAATCCAGCGCCCTGAACACACTGACCAACCAAAAAAGTCTGGCACGTACCAGTAAAACACCGGGACGAACCCAACTTATCAACCTGTTTGAAGTCACAGACGGCGTGCGTCTGGTTGACCTTCCCGGCTATGGCTATGCCGAAGTGCCGGAAGAGATGAAGCGGAAATGGCAGAAAGCGCTGGGGGAATATCTGCAAAAACGCGCCTGTCTGCAAGGACTGGTGGTGTTGATGGATATCCGTCATCCGCTGAAAGATCTCGATCAGCAAATGATTGAATGGGCCGTGGATGTGGATCTGCCAGTGCTCATTCTGCTCACCAAATCCGACAAACTGGCGTCCGGTGCGCGCAAAGCACAACTGAATGCCGTGCGTGAAGCCGTGCTCGCGTTTGGCGGAGATATTCAGGTTGAAGCCTTCTCCTCCTTGAAAAAAGAAGGGGTGGATAAATTGCGGCAAAAACTCGATCTGTGGTTCAACACCCGCCCTTCAGTGCAAGAATACGTCGATAATTGAGATCAACCGCCGCGATCGTTTGCGATCTTGCGGCGTTTTTCTGACGTACGCCCAATAAAAAACGCCCCAGTCACCGAAGTGACCGGGGCGGCTAATATTCAGCCAAATCCGATTACGTGAAGTAAAAGGTCTGAAAGATAGAACATCTTACCTCTGTACCCTACGTGGTTAACTCTACCCTATTTTTTCGCCAGAACAAAGGTTTTTTTGTTGTTTAGTTTCATAAAAAATGGCTATGGGTCACACAAAGTCGAGCAAGCCACCCAATCCTGTAGTTTAATTACAGAAATGAATAACGTAATGCGCATTAAACGTTCAGTTGCAACATCCTGTTTTTCTGTGCATTAATGCGCCTCATCCCAGTTTTTACCTTCGCCCACATCCACACGTAATGGAACGTTAAGCGACATACACCCTTCCATCAGGGTAACGATCTTTTGTTTTGCCGCATCCAGCACAGACTCATGAACTTCAAACACCAATTCATCGTGTACCTGCATGATCATATTCACCCGCGGCTGCTCGTGCTGTAGCCAACTGTCGATCGCAATCATCGCTTTCTTGATGATATCAGCGGCAGTACCCTGCATCGGGGCGTTAATGGCGGCACGTTCCGCCGCCTTGCGGCTCATCGCATTGCGTGAGTGGATATCCGGCAAGTAGAGACGGCGCCCATCCAGCGTCTGCACGTACCCTTTCTCGGCGGCTTCCTGACGGGTTCTTTCCATGTAGTTCTGCACGCCAGGGTAGCGCTCGAAATAGAGGTTCATATAGCGCTGCGACTCAGCGCGGGGGATACCCAACTGACGAGACAGGCCGAAGGCGCTCATGCCATAAATCAAACCAAAGTTGATGGCCTTGGCGCTGCGGCGCTGCTCTCCGGTAACGTTTTCCAGCGGCAAGCCAAAAACTTCTGCGGCGGTGGCGCGGTGAATATCCAACCCTTCAGCAAACGCGCTGAGCAACCCGGCATCACCGGAAAGGTGCGCCATAATGCGCAGTTCTATCTGAGAGTAGTCAGCTGCCACAATGCGATAGCCTTCAGGGGCAATAAACGCCTGACGAATGCGTCGCCCTTCATTGTTGCGCACCGGGATGTTTTGCAGGTTGGGATCGCTAGAGGAAAGACGCCCCGTCGCCGTAACCGCCTGATGGTATGACGTGTGCACCCGCTGGGTCAGCGGGTTGATCATCAGCGGCAGCTTATCGGTATACGTCGATTTCAGTTTCGCCAGCCCACGATATTCCAGAATGCGTTTGGGCAGTGGATAGTCATGCGCCAGCTCTTCCAGTACTTCTTCATTAGTAGAAGGGGCACCTTTCGGCGTTTTCTTTAGTACCGGCAGCTTCAGCTTATCGTACAAGATCCCCTGCAACTGCTTGGTGGAAGCAAGATTAAACGCTTCACCGGCCAGTTCGTGTACTTCGGTTTCAAGTTCGGCCAGACGCGCGGTCAGCTCCTGAGAATGCTGCGCTAAAATGCCCGCATCAATCAGCACCCCCTGACGCTCAATGCGTGACAGCACCGACACCAACGGCATATCGATATCACGAAACACCGTCACCAGTTCCCCTTGCTGTTGCAACTTTTCCCACAGGGTTTGATGCAAATGCAACGTGACATCCGCATCTTCTGCGGCATAGGTGCTGGCCTGTTCGACGGGGATCTGATTAAAGGTAAGCTGGTTCTTGCCCTTGCCCGCAATCTCTTCAAACGAAATGGTTTTATGTTGCAGATAGCGCTCGGCCAGGCTGTCCATATCATGACGGCCTGCCACGCTGTTTAACACGTAAGACTCCACCATGGTGTCATACGCAATACCGCGTAGCTCAATGTCGTAGCGCTTCATTACACCCTGATCGAACTTCAGGTTCTGCCCGATTTTGCGCAGCGCGCTGTCTTCCAGCAGAGGTTTAAGCAATTCCAGTGCACGCGCTCTGTCGATTTGCTCCGGGGCATCCAGATAATCATGCGCCAGCGGCAGATACGCCGCTTCACCGGGCGTCACCGCAAACGACATACCAACCAGATTGGCGCTCAGCGTATCCAGACCATCCGTTTCCGTATCAAACGCAAACTCTCCTGTCTTTTGAATACGGGCAATCCACGACTGTAAGGTCTCTTCATCCTGAATAGTGACATAGCCTTCGCGACTCAAGGCAACCGTCGCTTCCGCTTGCGGCTCCGTTTGTGCCGTAGGGGCCGCTGGCTGCGAAACCGCAGATGCCCCCTTGCGACCTTGCATCCAGGTGCCGCTTTCCACATCGGCTATCCAGCGTTTGAAATCATAGCGCTTAAACAGCCCGTGCAGTGCATCCACATCGGGTTCATTCACCGTCAGCTCAGTGCAGGTCTGCTCCAGCTCGACGTCGGTTTTGATGGTCGCCAGTTGATAAGAGAGGTATGCCGCTTCTTTATGCTGTTCCAGCTTTTGCGCCATGGTCTTTGCGCCGCGAAACGACAGCGTGGCGATTTTATCCAGATTACCGTACAGGGTATCCAGCCCGCCAAGCCCCTGGAGCAACGCTTGCGCCGTCTTTTCACCGACGCCCGGCACCCCAGGAATATTGTCCGATGCGTCCCCCATCAGGGCCAGAAAATCGATAATCAGCTCCGGCGGAATACCGTATTTGTCGCAGACTTCTTGCGGCCCAAGCACCGTATTGTTCATGGTGTTGATAAGCGTGATCGTCGGTGACACCAGTTGTGCCATGTCTTTATCACCGGTACTGATCAGTACCGGCGTACCCGCGCTTTCCGCCTGACGCGCCAGCGTACCGATCACGTCATCCGCTTCCACCCCGCTAACAGCCAACAAAGGCAATCCCATGGCACGCACCATCGCGTGCAGCGGCTCAATCTGCGCGCGCAGATCGTCCGGCATCGGTGGACGGTGCGCTTTGTAGTTTTCGAACAGTTCGTCGCGGAACGTTTTTCCTTTGGCATCAAACACCACAGCAACGTGGCTGGGGGAGAACTGGAGCAGTAGGCTGCGCAGCATATTCAGCACGCCATACATGGCACCTGTCGGCTCGCCGGCGCTGTTCGTCAAAGGAGGGAATGCGTGGTAGGCACGGTATAAATACGACGAGCCATCGACCAAAATTAACGGGTTTTGCGGAATCTGCACCATGTTCTGTCATGACCTATGTCGTCCATCATGGCGCTAAGCATGCCATAGCTCACAGCAAGAGACGAACGTTAACGCACAGAAAACCGCAAATCTGCCATACGCACAGCAAATGCCCTGTGGATAACTTTGTGTATAGAAAGAGAAAATCAGAATAAGGGTAATGCTATATCAAAAAGAGATTCGCATATTATGGATTTTTTTCAGCAAGATAAAAAAAAATTTCCGGTAAATACCCGTAATACAAAAAACATTTTTTTTGTGGATAGATATTAGCTAAACGCTAATTAAACGTAACCGAGGCAAAACTGTCGTAGAGGATTAGGGATATATCGTGGGTATAACTGCGCCTGTCATCAGGCGCAGTTACGCAAAAAGTATTATTTTTTCTCGATGAGGAATTTCACAACATCAGCATATTGCTTCACGTATGCATCCATTGAACTGGTATCCAAGCCATCGCTTTTCACCATATATTTGCCATTAACAAACATGGCTGGCACACCACGCAGTTGCAAATCAGCGGCGGCTTTTTCTTGCTGGGCAACCAGAGATTTCACCACGAAACTATTCAATGCACCGTCATAATCTTCAGCTTTAACACCCGCTGCCACAAACACCTTGCGAATATCGTCTGTAGTTTTCAGCGTTTGGCTTTTTTGCACCGCATCAAACATTAACGGGGTGATTTTATCTTCTACACCTAGGGCAATAGCAACCGCCCAGGCTTGGGTCAGTTCTTTGCCCAACGGCCCGAGAAAATCAACGTGGTAACGCGTAATTTTGGTATCCGCAGGCAGCACTTTACTGACAGCTTCAGGAATATGGTAAACCTCAGCAAACTGATAGCAATGCGGGCAGTAGAAGGAGAAAAACTCGAGCACCTGCGGTAATTGAGGTACCGGTTTATTAACTTCAACGTACTGTTTACCATCAGAAAAATCTGCCGCTGATGCACCGAAGGCCAACATGATGCCCAATAATGCCGCAAATACACTCTTCATATAATACGTCTCTCCGTTAAACATCAGTACATGGACAATAGCTGTAAAGGAGGTTCCTGTAACAGCTTAACCTGTTCAGTAAATATTGCTGTTTGCCTGAACCAGAAATCATCATCTTTTATCCAGGGAAAGCTCGGGGGAAATGCAGGATCTTCCCAACGGCGAATAATCCACGCTAAATAATGCACCATTCGCATCGCTCGAAGCGGCTCAATTAATGCCAGCTCTTTTTCCTGAAACGTCATAAACTCATTATAGGCTTCAAGCAGAATATCGAGTTGAATTCTCTGTTCCTGACGATCGCCATGAAGCAACATCCATAAATCCTGCACCGCTGGTCCGTTGCGAGCATCATCTAAATCAACAAATAGCGGGCCGTCACGCCAGAGAATATTTCCAGAATGGCAGTCGCCGTGCAATCGGAGCAAAGAGGCATCCTGTGTCCAATAGCGTTTTACCATTTCGATAAGTTGCTGGGTGGACTGCAAAAACGAATCTCGGCACGCAGCAGGAATACGTTGCGTTTGCGTCAATAACTGATAAGGCTGGTCGAGATATTCCTCAACCCCGATCGTAGGACGAACAAGAAAAAGCCCTTTTTGCCCCGTTTGATGCCAGCGCCCCAGAAAACGGCCAACGCCTTCCAACTGCTCATCATTATCCATTTCATATTGCCGCCCCCCGACGCTTGGGAAAACGGCAAAATAAAATCCATCATAACAATGCAGGGTTTGCCCATTGAGCTTCACAGGTGCCACAACGGGCACCTCATCGTCAACCAATGCGAGGGCGAAATCGTGTTCTTCCTGAATCTGCGCCTGCGTCCACCGCTCAGGACGGTAGAATTTAACGACAAAACGGCGCCTGTCTTCATCCATAAATTGATAAACCCGGTTTTCGTAGCTGTTGAGCGCCGTTAAACCGGAATCAACCCGAATACCTATCGCGAAGAGCGCATCGATAATCAGCGAGGGAAACAGCGTCTGAAAATTAAACACTGAACTTTGCATAGCCGTCATCATTACTCGCAATAGGAACTAAAATAAGCGTGAAAAAGCGGCACCTATCAATAAAGGCATCAGTCCTTGATAACACCCCGGGCACGCAACAACGCTGTTTTGAAATCTTCCTCATAGTCCTTTTTCAAGCCAGGAATAACCTGCTCTTTATCCGCGTCACGCATTTTCAAATGGTAGATCAGGATATCATCAGTCAGCTCACTTAGCTGCCCCTGGAACCCCGCCTCCTGTGCAAGTTTTTGTAAAAATTGGACCAAATTCAGGTCCGGGTCTTTTTGCCAGGCAGGATGCAGTAATTCAACCAACTCGTTAACGCGATGACATTTCATGGTTTAATCCTCTTATACTGTATATATACCCTAAATAATTCGAGTTGCAGGAAGGCGGCAAGCGAACGAATCCCGATGAGCTTACTCAGGTAAGTGATTCGGGTGAGAGAACGCAGCCAACGCACCTGCAACTTGAAGTATGACGGGTATATCACCTTAGCAGCCTTAACCACGGGTGGAAAGCGCTTGGCGTCAGGAATTATTTTGCCCAGAATAGAGCCTCAGCGGCGCGACAAAGAGGGATCTCATGGTAACAGGCATCATTCTGGCGGGTGGCCAGGCCAGCCGAATGGGTGGGCAGGATAAAGGACTATTAACGTTGCGCGGCATACCGCTCTACCAACACGTGTTAACCCGCCTGAAACCCCAGGTGGATCGCGTGTACATCAATGCCAATCGTAACCTGCCTGTTTATCAGGAAAGTGGCTGCACTGTTTTTAGCGATTTGCCTAATGGCTTCTCAGGCCCCTTGGCCGGTATTTTGTCCAGTCTGAAAACCATCGAGACAGAATGGGCCGTTTTTGCGCCCTGTGATGTCCCGAATTTACCCACCGATCTGGTGGCGAGACTGTGGCACGGCAAACAGCAAGGGTATGCTGCCTATGTCAACGATGGTCAACGAGAGCATCCAACCTTATTGCTTATCCACCGTTCCCTAATGCCGAAGCTTGAAGCCTACCTGGAACGTGGCGATCGTAAGCTAATGCTTTTTCTGGCAGAAATTGAGGCGACGCCCGTCCTTTTCGCAGACTGCCCTTTGGCATTCCAAAACCTGAACACCCCTGACGATCTCTCCAATTGGCAAGAGGCTAAAAAACATGACTGAGAGGCATCACCCACGCCTGCTTGCCGTTAGCGCGTATAGCGGTACCGGAAAAACCACCTTGCTCACCCATGTGATCCCGCTCCTTAAAAAGAAAGGGCTACGCATCGGTGTGATAAAGCATACTCACCATGATATGGATATCGATAAACCCGGCAAAGACAGTTATGCGCTGCGTAAAGCAGGCGCCGAGCAGACACTTGTCGCCAGTAACCAGCGTTGGGCGCTGATGACGGAAACACCGAAAGCCAAAGAGGTGGACCTCTATGAGATGGTGAGCAAGATGGATGTTGATACGCTGGACGTGGTACTGGTTGAAGGGTTTAGACACGAAAAGGTGCCTAAGATCGTTCTCTCACGCAGAGGGTTGGGTAAGAACGCGCACGATTTATTGGATAGCTATGCTATCGCGATTGCCAGTGATGATGATGCAGACAGACAGCTTCCCTTGCCCTGGCTGGATATCAATAATCCTGAAAAAGTGGCCGAGTTTATTGCAACTTGGGCCAGCAACAGTGATACCGCGGCGAGTAAATAGTCGCCGCGTTCTCCCGCCTGCGTGGGGAACATTTGCGGATTGATAGCGTTTTTTCTGCCGGAGATCCCCGGCTTTCGCCGAGGATGACGAAATGAGGGAGCAAGTTTCACACGCAGCAAAAAGGGCTGTCCTTTCGGACAGCCCCCTTGCTTAATTAAAACCTGGCAG
>CAXYYB010000023.1:0-70040 GCA_964293225.1 uncultured Symbiopectobacterium sp. | reverse complement strand
GGCACCGGTTTTTGATACCGGCATTCCCTGGTTCGAATCCAGGTACCCCAGCCATGTAATTGATGCTATGTGATTGAAGTTAAAAGTTTTTGTTGAAAAGCAAAAAACTAAGATGTACTATTTGGCTACGTAGCTCAGCTGGTTAGAGCACAGCACTCATAATGCTGGGGTCACAGGTTCGATTCCCGTCGTAGCCACCACATTTTTGGGGTATCGCCAAGCGGTAAGGCAGTGGATTCTGATTCCACCATTCCGAGGTTCGAATCCTCGTACCCCAGCCAAAAAAAACGCTGGTAATGCAGCGACAAACAGGGCGATAGTCGAAAGACATCGCCCTGTTTGCTTTTGTGCGTGATTCAATAGAATACAACCGCATATAAGCGGTCCTGAGTAACACAATTAACGCACAGTAAACAGGCAAAAAAAACCAACAGCGAAGTTGGTTTTTTTTGCCAAGTTCCCCTATCGAAGATAGCGTTTCAATGCGCCACCGACTTGGAAAACAGGTTAATCACAATCACACCCAGAACAATCAGCAACATTCCCAGTATCGCAGGTAAATCGAGCTTCTGGCCATAAAATAGCCAGCTCACCGTGGCAATCAGCACAATCCCAACGCCAGACCAAATGGCATAAATGATGCCTGTCGGCAACGTGCGCATGGTCAGAGAAAGACAATAGAACGACACGCCATAAAAGATCACCGTAATGATGCTGGGCATTAAACGACTAAAGCCATCTGAGAGCTTGAGCGCCGACGTGGCGATCACTTCCGCCACAATGGCGAGAGAAAGAAACAGATACGTCATAAACAACCGCTACCTTACAAAATCGCGCCCGTGCGCCTGAGAACCGACAACCATCACCACACTAACACCTGCACATTACACACCGATGGCATATTTCAGCGCCAGCGTTTTGAGATGACCGGCACGCTCAGCGGCCAGCAATGCCATATTTCGGGCAAAGGTCAACGGCGGTAAACGATTACTGAACGCGTTATAAAACAGATCCATGCCATTTTGCATTAACAGATTATCGGCCTTACGCCGACGCTGATAGCGCAGCAAAACGGCCTCACTGTGCCAGCACTCCCCGGCATCCCGCGCGCCCGTCACAACATCAATCAACGCGTCGGCGTCGCGATAACCGAGGTTCACGCCCTGCCCGGCAAGCGGATTAATGGTATGAGCGGCATCCCCCACCAAGGCGACCCCTTCAGCCACATAACGTTGTGCATGACGACGCACCAGCGGGAACGCCCCGGCGGCAACCGACTTCACTGGCCCTAAACGCGCGGGGAAAGTCTCTGCAATCGCGCTGTCCAACTGTGGCAACGGCAGTGATTGAAGCTGACGAATGCGGCGCGGACTGTCGTACCACGCCAACGCGCCCCACGATCCAAACAGTGGCAAAAAGGCACGCGGCCCCTGTGGTGTAAACTGCTGCCAGGTACAATCCTGTTGAGGTTGCTGGGTATCAACGGCAATCAACATACACGATTGTCGGTACTGCCACCCATTGATGCCGATACCTGCCCACTGGCGTACCCGCGAGTTCGCGCCATCCGCACCGAGCACCAAAGGCGCACTCAATGACTCTCCGCTCTCCAGCACGATCTGCCAGCACCCCGGCGTGCGAACCATGCTGCGTATCTGCGCGGGGCTACGAATATCACACCGTGACTGCTCTGCCAGGCATTGCCACAGTGCCAGTTGCAATACCCGGTTTTCCACCATAAATCCTAATTCGGGCAGGTGCAGATCGGCAGCGCTAAAGGCAACGCGCGCATCATCCCATTCCCAGGTTTCCAACCGGCGGTAAGGCGCACAGCGCATCTGTTCAACGCCCGACCATGCCCCCAACGACTTTAACAGTGCAACAGAGGCATATCCCAGCGCGGAAACCCGAATATCCGGCACGCTGTCATCCATAAAAGCAGCGGGGACAGCCTGCTCCAACACCGCGACCTGAAAACCGTTGCGCGCGAGCCCGAGCGCGACTGCGGCACCGACCATCCCGCCACCGACCACGATGGCATCATACCGTTGATTTATTCCGTTCATCGTGCCTAAACCGACTCAAACTGTGTGACTGATAGGCACAGTGTACTGGATTTTCGACAACCGCGTTGACTCTGCGAAAAAACGCTTAACAAATTTCGCGCTCTGGTCACAACCACAGCAAAAGATTACAATACGTGCCCCGTCCGTATTTCCGGGCATCTATGATTTGGTAATACGCTTTTTCACCCGCACTGAGTAATGACAAGTCGATGACAAAGAAACTGCACATTAAAACCTGGGGCTGTCAGATGAATGAATACGATTCATCCAAGATGGCTGACCTGCTGGAAAGTACACACGGTTATGAGCTGACCGAGGTGGCCGAAGAGGCTGACGTTCTGCTGCTGAATACCTGTTCTATCCGTGAAAAGGCACAGGAAAAAGTTTTCCATCAACTTGGCCGCTGGAGAGCACTGAAAGAGAACAACCCCGACCTGATTATTGGTGTGGGCGGTTGTGTTGCTTCTCAGGAAGGTGAGCATATTCGCGAACGCGCCAGCTATGTCGATCTGATTTTTGGCCCGCAAACGCTGCACCGCCTGCCAGAAATGATTAACCACGTTCAAGGCACGCGTAGCCCGGTGGTGGATATCAGTTTCCCGGAAATCGAAAAATTTGACCGACTGCCGGAACCTCGTGCCGAAGGGCCGACGGCGTTTGTGTCCATCATGGAAGGGTGCAACAAATACTGCTCATTCTGCGTGGTGCCTTATACGCGCGGTGAAGAAGTCAGCCGCCCCTGTGACGACGTCTTATACGAAATTGCACAGTTGGCCGCACAAGGTGTGCGCGAAGTTAACCTGTTGGGTCAAAACGTCAACGCCTATCGTGGCGAAAATTTTGATGGCAGCATCTGCACGTTTGCCGATTTGCTGCGTCTGGTAGCGGCAATAGACGGAATCGATCGCCTGCGCTTTATCACCAGTCACCCAATTGAGTTTACCGACGATATCATCAGCGTCTATGAAGATACACCTGAATTGGTGAGCTTCCTTCATCTGCCAGTGCAGAGCGGTTCCGATCGTATTCTGACCATGATGAAGCGTCGCCATACCGCGCTGGAATACAAAGCGATTATTCGTAAACTGCGCAGCGCGCGACCGGATATTCATATCAGTTCCGACTTTATTATCGGCTTCCCTGGTGAAACCCAGGAAGATTTTGAACAAACCATGAAACTGATTGGTGACGTCAATTTTGATATGAGCTTTAGCTTTATCTACTCTGCGCGCCCGGGGACTCCCGCTGCGGACATGGTTGATGATGTCAGCGAAGAAGAGAAAAAACAGCGCCTGTATATTCTGCAAGAACGTATCAGCCAACAGGCGATGCAGTTCAGCCGCCGTATGTTAGGCAGCATCCAACGCATTCTGGTGGAAGGTACATCGCGCAAAAGCGTGATGGAACTGTCAGGCCGCACGGAGAATAACCGCGTGGTTAACTTCGAAGGCACACCGGATATGATTGGTAAGTTCGTCGATGTTGAAATTGTCGACGTTCGTCCGAATTCACTGCGCGGTGTGGTTGTTAAAACGGAAGACCAAATGGGCCTGCGCATCAGCGAATCTCCGGCCTCCGTGATTGCACGTACCCGCAAAGAGAACGATATCGGCGTCGGCCTCTATCAGCCCTGATGGATGACCCGCACGGGCGATACGTTCGCCCGTGCACTTACCAACTGCGCGTCATCACCACTTGCACCTTTCCCTATTACCGATAAATAATTCAATCATCATCTTGCACCTTATTGCTCTCATCACCCACGATGACGAGCGCTGATATACCAAGAGGAATAATTTGAACGTTACGATAAAAGAGATTGCCCTCGAACCTGCTGATAATAAGCGCCTGCTCAATCTATGCGGCCCCTTTGATAGTAATATCAAACAGTTGGAGCGCCGTCTCGGAATCGAAATCAACCGTCGAGACAATAAATTCAAACTGGTCGGAAAAGGCCTGTGCATTGAGGCGGCGGCAGATATTCTGCAACGCCTCTATGTGGATACCGCGCCCGTGCGTGGCGTGGAAGGGGATATTGACCCCGAGCAGATTCATCTGGCCATCAAAGAATCGGGCGTGCTGGAGCAAAGCGCCGAGAGCGTGCCGGATTTTGGCAAGGCGATCAACATCCGCACCAAGCGCGGCATCATCAAGCCGCGCACACCGAATCAGGCGCAGTATATCGCCAATATCCTCGACCATGATATCACCTTCGGCGTAGGCCCTGCGGGAACGGGGAAAACCTACCTGGCGGTCGCGGCGGCGGTGGATGCGCTCGAGCGTCAGGATATCCGCCGCATTCTGTTAACGCGCCCAGCCGTTGAAGCGGGAGAAAAACTCGGCTTTCTGCCCGGTGATTTGAGCCAAAAGGTCGATCCTTATCTGCGCCCGCTCTACGATGCATTATTCGAAATGCTGGGGTTTGAGCGCGTGGAAAAACTCATTGAGCGCAACGTGATTGAAGTAGCACCGTTGGCCTATATGCGTGGTCGCACGCTGAACGACGCTTTCATCATCCTCGATGAGAGCCAGAACACCACCATCGAACAGATGAAGATGTTCCTGACCCGTATTGGCTTCAACTCCAAGGCCGTCATCACCGGTGACATCACCCAGATTGACCTGCCACGCAATATCAAATCGGGGTTACGCCACGCGATTGACGTATTGGCCGATGTGGAAGAGATCAGCTTTAACTTCTTTCACAGTGAAGATGTGGTACGACACCCAGTGGTTGCACGCATCGTCAACGCCTATGAAGCCTGGGAAGAAGCCGACCAGAAACGCCGTGCCGCGCAGGCCGAAGAGCGCAAACGCGAAGCACAAGCAGCCAGTGCCCCCGCCGTATCAGAAGCGGGTGATAAGCAGGAGTCACAATGAGTCAGGTTATTCTCGATTTACAAATCGCCAGCGACAATACAGCAGGCTTGCCCAGCGAGCAGGATTTTCAGCGTTGGCTGGAGGCGGTACTGCCGCAGTTTCAGCCAGAAGCGGAAGTCACTATTCGTATCGTTGATGAAGCGGAAAGCCACGAACTGAATCACACCTATCGCGGCAAAGATAAGCCCACCAACGTGCTCTCTTTTCCGTTTGAAGCGCCGCCTGAAGTCGAATTGCCGCTATTAGGCGATCTGATCATTTGTCGCCAGGTGGTGGAGCAGGAAGCCATTGAACAGCAAATAACCGCAGAATCCCACTGGGCACATATGGTGATACACGGCTGTCTGCATCTGCTGGGTTATGATCACATCGAAGACGATGAAGCGGAAGAGATGGAAGCGCTGGAAACCGAGATCATGCAGCAAATGGGTTATGCTGACCCTTACTTGTCCGAAAAAGAGTAAGCCAAGGCAGCAACGTGAAGTATGACGGGTATATTCTGTTATCATGAAAAATACAGTAGATTACCGTGAGCCTCGGTATTTTTCTTGATGGCGCATTTTTCGTTATGATGCCCTCTTCGTCATCATAGCTTAACGGCGTTATGGTTAAACATAACGCCACGCGCGGTAATCACCGTGCACCTTTATGTCAACCCGCCCGCACGCCTGATGGTCTTACAGTGCATGCCCCTTTTGCGTGGTTGATGATGATTGACTAACCAGAGAGACAGTAAATAAAACGCCATGAGCGACGACCATTCTCAAAACAGCGATAGCCCCAGTCCCAAGAAAGGATTCTTCTCACTGATCCTTAACCAGCTTTTTCATGGTGAACCCAAGGATCGTAGTGACCTCCTCGCCTTTATCCGTGATTCCGAACAAAACGATCTGATCGACCCAGATACCCGCGACATGCTCGAAGGGGTAATGGATATCGGCGAGCAGCGCGTACGGGATATCATGATCCCTCGTTCGCAAATGATCACGCTGAAGCACAATCAAACGCTGGAAGAGTGTTTGGATGTGATCATCGAATCAGCGCATTCGCGTTTTCCGGTGATCAGCGAAGACAAGGACCACATTGAAGGCATCCTGATGGCCAAGGATCTGCTGCCGTTTATGCGCAGCGATGCCGAGCCGTTCAGCATGGAACAGGTGCTGCGCCCCGCCGTCGTGGTGCCGGAAAGCAAACGCGTGGATCGCATGCTGCACGAGTTCCGTTCGCTACGTTATCACATGGCTATCGTCATCGATGAGTTTGGCGGTGTTTCTGGTCTGGTCACTATTGAAGATATTCTTGAGCTGATCGTTGGCGAAATCGAAGATGAATACGACGACGAAGAAGATCGCGATATCCGTCAACTGAACCGACACACCTATACCGTGCGAGCGTTAACACTGATTGAAGATTTCAATGAGGCGTTTGGCACCCAGTTCAGCGATGAAGAAGTGGACACCATCGGCGGGCTGGTGATGCAAGCCTTCGGCCATCTGCCAGCGCGTGGTGAAACCATCGACATCAACGGTTACCTGTTCAAAGTTGCCATGGCGGACAGCCGACGTATTATTCAGACTCATGTCAGAATTCCTGACGAGGCGCCTCAACCAACACTGGAACCTTAATTCGACAATGTCTGTCATGTCTGTTTTACGACGCCAACGGGTGCGCATCCTGCTGGCGCTGTTCTGCGGTGCCTGGGGCACCCTGGCGTTTTCACCGTTTGATTTCTGGCCCGCCGCGCTGGTTTCGCTGTGCGGATTGCAAGCCCTGACGCTGAACAGAACCTGGCGGCAATCCGCCGCTATTGGTTTTAGCTGGGGCTTTGGCCTGTTTGGCAGCGGCGTGAACTGGGTGTATGTCAGTATCGCCGAGTTCGGCGGCATGCCGGAAGCCATTAACGTGTTTCTGGTGGTGCTGCTGGCGCTGTATCTGTCGCTTTATCCCGCGCTCTTCGCGGGGCTGTTAACGCGCATTTGGCCGCGAACGACGCTGGTGCGTCTGATCGTGGTCTCGCCAGTTCTGTGGCAGTTCACTGAGTGGCTGCGCGGTTGGGTACTCACCGGCTTTCCCTGGCTGCAATTTGGCTATAGCCAGATTGACGGGCCGTTGCAAGGCTTGGCGCCACTGCTTGGGGTTGATGGTATCAATCTCTTGCTGGTGATCATTGCCGGCCTGCTGGTGTTCGGCACCGCACGACGCAAAACTATCCCGCTTTACTGCGCTATTGCGCTGCTGCTGCTGCCCTGGCCGTTGAAGTTTATCCACTGGTTCACGCCTCAACCAGAGCGCGCCGTCAACGTTGCGTTGGTGCAAGGCAATATTGCCCAGGCGCAAAAATGGGATCCCAACGCGCTGCAACAGATTCTGAACATCTACCGGGATGCCACGCTGCCCTATCTGGATAAAGCGCCGATCGTTATCTGGCCTGAATCAGCCATCCCCGATGTAGAAACGCGTCAACAAGCGTACTTACAGAACATTGACGAGTTGTTACGCGCACACAACAGCAGTCTGGTCACTGGGGTTGTGGATGCACGCCGTCGCACCAACGAGCAGGTTGACATCTACAACAGCATTATCGTTCTGGGTGGCAGCGAGCCATACCGTTATCCCAGCACCAACCGCTACAACAAGAATCATCTGGTGCCGTTTGGTGAGTTTGTGCCGCTGGAAACGCTGTTGCGGCCGTTGGCCCCGTTCTTCGATCTGCCGATGTCTTCGTTCAGCCGTGGTCCTTACCAACAGCCTCAACTGATGGTAAACGGCATACGGATGACGGCCACGGTCTGCTATGAAATTATTCTCGGGCAGCAAGTGCGCGATAACTTCCGACCTGATACCGATATGCTGCTGACTATCTCCAACGATGCCTGGTTTGGTCGTTCTATCGGCCCATGGCAACATTTCCAGATGGCCCGTATGCGTGCTCTGGAGTTAGGGCGTCCACTGCTGCGTGCGACCAACAATGGCGTGACGGCCGTGATCGGCCCTCAAGGTGAAATCAGTGCCGAACTGCCGCAGTTTGCGCGCAAGGTGCTGCTCACCAAGGTGACACCCACCACCGGTATCACCCCTTACGCCCGCTTTGGTGCCTGGCCAATGTGGATCATTCTCGCCGTGCTGGTCGGTGTAGCCTGCATCGCGCGTCTGCGTCGTTAACACCATAACCGGCAGGCGTTGCCTGCCCGTTTCCCGTCAATACTTACCATACCTTCGTGTAATACCCGCCCTCTCCCATTTGCATAATTGGCACATCATTTGCTTATTATTCATTGAATAACAGAGTGTAACGGGATGATTCCGTTGTTTGCTTTCTGAAAACTAGCGAAAAAGCACCCTGATGGGGCAACTAGCGCACCAAAATAGTGCTAAACGATTTTAGTGCAGTGATTTAGTGCAATTGAGTTCTCAAAAGACAAACAAATTTATTTCATTTTGTTCACAATCGGCTATTTTTTAAAGATAAAGGCAAGTACTCGCTCTTTTATGGTGCATACCCTGTCGCACCCGAGAGAGCGCTCTATCGGCATGATTGAATTCGCAACCGCCTTAGCGTCATAGCGACTGCCGTCATCACAACAGCAAAGGAGTTACAACATGCAAATGCGTAAACTGGCACTGTCACTGCTTCTGATTGGTACAGCCGCAAGCAGTCTGGCTCATGCAGAAGAATTAACGGGGACGCTGAAAAAGATCAAAGACAATGGCGTCATCGTTGTTGGCCACCGTGAGTCCTCCGTGCCATTTTCCTACTATGACAACCAACAGAAAGTGGTTGGTTACTCTCAGGATTACTCGAACAAAATTGTCGATGCGGTCAAAGCGAAAATTGGCGTTGCCGATCTTCAGGTCAAACTGATCCCGATCACGTCTCAGAACCGTATCCCGTTGCTGCAAAATGGCACCTTTGATTTTGAGTGTGGTTCCACCACCAACAACCTGGAACGTCAGCAACAGGCAGCCTTCTCCAACACCATCTTTATCGTTGGTACGCGCCTGCTGACTAAAAAAGACTCGGGCATTAAAGACTTCCCGGATCTGGCGGGTAAAACCGTGGTCGTAACCTCTGGCACCACCTCTGAAAAACTGCTTAACCAGTTGAATGAAGAGAAAAAACTTAACATGCGCATCATCAGCGCCAAAGACCATGGCGATGCCTTCCGCACCATGGAAACCGGCCGCGCCGTTGCCTTTATGATGGATGATGCGTTGCTGGCCGGTGAACGCGCTAAAGCCAAACAGCAGGGCGACTGGGTGATCGTCGGCACCCCACAATCTGAAGAAGCCTATGGGTGTATGCTGCGTAAAGACGATCCGCAGTTCAAAAAACTGGTTGATGACACCATCGCGACGTTGCAAACCTCCGGTGAAGCGGAAAAATCCTTTGATCGCTGGTTCAAACAGCCGATTCCACCTAAAGATCTCAATATGAACTTCGATTTGTCAGCAGAGATGAAAGCGCTGTTCAAAGCGCCTAACGATAAAGCATTAAACTAACAACAAGTGAAACAAGGGCAGACAGCTTGCCCTCGATTGTTGACTCGTGGCTGGACAGACAGGCGTCAGACGGTCGTTCCCCGTCTGGCGTCCCGGCCCACGCGGTGGATGTCGCAAGTGTTGATTATCCGCACTGCCCTTTCCCACCAATGGGTTATTGCCACTCATCAATCTTCAGGGTAGCTCTGCTACCCTTTTTTTACCGGAGTTTGCTATGTCTATAGATTGGAACTGGGGTATTTTTTTACAAGCCGCCCCGTTCGGTAATACCACGTACCTTGGGTGGATTTGGTCTGGGTTACAGGTCACTGTGGCACTGTCAGTCTGCGCCTGGATCATCGCCTTTGTTGTCGGCTCGGTTTTCGGCATTTTGCGCACCGTACCCAACCGTTTTTTGTCAGGTCTCGGCACCTGCTATGTGGAAATGTTCCGCAACGTTCCGCTTATTGTCCAATTTTTCGCCTGGTATCTGGTGGTTCCCGAATTACTGCCGCAAAACATCGGCATGTGGTTTAAAGCAGAACTGGATCCCAACATTCAGTTTTTCGTCTCTTCCATGGTTTGTTTAGGCCTGTTTACCGCCGCTCGCGTCTGTGAGCAGGTGCGCGCTGGCATCCAATCTTTGCCGCGCGGCCAGAAAGCGGCGGCGCTCGCGATGGGGCTAACGTTGCCGCAAACCTACCGCTACGTTCTGCTGCCCAACGCGTATCGCATTATCGTACCGCCCCTGACGTCTGAAATGCTCAACCTAGTGAAAAACTCGGCTATCGCCTCGACCATCGGGCTGGTGGATATGGCGGCACAGGCGAACAAGCTGCTGGATTATTCTGCGCATGCCTATGAGTCCTTTACCGCCATCACGCTGGCGTATGTCGCCATTAACGCCATCATCATGCTTATTATGCAAGTGGTTGAGAAAAAGACCCGTTTGCCTGGCAATATGGGGAGTAAATAATGTACGAATTTGACTGGAGCTCCATTGCGCCAAGCATGCCCTACCTGCTGCAAGGGCTAGTGGTCACGCTGAAAATCACGGTGACTGCCGTGGTGTTTGGCATCCTGTGGGGAACCGTATTGGCGGTAATGAGGCTGTCGACTTTCGCCCCGATCCGCTGGTTTGCCAAAGGCTACGTTAACATCTTCCGCTCCATCCCATTGGTGATGGTGCTGTTGTGGTTCTACCTTGTGGTTCCTAGCTTATTACAAAATGTGCTTGGGCTATCACCAAAAACGGATATTCGTCTGATCTCCGCTATGGTAGCCTTTTCGCTGTTTGAAGCCGCCTATTACTCTGAAATTATCCGTGCGGGTATACTCAGCATTTCACGCGGGCAATCATCCGCTGCCTTGGCGCTCGGCATGACGCAGTGGCAATCCATGAAGCTGGTGATCCTGCCGCAGGCGTTTCGTGCCATGGTGCCGTTGCTCCTGACACAAGGGATCGTTCTGTTTCAGGACACCTCGTTAGTGTACGTACTGAGCCTGGCGGATTTCTTCCGCACCGCATCAACCATTGGTGAGCGCGACGGAACCCAGGTGGAAATGGTGCTGTTTGCCGGATTGGTTTATTTCGTTATCAGCATTAGCGCATCAATGCTGGTCAGTTACCTGAAAAGAAGGACTGTTCGATGATTACGCTAAAAAATGTCTCCAAATGGTATGGTCACTTTCAGGTGCTCTCCGACTGTTCAACAGAAGTGAAGAAAGGTGAAGTGGTGGTCGTTTGTGGGCCGTCAGGCTCCGGGAAATCCACGTTGATCAAAACGGTTAACGGCCTTGAACCCGTGCAGCAAGGTCAGATTGACGTTAACGGCATCTCAGTTAATGACAAGAAAACCAATCTGGCGCAATTGCGTTCCAAAGTGGGCATGGTGTTCCAGCATTTTGAACTGTTTCCCCACCTCTCCATCATTGAGAACCTGACGCTGGCGCAGGTGAAAGTGCTCAAGCGTGATAAAGAGGCCGCGCGTGAAAAGGCCACCAAGTTGCTCAATCGCGTGGGTTTGTCTGCGCATGCTAACAAATTTCCCGGCCAACTCTCCGGCGGCCAGCAACAGCGCGTTGCGATTGCGCGCGCACTCTGCATGGATCCGGTTGCCATGCTGTTTGACGAACCGACGTCCGCGCTCGATCCAGAAATGATCAACGAGGTGCTGGATGTCATGGTTGAGCTGGCGCAAGAAGGCATGACGATGATGGTCGTTACCCACGAAATGGGCTTTGCGCGCAAAGTGGCACACCGCGTCATTTTCATGGATGAAGGCAAGATTGTGGAAGATACACCAAAAGATGAGTTCTTTAACAATCCCAAATCTGAGCGCGCGAAAGACTTTTTGGCGAAGATCCTGCACTAAGCCACAACGCCGTATCGCAACGTCAGGCGCTGCGATACGCGTTCCCGCGCAAGCGGGAACGTACTCCTCTTAAACAACCCGCTCAGGGCTGAAAAGGTTGGCGCTGAAACTGATCGTGCTCGCACTTCGGACAACGAGGCAGTACTTCCGGCGTATAGAATGCCACGTGGTGATGGCAGTTTTCACACACCAAATTACCCAACCCAACCACTTCGCCACTGTGGTAAACGCCGTGATGGCTGACATCTTTAAACAGCGCCTGCCATTCCAACTGGGTTTTATCCGTGATGTCCGCCAGTTCTTGCCACAGGCTCTCCTTGATGACACGCAGAAACACGCTATCGGATAAATCCGCTTCCTGGCTATCCGTGTAACGCTGAGCAAATTCGGCCAAATCGCGCTCCACGGACTGAAGAATATCGTCACGCTCGCGGTGGGTGAGATCTTCACTGTCATGTAAGCTCTCCCGGGCGTGATGGAGCATCTGCGTCAGATCGCGTTCACCGGCGCTTAAACGCGCCATGATGGAAGACATCAGCGCACGATAATGCCGGGCTTTCTTGTTCATGGTGCCTCCTGAATACGCGGATTGGTTAACATTGGCGAAGAAATGACGATGTCTGCTTAGCTATCCCTCTCTATTTTAGACGGTTTTAAGCACTATTCTTGCGTACCACCTCGCTTTACCCCACTTTTTGCCAACTTTGCGGCTTGCATCCATATACCCTAAATAATTCGAGTTGCAGGACAAAACGTTAACGTTTTGAACAGCGCTTGCGCTGGCCCTTTAGGGCGAGGCTCATTTATGAGTCTCGTAACGCGGCAAGGGAGAGAATCCCGATGAGCTTACTCAGGTAAGTGATTCGGGTGAACGAGTGTAGCCAACGCACCTGCAACTTGAAGTATGACGGGTATAAATCGGCGCTTAGGATGCACAGACGGTTGTTGCCAGCGTTGCTTATCAGCTATGCTATGCGGATCATTATGATGAATCGGAACACGCTACGGGTGTAGCGCTTCTTTACTAAATAGGACCCCTGGCTGCCATGCAAGAGCAATACCGCCCAGAAGAGATAGAAACTCGCGTCCAGCTTCACTGGCAAGAAAACAAAACGTTTAAAGTGACCGAAGAGCCCGGCAAGGAAAAGTACTACTGCCTTTCCATGCTCCCCTACCCTTCTGGCCGCCTACACATGGGGCACGTACGTAATTACACCATCGGTGATGTTATTTCCCGCTACCAACGTATGTTGGGGAAAAATGTCCTGCAACCGATCGGGTGGGACGCCTTCGGTCTGCCGGCGGAAGGTGCAGCGGTAAAAAACAACACCGCACCGGCCCCCTGGACCTATGCCAACATCGATTACATGAAAAACCAGTTGAAGCTGCTAGGCTTTGGCTATGACTGGGATCGTGAAGTTGCTACTTGTAAGCCCGATTACTACCGTTGGGAACAGTGGTTCTTCACCAAACTGTATGAAAAAGGTCTGGTCTACAAGAAAACCTCTGCGGTGAACTGGTGCCCGAACGATCAGACGGTACTGGCGAACGAACAGGTTATCGATGGCTGTTGCTGGCGCTGTGACAGCAAAGTGGAGCGTAAAGAGATCCCGCAGTGGTTTATCAAAATCACCGATTACGCCGATCAACTGCTCAACGATCTGGACACGCTTGAAAGCTGGCCTGAGCAGGTCAAAACCATGCAGCGTAACTGGATTGGCCGTTCGGAAGGGGTGGAAATCACCTTTGACGTGGCAGACAGCGCTGACAAGCTGACCGTCTACACCACGCGTCCCGATACCTTTATTGGTGCCACCTATGTCGCCGTTGCTGCCGCGCACCCGCTGGCGCTGCGCGCCGCCGCGACTAACCCGGCGTTGACCGCGTTTATCGATGAATGCCGTAACACCAAGGTTGCCGAAGCCGATATGGCGACCATGGAGAAAAAGGGTATGGCGACAGGCCTGTTCGTGGTACATCCACTGACCGGCGAAAAACTGCCCGTATGGGCAGCCAACTTCGTGCTGATGGATTACGGCACTGGCGCGGTAATGGCCGTTCCAGGCCACGACCAGCGCGACTGGGAATTTGCCACCAAATATCAGTTGACGATCAAACCCGTTATTCTGAATCTGGACGGCAGCGAACCCGATATCTCTGCGCAAGCTATGACGGAGAAAGGCGCACTGTTCAACTCAGGCGAATTCAGCGGTCTGGACCACGAAGCGGGCTTTAACGCCATTGCTGACAAGCTGGTCGCACTCGGCGTCGGTGCACGCAAAGTTAACTATCGCCTGCGCGATTGGGGTGTATCCCGCCAGCGTTACTGGGGTGCTCCGATCCCGATGGTGACGTTGGAAGATGGCACCGTTATCCCGACACCAGAAGATCAGTTGCCGGTGATTCTGCCGGAAGACGTGACGATGGATGGCATTACCAGCCCCATCAAGGCCGACCCCAACTGGGCGAAAACCACCGTCAACGGTCAGCCTGCGCTGCGTGAAACCGATACCTTTGATACCTTTATGGAATCGTCCTGGTACTACGCGCGCTACACCTGCCCACAATACGATCAGGGTATGCTCGATCCGGCTGCCGCTAACTACTGGCTGCCCGTCGATCAATACGTGGGCGGTATCGAACACGCCATCATGCACCTGATGTATTTCCGCTTCTTCCACAAGTTGATGCGTGATGCAGGTCTTGTCACCTCCGATGAACCTGCCAAGCGCCTGTTGTGTCAGGGGATGGTGTTGGCTGATGCCTTCTACTACACCGGCAACAGTGGCGAACGTATCTGGGTATCACCGTCTGACGTCACCGTGGAGCGTGATGACAAAGGGCGCATCCTGAAAGCCTTCGATGCAGAAGGCCGCGAACTGGTGTACGCCGGGATGAGCAAAATGTCGAAATCGAAGAACAACGGTATCGACCCACAGGTGATGGTAGAGAAATACGGTGCCGACACCGTGCGTCTGTTTATGATGTTCGCCTCTCCGGCGGAAATGACGCTGGAATGGCAGGAATCCGGGGTTGAAGGGGCTAACCGCTTCCTCAAGCGCGTGTGGAAACAGGTTTACGACCACACGGAAAAAGGCGCTATCGGTGCGCTGGATGTTTCCGCGCTGACCGAAGATCAGAAAGCACTGCGTCGCGACCTGCACAAAACCATCGCTAAAGTCACCGATGATATTGGTCGTCGTCAAACGTTCAACACCGCTATCGCCGCCGTGATGGAACTGATGAACAAGCTGGCAAAAGCGCCGCAAGAAAGCGAGCAGGATCGCGCACTGACTCAGGAAGCGCTGTTGGCCGTGGTGCGTATGCTGTACCCGTTCACACCGCACGCCTGCTTCACGTTGTGGCAGGCGCTGGGTGGCAATGGCGATATCGACACGGCCCCGTGGCCTGTTGCCGATGAAGACGCCATGGTGGAAGACTCCAAACTGGTCGTGGTGCAAGTGAACGGCAAGGTACGCGGCAGAATTACCGTTGCTGCCGATGCCACGCAGGAGCAGGTTCAGGCGCGTGCCGCACAGGAACATCTGGTGGCAAAATACCTGGAAGGCGTTACAGTACGTAAAGTCATTTACGTTCCAGGCAAACTGCTTAACCTGGTTGTAGGTTAAGCCAAGGAGGCACTGTGCGACATCGTTTATTCACGTTGTTGCTGGGGTTGGCGGTGCTGGTCACCGCTGGCTGCGGTTTTCATCTGCGTGGCACCACACAACTGCCCAGCGAATTGAAGGTATTAACGCTGACCAGTAACGATCCTTTTGGTCCGTTGACACGGGCCATTCGCGATCAGCTGCGTGCCAGTGATGTAAGAATAGAGGAAGACGCCACGCGTCAGGATATTGCATCCCTGCGTATTCTCGGCTCCACGGAAACCAGAGATACCGTCTCTATTTTCCAGGACGGGACCACCGCAGAGTACCAACTGGTACTGACCGTTCAGGCGCAGGTGCTGCTGCCGGGTGAAGATATTTATCCGCTATCAGTCACAGTGTTCCGCACCTTCTTTGATAACCCGCTCGCCGCGTTGGCAAAAGACGCCGAACAGGACATCATACGTAAGGAGATGCGCAGCCAGGCTGCCGAGCAGTTAGTGCGCAAACTGGTGACCATCAACGGCAGTGATGAGGTGAAAAACCGTCAGCAACGTGCCGCGGCTGTCAGCGCTAACAACGGGCGTTCATGATTCGTATCTATCCAGAACAGCTTGCCGCGCAGCTCAATGAAGGGCTGCGCGCTTGCTATCTGCTGTTTGGTAACGATCCGCTGTTGTTACAGGAAAGCCTGGATACGCTGCGCCATCGCGCACGTGAACAGGGTTTCACCGAGCATTTCAGTTTCACACTCGATCAAAGCACTGATTGGGATGCGGTTTTCAGCGTATGTCAGGCACTGAGCCTGTTCGCTTCACGGCAGAGCCTGCTGTTGCAACTGCCGGAAAACGGCCCCAATGCCGCCATGGCAGAAAATCTGGTCAAACTGGCTGGACTGCTGCATCAGGACGTATTGCCTATTCTACGCGGCAGCAAACTCACCAAAGCACAAGAAAACAGCGCCTGGTATAAAGCACTGTCGCAAAACGGCGTAATCATCAACTGTTTAACACCAGAACAGGCGCAATTACCGCGCTGGGTGGCGCAACGCGCCAAGCAACACAAACTGCAACTGGATGATGCCGCCACGCAACTGCTGTGTTATTGCTATGAAGGCAATTTGCTGGCCTTGATGCAGGCGCTGGAACGTCTGTCACTGCTCTATCCTGACGGCAAGCTCACGCTGCCGCGCGTTGAGCAGGCGGTAAACGATGCCGCGCACTTCACGCCGTTTCACTGGCTGGATGCTGTGCTGGCAGGCAAAAGCAAACGCGCCTGGCATGTGTTGCAACAGCTACAGGCAGAAGACAGCGAACCCGTGATTCTGCTGCGCACGCTCCAGCGCGAGCTGACGCTGTTGGTCACCTTGCAGCGCAACATGACAACGACACCGTTACGCACGCTGTTTGATCAGCATAAGGTGTGGCAAAACCGACGCGCGCTGCTCACTCAGGCACTTGAGCGGCTGAATGGACGCCAGTTGCAGCAGGCCATGCACCTGCTGACGCGATTAGAACTGACGCTAAAACAGGATTATGGCCAATCCATCTGGTCAGAAATGCAAACGCTGACGCTGTTATTGTGCGGCAAAGTGCTTGCGCCGGGTATGGTCAACGCCGATGAATGACGTTACTCCTGCGGAATTGATCGCCTACTTCGGCGGCACCTTTGATCCGATTCATTATGGGCATTTACGCCCAGTCACCGCGTTGGCGGATGAAATAGGCGTAACGCGCATCACGCTGATGCCCAATAACGTACCGCCTCACCGCGAACAGCCTGAAGCCACCGCGCAACAGCGCAAACGCATGGTGGAACTCGCCATCGCCGAGACGCCATTATTCAGCGTGGATGACCGCGAATTGCAGCGCATCACGCCGTCTTACACCATTGATACCATGGAGATGATCCGCGCAGAAATGGGCGATAACATTCCGCTGGCCTTTATCATCGGCCAGGATTCGCTGCTCACATTACACGCCTGGCACCGTGGACGCGATCTGCTCAACGTCTGTCATCTTCTGGTCTGCGCCCGTCCAGGTTACCGTACCACGTTGGACACACCAGAGCAGCAGGCGTGGCTGGAAGCGCACCGCGCTGAAAATGCCGCCGCTCTTCACACACAGCCGCACGGATTGATCTATTTGGCGCATACACCACTGGTCACCGTTTCTGCCACAGATATTCGCCAGCGCCGCCAGAAGGGCGAACCCTGCGACGATTTGGTTCCTCCTGCCGTGCTGCATTTTATGAATGCTCACGACTTATACCGTTAACCCGCTTCCCACATACCACTCTCTCACCGGGCATGCTATACTTCGCCGCTGGTTTTTCAGTCCGGTAAAAAACGGTAAAGCGCGTTGTCTACGCCACCAAATGGGTCGTTAATACCCTGAAACACCAGCGGTGCGTCACGCATAAACACGCAGCCCTTTTTTACCCCGCCGGAGCACATTTCTCCGGTTGAACCGCCAGGCAGGAGGAACCTTTGCAAGGCCAAGCACTCCAAGATTTTGTTATTGATAAAATAGATGATTTAAAAGGCCAGGATATCGTTGCGCTGAACGTGCGTGGCAAATCCAGCATTACCGACTGCATGATTATCTGCACCGGAACATCCAGCCGCCACGTCTCGTCTATCGCTGACCATGTGGTACAAGCTTCGCGCGCCGCCGGAATGATCCCACTGGGTGTTGAAGGTGAACAGGGTGCTGACTGGGTGGTTGTCGATCTCGGTGATGTGATGGTGCACGTGATGCAAGAAGAGAGCCGCCACCTGTACGAACTGGAAAAGCTGTGGAGCTAGCATGAGGCTGCAACTGGTCGCCGTTGGCACCAAAATGCCAGACTGGGTGCAAACAGGCTTTTCGGATTATCTGCGGCGCTTTCCCAAAGACATGCCCTTCGAGCTCACAGAGATCCCTGCCGGTAAACGGGGCAAGAATGCGGATATCAAACGTATTCTTGAGCGCGAAGGTGAACTGATGCTGGCGGCAGTGGGTAAAGGTAACCGCATTGTGACGCTGGATATTCCCGGTACGCCGTGGGAAACGCCGCAGCTTGCCAGCCAGTTAGAACGCTGGAAACAGGATGGACGCGATGTCAGCCTGCTGATTGGTGGCCCAGAAGGGCTGGCCCCCGCGTGCAAAGCGGCGGCGGAGCAAAGCTGGTCGCTGTCACCGTTAACGCTGCCGCACCCGCTGGTGCGTGTATTGGTGGCCGAGAGCCTGTATCGGGCGTGGAGCATCACCACCAATCACCCTTACCATAGAGAGTAAGACTGTACGATGAAACACACGAAATAGTTGCCGGATGAAAACAGAACATAAACCCTTTCGTGATTATTCGGCGGAATCCGCCCTTTTCGTACGTCGTGCTTTAGTGGCGTTCATCGGCATTTTGCTGCTTTCCGGCGTGCTGGTGACCAATCTGTACCATTTACAAGTGGTGCGCGTTGATGACTACCGCACACGCTCAAACGCAAACCGTATTAAGCTGGTGCCCATCGCGCCCAGCCGCGGCATCATTTACGATCGCAACGGTATCCCACTGGCGCTCAACCGCACCATTTACCAGCTTGAACTGGTGCCGGACAAAGTTGATAACCTGCAAGATACGTTGGCTGCTCTGAAACCCATCGTCAATCTCACTGATGATGATCTGGAAAACTTCGAGAAAGAACGTAAACGCTCACGCCGCTTCACTTCCATTCCGGTTAAAACCGCCTTAAGCGATGTTGATGTCGCCCGGTTTGCCGTCAACCAATACCGTTTTCCCGGCGTGGAAGTCAAAGGTTATCAACGCCGCTATTACCCGTATGGCTCTGCCCTCACCCATGTCCTCGGCTACGTATCAAAAATCAACGATAAAGACGTAGAGCGACTGAGTAAGGAAGAAAAAATTGCCGATTACGCCGCCACGCGCGACATCGGAAAACTGGGCATTGAGCGCTATTACGAAGATATTCTGCACGGTAAACCCGGTTACGAAGAGGTAGAAGTCAATAACCGTGGTCGCGTCATCCGTCAGTTGCACGAGCAACCGCCACAAGCGGGTCAGGATATCTATCTCACCATCGATCTCAACCTGCAAATCTACGTTGAAAAACTGCTGGAAGGCAGCCGTGCAGCGGTGGTGATTATCGATCCACGCGATGGTGGCCTGCGCGCGCTGGTTTCCACCCCGAGCTACGATCCTAACCTGTTCGTTGACGGCATCTCGGCCAAAGACTATCGCGCACTGCTGAATGACCCTAACAAACCGCTGATCAACCGTGCCACACAGGGGCTGTATCCTCCGGCTTCAACGGTGAAACCCTATATTGCCGCCTCTGCCTTAAGTGCCAATGTGATTACCCCCACCACCTCGCTGTTCGATCCCGGTTGGTGGCAATTACCGGGCTCAGAAAAACGGTTCCGCGACTGGAAAAAATGGGGCCATGGCCGCTTGAACGTGACCAAATCGCTGGAAGAATCTGCGGATACCTTCTTCTATCAGGTCGCTTATGACATGGGTATCGATCGCCTGGCAGAATGGATGAACAAGTTCGGCTACGGTGAATACACCGGTATCGACCTGGCAGAAGAACGCTCCGGCAATATGCCCACACGCGAATGGAAGCAAAAACGCTTCAAACGCCCCTGGTATCAAGGTGACACCATTCCGGTTGGCATTGGTCAAGGCTACTGGATTGCCACGCCGATTCAAATGGCGAAAGCACTGACGACGCTTATCAACGATGGCAACGTGAAAACACCACACCTGCTTTATAGCGCTCGCAATAGCGGCATCATCGTGCCTTATCGTCAGCAAGAAGTGTCACGACTTAGCGATGTACGTGCCAGCTATTGGGAAATCGCCAAAGACGGGATGTACGGGGTGGCTAACCGCCAGAACGGCACAGCACATAAATTCTTTGCTGATGCACCGTATAAGATCGCTGCAAAAACCGGTACCGCGCAGGTATTTGGCCTGAAAGAAAATGAGACCTACAATGCGCATAAAATCGCCGAACACCTGCGCGACCACAAACTGTTGACGGCATTCGCCCCCTATAACAACCCCAAAATTGCCATCTCAATCGTTTTGGAGAATGGCGGTGCAGGCCCTGCGATCAGCGCCTTGGTACGCCAAATGCTCGACCACATTATGCTGGGCGATAACAACACCACATTGCCCGATGCGCCCCCCAGCGCACCCGGTTCTGAAAGCGAGTAACCGCCGCCATGACTGAAAGCCAACAAAAAAGGTCGATTTGGACCAAGATTCATATCGATCTGCCGTTCCTGCTGTGTATTCTGGCGCTGCTGGGGTACAGCTTATTCGTGATGTGGAGCGCCAGCGGCCAGGATATCGGCATGATGGAGCGTAAAGCAGCACAGGTAGCCATTGGGCTTGCCGTGATGATCGCCATGGCGCAAATTCCGCCACGCGTCTACGAAGGCTGGGCCCCCTATCTCTATATCGTGTGTGTCATTTTGTTGATCATGGTGGATGTGTTCGGCCAGATCAGTAAAGGTGCGCAGCGCTGGCTTGATCTTGGCTTTGTCCGTTTTCAGCCGTCAGAAATTGCCAAAATTGCCGTGCCGTTGATGGTGGCGCGTTTTATCAACCGTGATATGTGCCCACCGTCGCTGAAAAACACCGGAATAGCCCTGGTACTCATCTTTTTACCGACCCTGCTGGTGGCGGCGCAACCCGACCTAGGGACATCGATTCTGATCGCAGCATCCGGCCTGTTTGTGCTTTTTCTCGCGGGCATGAGCTGGCGACTGATCACCATGGCGCTGGTGTTACTGGCGGCGTTTATTCCAGTGCTCTGGTTCTTCCTGATGCACGATTACCAACGCGCTCGCGTGATGATGCTGCTCGATCCAGAAAGCGATCCGCTGGGGGCGGGCTACCATATTATTCAATCCAAGATTGCTATCGGATCCGGGGGCTTGTCGGGTAAAGGCTGGCTGCAAGGCACCCAGTCACAGCTCGAATTCCTGCCAGAACGCCACACCGACTTTATTTTTGCCGTATTGGCAGAGGAACTGGGGTTGATTGGGGTACTGATTCTGATCGCCATGTACCTGTTCGTCATTATGCGCGGTCTGGTGATTGCCGCCAATGCCCAAACCTCGTTTGGTCGGGTGATGGTCGGCGGCCTGATTCTCATTCTGTTCGTCTATGTTTTTGTTAACATCGGTATGGTGAGTGGGATATTGCCCGTGGTTGGGGTACCACTCCCGCTTATCAGTTACGGCGGCTCGGCGTTGGTGGTGTTGATGGCCGGATTTGGCATCGTGATGTCAATCCACACGCACCGTAAGATGCTCTCGAAAAACTTATAAAGTGAGGTAAACACATGCGTAAGGACTGGCTTTGGGTCAGCATCGCCACCGTGATGCTCGCAGCCTGTACCACCACGGAAACCCCGCGAGCACCGGTCACACAAGCCCCGGCGTATAACGGCCCGGTAGAAGAGATTGGCGGAGCCGAACCGCGCTATGAGCCCTATAATCCGGGCACGTTGCAGGATTACACCATCAAGGGCAAAACCTACAAGGTTGTCCAGAATACGCAGAACTTCGCCGAAGTCGGCCTGGCAACCTGGTACGGCGCTGAAGCCAACGGGAATCGTACCTCTATCGGCGAAATCTTCGATCCCAATGCCATTACCGCTGCGCACCCCACGCTGCCATTGCCCAGCTATGTCCGCGTGACTAACCTGAGCAACGGCCGCCGTCTGGTGGTTCGCGTGAACGATCGCGGCCCGTATACGCCCGGCAGAATCATCGACCTGTCCAAGGCGGCAGGCGATCGCCTCAATATCTCCAACAATACCAAAGTGAAGGTTGAAGCGATCGTGGTCGCACCGGATGGCACGCTATCCGGGCCGGGCACCATTGGGACGACCGTCGCCAAGCAGAGTTTCGCCCTGCCCGATCGCCCGAACCTCGGGGCCAGCGGACTGGGTACGCCCATGATGGAAACCAGTGCGCCGACAGCCATCGCCAGCAGACCCGTCAGTAACAGCGCCATCGGCGTGCAAAATAACAGCGACATGCCCGCCAGCAGCACCAGCACGCGCCAAAGCGGGTTTCTCGGTGCCCCTACAGCCCTACGTTCTGGCGTGTTGGAAGATACCCATGCCGCGACGCCCGTGACCAGCGCACCGGCAACCACAGCCGCGCGCCCGATGTCAGTGGCTCCCGCAGCGACACCGATTGGCAACAGTAACGGGCGCTATCTGGTGCAGGTCGGGGCACTGAGCGACCCACAGCGCGCGCAAACCTGGCTGAAAAGCCTGAGCGAACGCTTCCACGTAACGGGAAAAGTGACGCCGAGCAACGGATTGTATCGCGTTCAACTCGGCCCGTTTCAAAACCGCCAACAGGCTACTGACCTTCAGCAGCGTTTGGCAACGGAAGCACAGCAGCACGCATTTGTCACAGCAGCAGACGCGCAATAACCCTCTCGCCCCCCTGTCCACCAGTTAACGCGCAGACAGGGGGATGTTACGCCATTCTGCTTTAGCAAAATCACGTAACGGAATGTCTGGTGCCGCGCTATAGCGCATCTGCTATAGTACGGCTCGTTTTTCACTTCACTCCACGGATGTTGTAGTTCCAATCATGAATATTGTTATCACGTCTCGTTTCACCCTAGGTACAGCGCTGGGCACGCTGCTTGCCGTCAGCCTTGCTACAACGGCCCATGCGGAAGACGTCAATCTCAAGACGATGATCCCCGGCGTACCACAAATCGACGCCGAGTCGTACATCCTGATTGATTACAACTCTGGCAAAGTGTTGGCAGAAATGAATGCCGATGCGCGCCGCGATCCCGCAAGCCTGACCAAAATGATGACCAGTTATGTTATCGGTCAGGCGTTGAAATCTGGCAAGATCACCCAGAATGACATCGTGACCGTCGGTAAAGACGCCTGGGCAACCGGCAACCCGACCTTCCAAGGCTCATCGCTGATGTTCCTGAAACCGGGCGATCGTGTACCGGTTTCACAACTCAGTCGCGGCATTATTCTGCAATCGGGTAATGATGCTTGCGTTGCGATGGCAGATTATGTGGCGGGTAGCCAGGATGCCTTCGTTAGCCTGATGAACAACTATGTGAAAGCATTGGGCTTGCAGAATACCAATTTCCAGACCGTGCACGGCCTGGATGCGCCGGGGCAACACAGCTCTGCGCGCGATATGGCATTGATTGGCCAGGCGTTGATTCGCGATGTGCCGGACGAGTACGCCATTTATAAAGAAAGAGAGTTCACGTTTAACAACATCAAACAGACCAACCGTAATGGCCTGTTGTGGGACAGCAGCCTGGCCGTCGACGGCATAAAAACCGGTCACACCAATGCGGCAGGTTACAATCTGGTTGCTTCGGCGACCGAAGGTCAAATGCGTTTGATCTCGGTCGTGATGGGCGGACGCACTTTCAAAGGCCGTGAAACCGAGAGCAAAAAGCTGCTCACCTGGGGTTTCCGTTTCTTTGAAACCGTTGCACCGCTGAAGGCTGGCAAAGAATTTGCGTCTGAACCTGTCTGGTTTGGCGATAGCGACAGGGTTTCCCTGAGCGTGGAAAAAGATGCCTATCTCACCATTCCGCGCGGCCGGATGAAAGATCTGAAAGCCAGCTACGTGCTCAATAACACCGAACTGCACGCCCCGCTGAGCAAGAATCAAGTGGTTGGTACCATCAACTTCCAACTTGATGGCAAAACCATTGAGCAGCGCCCGCTGGTCGTGATGAATGAAGTGAAAGAAGGGGGCATTTTTGGCCGCCTGTTTGACTACATTCGCCTGATGTTCCATCGCTGGTTGGGCTAAGCCCTTGGGTTAGCCATTTTTGGCCCCATATTCAGAGATAATTACTCCCGCTGCGGCGGGAGTTATACTTTATGTTGAACCAAACGCTATTTAATCGCGACGATCAGCATGGGCACCGATCCATCTGGAGAACACATGAAAACCAAACTCAACGAACTGCTCGAATTTCCCTGCTCATTCACCTACCGGGTGATGGGACACGCGCAGCCAGAATTGGTAGACCGCGTTGTCGAAGTGGTGCAACGTCATGCACCGGGCGACTATAGCCCGCAGGTTAAACCAAGCAGCAAAGGCAACTACCATTCGGTTTCCATCACCATTACCGCCACGCACATTGAACAAGTCGAGACGCTCTATGAAGAGCTGGGCGCTATCGATATCGTGCGCGTCGTGCTGTAAGGGAATGACCCTGCCCGGCCAGATAATCGCGGGAAAATGTGTTTCAGTGCTGTTCGCTGGCACTTCCCGCGACTATAATCGGCTCCATTGTTTTCCTTAACCTGAAGATCACGATGTTGCTACAGGATAAGATCATCGTACGTCAGCTTGGCGTACAGCCCTATGAGCCAGTCTCATTGGCGATGCATCAGTTTACCGATTTGCGTGACACACAGAGCGCAGATGAGCTTTGGTTGGTGCAGCACCCTCCCGTTTTTACCCAAGGTCAGGCAGGCAAGGCAGAGCATCTGCTGACTACCGGCGATATTCCGGTCATCCAGAGCGATCGCGGCGGTCAGGTAACCTATCACGGACCGGGCCAGCAAGTAATGTATGTGCTGGTGGATTTAAAACGCCGCAAAGTGGGCGTGCGGGAATTGGTCACCGCGATTGAAAATACCGTGGTCGGCACGCTGGCGCAGTGTGGTATCGCCGCTCATGCCCGCGCAGATGCGCCGGGTGTGTATGTACAGGAATCCAAAATCTGTTCACTGGGGCTACGCATTCGCAAGGGCTGTTCTTTCCATGGGTTGGCACTCAACATCAACATGGATCTGACACCGTTTCTGCGCATTAACCCGTGCGGTTATGCAGGCATGGTGATGACGCAGGTCAGTCAGCACAAACCCGGCGTGGACGTGGCAGATGTCGCCCCGCTACTGGTAACCACCTTCATGCAACAGCTTGGCTACGCGCAACACACGCCGCTGGTGTGGGATTGGGCGACGCAGGGTGCGCCCGCACCGCACAGTATATCAGCGTGAAATCATGCCGTTGGGGTTATGCTTATCGGTACCAAATCACATTCCGTTTACATTATTTATGCATTTGTGCGACGTAAAGGCTGAATGTCAGACAGCAAAGATGGTATAATTTTTTATAGTTTTTAAAAAAAAGTTTAATTAAAAACATAATCCATTGAATCATAGAGCTTAAATCATGATTCAACCTGTGATTCAGAACTGGAACCTGGCTATCATGAGTAAACCGATTCAGATGGAACGCGGCGTTAAATACCGCGATGCAGACAAAATGGCACTCATCCCGGTACGCACCGTCGTCACTGAGCGGCAGGAGCTACTGCGTAAACCTGAATGGATGAAAATCAAGTTACCTGCCGATTCCAGCCGTATTCAGGGCATCAAGGCAGCCATGCGCAAAAATGGCCTGCATTCTGTCTGTGAAGAAGCCTCTTGCCCGAATCTGGCTGAGTGTTTCAATCACGGTACGGCAACGTTCATGATTCTGGGTGCCATTTGTACCCGCCGCTGTCCGTTCTGCGACGTGGCACATGGTCGCCCGGTCACACCCGATGCCAATGAGCCAGAGAAACTGGCGCAGACCATTCATGACATGGGATTGCGCTACGTGGTTATCACCTCCGTAGACCGTGATGACCTGCGTGACGGTGGCGCACAGCACTTTGCTGACTGCATCGCCGCTATTCGCCGTAAAAACCCACATATTCGCATTGAGACGCTGGTGCCCGATTTCCGTGGCCGTATGGATAAGGCATTGGATATCCTGAATGTGACGCCGCCGGATGTGTTCAACCACAATCTGGAAAACGTACCGCGCCTCTACCGTCAGGTACGCCCTGGCGCTAACTACGAGTGGTCATTGAAACTGCTTGAGAACTTTAAAGCCTCTCATCCCGAAATCCCGACCAAATCCG
Source organism: uncultured Symbiopectobacterium sp. (assembly GCA_964293225.1). Taxonomy (GTDB): domain Bacteria; phylum Pseudomonadota; class Gammaproteobacteria; order Enterobacterales; family Enterobacteriaceae; genus Symbiopectobacterium. Next base: position 43,685 of record CAXYYB010000023.1, on the reverse strand, counting down.
GCCTGATGGTTGGGCTGGGGGAAACCAACGCCGAGATCGTTGAAGTCATGCGTGACCTGCGTCGCCACGGTGTCACCATGTTGACGCTAGGGCAATACTTACAGCCCAGCCGTCATCACCTGCCAGTGAAACGCTATGTCAGCCCGGAAGAGTTTGATGAGATGAAAGCCGAGGCGATGGCGATGGGCTTTACCCACGCCGCCTGCGGCCCGTTCGTGCGTTCGTCGTATCACGCCGATCTGCAAGCGAAAGGGATTGAGGTTAAGTAAGCACGTCGGGTGTAACAATATTTAGTTACACATTGATGCTGTTACTCGTATACATCAGCAAAAGGGTAGCCCTGCGGGCTGCCCTTTTTAATTAAGGCGATTAGTCCTTGTTATGACGAATCTCACCGGCAGGCGCTGCATCGTCCCCTGCAGTGGTCGGTTTCACTGACTGATCGTCATTCATCGCTTTCTTGAAACCTTTGATTGCGGCCCCTAAGTCGCCGCCGAGCGAGCGCAGTTTATTGGTGCCAAACAGTAAAACAATCAGTGCGCCAATCACCAACAGTTTGGCAATGCTAATACCTTCCATCACACCCTACCTGATTACGAATACTGGAATACCAGCGAAAAAATACTGATATTGTTTATTTATGCCTACTACAGCGCGAACACAACATCCATTTGTAACAAAATTAGACCCTACTTCTGATACGCCTATTGCCAGTACTTGAATCCAGATACCTCTAGCTACTACACTGGTGTCGTCACAAGGAGATGGCATTCCTCCCTAACCGCCCTTTGGGCTGATGATGCCTACGTACGCCTCAGAGCAGGCGCGTAGGGACCTGCCCGCTCTGAATCACTTTCAACGTAAAATAATGCACAACACGAGGTCATTATGTGGATGATGTTTCTTGCCGTGTTCATTGGCGGCGGAACGGGAAGCGTTGCCAGGTGGGCATTGGGAATGCGCTATAACACCACAGCAGTGTCAGTACTGCCTGTGGGTACGCTGATGGCAAACCTGATCGGGGCGTTTGTTATCGGTGGTGCCCTCGCCTATTTTGCCCGTCATGCAGAATTGCCACCGCATTGGAAGCTGCTGATAACCACAGGGCTGTGCGGCGGATTAACCACATTTTCCACCTTCTCGGCGGAGACGTTTCTGTTTATCAACCAGGGCCAACTCTCAGCCGCGGCCATCAACATTCTGTGTAATCTGGCAGGCTCACTGCTCATGACGGCGCTGGCATTCGCACTGGTCAACTGGCTGGTATCCTGAAAACAGGATAAAAAAAACCCGCCATAAGGCGGGTTTTCAAGAAATCGGTATTATTAAATAGCGATAACGTTAGCCGCAGATGGGCCTTTAGCACCGTCAGTGATTTCAAACTCTACGCGCTGACCTTCAGCCAGAGTTTTGAAGCCATTGCTCATGATTGCAGAGAAGTGTACGAATACATCTTTGCTGCCGTCTTCCGGAGTGATGAAACCAAAACCTTTGGACTCATTGAACCACTTAACGCTACCTTTAATCTTAGACATCAAACTTACCTTTAACATGAATGAAAGACACAAAATGTGTGTCTGGTACAGTACAGCAATTAGTAACGCATTTGTCCAGTTGAACTTGGATAAAAAGTGATGAAAATCGCTAAATATACGTTCCGATTTACCAATAGTTTGAAATGAGACACCTTTGTTACCGTTTTCTCCCCACCCACGGTGTCGGGCAACCGTAAATGCCCCATAGGATAAACGAATGATGAAAACCCTTGGATTGATCGGCGGCATGAGTTGGGAATCCACTGTGCCCTACTACCGCCTCATTAACGAACGCGTTCAACAGCGTCTGGGAGGCTTACACTCAGCAAAACTGATACTGCACAGCGTAGATTTTCATGATATCGAACAGCTCCAGACACAAGGCGCCTGGGAGCAAGCAGCACATCGGCTTTCTGACATCGCTCTCGGGCTACGCCAAGCAGGCGCTGACGCGATCGTCATCTGTACCAACACCATGCACAAGGTGGCCGACCAGGTAGAAAGCGCCTGTCAGTTACCAGTATTGCATATCGCCGATGCTACCGCAGACAGTCTGAAGCAGCATGGCATGACGCGTGTCGGCTTATTGGGTACTCGCTATACCATGGAGCAGGATTTCTATCGTGGTCGCTTACGAGAGCGCCACGGCATTGATGTCATTATTCCGCAACCCGATCAGCGAGACGAGATAAACCGTGTCATTTACGACGAGTTATGCCGCGGCGTATTGCACGACCATTCACGGGAAGCATTTAGGAGCATCATCGACCGTCTTGCCCAGCAAGGTGCCGAAGGCGTAATTCTCGGCTGCACAGAAATTCCTCTTTTAATCCATCAATCTGATACAAAAATTCCTCTTTTTGATACCAGCCATCTGCACGCCATTGCTGCGGCAGATTACGCACTAAAAAATAACTGATTGGTATATATCAACAAATTGTTTAATTATTGTTTTAAATCACAATTTCCTGAGTGAAATACTCAAGATTTCCTCATTTTATTCATGAAAAAAGGCAGTCAGAACGTTCTGACTGCCTTTGCATTGGTTGGAATGTTGTTCCTGGTTCTGTACTCAAATCTATCAATGGGAAAAACTAAGTAACCGATAATTATTTTTTACGTAGCATTTCTTCAATGAAGTCTTTCCAGTGACGCACTTCTACTTCTATCATCATGTCCCCCTGGTGATTAATCGCGGTCAGTATACGCCCACTTTTTAACCAGCGAAACGTTTTCCTGTCGAATAAAAAGCGAACAAGATCCCATTCTGAGCAGATTGCATCGGTGGATCTGCCCGCCATTTTTCGGCATGCTGGCACCTTCACCTGCCGCCTTAGCGGCCTCCCAATGAGAAAGGATTGTTATCACCATGACGCTGATGATGTACGGTATCAAAAACTGCGATACCATCAAAAAAGCACGACGCTGGCTGGAAGCAAATCAGATCGCCTATCAGTTTCATGATTACCGTGTCGATGGGTTGGATCATGCGCAGTTAACCGCCTTTATCCGTCTTGTCGGTGATTGGCAGCCGCTGATCAACACGCGCGGAACCACCTGGCGTCAGTTAACCGAAGCAGAGCGCGCCGCCGTCACCGATGCAGAAAGCGCCTGCGCTCTGCTGCTGGACCATCCAGCTTTGATCAAACGCCCGCTGCTGGTAAGCGGGGAGCGCGCCCTGTTAGGCTTCAATGCCGAAAATTACCACGCTTTTACCGCGGAGAAAGAGTGAGATGTCCTGCCCCGTTTTAGAACTTGCACAACAATTGATTAAACGCCCTTCGCTCAGCCCGCGCGATGAAGGCTGTCAGGCACTGCTGATTGAACGCCTGAAAGCGGTGGGCTTTACCATCGAAAAAATGGATTTCGGCGATACCGAGAATTTCTGGGCATGGCGCGGTGAAGGCAAAACGCTGGCGTTTGCCGGGCATACCGATGTGGTGCCGAGCGGTGATGCCAGCCGCTGGCAGCACCCACCGTTTGAACCTACCCTGCGCGATGGCTTTTTGTATGGGCGCGGCGCGGCAGACATGAAAGGGTCGGTTGCCGCGATGGTGGTAGCCGCTGAGCGGTTTGTACAGGCAAATCCCGATCATCAAGGCCGTCTGGCGTTTCTGATCACCTCAGATGAAGAAGCCAGTGCGGTGAACGGCACGGTGAAGGTGGTTGAGGCGTTAATGGCGCGCAACGAGCGCCTGGATTACTGTCTGGTGGGCGAGCCCTCCAGCACGGCAAAACTGGGCGATGTGGTGAAAAACGGGCGTAGAGGTTCCATCACCGCCAATTTGACAGTACATGGCATTCAGGGCCACGTCGCTTATCCGCATCTGGCCGACAACCCGGTGCACCGTGCCATGGAAGCTTTGAATGAATTGGTGAGTACCGAATGGGATCAGGGGAATGCCTTCTTTCCGCCGACCAGCATGCAAATTGCCAATATCAATGCGGGCACGGGCAGCAATAACGTGATCCCCGGCGAACTGTTTGTGCAGTTTAATTTCCGCTTTAGCACCGAATCCACCGATGAAACGATCAAGGCACGCGTCACCGCCTTGCTGGAGCGCCATCAGCTCAACTACACGCTGAACTGGAACCTCTCCGGCCAACCGTTTTTGACGCCGCGCGGCGATCTGGTCGATGCCGTTGTAACCGCCGTTGAGCATTACTGTGAGATCACCCCGGAGTTGCTGACTAATGGCGGTACCTCGGATGGGCGCTTTATCGCGCAGATGGGTGCACAGGTCGTGGAACTCGGCCCGGTCAATACCACCATCCATAAAGTGGACGAATGCGTCAGCGCCGCCGATCTGCAATTACTGAGCCGTATTTATCAACGCATTATGGAGCAGCTCATCGCATGATGACGCACGCCATGCTCACGGGGAAAACCCGTGAGCACCTTGTCCCGCTCGGTAAAGCACACAGCCTGCAACCGGCCGCCCTCGCCGCCTTTACCGGCTTACAGCAGGCGGCTGCGCGTGATGGCTTTCAGTTACAGCCCGCCAGTACCTTTCGTGACTTTGCCCGTCAGCGTCACATCTGGAATCAAAAATTCAACGGCGAGCGCCCGTTGCTGGATAAAAACAGCCAGCCGCTGGTGGCGGCATCGCTTCCCGTGGCAGAACGCTGTGCCGCGATATTGCGCTGGTCTGCCCTACCGGGTGCCAGTCGCCATCACTGGGGCACCGAGCTTGATATCTACGATCCATCACGCCTGCCTCAAGGGGCTCGTCTGCAACTGGAGCCGTGGGAATATCAGGCGGGCGGCTATTTCGCAGAGCTGAGCGACTGGCTTACTGCGCATATGGCCCAGTTTGATTTTTACCGACCGTTTGCCCACGATCGCGGCGGCGTTGCCGTGGAACCCTGGCACATCAGCTACCAGCCCTTGTCCAGACCCGCGGCGCAACTGCTGACGCCTGAAGTTATACTCGAAGCCTGGCAACATGAAAATATTGCGGGAGATGCCTGGTTACGTCCTCATCTGCCTGATATTTTTTCCCGCTTTATCATGAATATTGATGAGGATTGAACATGTCCTGGCTGGCTGATTACTGGTGGGTAATTCTGATTATTCTGGTGGGTATGGTGATTAACGGCATGAAAGAACTGAGCCGTCTCGATCACAAACGCTTTCTCAAGAATAAACCGGAGCTGCCTCCGCACAGAGACAACAACGCTGAGTGGGATAAAGAAGATGACTGGCCGGAGAAAAAACCCTGATGCGTTTATCTTCCAGCCAGTTGCATACGGCCATTTTTCAACAAATCGTCAGGGCGCTGAGCGCGGGGTAAAACTCTCGGCTTTTTCCAGTAGAAATTCATAGAACTCTTTGGCGCACTGCGACAACTGTCGCTCTTTGTCGGTCACCAGATAGATGCCGCGTTGAAGCGACAGATCGCGAAACGGCACAATAGCGATATCCTTGTGCTGAAACTGGAACAACGTCAGACCGGTCACAATGCTCACCCCATAGTTGGCGGCGACCAGCCCCATCATGGTGGTCAGTTGACGCACTTCCAGCACGTAGTTAAAGCTGTGTGGGGCCATCAGTTGATCGGTGTACTGGCGGATGCTGGTTCCCTGAGAGAAACCCACAAAGGCGTGCTGAGCTACTTCAGCAACGTCAACGCTCTGGCGCTGTGCCAGAGGGTGATTACGGTGGCAAATCAGGAAGAACTCATCGGCAAACAGCATTCGGGAACTGAACGTGCCCGGAGAAGGCTGACCGGCGGTTAATGCCACATCCGCGCGCCCGTCCAGAATGGCTTTCAGACAGCGGTCCCACTGCGTATCCAACAGCTCAACCTTGATATCAGGATGGGCGCGATGGTGCTGTGCCAGCACCTGCGGCAACCACTCCACCGCCATCGAAGGCAACACCGCCAATACAATTTTACCTTTGTATCCGGTGGCATACGATTTTATCTCTACGACAGCGTCGTCGTGTGATTGAATCAGTCGGCGAGCAATATCGATAAAGTGAATACCATTACCGTTTAACTGCACCTTGCGCGTATCACGGTCGAAAAGACGATATCCTACCTCATCTTCCAACGCCGCGATCAACGCGCTAAAGGCAGGCTGCGACAAGTTTATTTTCTGCGCCGCTCGGGTAAAGTTTTCAGTTTCCGTGAGCGCAATAAATGCCCTCAATTGTTTAATGGATAAGTTCATAACACCTCTATCTGAAATATACCCGTCATACTTCAAGTTGCAGATGCGTTGGCTGCGTTCACTCACCCGAATCACTTACCTAAGTAAGCTCATCGGGATTAATGAACCTCATCCCTGAGGTTCACCCTACGGGCCAGTGCAGGCGCTGTTCAAATTTGTTCCAGACAAATTTGTCATTCACTTGCCGCCTTCCTGCAACTCGAATTATTTTGGGTATAGACCTTACACATCGGTAAAAAATTAACAAACTTTATTTCGATCAAGCGACTTGTTTTGTTTTTATGATCATTACCACAATTATTTAATCTTATTTGGCCTTTAGATAAAAGATGCAATTGCTACATTTTGAAGCAAAATCACAACACCTCACCCACGCCTATCGCAAATTATTCTTCGATACCATTTCAAAACAATCAGTTATCTATATATGGGTAATTTTTGTCTATTTATTTGATCTGCAAATAGAATAAACCCATTCTGTTTTCAAATGAATCCATTGCCATTATGAGTTAGTCTGTTCCTATTCCAAATGATAAAAATAGCGCAGCCAACAATATCTGTTCTGGGTTAGGCGTTGATTTTCATGCTTGTTATAAAAAAACGATATTTTTTAACATAATCGTTAAACCAACATACATTGTCAACTGCGCACAATAATAAGTAGAGGAGTGCTATATGTTAGCGTTAATCGGGGTGATCACCATTGCCACCCTATTATTTTTCATTATGACCAAACGAATGTCACCGCTGGTGGCGTTGATTGTCATTCCGATTGCTGGGGCATTATTGGCCGGAAGCGGTACTGACACAGCAAAATACGTCGTAGATGGGATCACCAAACTGGCACCGATGGCCGCCATGTTTGTATTTGCTATCTGTTTTTTCGGCGTAGTGACCGACGCAGGCATGTTTGATCCCATCATTCGCGGCATCTTGCGCATGGTAGGAACCAGCCCCGTAAAGATCATCATCGGTACCGGAGTATTGGCACTGCTGGCACACCTGGACGGTAACGGTGCAGTCACCTTCCTGATCACGGTGCCAGCCATGCTACCGCTGTTTAACAAGCTGGGCATGGACAAACGCATTCTGGTCGGTATCACCGCCCTGAGCGCAGGTGTGAACTTCCTGCCGTGGACCGGCCCGATGATCCGCGCCTCCGCAGCATTGAACATTTCTACCCACGACCTGTTTATCCCGTTAATCCCTGCGCAAATTTGTGGCCTGGTCTTCATGGTGCTGATGGGCTACTACTGGGGCAAGAAAGAGGAGGCACGGCTGGGTCTGTGGGGCAGCAACCCGCTGGCTGGCTGCTCTGCCTCGTTCAATGCACAAGAGCACGTTAAAGAACTGACTGACGAAGAAAAAGCACTGCGTCGTCCGCACATGTTCTGGATTAACATCGCGCTGGTCGTGTGCGTGATTGGCACCATGGTCTTCACCAAAATCTCGCCGACCGTGGCGTTTATGGTCGCGCTGACCGTCGCACTGATGGTGAACTACCCCAACGTTGAAATGCAGAAAGCGCGTATCAATGCGCACGCCAAAGCGGCGCTGATGATGGCCAGTATCCTGTTCGCCGCCGGTGCCTTCACCGGCATCATGGGGGGCGCAGGTATGTTGAAAGCCATGTCTGAAGCGGCCGTCAGCTTCGTTCCTCCTGCGCTGGCATCCCACATTCCGTTCGTGGTGGGTCTCATCTCCATGCCGCTGAGTCTGGTGTTTGACCCGGACTCTTATTACTTCGGCATCATGCCCGTTATCGCTCACACCGGCGAAATGCTGGGCGTCCCTGCCATTCAGGTCGCACAGGCTTCCGTTCTGGGCCAGATGACCACCGGTTTCCCGGTCAGCCCGTTAACCCCGGCCACGTTCCTGCTGTGCAGCCTGGCAGGCGTCGATTTGGCCGACCACCAGAAATTCTCTATCCCCGTGCTCTGGGCAGCCAGTGTCGTCATGACATTCGCCTGCGTCATCTTTGGTGTGTTCCCGCTCTAAGCGCCAGTACACCGTAACCAGAGCCGTTTTAAATATAGAAGGTAAAACTATGAAAACTATCCGTATAGGTTCCGGCGCAGGCTATGCCGGCGATCGCATCGAGCCCGCACTTGAGCTCGCGCAAAAAGGCGATATCAACTACCTGGTGTTTGAATGCCTGGCAGAGCGCACCATCGCTATCGGCCAGAAACAGAAGCAGCAAAACCCGGAAAAGGGCTACAACGAGCTGCTGGCAGACAGAATGTATGCGGTACTGCCGACCTGTCTGGAAAAAGGCATCAAAATCATCACCAATATGGGTTCTGCCAACCCAACGGCAGCAGGCCAGCGCGTGCTGGAGATCGCCAAAGAACTGGGCGCTAAACAGCTGAAAATTGCCGTAGTGACCGGTGATGACGTGCGCGATGTATTGATTCAACAAGATGCGCGTCTGGATGAAATCGGCCAGCCGGTTTCTACTTGTGGCAAAGACATTCTTTCTGCCAACGCCTACATGGGCGCAGATGCCATGGTCAAAGCGCTGCATGACGGTGCAGACATCATTATCGCCGGACGCGTTTCTGACCCGTCACTGTTCCTGGCACCGATGATGTATGAATTCAACTGGGCCGCCGACGATTGGGAACACTTGGGCAAAGGCACCTGCCTTGGTCACCTGCTGGAATGTGCCGGACAGATCACCGGTGGTTACTATGCCGATCCTGGCTTCAAGGACATTCCGCATCTGGAGCGCCTTGGCTTCCCGATCGCGGAAATTGATGAAAACGGCGATGCGGTCATCACCAAAGTTGCCGGTTCTGGCGGCCGGGTATGTGTGGACACCTGCAAAGAGCAGATGCTGTATGAAATCCACCGCCCGGACAGCTATATCACGCCTGATGTCGTGGCCGATTTCACCGGCGTCACCTTCACTCAGGTGGGTGAAGACCGGGTTCGCGTTCAGGGTGCTACGGGTCGTGCTAAAACCGACACATTGAAAGTCTCCGTCGGTTATCAGGATGGCTTTATCGGCGAAGGGGAAATTTCCTACGCAGGACCGGGGGCCGTCGCGCGCGGACGTCTGGCGCTCGATATCGTCAAAGGCCGTTTTGAAGTATGCGGTTTCACACCGTCAGAAGTGCGTTTCGATTTGATTGGCGTAGACGCACTGCACGGCGCAGAGCGCTCTCAACGCAGCGAGCCTTATGAAGTGCGCGCGCGCGTGGCCGCTCGCTGCGCCACCCGTGCACAAGCAGTGAAAGTGGGCAATGAAGTGGAAACGCTGTACACCAACGGCCCTGCGGGCGGCGGCGGTGTCAATAAAGGCGTGAAAGAGATTCTGGCCATGGATTCCACCCTGCTGGCGCGTGCTTTCGTTACCCCAGCGGTTAACTACCTGGAGATCAAATAATGAAACTACGTGAAATCGCCCACTCCCGCACTGGCGACAAAGGCAATACGTCGAATATTTCGCTGATTGCTTATCGCGCGGAAGATTTTGAAAAAATCAAAGCGGCCGTTACTGCGGAAAAAGTCAAAGCCTGGTTTGCCGATATCGTCACCGGTGACGTCGTTCGCTACGAACTGCCCGCCATTGGCGCGCTGAACTTTGTCATGTATGGCGCACTGGGTGGCGGTGTTACCCGCTCACTGGCGCTGGATATGCACGGCAAAGGGCTGAGCGCAGCCATTCTGGATATGGATATCTAAGCGATTGCCACGGGTTCGCCCGTGGCACAGCAATAAAAGATCGACAGGGCAATGACTATTGCCCTGATATATCACCTGATTATCTACATAACGAGTTTCGAAAATTGTCACTAATTTTCGACGGGGTCACTGTTGCCTAAAAACAGCAATAAAGCCCTTTGATTGATGGAGTAGCTGAATAATGAAAAACAAAATCATTGATGCCAGTTATTTCCGTTCTTTATTAAAAGACGGAATGACAATTATGTTCGGTGGTTTTATGGGTGTCGGAACCCCGGATTTATTGGTAAAAGAAATCATGAAATCCGGCGTCACTGATTTAACCCTGATTGGTAATGACACGGCATTTCCCGACACCGGCGTTGGCCCATTAATTGCCAACGGTCAGGTTAAAAAAGTCATCGTTTCGCATATTGGCACCAACCCGGAAACCGGCAAACGCATGATTGCCGAAACCCTGGATGTTGAATTGGTGCCACAAGGCACACTGGCAGAACGTATTCGCAGCGGCGGCGCCGGGCTGGGTGGTTTTCTCACCCCGACAGGGGTTGGCACGGTGGTGGAAGAAAATAAACAAAAAATCACCCTCGATAATACAACCTATTTATTGGAATTACCGTTAAAAGCCGATCTTGCCATTATTCAGGCAAGCATCGCCGACACCCGTGGAAATCTGATTTATCACCTCACCGCCCGTAATTTTAATCCTCTGATAGCGCTTGCCGCAGACAATGTTGTGGCGCAATGCGAACAGGTTATCCCCGTCGGCCAATTAGCGCCGGAATGCATTGTGACGCCTGCCGCACTGGTCGATCACCTTTATGTTGGAGAAAAATAATGGATGCTAAATCAATTATTGCTCGCCGCGTTGCGCTGGAGTTAAACGACGGCGACGTTGTGAATTTGGGGATTGGTCTGCCGACCCAGGTAGCCAACTACGTACCCGAAACCATTGAAGTGACGTTTCAGTCAGAAAACGGCTTCCTCGGATTAGGTGCCATCACCGACATCGATAGCAATCTGGTTAACGCCGGCGGACAACCCTGCGGGATGGTACCCGGCGCGGCGATGTTTGACAGCGCGTTCTCGTTTGCGTTGATCCGCGGCGGCCACGTCGATGTGTGCGTACTCGGCGGTTTGCAGGTGGATGAACACGCCAGCCTCGCCAACTGGGTGGTCCCCGGCAAAATGGTGCCCGGCATGGGCGGTGCCATGGATCTGGTGGTCGGTGCCAAAAAAGTGATCATTGCGCTGGAACACTGCGCCAAAAACAGTGCCCCCAAACTGCTGCATGAATGTACCTATCCGCTTACCGCCGCCAACAAAGTCAGCATGGTGGTCACCGAACTGGCGGTATTTGAATTTATCGACCAGCAGATGGTGCTGCGCGAAATCAGCCCGGATATCACCCTCGATGAACTGCGCCAGAAGACAGAAGCCAACTTCATTGTCTCCGACGATCTGCAACCGTTAAAAATCCACTAAGGAGACGCTGATGAACACACAAGATGCTGTTGTAATTGTAAGCGCCAAACGTACCGCGATCGGTAAATTCGCGGGCAGTCTGGCCAATACTTCCGCCGTTGAACTGGCCAGCGCTACGATTAAAGATAGCCTGTCATCCCTGCCGCAAGGCCTGAAGATTGATGAAGTGATGCTGGGCAATGTGCTGAGCGCCGGTTTAGGCCAAAACCCGGCTCACCAGGCCGGTCAGGCTGCCGGTCTTGGCATTGAAACCCCAGCCTTTACTGTCAGCAAAGTGTGCGGCTCCGGCCTGAAAGCCGTGGTACTCGGTGCACAATCCATCGTTGCGGGCGACAATCAGGTCTGTATTGCAGGCGGTATGGAAAACATGAGCGCCGCGCCTTACCTGCTGGAAAAAGCGCGTCAGGGTTATCGCATGGGCGACGGCAAATTAATCGACTCCATGATTAAAGACGGTCTGTGGTGCGCTTTCAATGACTATCACATGGGGATCACCGCCGAGAACATCGCCAAACAGTACGGCTTTACGCGTGAAGATCAGGATGCTGTCGCTTTCGCATCGCAGCAAAAAGCAGCCGCCGCGCAGGCCAGCAGTCGCTTTGAGGCTGAGATCACCCCGATTGCGCTGCGCGTGAAAAAAGAGACGCGTATTTTCAATCAGGATGAGTTCGTGCGTGCCGATACCACGCTGGATTCACTGGGTAAACTGCGCCCGGCTTTCCTGCCAGACGGCACCGTCACGGCGGGCAACGCCTCAGGAATCAACGATGCAGCCGCAACGCTGGTGCTGATGCGGGAATCCGAAGCCCGTCAGCAAGGTATCACGCCGCTGGCACGCATTCGCAGTTGGGCTTCAGCCGGTGTGCCGAGCGAAGTGATGGGATTAGGTCCGATTCCTGCCACCCAAAAAGCGCTGCTCAAAGCAGGGCTGACCATACAGGATATCGATCTGATCGAAGCCAATGAGGCATTTGCGGCGCAATTCCTGGCCGTACAGCGCGATTTGGGTCTGGACCCAGAAAAAGTTAACGTCAACGGGGGCGCGATTGCGCTGGGCCACCCGATCGGTGCCAGCGGTGCACGTATTCTGGTTACCCTGATTCACGCGCTACACAGCTACGACAAAACGCTGGGGCTGGCAACGCTGTGCATCGGCGGCGGTCAGGGCATTGCACTGATCGTTGAGCGCCTGTAACCGGGCCGCTGCGCGATTCGCGGCCCAGTGTTAATCGCGCTCTAAAACGCCTCCCAGTTGTGTTCTGACCCACGCCCGGAGGCGTTTTTCACCACAGGCAATAATCCTTGTGTGCCGCGTGTATACGGCTGGGTCGTCGCAGGCGGCACACCTTGATTATTGCCAATATTGAACGCCGACACGGCACCTTGTAAAAAGCCCGCCTGCTCCTCGAGAGAGGCTGCCGCAGAGGCGGATTCTTCCACCAGCGCCGCATTTTGCTGCGTCACCCGATCCATTTCACTGACCGCCTGTCCCACCTGATCGATGCCACGACTTTGCTCATCGGACGCCGAGGCAATATCGCCCATAATATCGGTCACGCGGCTCACCGCTGTGACGATTTCCTGCATGGTGTCTCCTGCTTCCCGCACTTGGATCGCCCCGGTGCTGACGCGATTGACCGAATCGTCAATCAGGGTTTTTATCTCTTTCGCCGCCTGTGCGCTGCGCTGCGCCAGCGTGCGCACTTCGCCTGCCACCACGGCAAACCCACGGCCTTGATCGCCGGCTCGCGCGGCCTCTACCGCAGCATTCAGCGCCAAAATATTGGTCTGAAAAGCAATACTATCGATCACATTGGTGATATCCGCGATTTTTTGCGAGCTGTCGGAAATCTGGTTCATGGTAAGCACCACGTGACTGACTTTTACGCCGCCTTTGTCTGCCGTCTCTGATGCCTCTTTTGCTACCTGCGCCGCCTGCCGCGCACTGTGCGAGTTCTGTTTTACCGTGGCGGTCAACTGTTCCATACTGGCAGCGGTTTCACCCAGAGAGGCGGCCTGCTGCTCGGTGCGCGATGAAAGATCGTTGCTGCCGGTCGAGATCTCGCTGGCTCCGGTGTAAATCGACTGCGCGCTGTCACGCACCGCGCTGACCGTATCAATCAATGAGCGCTGCATATGGTGTAAACCGGTGGCAAGCTGGCTCATTTCGTTGCGTCCTTGCACATCAATGGCCTGTGTCAGATCGCCTTTGGCAATGGCATTGATATGGCGCATCAGCGCACGCAGCGGTTGCAACAGAATACGCTGCAATCCAACCCAACTGAGCACAATCACCAATACCACCATCAGCGAAATGGCCCCTAATAGCCACAACATCGCCTGGAAAGCACGCTGGTTATCGCGCAGCCCATTATCGGCGACCTGCGTTTGTGCCTCTCGCCATGCCAGGTAGTTTTCTTGCATCGCGACATTGAGCGGTGCCGCCCCTTCATGCAGTTTCATTGCTGCTCCGGCCAACCCTCCCGCCAGCGAATTGACGATATCGTTCAACAGTTTCTGATAAACGACATAGCTCTCTTCCAGCTTTTTGATAAGCGCCGGATCCACCCCCGGCGAGGGTGGGATGGCCTGATAGGCCTTATAGCGACTTTCGGAACTGGCAATACGCTCCTTCGCCATTTGCAACAGTGACTGCATTGCGTCTTTATCCGCATTCCCCATCATCATATTTTGAATCATGGTGCCGACGGCAATACGCGTTTGGTTCATCATAATCCAGGCATCGGTAAACGCCGCCACGCTTTGATTCGCACGCTGTGAAGCCTGAAATCCTTCTCGGTCATTGACCAGCGCGCGCATGGAAAGCGCACCGGTGAGAAATTGTGAAATACCCAGAGTTAAAAGAACAATAATAAGAATGGTCACAACTTTTATACGTTTAAACATATAACACCCTTATTTCCTAAAAGGACGTGACATGTATATACCCTCAATGATTCGCGCCACGCCGCTGACGCAATGATACAGCGGCGTGAATAACCGGCGTTAAATAGGCCAGCGATACGAATACATAGGGGTACAGCGGGAAAACGTCAGACATTATGTGTGTGTAGTGCACTACTGATGCAATGCAACACATAAGGAGTGCAATAACATCGTCGACCATTCAACGTTATTTAAATATGGAAAAAATCACTTTTTATATGGACAGAAAAACTACTCAACATGATTTTGGCGCGATATCTCATTCAGTGCGGGGAAAAAATAACGAGAAAAGGCAAAGAAAAATAAAGGCGATTCATGGGTAGAACCGCCTTACCGACAACAGAACCCGGTTATGCCAGATAACCCAGCGCCTGTTGCAGCATCAGACCGTCAATCGAGTGACCGACTCCCGCAATCATATCGAGTGAATGCTCACTGCCCAACGTTTGCAGACGCTGAGCAGCAGCCTGTGCGTGCGCAGGCAGAATCACGCTGTCCTGATCTCCGTGGATAAAATGCACCACCGCCGGCGTCAATGCAGATTCTGGCAGCGAGGCAAAACGACCGCTAAAGGCGATCACCGTACCGGCAATAGAGGAATCCGCTTTAAGCGCTTCCAGAGACATGATGGTCCCCTGCGAAAAACCAACCAGCACGGTATGAGCGGCATCGACGCCAACCTTCTCCTGCCAATGGCGCACCGTTGACAGAAATCCCGGCATAGTCGCATCAACACGAGCCTGACGGTTCTCTTCACTCACCCCTTGCACGGAGAACCACTGACGCCCCGCGCCCCATTCGGTGCTTTCTGGCCCATTGAGGCTGACAACACAGGCATCCCTCAAGGCATCGGCGAAATAACGCCCCAGTGCCGCCATGCCGTTGGCACTGTCGCCAACGCCGTGAAACAGCAGGACCAAACGCTGCGCCTGTTCCGGCTGCTGTACTGTAATTGCATCGCTCATGATATGTCCCGTTTTGTCATGGTATCCTTCAATGATACCCCTGCGGCTATCACGTGCCATCGGGATTTATTGAACAAGTCATTCCATTATTTCCAATGACCCGCCCCCATCGCGCTCACCCCATAGACTGGAAAGATAAAGAAAAATACTAGGCTGACGCGGTGGCCAGCCTGTCATAACGGCATCAAAATGCAGCGGCAAGGGGCAATAGCTGTTGCTGAGTCAACGGGGCTAAACGCAACGTCGTCGGCGCTGTTGGGTTAACCCAAGCGATTTCAGCAATTTCAGCCGCCGGGTTTACGACGCTAGTCACACCCTGCACACGGTACACATCGGCCTCAACAACATACCCAGGCTCATTGACCGCTTGATCGGAAAAATGACCAAGATACGTCAGATCAGAGAGTGCTATCTGAATCGACAACTCTTCTTTCAGTTCACGCACCAGGGCCTGCTCTGGCGTTTCACCGGGCTCCATCTTTCCCCCCGGTTGCATAAATGCCGTTGTGCCTTGTTTGCGAACCAGCAGACAGGCGCCTGTCGCATCGGTGATCACAGCAGCGGCGATGCGAATCACACGGGACGTTTCCATCACTGTCTCACCCAACCTGACGAAACGCAGGCGTCCACTTATGCGGCGGCGGCGTATAGGTAGCGAAAACGCGCAGAATATCCTCGATGCTGTCAGAAAATGTGAGCATATCGGCATAGGGTTGCTTCATAAAACCCTGACGGACCATCGTCTCATTCATGGTTTTCAGCGGGTCAAAATACCCGTTAACATTGAGAAATGCGCAGGGTTTATTATGAATCCCCAATTGCGCCCAGGTCCACTGTTCAAAAATCTCTTCCAGCGTCCCCGGACCGCCCGGCATCGCGATAAAGCCATCGGCAATCTGCGCCATTTTGGCTTTACGTTCATGCATGTTCTCCACCACATGCAGCGTGGTCAGGCCCGGATGAGAAAGCTCTTGATCGGCCAGCAAACGCGGCATGACACCAATCACCTCACCGCCCTGCGCCAGCGCTGCATCCGCGACCGCACCCATCAACCCGACACGACCACCGCCGTAAACAATGGCAATACCGGACTGCGCCAGGGTTTTTCCCGTTGCACGCGCCGCATCAATAAAGGCGGTATCACTTCCCGCACTCGAACCGCAAAAAATACCCATCACCATAATATGTCGCTCTTCTCCATGTCGATTACTCCGTATGCCGGCAAACCGATCCATTCCGCCAAGGCATTTATTTGTTCAGTAGGAAACCACCCGGTTGCGCCCAACGTTGCCAACGGGCACAGGCCTCTGCATCACGCTCGGCAAGTGCCTGAGCCGTCTCCTCACGCCAGCGCTGTAACAACGCTTTTTTACCGCTTAATGAAAACTGCGTCACACCGCGCTCTGGTTCTTGCGGATACGCATGAAGTAAACGCAATGCTGGCAGCGGCAAACCCGATTGCGCTATCAAAGGTGTCAACGCGGCAAAGGTGGGCTCCATGCCGCGATGTGCAAAAGCAAACCCGGCCAGGCTACGCCACTCGGCATCTTCGAGCGTAGAAAACGCGAACACCGGCAGTTGCAACGGCAGCGCCAGAGGGATAATACGGCACAAAGCAGGCCACGCCTGAGCAAGACGCCGCTCGGCACGTGCCGCCAATTGTCGTCCGTCCTCACTGATGGGCAAAATCGCCATCGCGCTATAGCAGCCACTGCTCGCCTCGCGATAGCTGCCAATACGCACCAGCCGAAACCCGCATGCCTGCCAGAATGCCCACAGTTCAGGCTGGTAGCCAAAGCTGACTGACAGAAAATCAATGCCGTCATCGCTCGCGGTGTCCCGTTGTGCAGCAATCAGGGCATGACCCATACCGCTGCGCCGCTGCTCGGCGACCACCGCAATACGGCTGATACGCCGCGAGCGTAAACAAGGGGCTTGCCACTCATCACCGTGCGCCGCCAGCGATTGTGCCACCAGATTGCCGCGAGGGCGACGGCGGCCCGCCCACACCTCATGCGCTAACGCGGGTGACAGACCGCCTTCATCAACCCACCAGGCTACACCACACAGTGCCTCGCCCCGTTGAGCACCGTAGAGATGCATGCCGGGCGCATCCAACAGTCGCCGCAAATCAAGCGGCGAGGTACGGTAATGCGCGCTGCACAGTAAGGCATAGTACCGATGCAACCCTGCGGGTTCACTCAACCACGCCGTCGCCAGACATGTCGTGACCACAGTAGGTAATCTCGCGCTCCCCGGATTCAGGGTCTCGACATCGATAAGCGTGTCACGAAAAAGCAGAGCATCATCCAGAAAACACTCCAGCGGATCGTTTGCGGCCCAACGCAGTGGTTGATCCAACGTCAGCATATCGCACTGCGGCAGCGAGGCACAAAATTTCAGGAGAAAACCACGCCCCGTCCCTTCATACCCCTGCACCGTGGTGAGCATCAACACGCGAGGAAAGTGGCTTACCAGCGCCTGCAACACTGACGCAGGGATCGCCGCCGCCTCATCGATCAACAGCCAGTCGAGCGGCGGCACCGCTGACGATTGGCAATATGCAAGCAGGGCATCTGGAGACCAAAACGGCAATTCAGCGCCACCGCATTGTAGCAACTGGGCCGCAGTGTCACGGGAAGGTGATGTAACCCAACAGACGCCAGTACACTGCGCGGCCAGCATACCCGCCAGCGTCGATTTACCGCGCCCGCGCGCGGCGGTGATCACATAAACGCCCGGCGCCGCTTCTTGTAGACGGGTCAGCAATGCCTGCTGCTGTGGCGTTGGGTTACCGTTGGCAGGGTGCCATGGCGCACGAGGAGACAGCGGCGTTATTGCCCCCGCCTCCCCCTGCCGCCATAGCGTGACTTCATGGTTCGCCACCAGTTGTTGCTGAAAATGGGTAATGAAATTCGGCGTGGCTATCGCCTGCGACTGCTCACTCCAGCGCAGACTGTCAGCATCAGGCTGCTGTGCCCACGCGTGCCAGGGCGGGGCCAGCAGCAGTAGCCAACTGCCCGCGCGCAAGGTGCCAGCCACGATCGCCAGCGCCTCCACATCCAGTCCGATGCGGGCATCAAAGACAGCGTGCTGATACTCCTGCCCCAGCAGCATTCGCGCTTTGCTAAAGGGGATGCTGTCAGGCTGCATCCCCCCCAGCCAAAGCCAATCCCCCGGCGCCTGTCGGCACAGCGCTTCCGCCTGCTTTTGCACCCAGTGCGTCTCACCGCTGACCACCAGCAAGCGGCGCGCGCCAACCTGCCGCAGCCGCGCAGGATCGCCGTTCGCGTCAGTACTGAGCAGGTTTGGGGTGATAAGCTCAGACATACCAAGGCTGTTCTCAGGATTTGCCAATCAACAACGAGAGCAGACCCGCCGCAATCAGCGGGCCTACCGGCACGCCGCGGAACAATGCGACGCCAGCCACGGTCCCAATCAGCAATCCCGACACCACGGACGGTTGATTGCTCATCAGTGAAACACCGCGACCACCGAGCCAGGAAACCGCAACGCCTACCGCAATCGCTACCAGCGATTTCCAGTTGAGGAACGCCTGAAAGAAGTCATGGGCACTGATTTTCCCACTGGCGATCGGAGCCATCACACCGATGGTCAGAATCAGTATCCCGATGCTCAATCCATATTTTTCCACCAGCGGGAAATAACCGTTGAGCGGCGTCAAACGTACCGCCAGCAGCGCCAGCATCGCCCAGGTGACCGTCATGTTGTGACTGATAATGCCGAGCCCTGCAAGACCAAGCAGGATCAGAAGCGTGGGATCAAAAGAAGTCATGAGGAAGGGGTTTCCTGCCATGCTGAAGTCAAGATATCGGTTTCATTCAAGACTCAGATGATAGCACTGTTTTGACGCGGCTCATTAGCCCAATACCCACATTGGTGTGAGTAAGCAGCCATTCTCCGCGTAATGCAGAGAATGGCAGGCAACGGCGCGCGCGCAATGCTTCAACACGAAAACGATTGCGCGTTTAGTCCAATTTTACGCCAAGACGGTGTGCAACTTCTTCATAGGCTTCAATCAAACCACCCAGACTTTGACGGAAACGGTCTTTGTCCATCTTGTTCAGGGTTTGCTTATCCCACAGGCGGCTACCGTCCGGGGAGAACTCATCACCCAGCACCACTTCACCTTTGAACAATCCGAATTCCAGTTTGAAATCCACCAGAATCAGACCCGCGTCATCAAACAGCTTGCTTAGCACCTCGTTAGCTTTGTAGCTCAGAGCTTTCATGCGCGCCAGGTGGGTTTCATTCACCCAACCAAAGGTTTTGCAGTAAGACTCATTCACCATCGGGTCGTGCAGGGCGTCATTTTTCAAAAACAGGTCGAACAGCGGCGGGTTCAGGGTAATACCTTCTTCCACACCCAAACGTTTCACCAGAGAACCGGCAGCACGGTTACGCACCACGCACTCAACCGGCACCATCTCCAGCTTTTTCACCAGCACTTCATTGTCGGACAGCAACTTGACCATTTGTGTCGGGATGCCCGCTTCTTCCAGTTTGCTCATGATGAAATGGTTGAACTTGTTATTCACCATACCTTTACGATCAAACTGTTCAATGCGCGCGCCATCACCGGCTGACGTATCATTGCGAAACTCCAGCACCAGCAGATCGGGATCTTCAGTGGTGTAGACCGTTTTCGCTTTTCCGCGATACAACTCAGCTAGCTTTTGCATCTTTTATTACTCCACACAGTTGTGGGCCACCGACCACGGGCCCGATGATTTATAACTTGGTTAACAATAAAAATACCGGCATGCGCCGGGCCGAATAAAGAAGGGCCGGATGTGACCGGCCCTTGCTGTTAGTGACTGAGTGCCGCCTGGAAGACGGCGACAAGCGCGTCGTTTTTCGACTGGCTGAGCGTATGCCCTTTCGCATCGATAAACTGCAACGTACTGCGGTTACCCAGATCGCCAACCTGCAATTTGTAATCGCCGTTGGTCAGTTCAGGATCTTTCGCCCCCAGACGTTCCCAGGCGCTGCTGCCCGGTGCTTTGTAGGTCACCGCGATGGAACCTTGTGGGCGGCTGCGATCGTTCACTTTCATGCCCACTTTTTCCAGTGCGGCAGGAAGACGATCCCAGACCACCGAATAAGGACCACGCACCACCAGCAACGGCAGACCGCTGTCATCCGCACCGCTCAGCACGTCCAGCGTACCGACGGCACGATTGATCTGCGCATTCTCACGCGCAGCCGCCTGTTTTTCCAACGCATCTGACAGGGTATTGGCCATCAGGCTGGTATAACGTTGCACCTGAAGCGCCTCTGCCACTGGCGTATTTTGCACTTCGAGGCCAAGCAGTTTCACCACAACCGCAACCTGATACCCTTGAGGTTGAACAGAGATCTGATAACGCGCGCGGTACGGCACACTTTCATCGTCACGCGGCCAGAAGATCCAATCGGTGGTCAGCGTCTGCGAGGCATCCTGTCGGCTGGCAATCACATAGCCTTTGTCCTGAACGATTTGCACCACCTGCGGCCACAGGCGGTTCGCCTGCGCGCTGTTTTCGATCAACAAGGTGGCAGTATCACCGGAAATTTGCGTGCGCGATCCGCTTAACAACGCCAATGGCTGGAGAGGAGGACGAATATCTAACGCTTTACCCAGTTCACCGGTTGATGCGACCGCCGGGATCTCGTAATCCCCATTCTGCACCGGAAGGATCATGCCCGCCGGTGCCACTAACGTCTTCGGTTGTGGCGCTTTCAAATAGGATTCATCGCCGCTGACCTGACGTTTGTGACGCTGATCGCTAGAACATGCCGCTAACAGCATAACCAGCGACAAACCAACCACTTTTGCCACCATGGACTTTTGCACTGAAGAAGTCATCAAATCTCCCTAAGGGTTACTGCAAACCAGCTTGCTTCAATGCGCGCTCCATCACTGCCCGACCGGCGTCAGTCAGCGGCGTCATCGGCAAGCGAAGCGTATCGGTCGCCATCAAACCTAATGCCTTGCACGCCCATTTCACCGGGATCGGATTAGGTTCAACAAATAATTTCTGATGCAGTGGCATCAGGCGCTGGTTCAAACGGCGCGCCGCAGCGAAATCACCTTGTGCCGCCAGTGCGCACAGTTGCGCCATTTCCCGTGCAGCAATGTTCGCCGTCACGGAAATCACGCCTCGTCCACCGAGTTGCATAAAATCCAGACTGCTGGCGTCATCACCGCTCAGCAAAATGAATTTATCATCAACCAACTCTTGGATCTGACTCACACGGCTTAAGTTCCCGGTAGCTTCTTTCACCGCAACAATATTTTTTACTTCGGAAAGACGGGCGATGGTTTCCGGCAGCATGTCACAGCCGGTACGCGACGGTACGTTGTACAGAATCTGCGGTAAATCGGTGTGCTCGGCAATCGCTTTAAAATGCTGGAACAACCCTTCCTGCGTCGGACGGTTGTAGTAAGGGGTTACAGTCAGGCAACCCACCACGCCAGTACCGTGAAAACGTTTAGTGAGAGAGATGGCTTCCGACGTCGCATTGGCACCCGTTCCGGCTATCACAGGGATACGTCCGTCCGCCAGTTCCAGCGTCATCATCACCACATCGCCATGTTCATCATGGCTCAAGGTGGCGGACTCGCCGGTGGTTCCAACGGACACTATCGCCGCAGTTCCGCTAGCAACATGATAATCAACAAGTTTTTTCAAGCTTGCACGATCGACGGCTCCGTTGTCGTCCATCGGCGTAACCAGTGCAACAATACTTCCCGTAAACATTCGCCATCCCCTCCAAAAACAAGTTCTTCATGGTACTTTTGACTTCACTGCAAAAGCAAGCGCGCAACCGCGTTGTCGGCGTCTGACATGCGGTTTTTTTCTTTTCGCATGCCGCGACTGACGGCGAGACGGGAAAATGCACGCAGAACAAACTCAAAATTGCCCCAGACAATTTTTTGTGTTTACCATGTTACTCTCAACCCGATGTAGAGGAAGCAAGATTTTGCCGAGCCAACAAGAACACTCACTGGTTATCACCGCCCTCGGCGTCGATCGTCCCGGGATTGTGAACGCCATCACACGTCACGTGAGTAGCTGTGGCTGTAACATTGAAGACAGTCGTCTTGCGATGCTGGGCAAAGAGTTCACGTTCATCATGCTGCTGTCGGGAAGTTGGAATGCCATCACGCTCATCGAATCCACGTTGCCGCTCAAAGGGGCGGAAATGGAATTATTGATCGTGATGAAGCGTACGGAGTCTCAGGCTCGCCCGCCGATGCCCTCAACGGTATGGGTCAAAGTTGAACTGGCGGATTCACCGCATATCATTGAACGTTTTACCGCCCTGTTTGACGCCCATCATATGAACATTGCGGAGCTGGTTTCAAAAACACAGCCCGCCACCAGTGGACACCCGTCAACGTTATATATTCAAATCACCGCACATAGCCCTGAAACCCTTAATGGCACAATTATTGAGCCAGCCTTTCATCAGCTATGTACAGAACTGCACGCACAAGGCAGTATTAGCGTCGTGAACTATCCACAGCATGAAGAGAAAGATGGAGAGTAGTGATGAACACACTGAAAGCCGGTGATACCGCACCGAAATTTAGCTTGCCCGACCAGGATGGCGAACAAGTAAATTTAACCGACTTCCAGGGACAAAAAGTGTTGGTCTATTTTTACCCTAAAGCGATGACGCCTGGATGTACCGTGCAAGCCTGCGGTTTGCGCGACAACATGGACGATCTGAAGAAACATGGCGTGGAAGTGCTGGGCATCAGCACCGACAAACCGGAAAAACTGTCTCGCTTTGCGGAAAAAGAGCTGCTGAACTTTACGTTGTTGTCCGACGAAGATCATCAGATCTCACAAGCCTTCGGCGTGTGGGGCGAAAAGACATTTATGGGAAAAACCTACGACGGCATTCACCGTATCAGCTTTTTGATTGGTGAGGACGGTAAAGTGGCGCACGTGTTTGATGATTTCAAAACCAGCGATCACCACGATATCGTACTGAATTATCTGAAAAGCGCCTGATAGCGCGTCAGGTATCCACCGGCACGGTTAAGGTGCCGGTGTTTTTTGCGTTACCCGGATTCACACTGCGCGCCATCTTGTGCTGACCTTTTTTTGCACGGCGCGCTGTTATGCTGCACTTTTCCCGCATTCCACTTTGCATGCTCCCTCCGCGCTGGCTAAGATAGGCGTTAATCGCTTTTACCGTGCAGTCGAGAAGGTCCCACTCATGGTCTTCAATTGGTTAGGTGCTGAACGTCCTCGCATTACCGCTCCGGCAGGCAAGACGTTTGTGCGTGGATTCAGAGTAAAGAAAACCCTGACTGCGCTGCTGTTCGGCGCAATGCTGGGCAGCGTCGCGGCCCCCGCCGCTGCGGATATGCAGGACCAGCTTCCCGATATGGGAACCACTGCGGGCGGTACGCTCAGTATCAATCAAGAAATTGCCATGGGCGATTTCTACCTGCGGCAAATGCGCGGCGGCGCACCGCTGATTGACGATCCGCTGCTGGCACAATACATCAACCAACTGGGCCAACGGTTAGTTAAAAGCGCTAACTCAGTGCGCACCCCTTTTCACTTTTTTATCATTCGCAACGATGAACTGAACGCCTTTGCCTTCTTCGGTGGCAATGTGGTCATCCATTCGGCCTTGTTCCGCTACGCGGAAAACGAAAGCGAGCTTGCCTCGGTGCTGGCGCATGAAATATCGCACGTCACCCAACGCCATCTGGCGCGCGCCATGGAATCACAACAGCGCAGCGCCCCGCTTACCTGGGTGGGTGCATTGGGTTCCATACTGCTCGCGATGGCAAACCCCCAGGTGGGAATGGCAGCCCTGAGCGGCACGTTGGCGGGCGCGCAGCAGGGAATGATCAGCTTCACACAGTCCAACGAACAGGAAGCCGATCGTATTGGCCTGCAAGTGTTGCAGCGGGCGGGGTTCGATCCGCAGGCTATGCCTAACTTTATGCAAAAATTGGCCGATCAATCACGCTATGCCACCAAGCCGCCGGAAATGCTGCTGACACACCCGTTGCCGGAGAGCCGCCTGGCCGATGCTCGCAACCGCGCCAACCAGATGCGTCCGGCGCCGACCCAATCCTCACAGGATTTTCTGTTTGCCAAGATGCGTGCACTAACGATGTACAGCACCGCTTATAAGGCCACCGCCGATGAAACCATTGATAACTGGCTAAAAGGCAATGTACGCGAGCAGCTTGCCGCACAGTACGGAAAAGCCGTGCGCGCTTATGAAGAGAAGAAATATGACGATGCACGCGCGGTGCTTCAGCCGCTGCTGGATAAAACCCCGGACAGCCCCTGGTTTCTCGATCTGATGACGGATATCGATCTGGCGCAAAATAAAGCCGCACAGGCTATCGCTCGCTTACAAAAAGCCCCGGGCGCTCAAAACAACCCGGTACTGCAATTGAACCTGGCTAACGCCTATGTGACAGGCGGTCAGGCCGCCGCAGCCAGCCGTCTGCTCTATCGTTACACCTACGCCAATCCGGGCGATCCCAACGGTTGGTCGCTGCTGGCGCAGGCCTCCGCCGCACAGGGCATGCGCGCCGAAGAACTTGCCGCGCGTGGAGAGGAGTTGGCGTTATCAGGAAAACTTGATCAGGCCATTGGGCTGTTCAGCAATGCCAGTTCGCTGAGCAAACTCGGCAGTCTGGAGCAGGCGCGCTATGATGCTCGTATTGACCAGTTACGCCAGTTGCAGCAACGCTTCCGTCCGTTTGAAAAATCTTGATATACCGCGAGGAACAGCCCATGTCACACGATATCGTTATTTATCATAACCCGCGCTGCTCCAAGAGCCGTGAAACGCTGGCGCTGTTGCAGCAACACGGCGTTACGCCGCGCGTGGTGCTCTATCTGGATACGCCACCGGATGCCGCACAGATTCGCCACCTGTTATCACAGTTGGGCTTTAGCAGCGCACGTGAATTAATGCGCCAGAAAGAAGATCTGTACCGCGAATTAAACCTGTCGGATTCGACGTTAAGTGAAACACAGCTGATTGCGGCGCTGGTTGAACATCCCAAGCTGATGGAGCGCCCGGTTGTGGTCAACGGTGAACGGGCACGTATCGGCCGCCCACCGGAGCAAGTACTGGCGCTGTTATAGCCCCAGAATCTCTTTGACGAAGGGGATAGTCAGTTTACGCTGGGCGGTAATAGAGGCGTGATCGAGCTGATCGAGCGTCATAAACAGCGTGCGCATTTCACGATCGAGCCGTTTCAATAAAAAGCGGCTCACATCTTCCGGCAGCTCAAAGCCACGCAGGCGGGCACGCAACTGCAATGCTTCCCCTTTCTCTTCATCGGAGAGCGGCTGCAATTTATAAATCTGTCCCCAATCCAGACGAGATGCCAAATCAGGCAGGTGCAAGTTAAGCTGACGCGGAGGGCGATCGCCAGTGATCAACAGTCGAGTGTGCCCGCCTTCCTGAATGCGGTTATAGAGGTTGAACATCGCCATTTCCCAGGCATCATCACCCGCAATCGATTCGATATTATCGATACAGACCAGCGCGAGTTGCTCCATCCCTTCCAGCACTTCGGGCACAAAATAGGCACGCTTGTCTAACGGCA
The DNA here is from genome assembly GCA_964293225.1 of uncultured Symbiopectobacterium sp. GTDB lineage: Bacteria > Pseudomonadota > Gammaproteobacteria > Enterobacterales > Enterobacteriaceae > Symbiopectobacterium. Next base: position 17,781 of record CAXYYB010000023.1, on the reverse strand, counting down.
CATAACCCGCTGTATCGCCCTGACGTGATAATGCCGCACAGGCCGCATGCAACAGATGGCTGCGCCCGCCTCCTTCTCGCGACCAGAAGTAAATATAGCTGCCGTGCTCTTGCTGCAACACGTTGTGGAGGGCGGCCAGAAGTGACGCGTTTTCTCCCGGGTAGAAACTGGCAAAGGTTTCGTCATCAGGCAAAGAAAGTGGCAGTGAAAGCTGTGCCGGCGTGTTCAGAAGCACCTCATGTTCAATTCGGCGGGAAAACAGACTGAGTTTATCACAGAATGCGAGCCCTGTTGATAGTACATCAACCGGGCTTTCGGCCTGATTACCCGGCGTTTTTCACATAGGGCTTGATAACACCTGCCGCCAGCAGGTCTTTTTCCTGCCCGTTAATCCGTGCCGTTGCCGCATTGATCTGAAAAGTCACATCACCGCGCTGGCAAAAATCATGGGTCTGTTGTGCAAGCAAGGTAGATGAACGAAAGGAGCTGTATTCCCGACCACTCAGGTTTTCATTCATTGTGTTCATACCAAACGGCGCAAACGCCAGCGTGTATTTCCCGCTTACCCCCGCGGTGTTGGTTAACGTCACCGTCACTCGCAGATCGGCCACTTCACCGATTTTGTCGGTATCGACAACAAAGTGATTTTCACATTTGAATACACCACCGTTGCCGCCGAAAAAGGTCGATTCATCTTTCAATACTAATGCGGGCAATGTCTGGCGATTTTCCTGGCGCTCACGGCTATCGTTCACGCAGTGCGCCGTGTATCTGGACTTCGTCTCGTCAGTACGTCCCCGGCTGCGATAATAGCGGGAAACATATTTCAGGATCGGCGCGCGCATCTCCACATCGGTTTCCGCCTTTGCTTTAGCTTCATAGACGGTGTGCCCGAGCTTACTGGCGATGTTAATATCAATATCTGTGGCGTTTATCTTTTCCAGCAGTTGGCTGGCCCGGGCGTTGTCCTGCGGCACGCCGACGCCATATTGATAAAAATACCCGGCGTTATAACAACCATAATCGCCACCCAGCGCGCAGGCTTGCTGATAATAGTCGATGGCTTGTTGGATATTTTTGGGAACGGAAACGCCAAACTCGTAGACAAACCCTAATACAGAGAGGGCATAAGGGTCCTGGCGTTTAGCCACATCGGTGAGGGCGGTTAGCGCCGTGTTATCCTGCTGTTCGAGGCGATCGTAGAGACTATCAACGTCATCGGCATCTTGGGCAAAAGCAGAGCACGAAAGCCCCAGTAACAACGCCAACGTTGTTTTCTTCATGATTAACAATCCCTTGTCATATTTTTTCTGTTTCCGGGGATAATTCCATCCCCGGAAACCCATCCCCGGAAACCAGAGCCATGCTCCATTTATGACGCGCGCGAAGTCTCCTCGGCATCATCTTCGGCATCCAGCACCACTTCTTCGCTTCTGAAACGGTTGATCAGCGCGAACAGCAGGCTCAGCGCAATACCCACCACGGTGGCTAACGCCATGCCTTTCAGTTCAGCAGCACCCAAATGCACTTTCGCCCCGCTCACCCCGATGATCAGGATAACCGAGGTCAGAATCAGGTTTTGTGCTTTGTTGTAATCCACTTTGGATTCGATAAGCACACGAATACCGGAAGCACCGATCACACCGTACAGCAGCAGAGAAACGCCGCCCATGACCGGTACCGGCACCGCCTGAATGGCGGCCGCCAGCTTGCCCACGCAGGAGAGCAGAATGGCAAGAATTGCCGCACCGCCGATAACCCAGGTGCTGTAGACCTTGGTGATAGCCAGCACGCCAATGTTTTCACCGTAAGTGGTATTCGGGGTAGAACCGAAGAAACCGGAAATCATGGTAGAAAGGCCGTTGGCAAACATCGAACGATGCAAGCCCGGATCGCGCATCAGATCTTTTTTCACGATGTTGGCGGTAACCACCAGATGGCCCACGTGTTCCGCAATCACCACCAACGCCGCAGGCAGGATAGTCAAAATCGCAAACCACTCAAAGCGCGGAGTGTAGAAGGTCGGCAGGGCAAACCAGTGAGCCTGAGCGATGGGCGCAAAATCCACCACGCCCATCACGAACGACAGTGCGTAGCCCACCAGCACCCCAACCAGAATCGGGATGATCGCCAGAAAACCGCGGAACAGTACGGAACCCAGCACGGTCACGCCCAGGGTCACCAGCGAAATAATCACGGTTTTGCTATCGACTGACGCGCCATCCGCAGGCAGCAAACCCGCCATGCCCGCCGCAACACCAGCCAGTTCCAGACCGATAACCGCAACAATGGCTCCCATCGCCGCCGGTGGGAAAATCACATCCAGCCAGCCGGTGCCAGCGCGTTGCACAATCAGTGATACCAGACAGAACAAAACGCCACACATGATAAAACCGCCCAGCGCCACTTCATAGCCCAGCGGCAACAGCAACAGTACTGGAGAAATAAAGGCAAAGCTGGAACCCAGATACGCCGGGATCTTGCCCTTACAGATAAACAGATAGAGCAGCGTACCAATGCCGTTGAACAGCAGCACGGTCGCAGGATTGATTTTGAACAGAATCGGCACCAGCACCGTCGCACCGAACATGGCAAACAGGTGCTGGAAGCTCAGCGGGATGGTTTGTAGCAAGGGGGGTCGTTCACTCACCCCGATGGCGCGACGAGTCATCGTTTATATCCTCTGTAAAAGTCACTTGATGTTGTGGTTAGCCGGTTTGTCCGGCATCGTTATCACAGCCCAGCCGCCCCCACGCGTCACCGCGTAGGGAAGCGAGGCTGATTATAAAAATAGTGCGAAATATGGGTGAAAACCGTCATGCGCATTGCGCAACGAAACTGACGCAAAAAAAAGCCGACTTACTCAGTCGGCTGATACGGCTTATTTAGTACCAAAGAGCTTATCACCCGCGTCACCCAGCCCCGGCATGATATAACCATGCTCGTTGAGCCCTTTGTCGACGGAAGCGGTATACAGTTCAACGTCAGGGTGCGCTTTTTCCAATGCAGCAATCCCTTCCGGGGCCGCCACCAGCACCAACACCTTGATGCTCTGGCAACCCGCTTTTTTCAGCAGATCGATAGTGGCAATCATAGAACCACCGGTCGCCAGCATCGGATCCACCACCAGCGCCATACGTTCATCAATGTTGGAAACCAGTTTCTGGAAGTAAGGCACTGGCTCCAGCGTCTCTTCGTTGCGGTACATACCTACCACGCTGATGCGCGCGCTCGGTACATTTTCCAGCACGCCTTCCATCATGCCTAGACCAGCACGCAGGATAGGCACCACGGTAATTTTTTTGCCTTTGATCTGATCGACTTCCACCGGACCGCACCAGCCTTCGATGGTCACTTTCTCAGTGACCAGATCGGCCGTGGCTTCATAGGTCAATAAACTGCCGACTTCGGATGCCAGTTCACGAAAGCGTTTTGTACTTATATCGTTTTCACGCATCAGGCCAAGTTTATGTTTGACGAGCGGGTGTTTAACCTCGACGACCTTCATTCTATTCCCCCTATAGAAAGTGGACGGATATCCTCACGACGCAGAATCGGTGCGCCGAGGGCGGACATGGCAGCCCATCATAAAAAAAAATCGCGGGATTATACCGCTTTTTTGCTTAAGCGCTACAGGTTATAGCCTGATCCAGATCAACCGGGCAGGGAAATTCTCATTGAACAGGAAAAATGCAAAGCAGGCAACACACCACTCGCAAACGATTGCTCTCGCTGTTAGAATTAGCGCGCTTCGATAGGGGTAGATCCACCAGACTGGATATGCTCACTATCTCACCACCAATTGTATTCTCCGTGGGGACTCCGCAGTGACCGACAAAACCTCTCTTAGCTACAAAGACGCAGGCGTGGATATTGATGCTGGTAACGCATTGGTAGACCGTATTAAAGGCGTAGTGAAACAAACCCGCCGTCCTGAAGTGATGGGCGGTCTGGGCGGTTTCGGTGCCCTGTGCGCCTTACCCCAAAAATACCGTGAACCGGTTCTGGTTTCCGGTACTGACGGGGTCGGCACCAAGCTGCGTCTTGCCATGGATCTGAAACGCCACGACACCATCGGTATCGATTTGGTGGCCATGTGTGTCAATGACCTGGTAGTTCAAGGGGCCGAGCCGCTGTTCTTCCTGGATTACTACGCCACGGGGAAACTGGATGTCGACACCGCCGCCAGCGTGATCACCGGTATCGCTGAAGGGTGCAAACAGTCAGGGTGTGCGCTGGTCGGCGGCGAAACCGCTGAAATGCCCGGCATGTACCACGGTGAAGATTACGACGTCGCCGGTTTTTGCGTCGGTGTTGTTGAAAAATCAGAGATCATCGACGGAAGTAAAGTGCAGGCAGGTGATACGCTCATAGCACTGGCAGCCAGTGGCCCGCATTCTAACGGCTACTCGCTGGTACGTAAGATTCTCGAAGTCAGCAAAACCGATCCAGAACAGACGACGCTTGAAGGCAAATCGTTGGCCGATCATCTGCTGGCCCCGACCAAAATCTACGTCAAATCCATTCTGGCGCTGATTGAAAAAGTAGATGTCCACGCGATTGCTCACCTGACCGGTGGCGGCTTCTGGGAAAATATCCCGCGCGTGCTGCCAGAAGGCATGCAGGCCAACATTGATGAATCCAGCTGGCAGTGGCCCGCCGTATTCAATTGGCTGCAACAGACGGGCAACGTCAGCCGTCACGAAATGTACCGGACTTTTAACTGCGGTGTGGGTATGATTATCGCACTGCCTGCTGAACAGGCAGAGGAAGCCGTGGCATTCCTCAATAGCCAGGGTGAAACCGCATGGAAAATTGGCGTTATTCAACCCGCTAACGCCGGAGACGCAGTGGTCATTAATTAATGAAAAACATCGTTGTCTTGCTCTCAGGTCAAGGAAGCAACTTGCAGGCGTTGATTGACGCCTGCGCGCGCAAGCGCATCAAGGCGAATATCGCGGCCGTGTTCAGCAACAATCCAGACGCCTATGGTCTGGTGCTGGCACAAGAAGCGGAGATTCCGGCCCACGTCATCGACCCGCAAGGGTTTGCTGACCGAGCCGCCTTTGACGCTGCAATGGCACAAGAGATAGCGCAATATCAGCCGGACCTGGTGGTACTGGCGGGTTATATGCGTATCCTCAGCCCAGAGTTCGTTGCGCTGTTTGCAGGCAAAATGCTGAACATCCACCCGTCCCTGCTGCCCAAATATCCGGGCCTGCACACCCATCGTAAAGCGCTGGAAAAGGGCGATAAGGAACACGGCACCTCGGTCCACTTCGTGACTGACGAGTTGGACGGTGGCCCGCTGATTCTGCAAGCCAAGGTCCCGGTGTTTAGCGATGATACGGAAGAAGCGCTTGCCGCTCGGGTACAAACTCAGGAACACACTATCTATCCGCTGGTGGTGAACTGGTTTGCCGAAGGGCGTCTTAAAATGCGCGAAGGCGAAGCCTGGCTTGACGGCGTGCGTATTCCCAAACAGGGTTACGCTGCCGAATAGCGGCAATTCCCCACTGACTTTCAGGCGGTAGTTTCCTGCCGCTTTGAAAGTTCCCTCTGAATGACGATTTATTTACTTACGAAATTATTACCATCCTAATGATATAAAACGACATTATTCTTTTGTCGCATTTTACCCGCCTTAGCATTATTGATAATCACTCTCATACTCATTAACTTCCCCTGCTCGATGTTGTGCAGAGGGTACATATGCGCGCGTTATTCCTGACCAAAGCGTTACTGGTCATGCTGCTGTTGACGAACACCACCGCCTGGGGAAAGACCGTTACCGACCTGCTGGGACGTCAGGTAACCATTCCCGATAATCCTTCACGTCTTTTTCTCGGTGAAAGCCGTTTGCTCTATACCCTTGCGTTGCTGGAACCCGGTAATCCAGCACAGCGCGTGGTGGGCTGGCCCGGAGATATGGCGCGGTACGATGCGCAAAGCTGGGAGAAATACATCGCCGCATTTCCCGACATTGCACAAATCCCGCGTCTTGGCGATGGGGGGCCGCACACGCTAAATGTCGAAGCCATTCTGCCGTTAAAGCCCGATCTGGTCATCCTGCCGCGTCTGGCTAAAACCTCGGCGGAAGATGATGCGCTACAGCAGACGCTTGAACGCGCAGGCATCCCGGTGATTTATGTTGATCTGCGCGTCGAACTGTTAAAAAACACCCTGCCCAGCCTCCGTTTACTCGGCGAGGTGCTGAACCGCACTGAGCGTGCTGCTGCGTTCAGCGCGTTTTATCAGCAGCATATGGATGCCATTTCGCAACGCCTGGCGCACTATCACGGTCAAAAGCCCACCGTGATGTTGCACCTGCATTTGGGCCGCCGCGATACCTGCTGCACCACGGCAGTAGGTGGCAATCTTGGCGAGTTACTGCGTTTTTCCGGTGGCGATAACATCGCCGCCGACAGCATTCAGCGCGTCTACGGTGAACTCAATCCGGAAAAAGTGCTGGCAGCCAACCCCGATGTCTACATCGCCACCGGCATGGCGGGGCCAGAAGGAAAACGATTCTCGGCACTGATGCTGGGCCCGGATGTTTCCGAGCAGCAAGCGCAAAACAGCTTTACCACCCTGCTACAACAAGAACCCCTGCTGTCACACCTCAACGCCGTGCAGCAGGGGCGCGCCTGGAGTATGTGGCACAACTTCTACCTAAGCCCGTATCACGTGGTGATGGTGGAGATGTTCGCCAAAGCGCTCTACCCCGATCTGTTTGCCGATTTGCAACCTCAAGACACCTTAAAACAACTCTACCAACAATTCTTACCTATTGAATATTCAGGGACATTCTGGAGTCACATCGCACATGAACGCTAATTTTATTCGCCGCGGCTGGCCACTTATCGCGCTGTTGCCACTGGGTTCGCACGCAGCCTCATCAAGCGCGCAGGAAGATACCGTGGTGGTCACGCAATCTGACCGGGCAACCGCCGATACAGACAGCAGCTATCAACCGCACAAAAGCGTGACCGGCACACGCACCGAAGCACGTCTGCTGGACGTGCCGCAGGCGGTTAACGTTGTGCCGCCGCAGGTGTTACGCGATCAGGCGGCACGCACGCTGGACGACGCGCTGTACAACGTCAGTGGGATTACCCAAGCCAACACGCTCGGCGGGACACAGGATGCGGTAATCAAACGTGGGTTTGGCGACAACCGCGATGGGTCGCTGTTTCGCGATGGCATTCGTTCGATTCAGGCCCGCAACTTCACGCCTACCAGCGAACGTGTTGAAGTCCTCAAAGGCCCCGCTTCCATGCTGTACGGCATGGGTGAACCCGGCGGCGTGATCAATATCATCAGCAAAAAACCGGAACTGGTTCAGAAAACCCATATCGAAGGCTGGCAAAGCAGCTTTAACGGGGGCGGTGGGCAAGTGGATGTCACTGGTCCACTGGGAGACAACGGTTTGGCTTACCGTATGCTGGTCGATCACGACGAAACCGATTACTGGCGCAATTTTGGCCGCAAACGCCAAACCACCGTTGCGCCGTCAGTGATGTGGTATGGCGATGACACCACCGTGCGCCTTGCCTATGAACATCAGGAATACCTGACGCCGTTCGATCGCGGCACCATCATCAATCCCAATACCGGCAAGCCGGTCAATACGCCGCGCGACCGCCGCTTTGACGAGCATTACAACGCCACGCGCGGCGATCAGGACACCGTGACGCTCCAGATGGAGCGAACACTCAACGATCGCTGGAAAAGCAACCTTGCCTATTCCTATGCCCGCAACCGCTATAGCGACAATCAGGCACGCGCCACCAAATTCAACGCGGCAACCGGAATGCTGACCCGCCAGCCGGATGCCACCGCAGACGCACGCAGTCAGGCGCAAATCGTTCAACTGACCCTGAATGGCGATATAGACTGGGGACGCATCAACCACCAACTGCTGTTTGGCGTTGACTATGAAGCCGATCGGACCTTCCGTGGCGACATGATCCGTGGCACGGCGGCCTCTGGCTTTAACATTTACAACCCGGTCTACGGCACACTTCCCGCCTCCACCACGGTCAGTGCCAAAGACAGCGATCAGCGTGAGAATATCGATAGCACCGGCTTTTTCGTGCAAGACACTCTGCGCCTGAACGAACGCTGGCAACTACTGGGCGGGTTACGCTATGACAGCTTTGATGTCATGGCAGGTAAAGGCCGTCCGTTTGTTGCCAATACCGACGGCTCCTACCACCGCCTGGTGCCGCGTACTGGCATTATCTATAGCCTGACGCCAAACAGTTCGCTCTACGCCAGCTACAGCGAGTCGTTCAAACCCAATTCGTCTATTGCCACTCAGATTGGCGCACTTCCCCCTGAACTGGGCCGTTCTTATGAAGTGGGCACCAAAATCGATCTGCCAGAGCGTATTACCGCCAACCTGGCACTGTTCGATATCGTGAAACGTAACGTGATGGTGGATGAAACCATCGGCACTGAAACAGTAACACGCACCTCAGGCAAAGTGCGCTCGCAAGGTATTGAGCTGGATATGGCCGGTAAGCTCACCGACTCACTGAGCCTGATCGGTAGCTACGCCTTTACCGACGCGCACGTGGTTGCCGATCCGAAAAACAACGGCAACGAAATGACCAACGCCGCCCGCCACACCGCCGCGCTGTTCCTGACGCAAGATTTTGGATCGCTTGACTGGCATGCCGGAGACGATCTGCGAACAGGTGCCGGTGCGCGCTACGTGGGTCGCCGCGCGGGAGATGCCGCCAACAGCTTCTCTATTGATGATTATACCGTTGCTGACGCCTTTGTTGCCTATACCGTGCCGTTTAACGGCTATAAGGTGAAATGGCAGATGAACGTGAAGAACCTGTTTGATAAAACGTATTACCCATCCAGCGGTAACAACCTGCGAGTCTCCGTGGGCGAACCACGCCAGGTGCTACTGCGTGCCAGCGTAGATTTTTAATTTCGCCATCCCGCGCCCTTTGACCTTAACGATAAGGGTGCCCTCCTTTTCCCCCCTCTTTTGTCAACGGTGGTTCAACGAGCAAGGTGCGCTATACTTGGCATGTCGCCATGTGGCAAGAATATGCTGGGAGGAACCATGTCTGGTGCGAGCAATATCGTGCGTTTACGACCTCTGGAACGAGAGGACCTCAATTTTGTCCATCAGTTGGATAACAATGCCAGCGTGATGCGTTATTGGTTTGAAGAACCCTATGAAGCCTTTGTGGAACTGTGCGATCTCTACGACAAGCACATTCACGACCAAAGCGAGCGACGCTTTATCATTGAATACGAAAAAAATCGGGTAGGTTTGGTCGAACTGGTGGAAATCAACCATATCCACCGCCGTGCTGAATTTCAGATTATTATCGACCCCACTCATCAGGGGCGTGGTTATGCCAGCGCCGCCGCCAAACTGGCGATGGATTACGGGTTCTCCGTGCTGAACCTGTACAAGCTCTATTTAATTGTGGATAAAGAGAACACCAAGGCTATCCACATTTATGCCAAGTTAGGTTTTGAAGTCGAAGCTGAATTACGCCATGAGTTTTTTATTAACGGCGAATACCGTAATACCATTCGCATGTGCATTTTCCAGCACCAGTATATGGAACGGTATAAATCGAATGTAACGGCAGATAGACCTTCACCGGAAGCGGATATCACGCGTTAGCCTACACACACTACCATACCAGGACATCTGGTATATCACGTCATTTTGAGCACTTTACCATCGTATTATCGGCGTATCATGCCATAACTTGATTAACACATAGTCATATATCTCATTATTGTGACAAAAATCATAAGCTAATTTATGGTTGGATCCAATGATTTTATTCCGCCCTCTTCTCCTACCGAACAATTCTCAGAATAAAACTACTATTGTGATCTTGGTCAAAAAAAAACATCGAAAATTAAGACTATCTTAATGTTAAAAAGATAGCATCAAGGATATAGAAAAACCCACAGCGTAACAGGAGATGAGTTAGAAACTATTATAGTTAATTACAAAGAGTATAAAAAGCTAGCAATCATTAAAATTACTTTAACTTGGACATGTGCAACTCACATTATTTTAATTTATATAGCGGGGGATATATGAACATATTACGAGATATTAGCATTAGAAAGATGGTTATTATTATACTGGCGCTATTCAGTGTTATTTGGGGTTCAGCAACGTTTTTAACATTTGATAACTTTGGTAAGATAGACAACTTACTTATTGATAATACATTGCAAAAAAAATCTTATTCGCTTCTGGTGAAAGGAAACGATCAATATTTTCGCACGATGACTCGAATGCTAAGAGCCATTGACTATCGTCAATCCGGTGATGAATCCAATGCAATAAAAACCTTTGATTCCGCTGCCAGTGCGTTAAAAATCAGTCAAAGTATGCTGGAGCAATTCCGTATAGCACAGCACCCTGGCGTGAGTGATGATCTTGTACAATCGATGTTCAATGATTGGGACACGCTACTGGCTACAGCAATCGCTCCAATGCTTGATATGGCACGTAATAACCAATCTGATAAGTTCCGTGAGTTATTTCGAAATGTATATCCCGCATTGAGTGTACAGTTCGGTGCAACTGCTGAGAAATACACCCAGGCAATTCAGTCAGATGAAACCATTAATCAAACTCAAACCAGAGTCATTTACAATAAATACATACTCATTAGTGCATTAATTGCAGGAATTATCACATTGCTTTTAACTGATCGTTATATTGTAAATTATCTCAACAAACCTCTAAATATTATCAAACAGCATTTGGAACTTCTTAAAGCAGGGAAGTTACACTATACCCTCAACCATTTTGGAAATAACTGTATCGGTCAATTAGTTCCTTACATCTGTAATATGCAAGAAAGTTTATTCACTACGGTGAAAGCGATACAGGAAAGCTCAGAGAACATCTATTCCAGTACGAACCATATCCGTCGTGGTAATGAGGAATTGTCAGCACGAACCGATCAACAGGCAGCAGCGTTACAACAAACCGCAGCCAGTATGGAAGAGCTAACATCAACAGTAAGAAATAATGCAGAAAACGTGCGAATGGCTAGAAAGTTAACGGAAGATGCACAAGGTACAGCGAAGACAGGGGGAAATATTACGACGACCGTTGTTGCCACGATGGATGGCATTTCGGAAAGTTCGAAAAAAATAGCAGATATTACCAGTGTCATAAACAGCATTTCATTTCAAACTAACATTCTGGCATTGAATGCTGCCGTTGAGGCTGCACGTGCGGGAGAACAAGGAAGAGGCTTTGCGGTTGTCGCCAGTGAAGTTCGTGCATTAGCGCAACGCAGCGCAGTGGCAGCAAAAGAAATTGAAGGATTGATTAATGACTCAGTGATTCGAGTAAAATCTGGGGCAGATCAAGTTAAAGAAGCAGGAAATGCTATGTCGCTGATTATCAATTCTGTCGCTCAGGTAAATACGCTCATGGGAGAAATTTCTATCGCATCCGATGAGCAAAGCCGAGGTATAGAACAAATTGGCCAAGCCATGGCAGAAATGGATCGGGCAACGCAGAAAAATGCGGTTCTTGTTCAAGAATCTGCGTCAAGTGCAGTCATACTTGAAAGCGAGGCTGAACAATTAACGAACACGATTGCCCTTTTTGAACTGGGTGAAAATAATAAAAAAATGGCGACACCAACAACACGTCAATCAATAAGTAAACCTCAGTTGCCCATGTTAGAGCATACCCAGACCAAGAACACCAAAGATAACTGGCAGGCTTTCTAAAGCATTTTAATAACAATATGTTTATATTATTACCGGGAGAGAATCCCCCACTCCCGGTTTTTTCTTATCAATAAACACGTTTTAATATCTGTCACTCTATCCTGAAAACTGTCGAAATAGCGCCTTACCGCTCAACAACCGCAGCCCCAGCCAACCGCCACACAGCGACAGTAGCAAGGCAGCACTGAGTGGCAACACGCCCCACATCACCACATTAGGCTCCCAAGGGAAATCAAACACTTTGCGTTGCAGTAACCAAAGCGCGACTTCCGCACCAATGGCGGCCGCTACCCCCGACATCAGCCCCAACGCAGCAAACTCGCACCACAGGGTGCCACGCAGCAAGCGGCGCCCAGCTCCGAGCGTGCGATACACCATCAACTCCTGACGCCGCTGACGCATGCCAACCTGAATTTGCGCCAACAGCAGCAATATGCCGCAGAACAAGACCAACACCACCATCACTTCCAACGCGCGGCTCACCTGCTGCAACACCTGACCAATCTGGCGCAGCATTGTGCCCACATCCAGCACGCTGACCGTGGGGAATTGGCGATTAAGTTGCACGATAAGCTTGTCGTCACCGTCGTGGCGGAAACTGGTCAACAGCGATTGAGGCTGTGCATCCAACGCACCGGGCGGGAAAATAAAGAAGAAGTTCGGCCGCAGGCTCTCCCAATCCACTTGCCGGAAGCTGGTCACCGTGGCGCTAAAAGGCTGCGTGTCGCCGGTGAAGGTCAGGGTATCGCCAAGCGTGATCCCCATCTTCTGCGCTTCATTCGCCTCCATCGAGACTTCCCCCGCTTTCGGCGCTTGTCCTGCCGTCAGCACATTGTGCTCCGGCAAGCCCTCCATCCAGGTCAGGTTCAGTTCGCGGTTGACCGTATTGGCACCCGGATCGTTTTCGTGGATACGTTCGGTCGCTACCTGGCCGTTAATAGCCGTCAAGCGCGCACGGATGATCGGATAAAACGCCTCTGGCTTCACCGCATGCTGCTCAAGGAAGGTTTTCAGCGGTGCCGCCTGAGGTGGCGCGATATTCAGCAAGAAAAAGTTGGGGCTTTCCGGCGGTAGCTGACGCTGCCAGCGCTCCAACAGATCGCCACGCATCACCAGCAGCAACGCCAGCAACATAAACGACAGAGAAAACGCCGCCAGTTGGCTCAGGGTGGACCACGGCTGGCGCAACAGGCGATTAACCGCCAGACGCAGCGGCAGATGTTTGACCGTCAGACGGCGCAACACCAACAGCCCGCCCCAGCCGACAATGCCCAGCAACAGCGCCAGCACGGCCGTACCGCCGAGCAACGCCCACAGCAGCATGCCACCACCAGAAAGCAGCGCCAGACCGGCCACTACAATCAGCGCTACGGCGGGCAGATAGTAACACAACGGCCAGACGTTCGCCGTAATATCCTGACGCAGCACCCGCAGCGGCTGGGTTGCCAGCAGCAGGCGGTAAGGACGTAACCCCACCAACAGCGAAATCACCACCAGCGATCCCAATGCCCATACCCACGGCCACAGCCCCGCCGCAGGCAGCGCTGCGGGCAGTACCGGCGCTAACAAACGCGTGAGTATCGCTTCAAAACCCAACCCCACCAGACTGCCGCACACGCCGGCCAACGCCAGCACCGACACCCATTGCCCGACAATCAAACGCCGCAGCGCGCGTTTATCCGCGCCCAGCGTTTTGAGTACCGCCACCAAATCGTAGCGGCTGCGGCAATAGTGCCCCATGGCAACGGCCACCGCCGCTACCGATAACAACAGCGTCAACAGCGCCGATAGCAATAAAAACTGCTGCGAACGTTGCAGGGATTTACCCAATGCCCCGTCGCTGTCTTCCATGCCGTACCAGCGTTGATCCGGTTTTAGCAACGGTTTGATAAAATCGCTGAACAGCACGATACGCTGTGCATCACCGGCAAACATATAGCGCCAGGTAATGCGTCCGCCCGGCTGTATTGCGCCGGTTTTTTCCACATCGGCGCTGCTCATCAACACGCGCGGTGCGGTATCAAACGGATTAAACCCTTCATCCGGCTCCTGAATCAGTTCCCCGGCTATCCGCAGCGTGGTATCGCCGACATCGAGGTTATCCCCGACCTTTAATCCCAGCAATGCCAGCAGTCGTGGAGCCACCAATACCGAGCCCGGAACCGGGCGTAATCCTTCCGGGCGTGTCTGGAGTTGACCATAGAGTGGGTAGCGATCGTCCGCCGCTTTGACGCGTGCCAATTGGGCCTGTTCGCCCGCATAGGTCATGGTCATGAACGACACCTGACGACTGACCGTCAACCCTTGTTGCTGTGCCGTTTGCAGCCAATCTTCATCGACTGGACGCGCAGCGCGCAGCACGCGATCGCCCGCCAGAAAATCACGGCTCTGCTGGCTTAGCCCTTTCTCCATGCGATCGCTGATATTGCCCAAGGCCAGCACGCACGCCACCGCCAGCGTTAACGCCAGCCACACGATCAGCAGCGACGGGGATCGCCACTCCCGCCAAAACCAGCGCCAGATCATGCCACCTCCTGCAATTTGCCGTCCAACAGACGCAAACGCCGTTCGCAGCGTGCCGCTAACTGCTCATCGTGGGTAACCAGGATCAGCGTGGTGGCGTAATCGCGATTCAGCGAAAACAACAGATCCACAATGCGTTCACCGGTTTTGCGATCCAGATTGCCGGTCGGTTCATCCGCAAACAGCACGCGGGGCCGTCCGCTAAAGGCGCGCGCGATAGCGACACGCTGCTGCTCACCGCCGGATAGCTGCGCGGGCAAATGGTGCAAGCGCTCACCCAATCCTAACTGACGCAACAACTGTTCCGCCTGCGCACGGCTTTGTGCATCACTTTCACCGCGTAGCAGTGCAGGCAACTGCACATTTTCCAGCGCATTCAGCGTCGGCACCAACATGAACGCCTGAAACACAAAGCCGACATCACGGGCACGCAGCGCAGCACGCCCATCTTCATCCAGGGCACCCAACGATTCGCCAAGCAGTCTGACATCACCTTCACTGCCGTCATCCAGCCCAGCGAGGATTCCCAGCAGCGTCGATTTTCCCGAACCGGACTCACCGATCAGCGCAATCGACTGCGCGGGTTTGACAACCAGCTCAACTCCGGTGAGGATGGAAAGCCGATGTTCACCCTGACCGACGTGCTTACTTAAATGATGAACTTCCAGAATATTTTCCGCCGACGCGGTGGCTGCCGAAGAGACGCCATTCAAAGACATATCTACATCCTTTTGCTGCTGGGATTACTCAGCGCCCGCGCCTTTGCGGCGGAAACGCTCCTGGTATTGGGAGACAGCCTGAGCGCGGGCTATCGCATGCCTGCGGCTTCCGCCTGGCCCGCTCTGCTCAATGATCAATGGCAAAAAGCAGGCCCTGACGGCATCACAATCGTCAACGCCAGCATCAGCGGCGATACCACGTCACAAGGGCTGGCGCGCTTACCGGCACTGCTGCAACAACATCAGCCACGCTGGGTGCTGATCGAAATGGGCGGCAACGATGGCCTGCGCGGCTTTCCGCCTCCGACCATCGAACAGGACCTGACCACAATCATTAATCAGGTGAAAACGGCTAACGCTCAGCCTTTGCTGATGCAAATCCGCCTGCCGGCCAACTACGGTCAGCGCTATACCACCACGTTCAGCGCCATTTACCCACGACTGGCGCAGCAATTTTCAATCCCGCTGGTGCCGTTCTTTATGGAACAGGTTTATCTTAAGCCTGAATGGATGCAAGACGATGGTATCCATCCCACACGCGAAGCGCAGCCATTCATTGCCGACTGGATGGCAAAACAGCTTAAACCGTTAGTGAACCTGTGACCGCTTATTTGCGTCTCATTGCTAGTTAACCATGACTCTTGAAAAATAGGGCTTTTTACTTAGGTAAAGTTATGCAAAAAACGGTTTTGATTACCGGTTGTTCCAGCGGTATTGGCTTGATTGCGGCAGTAGACTTACGTCAGCGCGGCTATCGAGTGCTGGCCGCCTGCCGCCGCGCCGAGGATGTGCAGCGCATGAACACGCTGGGGCTCGAAGGGATCGCCCTGGATTTAGACGATCCCGACAGCGTAGATGCCGCGGCCAAGCAGGTTATCGCGCTGACTGGCAATCGATTGTACGCGCTGTTTAATAACGCCGGCTACGGCGTTTATGGCCCGTTGAACACCCTTTCGCGCCAGCAACTCGAACAACAGTTTGCCAGCAACCTGTTCGGCACACACCAACTGACGCAGCGCTTGCTGCCCGCCATGCTGCCGCACGGCGAAGGACGCATTATCCAGACCAGTTCCGTGATGGGGTTTGTCGCCACACCGGGACGCGGTGCCTACGCGGCCAGCAAATATGCGCTGGAAGCCTGGTCCGACACGCTGCGCATGGAACTGCACGGCAGCGGATTGCTGGTCAGCCTGATCGAACCCGGACCAATCGCCACGCGCTTTACCGACAACGTATCGCAAATGCAGGCGGAAGCACCCGTCACCAACCCCGGAATCGCCCGGCGTTTTACTCTGCCGCCCGAAGCCATTCTTCCCAAATTGCGCCATGCGCTGGAAAGCCCGCGCCCCAAACTGCGCTACCCGGTAACGCTGGTGGCACATGCGCTTACCGTACTGCGCCGCCTGCTACCCGCCCGCTGGTTGGATGGGATATTGCGTACCCGTTCTTAATTAACGGCATATACTATTGACCCATAGCCATCACGATTCCGCACATAACACGGCGGAACGATGAACGTTACAACTGCTTGAAATGGCGTTATTCGCCCCCATTTATACCCTAAATAATTCGCGTTGCAGGAAGGCAGCAAGTGAGTGAATCCCGATGAGCTTACTTAGGTAAGTGATTCGGGTAAGCGAACGCAGCCAACGCACCTGCAACGTGAAGTATGACGGGTATATCCCTGAAACGGATGAGAGAGACTGCCATGCTAGACCCTAATGCCAACACCGCCCATTACGCGACCGTGATGGATGTTAACGAGACCAACCTGCACCAGTTGTTGGAACAATCCATGCAACTGCCGGTGCTGTTTTATTTCTGGTCAGAACGCAGTCAACACTGTCAGGCACTTACGCCGGTGCTGCACAAGCTGGCGCAGGAGTATGCCGGTCAGTTTATTCTGGCCCAGGTAGATTGTGATGCCGAACAGCGCGTAGCGGCGCAGTTTGGTTTGCGCGCCATTCCGACGGTTTACCTGTTTAAAGACGGTCAGCCGCTGGACGGTTTCCAGGGGCCGCAGCCTGAAGAGGCGATCCGCGAGCTGCTGCAACGGGTGTTGCCGCGTGAAGAAGAGCTGAAAGTGGCAGAAGCGCAGCAGCGTATTCAGGAAGGCGATCTCACGGCAGCGCTGACACTGTTGAAAGACGCCTGGCAGTTAAGCCAGCAGCGCAGCGATATCGGCCTGATGCTAGCCGAAGTGCAGATTCAATTGAACCGCAGCGACGATGCACAAGCGGTACTGGACACCATCCCGTTGCAGGATCAGGACACGCGTTATCACAGTTTGGTGGCGCAGATTGAATTGCTCAAGCAAGCCGCCGACACGCCAGAGATCCAACAGTTACAACAACAGCTTGCTGCCGACCCCACCAACGCAGAACTGGCCGTGAAACTGGCGCTACAATTGCATCAGGTGGGGCGTAACGAAGAAGCGCTGGAAAGCCTGATGGTGATGCTGAAAAAGGATCTGGCTGCCGCCGACGGCAACGCACGAAAAACCATGATGGATATTCTGGCCGCACTGGGCACCGGTGATGCGCTCGCCTCGCGCTACAGACGCCAACTTTACGCACTATTGTATTAATCCGCGTTGTTGTATGAGTTTTTAAGGTCTTGACCTCCCCCGCATCCAATGATGCTGAGCAAACGGGGACGCCAGGATGAGCCGCAGGGATGCGGCGAAAGAGCCTGGCCTGCCGGGGGGACGTCAGGGGCGGGCCCTCCCGCGGGCCCCCGTTTGGAGAGTCCCCCGCCCGGGCTCCATGCGGCAAAAGACCGCGGG
>CAXYYB010000022.1:0-71006 GCA_964293225.1 uncultured Symbiopectobacterium sp. | reverse complement strand
GCTTTTTAATTTGTTCATGGGGGGTTAATAATCCCCCCTACCCTGCTAATCCGACCCTGACCCACGCAAACCCGATGCCGCCACTCTGCTGCCATTTTGCTGCCACTGGAGAATTTCAAAAACAAAAAAACCACCTTGCGGTGGCGTAATAATATTTATAACTAATTGTTTTTATTAACTTAATTGATGGTGCCGGGGCGGGACTTGAAGAACACATCCATGTTATTGAAAATAAAGACACATCACAAGCCAACATAGTCGATATATCCTCATTTGTATACTCAGTCTTTTTCCCTTCACACCACCGACTACTCGCCACACAATTCAACAGTGATGGTAAAAATGTTGCGATGCAAAACATGATGTATAAATAACATCGGTACAACTTCATTCAGCGGTTAGATGCTATCGCGGTTTAATGTAGATAGCAAAACCGTTATCAAGATAGCGAGTGCATATCTAGCAATCGGTTCGCCGCCATCATCAGGTCTGAGATGCTTTTGGTTGCTCCCTGCCCTCCATGAAATCAGAAGTGGCATCCTCGGTAGCAAACCAACTATCCCAGCCCTCCCCCGATGACGTAGTAATATGCGAGTGATCGATCGCAGTCGTATCTACCTCTTTCACACTATCGGTTAATTCAGCTGTTTTTAAGATACTGCGGTCCCCTTTTCTCATCATCATCCTTTTTTTGCCACGATACGTGACACACAACATGCCGTATCCCCTTTCACATTACCAGATGCGACGCGATGGGTAACCTCTAGCCAGCCCCCTAGCCTGTCGATAATCACCTTGCCGCCAACATCCCAGGATAATGCTTGGCGATAATATCGTTCATCTGATCGATCAAGTCAGGACGTTTAAAGGTGAGATGCCCGGTGCCTTTCTGAAAGTAACGCACACTAAAGAACTCATCCTCGTATTCCTGCTGATGGGGATTATCACGGATATGGTCCATCAGCCGGATAGTGACATCGCCTCGGTTGTCGGGGATCGGTTTGCCATCCAACAGATACAGCATACGTTCTAGATCGGCCAGTTGATCGCGTCGCCAGCCCCAGTTCAGACCAAAGCCCCAACGGTTGTATGTCACCAGATTGCTGATAATAATTTTCTTGCCAAAGTAACAAGGATGATTGGTTTTGTAATCCCACGATAGTCCTTTGAATACATTGATGACCCCACGCTCGAATACCTCCCGCTTGCTCTGGTGAAGTTGCTCAAAGGTGCTGAGGATATTGGCTTCGCTGATGACCGGCAGCTCACCCTCATCCAGATTTTTATGCCACTGGCTACGTGCTTCGGCATCCATCAGCGACAACATGCCGGATTTCAGCATCAGGTCGCGCCAGATATTGCGATCCAGCGTGCGGGTGATGGCTGGCATCGCCTTGTTGGGTGCTTCTGTTAGCCAGCAATCATAGCGATGCCCCTGCTTTAACGCCCAGTCTTCAGCGGTGCCGCCACCAATAGTCACTGTTAGTGTTGAGATCGCCCGTAGCTGGTTGAGGAGCTGTTCTATCTGTTGCAGCGCGGTATCACGTCCGGTAACGATACGTTCGATATTAGTCGAGCAAATCAGCTCGGTGTGTTCGGTCAAAACTTCGGGTTCACTTTGCATAGTTTGTGGTCCATACATAAAAGCAAATGCGCCAGCCGGTAAGGGCTGGCGCATTATGCATCGGGGAAAGAGATAAATAGGGTTGGTGTGGTGTTACTGGAAAACAGCCCGGGATCTTTATGCCTTAAGTAAGCCCGTTGCACGTCTGGCGCGAAGGATGTCAACAGTCGTGATAAACGGTGATTGCTCCTGCCAGTTAAAGCCGTTGCGGTCGATACGCACCAGTTCGTATTTTTCCACCAGAAAATTCACGGCATTGACCAACGTGATTCCAGCATCGATATGCTCCTGAATCACGTTTCCCTCGCAAAACGGCGTGTCGTTCAACGTGAGGCCGTAATGCTTTTCCAACAGGTAGGTCAGAAGTTGCTGCCAAACGGCTATGGGTGTCGGGCAGGATTGATCCTCCCGTAACGGGATTGCAGGTGTTGTTTGCATGGGAATATTCTCTTCAGGTTAAGTCGATAAAATCAGGGAAATGCTCAGAATGGGGAGAGAAGTTGCGGGTTATTCTGCTGTCGAAGAAGAGGGATAAATAGCAATATACACGTAGCCAAAACTGCCCAGCGTATCGGCTTCACAGGTAAATTCATTGCAATGTAGCTTGATGCAGCACTGCTGGCGGGGATTCAGTTCCCCCGTGCGTAGCTTCTGTTCCAACTGCTTAATCAGCTCAGGAAAACTCTGTTCCAGATTACGGGCTTCCGTTTCGCTGAACGTACCGACAACGCTGGCTCTGTCTGCCAGATAATGAAGATAGTGACCTTCCTGAACCAGCCTGGCTCCGAACTGTGGAGTGATAGCGCGTTTTAGTCCCCATTCCGGGGTATCAGACGATGGCATGATAGCTTCCTTATAAAAACACGGTGGTAAATGTGGTCATCACAGCCAACCTCGTTCAGCGAACGACACCACCTCAACACCGCCGATAATCAGGTGATCAAGTACTCTGATATCAAGCTGAGAGAGAGAATTTTTCAGTGTGTCGGTGATATGGCGATCGGCCTGACTGGGCTCGGCCCAGCCGGAGGGATGGTTATGCGCCAGTATCACGGCGGCGGCGTTATGGCGCAGTGCCGATTTGAGGATTTCACGCGGATGCACTTCGGTACTGTTGATACCACCCAGCGCAATAATTTCCTTTTCTATCAGACGATGCTGGTTATCCAGATACAGCACCATAAAGACTTCACGCTCCAGGCTACTGAGTTCCAGCATTAACCAGTTTTTGGTGTCCTCAGACGTTTTGAACTGTCGTGCATTTTTTCGTACCCGTTTTTCCAGCAAGCACAACGCCATCTGGATGATGCGCTGCTCTCTGGGCGCAACGCTGCCTGCCAATGGATTACATGACATAGTGATTCCTTCTCTAAAGGGGTTTCTATAAACAAAACAGGTGAACGGAGGGTAAAGAAACACGACACACAACATCTTGCCAAAAATAGCAAGATGTTGATTTATATCGATGAATGCTACTTATTATTCCCGGTTCTTGAAATTCCATGTACCCTGGTCAGTGTCCACAGCAATCTCAAGAATATTGCATCCTGCAAGGATGGTTTTCCCCGTAAAAATTCTGTCGTACGTGTTTCCAAAACTTATTCGCACAGGTCTCCACGGTATGGCTTCCGCATCTTTGCAGTTACCTCGATTAACCGTGATTTTCTTCACCACAATTGAATCTACCAGCGCGGTTATATACACCTTGCTGTAGGATGGACCAACTCCACTGGGACCAGAATTCACTTTGATCGGTGGTGTTTCTGCATGGACGCTTAACGAACACAACCCCAGGCATAGTGCGATAAATGCTTTTTTCATGATATCTCCCTTGGATCGTTAGGCACGACATCTGCCATTGACGCGGATGATGTAACACATCACCGATGGCTAAATGTCAGCGTTTCCTTTTTCCCGTTATAGTGAGTGACGCTAAGCGTGGTTTTGTTGGCATCATGTGTGCTGTTCATCTTTACGATTTCACTGCAATCACCAAGACTGATTTGTTCAACTTTGGGAATAGGATTCGTTTTGTTAACGGCATACCAATTTCCTGCCGGACAGGCCATTCCGGCGCTTTGCGCTAAAAATGCGTAATACTGCGTATCCATCAATCGGGCATAAAGGCTGGCTTC
Source organism: uncultured Symbiopectobacterium sp. (assembly GCA_964293225.1). Taxonomy (GTDB): domain Bacteria; phylum Pseudomonadota; class Gammaproteobacteria; order Enterobacterales; family Enterobacteriaceae; genus Symbiopectobacterium. Next base: position 67,247 of record CAXYYB010000022.1, on the reverse strand, counting down.
GTCTGCCCCCTGAATCAGACTATCTTTTCCTGTATCCCCGCAATTTCTACAGAGAAGTTGACCCTGTTCGTTTTTCATAATCTGGGCCTGATATGCCAGAGCAGAGTTACTCAACTTGAAACTGTTTTTCTCACCATTCTTCCAGGTGACGTTAAGCAAAGTGTCATCTTTGCTTTCAGTGACGGAGATTTTGGCTGCGGCTGTTAAATCGGCGCGTTCATCGTCAAATTCAATAAAGTGAATTTGGGGGGAAGCCGCGTATTTATCGATGTAATAAAAGCTGGGTGTCTGATTGGCAGTATGGGTAGGGATAGCATCATTCAGCAGAATGGTATAGCGCTTCATGTCCCATAGTTTGCTGTATTGCTCCGTTTTGTTTTTATATCCCTGTGGGTAATCAGAAATAAAGAAACTGTCTTTTTTCTCTGGCCCACAGAGATGACATACCATACTCCCATCACTGTCAGTGATAATCTGTGGCTCATTTTCCGCAGGCTTTGCCTGTATCGACATCACCGGGAGAAAAAGCAGTGACGCCAGCAGCATCCGGCTACATGGCATAACGAGGTATTTTTTCATTTTTGTATTCCTTGAAAAGGGATTTGGTCAGAAACCAGCCCATCCGCCCACGGTTTTAATAATGAAAAGCAGGCAAGCCATAAAAATCACCAGCGTGATATACCAGCGCATAAAACGCCCGAAGAGTTTCAACAGTGTTTTCATATTATTTTTCCCTGCAAATCAGGTAATAAAGCAATCCTGCCAGTAGTGGGTCAATGACCAATCCAAGAATGAACCAGCCCCAGAATGAGCGACCGCTACTGGATGCAATGCACCCCAGTAAAAGTGCCAGACCGCCCCAGAGGAGTAATAAAGGCATAGCAGCCTCCCAGTTGTATGTCCGTTACATGAACATGTGGTTGATTATCAAAGGTAAAAAATATGTACAGAAAAGCAGACTGATTTTATCGCGGGAAAAAACTGTGGCATAACAAGTAAATCCGATCGGTTTTCTCAGTTCGATCGGAAAAACCGATCGGTGATTATTGGAGAGTCTGATGAGGTCTGACTAAGGGTTAATCGAAGAAGAAAGACCAGACAGCACTGGCAGCTCTGGCGACGGTGCTTGCGACCCCATGCAGCACTTGTTTTGCCATTTGAGGTAAAGGCGCATGGTCAATGACCCAGCCTACGGCATTGGTGACTGACTCGGAAAAACCAGCCTGAGCGTGCTGTACAGCGTCTTCAGTCCGATACACCTTGTGAATATGGGGTATCATCGGGCTTCGGGCCTGCTTTGGGAGACGGGTTATCATGGCCTCCACAACGTTGCTCAATTGATAGCGGCCCTTGACTGACACTGGCAAAATGTCATCGCTGTTGATAGCCAACTGCTGGCCGATGACAGCTTGCTTTTGTGTGATATGTCGCTGCTGTATGGGGGAAGGTTGTGCGGATGCTTTACGCCACTCTTCGCTTGGCTCAATCTTATCAACCTGATTGAGTAACCAGAGTATCGGGGGATGCTCACCACTCTCTGAGTGGAATACATCACGATAAAACAGCTCCTCGGCAGAATAGGCGCGGTCATCCGCTTTTAATACCCACAGCACCATATCCAATTCCGGCAGCAGGGATTGATACAGTTCGCGATATTCATCATCCCGCTGCTGACTTTCACCCACGCCAGGTAAATCGACCAGTGTAAGATAATGCCGACCAAAACGCAGACGAATGCGTTGTGGTTCTCGGGTACAGGCCTCAACGGCATTCACTGCACAGACTTCACTGCGGAACAGCGCATTGCAGAGCGAACTTTTTCCTACGCCAGTTTTACCCATAATGCCGATCACCGGTTCATAGGTGACCAACTGGGTTAACTTTTGCATAAGAGCACGACGTAACGAACGGGGATAACGCCGCAGGTGGCGGCGTATCAGGGTATAGCCTGACGATTTTTTCATATCAGCCTCAGAACTAAAAAGGCCATCCTGAGTGGATGGCCTGATGAAGAAAATTGTTATAATTCATAGGGATGATATATAACTGAAAGTTTTTTAGTCTGGCTTGTCTTTCTTTTTTCCACTAATAGAAAGTGTATAGGTAAAATTATCTGAGAGTGTTTTTGCTCTGACTCCTGGAATAGGATTGTATTTCTGTGCCTGAAATCGGAAGAAACTCTCATGGCCTTTACGGTTGTTTTTTAGTCGTACATGGCGTTTTCTATAAGGATCTGGAACTATATTCATAATATCTTCGTCGTAAGAATCCCATTCAGTATAAAGGCTAGATATCCCCTCTTCAGGTCTACCATACCTAAGGCCCCTGACATCTTCACGCGCAGGATTCAGAGTACGCTCAAAACAATAAAATACCGCACTTTCATTTTCACTATCATGGTTAAAGCATCGGGTTTTCAACCATTCATGCCAGATGTTTTTTGCGAAGAATGAGTTCAAATCATCACCACGAAAGAAGAAATTCACAAGATAAAAAGGTCTAAATTTTTCATCTAAAAAAATAAGCCGAGCATAGGCACAAGCAGGTTCATATTCACTACGAGACTTTAAAGTTTTTATCATTTTATCAAAACGTCTCTTTAGTTCTGCCAGTGAAGCTCTAATGGCATTGAAAGAAAACTTCATGGAATTGCGATTTCCATGTTCTTGAATCCAGTCATCGGGAAGATAAAAAGCAAATGGCAGCAAGGTGATTTTTTTATATTTCTTCAGAAGTTCATCATATTGATCACAAAGATACTTTTCGGTTTCTTCTTTTTGTGCCACTGATTCTTTCAACCAGTCTTGCTGCGCATGAGTCAGGCGCACATCAATCTCATAGTCGTTTCTTTTATCATAACGGGCTCTTCTAATCATATCTCCATAATTTGTCCTTTGCATGTGGTAAATGTCATCCAAGAAATCAAATGGAATAGTATTTTCTGCTGAGGGATTTCTGCTTTGTTTAACAGAAAAACGAATCTTTTCGTCAAAACAGATAAAACTATAGAGCTGACTAATATCACCGTAAGTTAACAGATGCACTTTTCGGCCTGTATCTTTTGTACGCAGCTTAAATACTCTCAAGTCATCCATCATGTCTGTCATCGTGCTCAACCCTCCATATGCAAATAATAATTATTATCAAAAACCAGATTAAACCTCCACTTTTCACAGAGGATTTTACCCTTTCAGGGTGTGTTTTTTAAACCAAAGGTCTAGGTTTTTTAAGGCTAAATCATAGGTTTTTTATTGATGTATATGGCGTTTTTTACACTGATAAATCAGCATTGCCACTCGACTAATACCAAACCTTGAGGCAATCGTTACCAACTGTGCAATGGTTTGACATACACCATTTCAGGTATCTGAACACATCTGTATCTGACCTGAGTTTAGACGCTATAGCTATGTACAAACTTGGGTAGCAGGATAGTTCGCCACCATTAGCTTTTGTTCCCAGCAGGTTGAAGATTACCATAGTTCTGATACCAGAGTGATTAGCAATAGATATAACTCTGCAACAGGGAATGAACGCATCAAGACATATAGTGATAGACAACGTTGATACCTGATGTACAGAATTGTTATCTCAGGAGACTCGCAGCATCAAAAAAAGTATATCGGATTTCAGACATTCATTCTGGCGAAAGCGGATTAATTAAGGAATTAAATGATATTTTATAGAGAAGAGATTTCATAATTATCCATCGCCTCCAGATCGATATCCCTGGCTGAGTGATTACTACAGTTCCACGCTCCTACCTTCATTTCAAAATTGATGTCCATGTCTATTCCCATGACGATTACACCGCATGGAGATTCAAGCATGAATTACCACGACATTACCGATATCAACCTTAACTATGTTCAGCACCGTACCCTGAAACGTAAACTGCGTAATCACCAGAACCAATTATTTGAGCGTTATTCCAAGTTGCTGATGCTACGGGTGGACTTCTCCTACCTACTGGACAGTGATGAAAGGATTGACGGAGATATTCATTCCATAGTGGCGGATATAACGCTGCTGCTGCAACGGTGTCACGACATCAATGGGCTGGTGGGTTATGCATGGGTTCTTGAGCATACCGAGCAGCATGGTTATCACATTCACGCTGCGTTCTACCTCAACGGTCAGAAACGCCGCCGGGTATGGACAGTCTTTGAAGCACTGAGAGACGCATGGAAGTACGTGACTTGGGGAGAAGGGCATGCATATCGTTGCGAGCCTAAGGAACATTACAAAGTACGCGGAGAACGGGTAACGGCATATGACGATATCAAGGGACGTAGGGGCATGCAGTACATCCTGAGCTACCTCAGCAAGCAGGATCAGAAAAGTCAGGGTGTTATTTGTCAGTTAAGTGGCATTCCTGCCGCACACTCCGCTGGCAGACCAAGAAAGACCAGTTAAAGCCGGTAGTTAAAAAATTACGCCACGTTCTCATCGTTTGAAGGAGTTCGCCAATTTCCATTTTCCGGCTCCTTCTCAATTTACTTACGGAGAAAAAACGATGAGTACAACTACCGATTACCGCCTTCTTAACGACCAGTTCGTAGATATGGCATTTATCACCCAGTTGACCGGGTTAACCGACAAATGGTTTTACAAGCTGATTAAACTGCGTGAATTCCCAAAGCCAATTAAGCTGGGGCGCAGTTCCCGCTGGCTGCAAAGTGAAGTCGAAGCATGGTTGCAACAGCGTATCGACCAATCCCGCCAGTAACACCTGTTCGCACTACCCCTTTCCTTAACGCAACACGTATTCCCAGCCAGGCTCAGTGTAAAAGTTTTCCACCATTGGTATAGACACATATGCCTTGGACAGGGATGGAGTCATTCCATGCGCTTTCTAAAATGCTATCTGGCTAATAATGCCAACAACCGTTTTGTTAATGCAACTGAGGCCTGCCGTACTCCTGATGACCATTGGACCTGTACACGTTGCGGTTGCACGTTAACGCTCCATACTGGCTCTCAATATGAAAAGGCCTGGTTCGAGCACGATAAATACAGTATTAGCATGATAAAACTGAGGACATGTCCCTATTTCGATCCAGAAGAAAAGGAAAATGAGGCGATAAAAAAATTAAGGGAGAGAGTTAAACCCGGCGTTGTCCCCTCGCCCCCGAAAACCTGGCATTGTGTATGGTGCCAAAAAACCTATACGAGCAATAAAATATGCCCCTCATGTAAAACGGGCATCTATAGCATCACCCTAGATGAATATCTGAAGAATATCAGCATCAGTATCGATATTGAATAATCAGGCACTCGCCCTGTCCCTCTAGTCGATTACATCTCACTTATAACTGAATAACAGACGGCTATTCCGCTCAACCGGAGGATGTTGGCTGCCTGCTATTCAGTGTGTTGAAGGCATCACGAATGAAACGTAAAACGACACTTGCCACACTGATGAACACTTATCAGCGGCATCTTGATACTGGTACCAGACACGCGATTCGCCAGGGGATAAGCGCCGAAGAAACGCACTCATTTCATCAACTGGTGATAGCGACCAATACGTCGAATAACCCGAATAACGGGTATCTGGTGGCCCCAGCCATGCTAACGCCAGTATCACGTATCGTACGCCCTGCGGGTGATAGCAACGTGGTTCCCTCGACAAATACTGCCCGTTACCTCGACAGATACTCCATGCCAGGTGGCATCCTGCTTTGCGAGTGTGCGCGGTTGCACTTACACAAGCTTGAAGAAAGCCTTAGTGACCTATTTTGCAGAGAATACGAACCCGGCTTTCAGGAAACGCTGGCACTACTTTGCTGGTTCGAATTGGTTAACGAACCGTTTGCCCGGGAATGGCTATCATTAAGCCGCAAAACTGACAGACAAATTCAATCGTGGATAAATAGGCGTCTAAGCCGCTACGCAGACCTTCGGACAACGGTTGATGAGTATGTTTTCTTTTCCTGCTTTGGTTACTGGACAGACTATCGGCCTGTTTCATTCTCACGCCGTTAAAGGACCAGCCACTTCCTGCGCCGTCGATCGGTAGCGCCGATCGATACGATCGCATCGATCTATGAAAACGATTATCTTTTGATCATCATCACCGCTAAGCTATTGTCGAAAACAAACATAACTTAATGTTTTATCTTTTTTTATTCCTGCTGTTTGGAAGGGACTGTTATTTCCTTCTTTCAGCTCAGGACGATGGCTTGCAGATAATTACCCTGTTTTTATCACATCAGGATGGATGTGCCATGACCTCGATTAGTGCCCTTACTTTAACAATATTGAATCAGCAGGGTAAATCAGCTTCCCGGCTGAGTCAGGCCATTGAACGCCTTTCATCCGGTTTACGTATCAATAGCGCAAAGGACAATGCTGCCGGTCAGGCCATTGCCAACCGGATGACCGCCAACCTGAATGCCAACAGAGTGATCACTGATGGGATGAAGGATGGTCTCAGCCTGATGCAAACCGCTGAAGGAGGACTGAATGAAATCAATAATCTGCTGCAACGCGGCAGGCAACTCGCTGTTCAAGCTGCAAACGGTACGTTGTCCGATACCGACCAGGCGAGCCTGAATGGTGAGTATCAGCAGATTAGGGAAGAAATCGATCTCATCGCCTCATCGACACAAATATTCGGTCGTTATCCCCTGGCACCGGCTGAACCCGGTCCCTTACCCGTCAAATTAGGCGAAACATTGCCGCTGGCAGAAAAATTTCCAGCCCGTAATACTGACTATAGGTTTCCCTCGGGCGTGACGTCTTTGGCCTATATACCCGCAGGGGCTACGGATATCACTATCAACATAGACTCATTAGGGGGCGATGATGATATCCAGCTATTTACACGGGATGGCAGACATTTGGCGGGGACACCCGCAGAAGGTACGGATGCCGATATCGTCTGGTCACTGAATGGAGTGACAGATGCGAGTACGATGAATAACACCGTTATTACACAGAACAATGGTTTCTTATCCGATGCCACCTACTCGGCAGATTCGTTGCTACAGGCCGAGGAATACAACATTAATACAGGTGCGCAGACGACTTATCATGGTATGACCCTCTCATACAGTGGAGATGGCGACCGTTTTGAAGATGACAACACCGGGAAATTTAACGATGGTCTGGTTGGTGAAAACCGACTGGAGAAAATTCATATCGATCAGGTAACGGAGGATTTGATTGTCATTGTCGTGGGTCGAGGTGGGTTTACCAGCAGCGCAAACTGGGATGATCTTCCCACCCCCACAGAGCCTGCACCGCCATTAGCGCCTTCAGTCCCCGTAAGTAAAGCAACAACCTTCGTCGTCGGCGCAAGTTTTGGTGATGAACTACAAACGATCACAATCAACCCGACACCAGCAGATAGCCAGTCGCTGGGCCTGTCGGATGTCACGCTGAGTACAACCGATCAGGCAAGAGCTGCGTTAGCCACATTTGACAAGGCATTAGAAACACTCAATGGCTACCGTAGCGAATACGGAAGCCAGATGAATCGCTTTGAATCAGTGAGCGCCGTACTATCGCAAGAAACCATTGCCACTTCCTCCGCCCGTTCACGCATTCTGGATGCGGACTATGCGCTCGAAGTCTCCGCAATGACGAAAGCCCAAATTCTGCAACAAGCGTCGATATCGATGCTCTCTCAAGCCAATCAGCAATCTGACATCGTGTTAAGCCTGTTACGTGGATGAATACCCGCTATCAGGCTTCTTTTACATCACTGTCGCTGCCATGAGCATTGAAATATTCAGCAAATGCATTTTTACCCGACTTGCATTTTCGCATCTGGCAGGAGTGAAGTACGGTGATGCCTCAATAGCTGTGATTGATACTGAGCACGGTGTCGATACCATACTGTTAAATAATGTCATTCATGACAAAAAAATAAAATTCATCTTCATCTTAAATAACCGCAATCACTCCCCCCTGGTGATCAACAACAGAGTGATATTAATATCAAAGCGCTTATCCATTGGAACCTTAAAAAATCTCATTTTTGCCGCATTTCAGTTCAAAGAAATAAAGGGTGAAGCAGTCCTTTTATCACCGAATGAAAAGATATTTTTTGACCATTGGCTTCAAGGCGTCTCCATAAAGAGCATCGCGAAAAATATGGCTGTCACCCACAAGACAGCGAACAACATGCGAAACGGTATTTATAGAAAATATGGATTCAAAGACCCCTTCACTTTTCTATTGATAGCCCAAATCTCACGTATGCATAAAGCTACGTACATAGAGCATCGAAAAATCCAGTGTGCTTGATCCGATCTTCTATGATTAACAAGACACTTGAATCCCGCTGATTTTACAAGCATTATCGCAATATATTTCCTTTTTGCCTGTGTTCGTATGTCATCTCCTCAGGAAATCCAAACTGCTATTACCAACATGTCTAAATGGCGTAGAAGAGATCAGCGTGCGCCCCATAAGCCGTTGCTGCTACTTTATGTCCTATCGGCCTATCAGCAAGGACACCAACGCTGGTTTCACTATGGTAATGAAATTCGCCCACAATTCTTGGCTCTGCTGAATAGTTTTGGGCCACAGCGGCGCATCCATTACCTAGAAATGCTATTCTGGCGGCTTAAGGGCGATGGTTTTTGGCAGACCATTTCAGCCCGTCCTTAAGAAGTGATCGGCTTATAGTTTTCAGGCCCCATTCCGTCCTGCAATCGCGGAGGTGATGATCTTCGTAATTTTGGAGTCAGCCAGAAACCCCTCGCTGAACTGTGCTCTGTTTTCGCGAATAAATCCTTTCAGAGCATTGTAGGTTCGCAGACGATACACACCGAGTTCAGGCAGTGAGGCTTTCAAATTGAAACGGTTTTTTTTGATAATGTTTTCCACTTCGCTGAATATTTTGGGGGCAGTTTGCTCGTTGTTGATAGGCTGTGCCTCAATAAACGAGGCCGGAATGCGATTTGCTTCCTCTTTGAGCAGACGGTCAATAATCTCGTTGGTCACTCTGGTTCTGTCGCCGAGGACAAAGAAGAGATCCCACGCAAAGCGTTCCAGTTGGCGAAAGTTTCCTGGCCAAGGAGCGCACAATATTTTCTCTATAACACCCTCTTCATAAACTGTAAAAAGCTGCGACAGCGCCTGTAACGCTTTTCCATCGCTGGCAAAAATGGGTTGGTTAAAGGATTTCCATCGGTAGAGCGTGAGGATGAGTGTTAACAACACGTGTGCATGGTCCTGAGCAAACAGCTCGTTGAGTGATTTGAATCTCACTACGTCGCGGATACGGTGAAATAAATCGCGGCGTAACCGACCTTCGGCCAGCAGGCGCGAGACAGGCTCATTGACCGCGAGTACCACTTTGACATCGTATTTTCTCTTCGACGCATCCTCCCCCACTTTGCTGATCCAGACGTCGTTACTGATAGCAGACAATAAATCCAGTAACTGTGTTTGTGAGGCCAGACTTGCGCTTTGCAGTTCATCTAGGAAGAGCACACCATTATGTGCTTCTTCAAAAAAGCCTTTTTTGTTGATCGCGCCGGTAAATGCACCACTTGTTGATCCCCGCATGCGGGTTTCCAGCAATGTTTCACTGACGGCGGCAAGGTTAATTTCAACCATTGCTTTACCCATCTTCGTAGCCAGATGTTTAGCCGCCGCGCTTTTCCCGGTGCCGGTATCTCCCTCGATAAGCAAGGGGCCATGCTTGATGTGAATGCCAGTGTCTTCATCCAACCGTAATTGCGAATTCCTAGCAAACAGCGACGCCAACACGGTGTTGAAAATTGAAACATCTCCGCCGGTTTTATTTCCGGATTTTGCCAGTGCGATAGAGGTATTTCCTGCGCTGAGGAATGCAGAAAGGGAACGGATAAATTTGTTACGGTCATCTTCCCGATGCAGCGCTGAGCTTGATGGTGAGCTGTCTGGCAACAAAAAAACAGTTTTGCGCGTCACAATAATTCGCGCCTGACTGACAAAGAGGCGGTCATTAACCTGATCGTAGGGATCCGTTATCGCTAAGTCGGAAAATAGATTATGTTCATTTTGCAATACAACACCGGGTCCTTGAGCGGTAATGAACGCGATCCACTGCATAAAGTTCGGATATTTTTCCGCCAGTGCTTTGATATTTTCTTGTTTCACAAGCAGCTTCAGCGCCTGCTTCCATTCATCCATTACGGCCTGCGAAATCATGTCTGTGATATCACCGGTAAGTGAAACCGTCTGTTGGTGGGAGGACTTCAGGCCGACCTGATACCAATATGGTGCCAAATCGGCGGGACGTTTCTCTTCGCTAAAATTGATAACTCGGATATCCATAATGTCGATTTCATCATTAAGTTAAACATTAAATTATGTTTTCATCACTAACCAATGAAGTCAATAAAAGCATGTAAGTTTATAAGAAAATGATAAATAACGATTTATTTTTATTTGAAAAGTTGGCACACGATTCGCAATAGTCATATCACTACACACAAACGAGGAGATAGAACGATGAATATCCAAATTGCGAGTCCAGACCAGATCAGTAAACTGTTAGCCTTTATTGCCGTGAAAGCCAAAGGGACACGCTTCGAAATCCCGGCTAGCTTGCTGCAAAACGTTGAAAGCGAACTGCGTGATTTCTGCAAAGCGCATCGTATTACGGTTCAGCTTAAAGATGCTTCAACCGGGCGTGTGATTGTTTTTTGTGCCGCAGGGGCGGCAACCGGTACGGTGGTGGGGGCGATGTGCGGAGGCATGCTTGGCGCGTTGACCGGCGCGCTGCTCGGGAGTGCGGCAGGCGCAGCTTTAGCGCAGATGCGTATTACCATCTATTCGGTAGCGGGTAGCGATAATCTTGTCTTGGCATTAGCCTAACTTTATACAGTGAACGCAGATGCAGCGGTATGGCGCAGTACCTGCTTAAAAGGAAAAAATAATGAGTAAAACTCTTTCACTCGTTGATGTATTACAACGCTCGCTGGCACAGAACAAAGAAGATATTACGCCACTGCTTGGCTATCTTAGCACCACCAAGGAAGAATTGAAGGTGCAGATGGAGCGAAGCAGTACCCGTTCCGATGCGGAAAAAATAGCCCATTACCTGAGCAAAATGGGCAGCAATGATATTGTCAGCCTGTTTCGCAGTGGCAAAGGTGTGGAATATGAAGAAATCGTCTGTGATGTTGGCGAAAAGCTTAAGGTTAAAGGGGTCAACAAAAACGTGCCGGTAGAGATTAACGAAGAGTTCATCATTCAGCATCTCTTTTCCGATGCACTGAAAAAAATGAGTGATGAAGAACGCAGTGCATTAATGCGTTCTATGAACCTTTCCGAGAAAGATCAGGGGGCAATTCTGGCGGGTACATTAATGGCCTCACAGGTGATGCTGAACCAGTTTGGCGGCTTTGCGGTGTATCGGATGTCCGTCATTCTGGCCAACATGCTGGCCCGCTCGCTGATGGGTAATGGCCTCAACTTTGCGGCAAATGCGGCGCTGGTACGCGGTGTCGGTGCATTCTTAGGACCAATTGGTTGGATCGCTTCCGGTGCATGGCTGGCGGTAGAAATTGCAGGCCCGGCGTTTCGTAAGACGGTTCCGGCGATTGTACATATCGCGATGCTGCGTCAGAATGTATTAAAACGCCTGACTATCAGCGTAGTGGGAGATGGTTCCGTTGGCAAAGATGCGCTCTTTAAAAGCGTATTCGGTGTTGATACCGGCAATATCAATCCAATTGCAGGCTCTACATCCGATACTAAGGTGTATGATCTTGGGCACACAGGTACTATTAAACTTATTAACTTCCCAGGATTTCACGACGTTCGTTCCGAGGTCAATGACTTGGTGAATGATAATATCAAGCATACAGATCTGTTCCTGCTGGTGGTCGACGTCAACCGTGGTGTGTCAGGTCATGACGTGCAGACACTGGAGAAGTTAAAGGCGGAGGGCAAGCCTGTGTTGGTCTGTCTGAACAAGGTGGATATGCTGCGCCCGAATGATAAAGATAGGATGGTTCATGTCGCCAAAACACGCCTGCAGAACCCCTATGTGATTGAAACGGCCTTTGACCCTGATCCGCGCTTGTCCCAGGATGGTCCGATTGGCACACAGATCGTGTTTGACTGGGTGGTAAATCAGTTAGAGGCGCAGGGTAAAGAGACCGCGCACCTGAAAGCCGAGCAGAAATAACATCGATATAATTAACCAGGGGCATGCTCCTGGTTTCGTCATTTTCTTCGGATTTAAAAGAACGCAACAGCGCACTCACTTTGCCATTGCTGAATTTTGTGCCGTAATGCTGGAAAGCATGAGGGGTCAGGGTATAGCATGTTACTGATTTGCCCGGATTAACCGTCCCGACGTACTGAGTTATTGTTGTCTCATCCATTATCCAGAATCGCATTACTCAAGATTTTTACGATGTTCCTGTCCGGGAGCTAAAGCGGTGGAGATAGGTATTAAGCAAGCACAGCCTTGACATTTAGAGATAATTTTGAACAAAAGAAGACCTCCTTGTACTATACCGACAAAACATTGTACTAACTACGGACAACAAACATGAGTGAGCAAATAATGACCGTCAAGGATGTCGCGTCGTACCTCAAGCTCAACGAGCGTACGGTCTATCGTATGGCCACAGCAGCAAAGATCCCAGCGTTCAAAGTGGGCACCTCGTGGCGTTTTAAGAAAGAAGAGATAGATACGTGGATAGCGCAGCAACACAACCAAAAATCAAGTAATAAAGAGAGCTAACCATGCTAGGACTGAAGTTACGTGAGGAGTTTTCCGGTCGTCGTATCAAAGGAACGATGATCGAAATGCATAACCGGAATGGTACCGGTGCGCTCGATAAGTCTGCAAGTGAATTTCTGAAGATCACTTACCCCTCAATCGACATGCTCAAGACTGTGGAAGCTGTACAAGCAGGCCGGGCTGAGCCTGTTGTAATTATCGGTGCGCGGGGCCAAGGTAAATCACACCTTATGGCCGCACTGTCACATATGCATCAGGATAAGGATGCAACAGTAAATTGGTTGAATGATTGGTCTGCCCGACTGAAAAATCCAGACATTGCGGGCCTTAAGTTACAGCATGGCATGCATGTCATTACCGAAAGCTTGCATTTGCAACGCTATAAGCATGTATGGGATGTTCTGTTCGACCAGCATCCGCACGGCAACATCATCAAAGCCAAGTGGGAAGTGCACGGCACCGAGGTGCCGAGTTATGACCTGATTCTGGAAATGGCAGAGAATAAACCATTCATCCTTATTCTGGATGAATTCCAGACGTGGTTTGAAGGCTTAACTAACTCCAACCAGTACAAGCGCAAGACCTGGGCGTTTAACTTCATCCAAATTCTCTCGGAAATATCTGAAAAGCACCCTGAGCTTCTGACGCTCGTGGTATCTGTGCGCGAAGGTAACTCCGACGCGGCGCAGCAGCTGTTCCGCGTAAACCCGGTGCGGATCGATTTTAAAGGGCCAGAAGCCAAACGAGACAGACAGCGCTTGTTGCTCTATCGGATCTTCGAAAACCGGATGAACATCCCAGAGTCTGATATTGCCTCTCTGATTAAAACCCACGTGGATGAATTTCTGCGTTTAAGTCATATCTCAGGCTCTGAGCATGAAAAACACAGACTGCAATTCATTGAGACTTGGCCATACTCGCCAAGACTCCTGCAATTGCTGGATGATCAGGTACTTATCGCAACCGAAACTCAAGAGACACGTGATCTCTTGCGTATTCTGGTGGATGTCTTTAAAGAGTCTGGTGACGACACGTCCATACTCACACCTGCGAACTTCAGCTTAACCAGTGAAAAATCAGGCGTTACCTCACTACTGGATTCGGTAGCAAGTCAGCTGCATAGGGATTTGCGTGAGAATGCGCTGCGCAATCTTGAAGCTGTTAAAAACGGTGTACCTACTGCTCAGGTGCCGCATCTTGAGCCCATTCTTTCAGCTCTCTGGCTTCGTTCTTTGTCATTGGAAAATCATGCCGGTGCTGAACCGTCAGAATTGCAGTTGGATATTACCGAGAGCAAAGCAATAGATGACAACCTGTTTGCCGCCGAGCTTGCAGTAATCGAGGACAACAGCTTCAACATTCACCGCCAAGCCAACCGTTTGGTGTTCAAGAATGAGGTGAATCCACAGGCCAAGCTGTTAGCGCATGCTAAAAACGACAAGCTCTTTCAAAAGGATGAGGATGTAGAACATCTTGCCAAAGAGATTCGTTACGCCCTGGTTGGAGATGGTAATCAGTCGAATATCTATCGAACTATTGTATTGAAGAAACAGTGGCGCACTGCGCCATGGTCGGATATTGAAGAAAAAGATCATCCTCAGCATTGGGATAACCGTATTCCAGTGATTGTTATGCCCAAAGCATCGCTGGATAACAAAGAGCTGGGTGAATGGCTGAAGATCCATGTGGCCAAAGCAAGAAACACCGTGCGCTTTCTGCTGCCACGTGTGGGTACTGGCGATATTTTTTACGACAAGTCTTTGCTGGTATTAGCCCGTGCAGTTTATCTCGCTAGCGATTGGAAAAACTCTGAGCGTGAGTACGCTCAATTGCATCTGAAGTACCAGAAGGAACTGCGTGAGCAGTTGCAATCCCGCTTTGATCGTTTTGCAGTCTTGGTAGTGTGGAATTTCGCAGACCCATCTCAATGCGAGTTTGAGATTTCACAGCACGGCGCAGAAGGGTTACAGATCCTCGAAAAACTGGATGAGAAAATCCGCAGCGAGCTGTTCATTCCCGAAGAATTCGACACCATGCTGCTTGATGCCGCAACGAATAGCCGCAGCGTGGCAGACCTCATCGAACAGCTGAAAGAGCCAGCCCCGAAAGGTGCAGAAAGCATTCCTTGGCTGGGTGAAACAGCCGTTAAAGAGCGCATTGGCCGAGCTTGTGCTGAAGGCAAAATTGCTATCAATGCCAAAGGCAGTCTGTACGAGAAAAAGCCGTCAGAAACCACGGAAGATGCTTGGTTGCGAGTACGTGGAAAACTGGGCAGCGGTAAAGATTTGGAAGATACAACACTGCACCTGCCCGGAGGCTCTGTTGGCTCAGGCGGTTCAGTCCCTGTTCAGCCTGTTCCCGGCGTGCCAGAAGAATTCACCACCGGTGGTGTTAACGAGCCCCCCGTAGGCTCAGGCAATAGCAGCACAGCATCCGGTACAACACCAACACCAGGATCGCTTTTCGGTGGTTCCAGTGGTGGTTTCGTTGCTCACCACAGTGCGCAAAATACCTCGACACTGAGCCTGCTCGGCAAGCTTGAGCAATGGGGAATTAACAAAGGCAGTAAGGTGAAGGACGTTAAGTTATCCACCTCACAGCTCACTGGAGCGCAATTAGAGCATCTGCTGAAAAACTTACCGGATGGTGTTACTTACTCTCTGGATCTGGATAAAGAACAATAATCGACGAGCGAAAGCATATGGATAAGTTACTGATCGCTGATATACACCGACTGCCCGCACAGGAAGTGTGGCCGAAAATTTTTTCAGCTCTCTGGCCCCTGTTTGCGGAACCTATCAGACAGGATCTGGCGGATGCAAAAACAACCGAACGGGACAGAGCCATCAAACCATTGGATGATGTGTTGGCAGGCAGTGCCTGGGATTTGTGGGCGTCATTCGAGAGTGCGTCACCAAAAACAGCAGATGCCCTGAAAGCATTCTGGCAACGCCACACAACACCGAAAGCCATCCTGATTCTCGATGCGTTATCGCTCCGCGAAGCGCCCTGGATTATCGAAGGTGCGCAGCGGCGGGGCTACACCATTCACAGTGCCGGTGCCACAGCCTCTGAGCTACCAGGTGATACCACGCCGTTTGCCAGAGCAATGGGGTTTGGACAGCGTACTAGATTGCAAAACAACCAGGGGAATAGTGCTGCGTTCCCTGAGGCCTTCACAGAATCCACCGACCTGCCATGGGTAGATTGTGCATCCCTGATCAAGGCTGATCCCAACATTATCTTCTGGCATCACTGGCCTGATGAACGTATGCACCACCTGGCTGAACAGGGGGCTGGTTACCGGGTGTTGGCTAAAGAAGCCGCAGCCGTATTAACTGGCGATGAATTCTGGGCTTTCATCGACAAACTTGCCACAGGCCGTCGTCTGGTTATTACTGCTGACCATGGGTATTCGAACCCCGCGTTGTTTCCTGATGTTTACCCGGAAGACCAAAAAGCCTATCTGAAGGGGCAATTTAAGTCTGGTCGTAATAACGAAGTGAAAGACGCAAAAACCGAACAACATTGGGTTCCGCCATTATCTCAGGTACTGACGACGCAGCATGGCAACTGGAACATTGTTCTGGGCCGCAAAAAATGGCGTTCACAAGGCGGCTACCCAAGCTTGGCCCATGGTGGGCTGAGCCTGTTAGAAGTGGCTGTACCCTTTATCGAACTGTCGAAACCGAATAATTAATGGTCAGCATTCTGTGCTGGCCTTTGGATAAGTAATTTAATGGCATCTAACAAAACGAAAGCAGAACTGACAGAAGAATTGGTGGCAGAAGCCGTTAGTGCCGGTAAAAAAGCACAACTGGAATCAGTCGATTTTTCTGACCCTAATCGCCCCTTAACCTGTCTTGAGGTTGATTTTCCGATTCTGCCGATTAACCAAATTGCGCAGATTGAAGGTAATGCGGGCAAACCCATCTACCAGATGAGTAAGTGGTGGGCACGTCGTCGTTCCAGTGTGTTCCGCTCCATGTTGATTGCGGCTGCTACCAAAGCGCCCGATGAACCATCAGAATCTGCCAAATTAGTTTGGGACAACTATTACGCCAATCACCAGGGCAACCAAGCGTTCAGAAAATTGAAAGTGGCTGACATTTTTATGGGAGGCGGTACCACATTGGTGGAAGGTGCGCGGCTCGGCATGCAGATGACCGGCAACGATCTCAACCCGGTTGCCTGGCTGGTTGTAAAGAACGAATTGGCTGATGTCGATCTGGATGAAGTGAACAAACTGTTTGATCACGTCGAACGTGAAGTAAAACCCCAAGTCATGCCGTTTTACGCCTGTGAAGGCCCTGATGGCGAAAAAGGCAAATGGACACAGCGTTCTACTGGCAAAGTCATGGGCGATGATTTTGATCCACTGGCTCTGACACCTGAAGAGCGCAAAGACTACGCATACGAAGGCCCGGAGGTCATTTATACTTTCTGGGCTAAGCACGGCCCTTGTGCTGCTCCCAGATGCGGTCACCGTACTCCATTGATGACATCACCAGTCTTGGCGGTCAAATCTCTCTCGGTTAAAATCTGGCAAGATGTTGAATGCCAAAACTGCGGTTCGAGTTTTGATCTTGAACGCCAGGAAGCCCGAATGGCTCCCGATGTTCCTCTGGTAGTAAGCGATTCAGAAGCCCCTTACGCCATTATGGATGACGCTGGAAACTACCAATGCCCTCATTGTCAGTACCAATATCGAGATGAGGCGGCGGCGCAGAAAGGCGAATCCTCGCGTTTACTTAAGAAGATGAGTAAAAATAAAAAGGTTGATTTGTCTCTCCTTGTTCATCCTGATTGGCTGAAAGGTTCTTCAAAGGCTGATGATGCAGGAATATTTGGCGGCACCTCCTTAAGCGAAGTTGAAGCAACGCAGCGTTGGAATCTACACAGAACAAAGACACTGAAACTGCTTGAAGTGCGGGGTAAATTGCCTGAAGAAATTATTTGTCCGGATTCAGGTTTGGTAATAAACACTCAGCAAGGCACCATTCCTAAGAAATCTAATTTCACTTGTCAGGAAAGCACTTGTGGTCGTCAGCAAGATGTACTCGACAGCATCAAAGCTTCTGGCCAAACAGGTCCGATGGCTGCTTACGTATTGCAGTGTTATTCACCTAGCCGCGATGCAACAGGTGCACCTTACAATGGTCGCTACTTTGCTCCAGCTGACAGTAATGCCGCCAAGCGACAAAATTTGGCAGTATCTGAGTGGGAAAAAAGGAAAAATTCGGATTTGCGAGGTTATTGGCCCGAATCCGAATTGCCCTATGGATTTATGACACACCACTTGCAAGGCGGCGTTCCCAATCATGGTTTTACGCACTGGAATACCATGTTTAACCCGCTTCAGCTTCTGATTCATGCGCAAATTCTCAAGGCCATTAATATATCTCATGGCTTCAGCGACACCAGTAAAGAAATAGTTTTGGGTGCATTTCAGCAGTATCTTCGCAATCAGAATATGTTTTGCTTTTGGAATCCTCAGCGGGACACCCCTGAGCCAATGTTTAGCAATAATAATTATCATCCCAAATCAACAGTGATTGAAAACTCGGTTTTTTCAGATCTTGGTCGTGGAAACTGGTCATCCTGCCGGGCAAACACTCTGAAAGGTCTAGAGTGGTGCAAACAGCCATGGGAAACCGTATCTAACGAGATGCTGAGCAATATGTCCGATGACATCAGCAAATTGGTCAGCGGAAAAAGCTCCAAAACCATGCCAAATGACCCTGTGTTACCGGGTACCTTAGTGACCTGTGGTTCATCGACGGAATTAAAACAGTATGCTGATCAATCGTATGATCTCGTAATTACTGATCCACCATTTGGTGGTCTGCTGCACTACGCTGAGTTAGCGGATTTCTTCTATGTGTGGCTACGTCTGGTGCTGAAAGATAAATACCCTGAGGTTTACGCCGGGGAATACACGCCAAAGACGCTGGAAGCAGTTGCAAATAAAGCACGCCATCCGGAAGACCCAGATGCATTCTATAAACGCCTGTTAACCGAATGCTGGCGGGAAGCTAATCGCTTACTGAAACCCGGAGGTATTTTGGCTTTTACCTTCCACCACAGTGAAGATGAGCCATGGGTCGATGTATTAGAGAGCTTGTTTGACGCGGGCTATTACCTGGAAGCAACCTATCCTATT
Organism: uncultured Symbiopectobacterium sp.; assembly: GCA_964293225.1. GTDB lineage: Bacteria > Pseudomonadota > Gammaproteobacteria > Enterobacterales > Enterobacteriaceae > Symbiopectobacterium. The sequence continues at coordinate 48,381 of CAXYYB010000022.1, read as the reverse complement.
CGCAGCGATGAAACCAAGGGCAAAGGTGAGTTTGGTTCCAAGACTATTGAATACGACATCATTCATGTATGTCGTAAGCGTACCGAAGCACCCAGCAAAATCAGCTGGGCACGCCTGCGTCGCAAGATTCTCGCCGATGTGCGTCAGCTGCAAGGCTTGTTAGAACATCACCAGTCAAAAGGTTTGCCAGTAGCAGATATTCAGGTCATCAAGCGCGGTAAGGCTTTGGAATATTTCTCACGCCACTATGGCCAGGTGTATGTTGAGGAAGGCCGTGAATTCACGGTTAACGAAGCGTTGGTAGGGATTAACCAAATTCTGGATGACCAATCAGAATCAGAATCGGGTGGCACCCCGGTAGTGTGTGAGCCAAACACTCGCCAATTCCTGCGTATTTTTGCACACCAACCCTCAGTAGAACGCGATCAGATGCAGAAATTCCTACGCGGTAGTGGTATAGCGCCTTCTACTTTTGTCGCTTTGGGCTGGGCCACTGAAACCACTCGTCCAAAGGCGTTTCATTGGCGCTCGCCACTAGAATTCGCGCAAGAACGAATGGCCAGCAATCGCAGTGTGAGCCGCGACTTCGATCAGGCGATGTTGCTTGTTGGTGCCTGTTACCCGGAAAGCGGCATCAACACCAAGAAAATTCTGGATGAAGACTTTAAGCCTCACCCCGCATTAGGTAACCTGCTGGATTGGCTTGTTCACAACGGAGCCGACTCCTCTATGCGCAATGCCTGTACTTTGGCAAGACAATTGTTTAATAGATGGGAAGCAGATCATCAACAAGTTATGCAGGAACAAATATCTTTGTTTGGTATGGAAGGTGAAGTATGAGTGGTGCTCTGACTGATGATAAATGGAAACGACGGGGTGTCTCGGTGCTCTGGTGTGGTAAAACTTTGGCGGAACTGAATGCTGCCAGCCAAGTTATCAGCCTGCGTCAATTCATCGGCTATTACAAAGCTGGTTGGCCTGACGACATGCCACTACTGAATGACGATGGCTTGTACGTCGCAGGGTTGGACGTAGCAGTAGACGCTTTATCGCCAGGAGATGCACTGGAATGGCTGGAGTCAGAGATTTACGAAATGATCTACGACTTCCAGAACCATGCTGATGCGGCGTTGATTTTCTGGATGCCAGATCAGGGCCGCTGGAAGGAAGATCTGACCACCAGTACCTACAACTGGTGCTTGGCTGGTAAATACGATGCTCAGATGTTTCCGTTAGGGCAATGCATTTGGAACGGTGCACAGAAAGATGTGCGCCGTATTGAATCCTCCTCTGGTGGAAAAACTAACGAATGGCTGGGTTTATACCTAGAGCGGATCAGCTAATAGGGGTAGCCATGAATTTTCAACCCGGTGAACGTGTCAGTCATTATGAATTTGGCCAGGGTGTTGTTATCTCAGTTGCGGGCGGTTACGCCCGTGTCTTTTTTCCCCAAGGTGAGCGGCAGGTGCCTTTCAGCACCTTGGTGGCAGCACTCAGTCATAATGAGCGCGTGGTGGCCAGTATTGGCAAACATGCAGATAGCGACACGAAAGCGTGGCTTTCCTGGAAGGCGCATGAATTACCGCTTCAGGATTCAGCCAGCTCACTGACTTCGGCCAAGATTGATTTGCTACCCCATCAGGTGGTGCTGACCCATAGGGTTGCCTGTGCGAGCCCGCGTCGTTTTCTGATTGCCGATGAAGTGGGATTAGGAAAAACTATTGAAACCGCATTGGTTCTGAGAGAGTTGGCCAGTCGTGGTGAGCTGAACCGGGCGTTGATGGTTGTTCCGGCGGGTCTGGTTAACAACTGGCACCGCGAGCTGAATGAAGTTTTCAATTTAAACTTTGAAGTCTTCGGGCACGAAGGCGATGTCAGCGACCGCCGCAGTAATGCGTTTGCGAAGCATAATCTGCTGATTGCCAGTATCGACACCTTAAAGCGCCCGGCGAGAATCAAGAAAATACTCGAGGCACCCCGCTGGGACTTAATCGTTTTTGATGAAGCGCATCACTGTACTGCATATAAGCAAGGTGGCAAAACGCGCAAGACCCAGAACTACAAACTGGCGGAAGCCTTGCGCGACCACAGTAGAGATATGATTCTGCTGTCAGCCACACCACACCAGGGCGATCATTTCCGTTTCTGGAAGCTGATTGATTTACTTGACCCCACGTTGTTTTCCAGTGAAACCGAGATGGTGGAAGAGCGTCACCGCTTGAATCCGATTATTTTTCGCCGCACCAAAGCCGATGCCTGCAAAGCTGATGGTTCCACGCTGTTCGCTAGGCGCTGGGTTCATACCGAAGCTTTTTCGATGTCAGAGCAAGAGCGCGATTTCTATAACGCCTTGAATGAGTACTTGCGCGACGGTTTTGCTCTGGCGAAGAAGCAAGGCGGGAAAGGAACTGCGTTGGGCTTTGTAATGACGATCTTCCAAAAGATTGCAGCGTCCAGTTTTGCTGCCGTGCATCGCACCTTGAGGCGAAGACTTTTGGCCCTGACGGTTCATGAGGGCTTAATGCACGATGAGAATCTCGATATCGACGCCAGAGACATTGCGTTTAACGAGGCAAAAGAACAAATTCGCGTCGAATTTGATTTTGGTAATGATCGTCTGTCTGACCTTGAGATCGACCGCATACTGAATGACATCAAGCGTCGTCTGCTCAAAAAGATCAATGAAGAGCAGTTGGCCGCTATATCCGATACTTTTTCCGATGAGCTGGAAACTGCCGCCGCTGAAGATGCGGCCATGGATGCTGTGGCGTACGCGCTACCAGAAGAGCGGTTCCGCATTAAAGAACTACTGGGGCTGTTCCCTTCAGCCCGAGAAACTAAAGTAGATAAGCTCATTGGAGCTTTGGGTGTGCTGTGGCAGCAAAACCCAGAGGAACGCATTGTGATATTTGCCACCTATCTGGGTACGGTGGAAATGCTGGGTGAGCAGATTGAAAAGGCATACCCAGGCCAAGGCGTTGTTGTGCTGAAAGGTGGCGATCACGGAAGTAAGCTCGCGGCGGAAAAGCGCTTCAAGCAAGCAAATGGCCCTCGTGTGATGATCTGTACAGCAGCCGGTCGGGAAGGTATCAACCTGCAACATGCACGGGTGTTGTTTAACTTTGACCTGCCGTGGAACCCAATGGATATGGAACAGCGCATTGGCCGTATTCACCGCTATGGGCAGCGTGATACGGCACAGGTTTATAACCTCGTTCTGGGTGACACCATTGAAGGTCGCATTTTCCTGCTGCTTGATGAAAAGCTGGAGGAGATTGCCAAGGCGCTTGGCAAAGTGGATGAGAAGGGTCAGGTGGAAGAAGATCTTCGATCACAGATCCTCGGCCAATTATCGGAGCAGGTTAACTATCAGCAACTTTACTCGCAGGCACTGCAAGACCCTGAGCTGAAGCGTACCCGGCTGGAGCTTGAGGCGGCCATGGATAATGCCCGCCATGCTAAGGATGCGGTATTCGAACTATTCCAGGATCTGGATGGTTTCAGTTTGGATGACTATGCACCACTTTCAGATACCGGGAAATCCATAGATGACCTGATCAGGTTTATGCAGAAGGCGTTACCATACGAAGGTGAATCCATTGAGATTCGCGGACAAAAGCAATTTGCATTGGTAAAAGATGGTTTCGAACAAATGCTATTTACCACGGATCGGGAAGAAGCAACCAATTCAGAAAAATTGCATTTGGTTGGTTTGGATCACCCAGTGATTGCAGAACTGCTCGATAAATACCGCAATCTTGATCCTGAATACCATAGTTTCTATTCCAGTGAGCTGAATTCTGGTGAAATCGTTTCTGTGTGGGAAGTAAGGGCTGCCAACGAAAAAGGACATAACATTCACTCTATCATGAAACTTGCTGTCGATGGAGATGGTAACCGACTACCTCATTTAGAAAAGCAAATAGACGCCGTGTTTAAAGCTAAGGGGAAGAACGGCGCTCACGGAGTGGATTTGCATAAAATTGAAGCCGTCTTGGAGCGGGAACTTCATCACCGGAATATCGTGAAACCTGAGCAGTCGTACTCAGCCAAGCTGATCGGTTTAGCATGTGGTTAATTTTATGAAAATCGTTTCGGAACAGCTGGTGACAAAATTGAGCTTTTGTCACCAATAAGATGCTAACCTATGGACAAAATGGAAATTGCCTGTAATGCAGAGAAATCCTGGCCTACAGCCACTGATGCCAGGCCTGTGTACCCGACTTTACTGGTTTCAACCAGTCATATTATCAGCAAAAAATACACCCAGCGGATAGAGCGACATAATATTAACCTGAGAACCCATCTTAAGCGCCTTGCCCGCAGGACTATCTGCTTCTCAAAGTCAGAGGTTATGCACGACAAGATCATCGGCTGGTATCTGACATTCCACCACTACCACTAAATCTGCGTCATGACCCAATATTTTGTAATTAACCGACTATATAAGAGCATCTATAATTAATTGAATACAAAACTCAGAAATCTGATTAATTATCTACTTTCCAAAAGATTTCGTGGTTTGTTCTTGCCGATGATACAAGTGAATGAAGTGCTCTGACTAGCAATGTCATTGGGATAAATCACCAACCAGCCCCCCTCTGTAAGGCTGGCCGAATGAATTTAAAAATTATGACAAACAACTCATGTGCCGTTACCCCGGTTGATCTTCGCATAGTCGAACGGCGTAATTCCCTTATCCCGATTCACATCCAGAAAATCCGCCCACCACTGCAACATCAACCGACGCTCATCCAGATGCTCCGCCTTATGGATATACGCTGCCCGGACACCATTTCGCTCCTGGTGGCTCATCTGCCGTTCCACGGCATCCCTAGACCACAATCCCGATTCAATCAACGAACTACAGGCCATAGTACGAAAGCCATGACCACAAACTTCCATTTTAGTGTCGTAACCCATGGTTTGCAGTGCTTTGTTTACCGTCCCCTCACTAACGGGTTTTCGTGACGAGTGATCGCCAATGAAAACCAGCTCGCAATGCCCACTCACCTCTCTGATCTTTTTAAGGATCTCCACAGCCTGACGGCTTAGCGGAACCAGATGTGGTGTATGCATTTTTGAACCGCGCTCAGAGAACTTAACGCCGGGAATCGGTTCTCGCTCAGAAGGAATCGTCCATAAGGCACGTTCGAAGTCGATTTCCGGCCAGCGGGCAAAACGCAGTTCACTGGAGCGGATAAAAATTAGCAGGGAAAGATTTATTACCCACTGGGTAAACTCACGACCTCTATAGCCATCTATACGGCCAAGAAGTTCAGGCAAGCGTTCAAGTTCTAACGCCGGACGATGTTCGACTTTACCGGGCATGATCGCCCCGGCCATATCCTGTGCCGGGTTATAGTCAATCAGGCCATTTTGTACCGCATAGGTCATGATGGCCGTCACGCGTTGTTTTAGGCGCTTAGCCACTTCTAAGCGTCCTGAGCGTTCAACGCTTTTGATCGATGCCAGCAAGTCGCGTGTTTTCAAATCTGCGATATGTGTGCTGCCAATAGCGGGAAAAATATTGTCGCTCAGGCTTTTCAGGATGCGTTCAGCATGTGAGCCAGACCATTTCTTGTTGTCGGCATGCCAGGCGCGAGCCACAACCTCGAAGGTTTTTTCATCCTCTTCCTGTTTGGCTTTTACCGCTTTCTTATGTTCCCGGGGATCGATCCCCGCAGCAACCTGTTTTCTGGCTTCGTCTCTTTTCTGACGCGCTTCTGAAAGAGAGACTTCAGGATAAACGCCTAATGCCATGAGATGTTGCTTGCCGCCAAAACGAAAACGCAGCCGCCAGTATTTAGAACCGTTGGGATGAACCAGTAAAAACATCCCATCACCGTCAGTCAGTGAATACTCTTTTTCTTCTGGTTTTGCCGAGCGCACTTTGATATCGGTCAGAGCCATTATCAATGTCCTCATAGGTGCTTACGGTGAGTATACAGAGCAAGATAGAACCAACATATATACTCAGATGTATACTCACAAGCAAGTTGATGTAGGTTGAATTGTGTTGACGTCGGGAGAGTAAGGAATGAAGGAAAGCCAGTAAAACCGTGGATTTTAGGCAAAAAAATATACGTCTGTTGACGTCCATTGAGGTGGTGATGGTGCCCGGGGCGGGACTTGAACCCGCACAGCGCGTACGCCGAGGGATTTTAAATCCCTTGTGTCTACCGATTTCACCACCCGGGCGAAAATTGGAGGCGCGTCCCGGAGTCGAACCGAGGTGGGCGGATTTGCAATCCGCTGCATGGCCACTCTGCCAACGCGCCTTTATTCTGCCTACCGACCTTAAACTTCTGGTCATATCAATAAGTTTTTACTTATAACTTATTGATTAAATAAGATTTTTTCATTTCCGTTTCAGGAATGGACGCTATTATGGCTTGGTTACGTGCTGATGGCAAGCCCTTTGTCATCAGGATAAAACCGAACGCTCAAAAGCTCACCACGACAGCCCATTATTTACCACTCTTGCTGTATTTAGCAGCAAAATGGCTGTTTAGTCAGCATATCTTCATCTATCCACGCAGCAGCAGCAGCGTCATCATCTTGCGTCAGCGTCAATGCCGGATAACGACAAAAGCGTACGACATCGCCCACCACCAATAAACCGGGTGACTGAGGTTGATACTGCGCAAGCAGTCGCGGTAATGTTGCCAAGGTTGCCGTCAGCAGCCGTTGTTGTGGCTGAGTGCCACGTTCAATAATCGCTAACGGCGTAGTGCCTGTCATGCCATGCGCGATAAGTTGCTGAGAAAGCCGGTTGGCGTGGCTCAATCCCATATAGAACACTAACGTCTGTTCACCTTTCGCCAGCATTGGCCAATCAAGTTCGGGTTCTCCCTCTCGGCTGTGTCCGGTAATAAAGCGCACGGACTGAGCACAATCGCGGTGAGTCAACGGCAATCCTACCGCGGCGGCGCAACCGGTGGCAGCCGTGATTCCCGGTACAATACAGCAGCGAATGCCTTGTTGCTGCAAGAAATCCATCTCTTCTCCGCCACGACCGAAAATGAAAGGATCACCGCCCTTCAGCCGCACCACTCGCTGCTGTGCTTGCGCCAACTCAGCCAGCAGTTGGTTGATTTGGGTTTGCGACAGTGGGTGACGTCCACGGCACTTGCCAACGTCAATACACAGTGTCGTCGCAGGTATCAGTGCCATGATCTGCTCAGACACCAAACGGTCGTGCACGATAACATCGGCTTGCTGGATCGCACGCCATGCTTTGAGCGTTAACAGCTCGGCATCGCCAGGGCCAGCCCCCACCAGCCAGACATCGCCTGGGTTCACGGCTTCTCCTGCCGGAACAGGATAGTTTTGCGTTACTTTTTTCATCTGCTACCTTTATCCCGTTATCCAGCGTGTTGTAAGACGATAGGTTCACCGTGTTGTCGTATCAATGCTTTAAGCTCAGGAATGCATGAGCCGCAGTTGGTACCGCATTTGAGCTGAGTGCCCAATGCTGCCGCCGTCTGGCAGCCACCGCGTATTGCCTGCAAAATCGCTCCCTCCCCGACACCAAAACAGCTGCATACGGTTGCGCCCGTTGCGTCTTGTTCAGAACACGCGCCACCAGACAGTAAAATCCGGCTGCGCTCCGCAAGCGGTAACGCGTCATTCAACAGCGTCTCATAGATCACGGCACTTTCCAGCACCAGCGGCACACGTTGTACGTAAAAGGCAATCACGGCCTGTTGATCTTTCCAACCGATGGCATAGAACAATCCATCACCACCTTGTGCCCATTGATAGGTCAAATTCTGAAAAGCTTTATTCATCGACGCGGTGTAACGTGCCAGCCATTGCCAGCCGTCACCGAAAGGTTCGCACTCCGCTATACGATAATGACTGATACCCGTTGCAGTGATTTTGCTCCAGTAACCACAGGGAGGAGGAGGCTGTTCCCCCATCAGGAAAATCTCACCAAACCAGCGTGTGGCCCACGGCTGGAGGCGTACTCGCGCATGTTTACTTTCCGGTTGCCCTGAATGGGGATCTGTCACTGGTGCAATCAGGCTCCCCACCCGCGCTTGTCCACTAAACTGTTGATTCCAATGCATCGGAACAAAAACACTGCCACGCTGCTGCCCGCTGTCCAACTGCGCTTTGGCTAACATCCATCCGTGTGCTGAGCTCAATCGCACAATCTCACCAGCGTGGATGCCGTTGTCGGCAGCATCCTGCGGATGCATCTCACAATAAGGTTCACTGAGATGACGTAGCAAACGGGCTGCTTTTCCCGTTCGCGTCATGGTATGCCACTGATCGCGAATACGTCCGGTGTTGAGTACCCATGGATAGTGCTGGTCGGGGGCGACGGCGGGCAGACTGGGTACAATCGGGATCAGCCGCGCTCGCCCATCAGGGTGCCAGCAGCGCCCTTCACTGAATAAGCGCGCCGTTCCGTGCGTCGCCTCTGCGGTGACCGGCCATTGAACAGGCGTTAGCGCGTGCCATTGCGCATCGCTTAGTGTTGCCAATGCGCTGATATCAAACGCTCGCGTACCGCAATTTTCAAAACCGGACAGTGCCGCATGTTCTCGAAAAATCTGTGCCGGATGGGTATAGGGAAATGCAGCGGTGAATCCCAGGCGCTGAGCAACCTGCGTGAGAATCCACCAATCCGCGCGCGCTTCCCCGGGTGCGGGCAGAAAAGCCCGCTGGCGCGAAATGCGCCGCTCTGAATTAGTGACGGTGCCGTCCTTTTCTCCCCACGCCAAGGCGGGCAGCAGCACGCGCGCGCAGGCCGTGGTGTCGGTATGGCGCATCACATCAGAGACGATCACCAGCGGGCAGCGCTGTAAAGCACGCCGCACCCGATCGGCATCCGGCAATGAGACCACCGGATTGGTCCCCATGATCCATACCGCTTTCACTTCGCCGCGTTCAATCGCCTGAAACAGTGGAACCGCGTTTAATCCGGGGTGTTGTGCCACGTGGGCGGTTCCCCAGAAACGCCCAACGCGATCGATATCCTGCGGCGTAAACCCCATGTGCGCTGCCAGTTGGTTGGCAAGGCCACCGACTTCCCTTCCCCCCATTGCATTCGGTTGACCGGTTATCGAAAACGGTCCACTACCGGGATAACCCAGCTTGCCGCTAAAAAGATGTGCATTGATGATGGCATTGCATTTATCACTGCCGGAGGAGGATTGGTTAACCCCTTGCGAATACAGTGTCACCACGTTATCCGTGTCGGCAAACCAACGATAAAACAGGGTAATATCTTGCTGTGACAACGCACAAAAATCGGCAACCCTCTCTGATGTCCAGCTCTGTGCATGATCTAACGCCGTCTCGACGTCGGTCAACTCGAGATGGCCTCGCCGATCGTGCTGCACCAGATAGCGCAGTAACCCGTTAAACAACCCCGCATCGCTGCCGGGAAGCAGGGGCAAATGCACATCGGCAATATCGCAGGTTGCCGTTCGACGCGGATCGATAACCACAACACGAAGTGCGGGCCGCTGCTGCTTCGCCTGTAACAGGCGTTGATACACGACAGGATGAGCCCAGGCGGCGTTTGACCCCACCAGCACCACCATGTCCGCCCGTTCGATATCTTCGTAACTGCACGGCACCGCATCCGCGCCAAAGGCCCGTTTGTAGCCAATCACCGCCGATGCCATACACAATCGCGAATTGGTATCCATGTTGGCACTGCCGATAAATCCCTTCATCAGCTTGTTCGCCACATAGTAGTCTTCGGTCAGCAGTTGCCCTGACCCATAGAACGCCACCGCCTGCGGGCCATATTGGTCAACGATCCCACGCAGTTCATTCGCGACCGTATCCAACGCGTTATCCCAGGCAACGCGTTTGCCGTCGATCATCGGCCAAAGTAGACGGCCCGCCAGATCGAGCGTGTCACCCAGCGCCGCACCTTTGACGCATAGCCGCCCAAAGTTTGCCGGGTGCGCGTTGTCACCGCTAATGGCGACCTGACCTTCAGCTGTCACCTCCGCCAGCACACCACAGCCTACGCCGCAGTAGGGGCATGTAGTGCGGCAGGTATTCATGATGCCTCCGCAACAGGTGAAAACGGTATCATGGCGCGATGTGCCACCCAGATTTTTCCCTGTTCGACTTTCACCGGCCAGGCGCGAACCCGCAGGCTGTCATCATCAGGGCTGATGCCATCCTCAAGTCGAATACGTCGTTTATAGAGCGGTGAAATAACCACAGGTTCACCGTCAACATCGCCAACAATACCGCGATACAGTACGTTTACCGCACTCCCCGGCTCATGGTTGTCCAATGCATAAATGTGTGGCACCGGTCCCGCCAGATGAAACAGGGCAATTTGCTGTTGCCCTACGCGTGCCGCCATGCCCGCGTTAGGCGGAATATCCGCTACGGTGCCGACGCAGGTCCACCCTTCTGCGGCCAACACCGGTTCACTCACTTTAATCGGCAACGCATCGCGCGGCACCGGGCGAGGTTGCCCGCGTTCAGCGACCTGCACCACGCCTTCATCGGGCGTATCACTATTGATAAAACCACGGAACAGCGCCAGACGATCGGGGCTCTCCAGCGTGGTGCGCCATTCGCATTGATAACTGTCCACCACCCGTTGCATATCACTTTCCAGCGTGTCGGCGACGCCCAGCGCGTCATCAATGACAACCTCACGCAGGTAGTCGATACCGCCTTCCAGATTATCCATCCAGGTACTGGTGCGTTGCAGACGATCGCCGGTGCGGATGTAAAACATCAGCAAACGATCGATAAAGCGAATCAAGGTGTCGGTATCCAAATCGCTGGCGAATAAATCCGCATGACGTGGCTTCATACCGCCGTTACCGCACACGTAAAGGTTCCAGCCCTTATCCGTGGCAATCACACCAATGTCTTTGCTCTGCGCTTCAGCGCATTCACGCGTACAACCGGACACGGCCATTTTAATCTTGTGGGGGGCGCGCAACCCCTTGTAACGGTTCTCTAACTGGATAGCCAGTGCGGTAGAATCCTGCACGCCATAACGGCACCAGGTTGATCCCACACAGGATTTCACCGTGCGTAGCGATTTACCGTAGGCGTGACCGGTCTCAAACCCGGCATCAAGCAATTCCTGCCAGATAGCAGGCAACTGTTCAACCCTGGCCCCAAACAGATCGACCCGCTGACCACCGGTTATCTTGGTGTAAAGCTGATAACGCTGTGCTACCTGCCCAATCGCGATCAGCGCCTCGGGCGTGATCTCTCCGGCGGGAATACGCGGCACCACAGAGTAGGTGCCATCTTTCTGGATGTTGGCAAAGAAACGATCGTTGGTATCCTGCAAAGGCAGATGCTGTGGTTGCAGCAGATAGTCATTCCAGCAGGAAGCGAGTATCGAGCCAACCAACGGTTTGCATATTTCACAGCCGCGTCCCTGACCATGGTTGGCAATCAGGTCATCAAAAGTGCGAATGTCATTGACGCGAATCAGGTGATACAACGCCTGACGGTCATAGGCAAAGTGCTCGCAGATGTCCTTTTTCACCTCAACGCCAGATTGCGTGAGTTCATGCTCCATGACTTGTTTCACCAGCGGTACGCAGCCACCGCAGCCGGTTCCTGCCTTGGTGCAGCTTTTTATCGCCCCCAATTCATGGCAGCCTTTTGCTACTGCCGCGCAAATATCCGCTTTGGTGACATTATGGCAGGAGCAAATCTGCGCAGTGGCTGGTAAGGCGGCTACCCCCAGCCCTTTCGCCGGTGCGCCTTCCTGTGCGGGAAGAATAAGCGACGCGGGATGCGCGGGTAGCACCATATTGTTGAGCTTCATTTGCAGCAGCGTGCTGTAGTCGCTGCTGTCACCGACCAACACCGCCCCCAGCAAGCGCTTGCCATCCTGCGACACCACCATGCTCTTATAGACTTCACGCGGGCCGTTTTGCCGTGAGCGTCACGGATACCCGCCCCCTCGACGCCCAGCAGTTTCAATTTGGTGCCCATATCGGCACCGGTAAAGGGTTGGTTCTGTCCGGCGAGGGTCGCCGCCACGCTGCGTGCCATCTGGTAGCCAGGCGCAACCAACCCAAATACCTGCTGTTGCCAGCAGGCGCATTCACCGATGGCGTAAATGTTAGCGTCAGACGTTTGCCCTGCATCGTCAATCACAATGCCGCCACGCGCGCCGATCTCCAGTCCGGCATCACGCGCCAGTTGGTCACGAGGGCGAATGCCTGCCGAGAACAGCACCAGATCGCTCTCCAACTCACTGCCATCAGCAAAACACAGGCGATGGCGCGCCGCGGTGCCGTCCACAATCGCCTGTGTGGCCTTCCCGGTATGCACCTGAACCCCTAAGGCTTCAATCTTGCGCCGCAGCATCGCAGCACCGCCGTCATCCAGTTGCACAGCCATTAAACGCGGTGCGAATTCCACTACGTGCGTTTCCAGCCCAAGTTGGCGCAGTGCATTGGCCGCTTCCAGCCCCAATAACCCGCCGCCAATAACTACCCCACTGTGCGATTGTGCGGCACAGTCGGCAATCGCATCGAGATCGTCCAGAGTACGATACACCAGACATCCAAGACGATCGCTGCCAGCCAACGGTGGCACAAAGGGATACGATCCGGTTGCCAGCACCAGTTGGTCGTAGGGTGTTTCTCTTCCCTGAGCATCAACAACACAGCGGCGTTGACGATCGATGGCCGTCACTGCGCACTGGGTGCGCAGTTCTATCCCATGACGTTCAAAAAAGCCCGTTTGCACCATGGAAAGATCGTCAGCGCTGCGCCCGGAAAAATACTCCGACAAATGAACGCGATCGTAGGCAGGGTAGCGCTCTTCACCAAAAACCGTGATGTGGTACTGCTGATGCAAACCACGTTCAACCAACTGTTCAAGAAAATGGTGGCTGACCATACCGTGGCCAACAACAATCAATACAGGTTTACTCATCATACGACTCCTCACAGACTGCGGCACGGCTTCAACCGCCGTGGAAGAGAGACCAAATAGCAGAGGCGTAGGTTCAAGAGCGGCCTCCTCCTTCATCACCGACAGCAGATGTGCACTGTCTCCGGCGTCACCGAACAGCAGCGCACCACGCAGGCGTCCGGCACGAAAAATCAGCTGGCGATAACGCGGCGTCAACGGATCGAACAGCGTGTGTACCTCGTCATCCGTTTGCGGTGTCAGTTCACCGGCACTGACCACTGCAATTCCGGTGACCTTGAGGCGGGTAGCCAGCATTTCTGATCGATAATCCTCGGCGGGTTGGCCTGCCAAACGCTGCGCCAGCACCTGCGCTTGCGCCAGACAAGGGGCAACCAGCCCAAACGTCTCGCCCCGCAGCTCACAGCACTCGCCGAGCGCGCTGATGTGGCTATCCTGTGTGCGTAACTGCCCATCGACCAGAATGCCTCGCGCACAGGGCACACCGCTGTTACGCGCCAGTTCACACTCAGGCGTAACGCCGGTCGCCACGACCACCAACCCGGCGCTCAGGCAGCGACCATCGGTCAGTTGCACCTGTTCCACGCGGCGGTTTCCTTGCAACGCGGCGACCTCTGCCGACAGAAGGCACTGGATGCCTCGCGTTTGCAGCGTGGTCACCAGCAGTGCGCTCGCTGTCTCATCCAGTTGCCGGTCCATTAAGATCGATGAACGGTGCACTAGCGTGACTGACGCCCCTTGTTGCCGAAGTGCCGCCGCCGCTTCAATGCCGAGCAATCCTCCGCCGATCACTACCACCGGGGCGTTGGCGCGTACCGCAGCAAGCATGACGTCAACATCGTCCAAGGTGCGAAACCCCACCACACCCGCCAGGTGAACGCCGGGCCACGGCGGCATCATCGGACGTGCCCCAGTGGCAATCACCAGATGGTCGTAACCCGTTTCACCGCCAGCCGAGACGACGCAACGCCGCTCGCGATCAATGTGGTGAACAGGTTCTCCCAGGCGGTAACAAATACCGTGCTCGGGGGCGACAGCGGGCAGCAGAATCTCCGTAAAGGATTTTTCTCCCCCCAGCACCGGGGAGAGCATAATCCGGTTATAGCTGGCACAGGGTTCAGCCCCGAATACCGTTATCTGAAAGCGCTGCGCTGTGATGTGCAGCAGATGTTCCACCAGCCGGGCGCTGGCCATGCCATTACCGATAATCACCAGTCGCTTCATGCCGCTACTCGCTTATCAGGCTGCTTTAGGCTGTTTTTCATACAAAAAATAGAGCACTTGCTGGCGATACTGGTGATAACGAGGATCGTCTGCCAACGTGACGCGCGATCGTGGACGCGGCAGATCGACGGTCATGATCTCCCCCACCGTGGCCGCCGGGCCGTTGGTCATCATCAGTACCCGGTCCGACAGCAATACGGCTTCGTCCACATCGTGCGTGATCAACACAATCGTGGTGTTAAGCCGTTGCTGAATATCCATCACAGCGTCCTGTAAATGTGCGCGCGTTAAGGCATCTAGCGCACCGAACGGCTCATCCATCAGTAGCACTTTGGGTTTCATCGCCAGTGCACGCGCAATGCCAACGCGTTGCTTCATGCCGCCGGAAATCTCGTTAGGTCGCTTGTCGATAGCGTGCCCCATGTGCACCAAATCAAGGTTGTGCAGAATCCAGTCATGGCGTTCCGCTTTACTCATGGCGCGGCGCAACACTTGATTAACCGCCAGTTCCACATTCTGGTAGGTGGTGAGCCACGGCAGCAGTGAGTGGTTCTGAAACACCACGGCCCGCTCCGGTCCCGGCCCGGTAATTTCGCGGTTATCACACAGTAATCCGCCGTCACTTGGCGCCGTTAATCCGGCGATCAGGTTAAGCAACGTGGATTTTCCACAGCCCGAGTGACCAATCAGGCTGAGGGTTTCACCGGCCTGAATATCAAAGCTGACGTTGTCCAAGGCCAGAAACTCACCGCTGGCGGTCGAAAAGCGCTGACTGACCTGTTGGACTTGAATAATTGGCGTTGATGACATGGCGGTATCCTCTTATTGGTTGTCATAACTAAAACGTTTTGCCAACAACATCAGCCCCTGCTCCAGCAGCAGCCCCACAACGCCGATCACCAGAATGGCGATCAAAATGTTTTCCACGTTCAGGTTGTTCCACTCGTTCCAGATCCAAAAACCGATACCAATACCGCCGGTCAGCATCTCGGCGGCAACGATCACCAGCCAGGCAATACCGATAGACAACCGCACGCCGGTTAACACATGAGGCAGCACGGCAGGAAACAGGATTTTCCACATCAGGTTCCATTCGGAGAGATTCAACACACGCGCTACGTTCAGGTAATCCTGAGGAATTCGGCGCACACCCTCCGCCGTGTTGAGGATCATGGGCCAAATCGAACAGATAAAAATGGTCCAACTGGAGGCGGGTTCGGCGCGCTGAAACAGCAGCAAACCGATCGGCAACCAGGCAAGCGGGCTGACCGGGCGCAGCAGCGCGATAACCGGGTTGAACATGCCAGCGAGAAAACGAAAGCGGCCAATCATGAAACCCGCGGGGATCCCCACCAGTGCGGCCAGCCCAAACCCGATAGCGACGCGTTTCAAAGAGGCCAATACATTCCAGCCAATGCCCTGATCGTTAGGGCCTGCAACATAAAAGGGGTCGGCGAACAGTACGGCGGCTGATTGCGCCGTCTGCCACGGTGTCGGAAAACCTTCACTATTGAGCGCAGCCACTTGCCACCCCCCCAACAGCAGCACGATGCCCAATAATGCGGGCAATATGGCCTGCGCCAAGCGCCGAGCCTGCACCGGCCAACGGGGTGTGCGTGGCGCTGGCGTGGAAACCACCGGTGACGGTGTTGTAGGGCGCGTCGTCTCGGGGAGTGAGAGTACTTGCGCACTGTGAGGTTCGGTACCTACAACCTCTGCCACTATGGGAACAACCTGTGCCTGAACTTTCATGGCTAGCCTCGCTTATTCACACTAAAACCGTTGGCGTATCCCACCGGATCGCTGCCATCCCAGCGGATACCGTCGATGAGCGTACTGCTGCGCATATCACTACCTGGCAACGGCACATTGCCCACCTGACTTGCAGCTTGCTTGTAGAGTTCGGTACGGTTGATTTTTTTGGCTATTGCCAGATAATCCGGATCGCTGTCGAGCAACCCCCAGCGTCGGTGCTGGGTCAGAAACCACATGCCGTCAGAGAGATAGGGGTAATTCACCGCACCGTCGCGGTAAAAACGCATAGCGTGCTCATCTTTCCAGCGCTTACCCAGGCCGTTGTCGTAGTTGCCCTGAATGCGCTCAACGATCTGCTCCGCTTTGGTGTTGACATAAGCGCGCCCGGCGATAACCGCAGCGGTTTCACGCCGATTATCATCGGAGGCATCAATCCAGCGCCCGGCCTCCAGCACGGCAGCCGTCAGCGCGCGGGCACTGTGCGGGTTTTCATCAGCCCAGGCGGCGCGGGTGCCTAATACTTTCTCGGGATGATCGGGCCAGACCTCCTGCGACGTTGCGGCAGTAAAACCAATCTCCTCGCTGATGGCACGCTGGTTCCAGGGCTCACCCACGCAGCAGCCCACCATGTTGCCAATCTTCATGTTCATCACCATCTGCGGCGGTGGCACGACCACGGTGCGGATATCGTTAAACGGGTGGATACCCGACGCCGCCAGCCAGTAATAAAGCCACATGGCATGCGTACCGGTGGGAAAGGTGTGTGCAAACGTGTGCGTGCCCGCCGGGCTGGCGGCGATAAATTGCTTGAGTGACGCGCCGTCGGTCACACCAGCATCACGCAGTGCATTCGCCAACGTAATGCCCTGCCCGTTCTGATTCAGGGTCATCAGTACCGCCATATCGTGCTGCGGACCCGCCAGCCCGAGTTGCAAACCGTACACCTGACCGTAGAGAATGTGTGCAGCGTCCAGTTCGCCGGAAACCAGTTTGTCTCTCACCGCAGCCCAGCTTGCCTCTTTGCTGGGGACAATAGTGATACCGTATTTCTTGTCGATCCCTTTTTCTGCGGCCATCACCACCGAGGCGCAATCGGTCAGAGGAATAAAACCGACGCGGATCGTGGTTTTCTCCGGTGCGTCAGAACCGGCTGCCCAAACGCTATTCATCAACCCCGGTAATAAAAAACTGCCGCCGAGTGCCGCACTTCCCGCGAGAAACTGGCGACGGGAAAATGATGTGTTGTTTTTCGTTTCACTCATCAACGCAACCCTTACGTCTACAGCCGGTAGGACTGTGAAAAATAAAAAAGGCGTCCATAAGCCATGCGTGAACGCATGCTGATGGACGCCTTTGCCCGTGCCCCCCTGATACCGCCGTTGGCATAAGAGGAACACTTAATCATGTTCAGTGTATGAATCCGTTTCGATCCCCGTGGTTTCGCAACGGATTCATCGCCACATCAAGTTAAAAGCAACAACCATACCAATATGGAAATAACACAATAAAAACCGCAAACATTGTGAGATGAAACACAGTTAACACGATAATTTGCGGGGAGATAACCAGAACAATGCTAACGGCGTAGCCACTGCCAGCGATGAGTCGCTCGCCCTGCAAGCAGAGAGATGACACACAGGGTTGCACACTAATCTGGCAACGCACGCACGATTAGTGTGCATATAAAGCCGCTTACAGGGGTTTCAGGGAGGACTTTGGAACACATCCGCCACCGCCAGCATGGCCGTGGCAATCTCCACCAGCTTTTTGTTTTGACTCATCGCCAGGCTGCGCAGCGTTTTATACGCTTCCTCCTCGGTCATGCCGCGATGCTGCATCAACATGCCTTTGGCGCGGTCGATTTGTTTGCGCTCGGTCAGAGAAGCGCGCATTTCTGTCAGTTCGCTATCGAGGCGTTGCAATCGACGTGATTGTGTCTGCACCAACGATAACAAAGAGCGCCCTAACTGCGGACAAACCCCATCGCTGCTGATCCACTGGGCTGCGGTTTGTGAGGACACCATCTCTTCACCCGGCATAAACACCGAATAGCCATGCGCATGGTCCTGCTGCTGTTCAAGCAAATGTTCAACGCTGACAGCTTGATCGCGGCAGGCCGCTTCTGCGGCCGTGATACGCTGCTGACACAGTGCCATCAACGTTTGTTCCAGGGCATCTTCCAAGCGTTTCATCGCATCGATACGCTCAGTCGCCAGTGCAAACCAGCGCATGCTCTCCCCTGCATTCAACGCCCCCGCTGCCATGCGGGTGCAGGCTATACGGCGCAAGCGTTCAAACTCGCGATCGGTGCCCAGTTGCTGCCAGTGAGCCTTGTTTTCATCATCGGCAAAATCGACAAAGGTATCGAAACAACGTTCTTGTCGTTCAATCAAATCCAGCAACGCCTGCTGGCGATCCGGGGTAAATGCGCCGGTGGCAAAGGCTGCCGCCCCTAACGCACGCTCTTGCCCGGCAAATTCTTTGCCTTGCATAAAGCTGAACATGGCAACCAGCGCCCGGGCTATGCCCGGCTCAGCCGCAGTATCTGACACCTCAAAAACCAGCGCCAGCAGGTGTCGAATGATATCGTTGAAAGCAGTCATCACGTCTGGCTGAGGCAGCATGCGCTGTCGCAGTTTGTGACGTAATGTCGGTAGCAAACTGAGGCTGTAAACCACACTCGCCGCCCGGCTGAACAGACGACTGGCTTGAGGCAACAGATCGGTGCGTTGTTCCAGTTGTAACAGATGGGCCATCACCTGTGCTTGCGCCAGGCCGACATCCTGCTCACGCAGTCTCAACTCCTCAGGCGCCACGCTCTCTTGCGCGCACAAAAACAGGTTCGAGGTGCCGCGCTCCCGTTGCAGCATATGCACCAGTTGGCTTATTTTGCCAACCAGTTCGCCGCTTTGCAGCAGGCAGCGCAGGCTGTTCAGTTCACACTGCCGCGAGGTCATCAAAAATTGCAAGGTGGTTTCAGGGTTCGCTACCATCAGATTACTCCGCGCACAGGCCTTCTCATCAAACACACGGCTCTCACACCGATACAATGTAATGCAAAGATCGCGCCAACCCGTATAACACTGCAAATAAACAATGTTGCACAAAATAGTGTGACAGTAATCAAGCCGGCAAATAAGCAATAATGTTATTTACTGACAGCATAATTCGTTGCGTTGTGGAGTCGCATTATGATGAACCCTTTAGAGCTACAAGCCCTACGTCAACTTTTTTTTATGAGTATTGATGAAGCAGCCACCTATATTGCAAACGGTGCTGAAAGCGAAACCTGGCGTTTATGGGAAAGTGGCGCACAGCCAATACCTACAGAGGTTATTGACACATTAATGCTGATGAACAAAAAACGTAAGCAACGGCTCGATGCGATCATCAAAAAAATTAATAATCGCATCGGAAATAATACCATGCGTTTTTTCCCCGACTATGCTGACTTTCGTACTGTTTATACCGACGGTGATTATATTGAGTGGAAAATATACCAATCCGTTGCCGCTGAACTTTACGCACACAATTTGGAACGGTTATGTTAAGGATAATAGATGACTCATTCGATTATTTTAGTCGGTCCGCGCGCATCCGGTAAAACAACCGTAGGAAAGATGCTGGCAGCTCGGTTACATCGGCATTTTATCGATACTGACGATCTGGTACAAAAACAAACGAATAAAACCATCGCGCAAATCGTTGATGAGCAAGGCTGGGATCGTTTCCGCGATATCGAAAGTCAGATTCTCCAAGACGTTATGTTACGTGATGCTGTGGTAGCGACGGGCGGCGGAATGGTGATCTCGGAAAAAAACCGTCACTACATGAAAAATCACGGCATCGTGTTTTATCTTGCCACCTCGGCTGAAACCGTAGTGGCACGGCTGAAATCAAACCCAGCAGTCAGTCAGCGCCCTTCACTCACTGGCCTGTCTATTACTGAAGAGATCACCGGTATTATTAAAGAGCGCGATCCACTTTATCACGAAAGCGCACATTACATCATTGATGCGAATAAAGAGAAAAATGAAGTATTACAACAAATTTACGCACTCTGCATGGCATTATAACCGCTGACAGCAGAGAGAAAACGATGTGTTTCTCTATACCCCACGCGCAGGTTGCGAGATAAATCACACATTAACGATTTTATTGCTCGGGAGAAAACGACAATTATCCTCAAGGGAATTTAATGAATACCACATTATTTACCCGGTGTTACATATCCGTTTCTTTTTCATTGAGTAAATAGAATGGCACATCAGGATTTTCAACATGAAAATTAACATCCATAACATTTATCGGGTTTGCCGATAGAAACAATCTATGGATTAATATAAAAAAAGGAATTATTCATTTCCCGAAGGGATTGTTAGCATCGAAACAACTTTAAAACCGGCCGTAAATCTGTAGGTTATGTCAATTGAATACGACAGAAAACCAAGATAAGACTGGTATTACGCATCGGGGCAAGAAAACAACGGGGTTTCTTTTTCACCCAGGCGTTTTCTCACAAGGCTAACTATGAAAAACAAATATATACCAACCGCCTTCGGCTTATATCTCAATTATCTTGTGCATGGCATGGGGGTGATATTAATCAGCCTGAACATGCCACATCTGGAGCAACAGTGGCAAACCGACGCCGCAGGGGTGTCTGTCGTCATTTCATCGCTGGGCATTGGCAGGCTGAGTTTGCTGTTGCTGGCAGGGATGTTGTCCGACCGTTTTGGCCGTAAACCGTTCGTCTATCTGGGAATGGTATGCTATCTCGGCTTTTTCTTTGGCATTCTCGGCTCACAAAGCATTGCTGCTGCCTATTGCTTTGGCTTTCTTGCCGGGATGGCTAACAGCTTCCTCGATTCCGGCACTTATCCATCGCTGATGGAAGCGTTCCCCTCTTCCCCCAGCACCGCCAACATTCTCATTAAAGCCTTTGTCTCCAGCGGGCAATTCCTGCTGCCCATGATCATCAGCCTGTTGGTATGGGCAGACCTGTGGTTTGGTTGGTCGTTTATCATCGCGGCAGGCATTATGCTGCTCAATGGCATTTGTCTGTTTCGTTATCCTTTCCCAGCACATCCGGGAAAAGTGGTGCGGGAAACCTTGGCGACTGAAACGCCTGTGGCACGTTATCCTACACAACACGCCTGTTCTTTGGTG
The DNA here is from genome assembly GCA_964293225.1 of uncultured Symbiopectobacterium sp. Classification (GTDB taxonomy): domain Bacteria; phylum Pseudomonadota; class Gammaproteobacteria; order Enterobacterales; family Enterobacteriaceae; genus Symbiopectobacterium. The sequence continues at coordinate 27,330 of CAXYYB010000022.1, read as the reverse complement.
GATCTCGCCAGCTATACGCTGTATGGCTACATCGCCATGGCAACGTTTTACCTTATCAGCCAATGGCTGGCACAGTACGGCCAGTTTGTCGCGGGCATGAGTTACACCATGTCAATCAAACTGCTCAGTATCTACACCGTCGGCTCGCTGCTCTGTGTGGTGATTTCCGCCGTGTTAGTGAGAAAAACCGTCAGTTCCACCTCGCTGTTAATGCTCTACACGTTTATTTCGTTTGTGGCACTGCTGGGTGTGTGCCTGTATCCCAGCCCTAACACCGTTATCGTGTTTTCTTTCGTGATTGGCTTTTCCGCTGCGGGGGGTGTGCTGCAACTGGGGCTGACGCTGATGGCAGTACGTTTTCCCCACGCCAAAGGCAAAGCCACCGCGATTTACTACAGCGCAGGCAGCATCGCGACCTTCACGATCCCTCTCATTACTGCCAGACTGTCACAAACCAGTATTGCCAGCATTATGTGGTTTGATACCGGGGTTGCCGCTGCCGGTTTCCTGCTGGCGCTGTTTATCGGCTACCGCAACCGGAAAACCCGTGACAACCTTCTGACCGAGGATGAACTGGACGTTGACGGTGCGCTGCGGCGCCCATCCTGACACCCTGCCTCTGAGCGAGAGGCCAGAGGCGTCAACCGCTAAAATTGCAGGGTCTGGCAGGCGGTAAAGATAAATTTTTTAAACCCTTGCGCCGCCGCTGACAGCATTTTGTCTTTACGCGTAGCCAGGTAGATATAGCGCGTTGGACCGGGATCGCGAATGCGCATCACATGCAGATCCGAACGTGAGAGCGTGCTGATACGCGGCATCACGGCAATCCCATAGTTAACACTGACCAATCCCACCATCGCCGTATCCTCTTCAACATAACACGCAATTTCCGGGATCAGTTTTTTCTGCATAAACATCTTGTCAATAAACTGACTCAGCCCGCTTTTCGGTGAAAAGAAGATAAACGGATAGGCGATAGCCTCTTCCAGTGAGATGTCTTGCTTCGCTTGCTGTGCCAGCGGGTGTTGGCAAGAGGTCACCAGCACCAGTTCCTGGCTTATCAACGGTAAAAACTCTATTTCATTCTCATCCGCCACCAGCGAACAGATCGCCATATCGTATTTATCGGCCTTGAGATCGTCCACCAGCGCGGACGTGGTACCCTGATAAAAGCAAAAACGTTTGTTGTCATTCCCGGGCTGGTGGACAAAACGATCGACCAGACGCGGAACCACGGTTTCGCCCATGGTGTAGATAAATGCCAGACTGATTACATCATCCTGCGAGCCACACATCTGACGCAGCGCCAGACGACCATTCTCCAGTTCCAGCAACGCACTTTCCACATAGGGTAAAAAAAGCTTGCCCGCATGGGTAATACGTACATTCCTGCCCGATTTTTCAAACAGCATCACCCCTAACTCTTTCTCCAGCTCGGCAATCGCGTGGCTGAGCGACGGTTGCGTAATAAACAAGCTTGAGGCCGCTTCGGTGTAATGCTGCTTTTCAGCCAGACGTTTAAAGTAGTGGAGCTGTTTTAAATTCATGACCGACCTCTTGGCAAGGTATCACGGCATCATGTGCACGCAGTGAGGCTGTTAAGTTCCTATTGCCAGCATATCCCGCTTTTACCGTTGCAACTGCCCGTCAAACAGGGCTAATGCAACATTGTTTTCGTGCTGTGCAATATAGGCGGTACGTTTGTCTGAACACCAAAAATGCACGGCGTAACGCAATTGTTAATGAGTAAAAACATAAACCGGACAGGAATGACACGGCGCTATAGCATATATACACCCTCCGATAAATTGAGAAAATAATACTGGCTGTCAGATCACAAAACAACGTCGCACCGTGAACACAATGTGATGCACCCCGCCTTTCTTCAGATTGGGTTGTTGTAGGGCACTTGTGAAATAAAAACATTTCATCAACATCCATTCCCTTCGCCGCCGCACATTGCACAGCAATAAAGTTGGCAACTAAAACGGCATATTACGTATTTATTATCACCCGCATTTAATACATTACATAACGAGAGTAAACCATCTCTCACGCAGCACCGCTTATTACCGAAACACAAAAAGTCAGGAAAAACGAAAACCGCTATCCCTGGTTATAAAAAACATCAACAACAAGCAGAATCATTAACGAAATGCGGAGAAAAGCATGAGCCAGAATAAGGCCTTCAATGCGCCCTTCTTATTAGCCGTCGTCGGTATCTATCTCAGTTATTTTTTACATGGCGTCAGCGTTATTACGCTGGCACAAAATATGACATCCCTTGCGGAGAAATTTGGCACTGACAATGCTGGTATTGCGTACCTGATTTCGGGCATTGGCTTAGGCCGATTGGTCAGTATTCTCTTCTTTGGCGTTATTTCTGACAAATTTGGCCGCCGCTCTGTCATCTTGCTCGGCGTCAGCTTATATATATTGTTCTTCTTTGGTATTCCCGCCAGCCCCAATCTGATTGTCGCCTTCGGCTTGGCCGTGTGCGTCGGTGTCGCCAATGCGGCGCTGGATACCGGCGGCTATCCGGCACTGATGGAGTGTTATCCCAAAACGTCAGGTTCAGCGGTCATTTTATTAAAAGCCATGATCTCCTTCGGTCAGATGTTATACCCGATGCTGGTCAGCTACCTGCTGCTCAGTCACATCTGGTATGGCTATGCGATGATTATCCCCGGCGTTTTGTTTGTGCTGGTATCGTTGCTGCTGCTCAGAAGCACGTTCCCCAGCCAATTGGTGGATGCCACCATTGCCAAAGAACTACCGCAGATGAACAGCAAGCCGCTCGCCTGGTTGGAAGGGGTTGCCTCTATTATTTTTGGCGTTGCCGCATTCTCCACTTTTTACGTCATTGTGGTCTGGATGCCGAAATATGCCATGGCCTTTGCTGGTATGGCAGAAGCCGATGCACTGAAAACTATCTCGTATTACAGCATGGGTTCACTGGTGTGCGTGTTTATTTTCGCGCTGCTGTTAAAAAGCATGGTGCGCCCGGTGTGGGCCAACGTGTTTAATACCGGCGTTTCGGTGATCACTGCCACGATTATTTACCTCTACCCATCACCGTTGGTGTGTAATGTGGGGGCCTTTGTTATCGGCTTTTCAGCCGCAGGCGGGATATTGCAGCTCGGCGTGTCTGTCATGTCCGAATTTTTCCCAAAAAGCAAAGCCAAAGTCACCAGCGTTTACATGATGATGGGTGGCCTGGCTAACTTCTTAATTCCGCTCATTACCGGATACCTGTCAAAAATCGGCCTGCAATATATTATTTTGTTGGATATCGCATTTGCCCTGCTAGCTTTTGTTACTGCCATCGTGGTTTTTATTCGCTACTACAAAGTGTTCAAAATCCCGCAAAGCGATTTACGGTTCGGCGAACGCTTTTTTCAATAAGCACGCCATAAGCATGTGAGTATTAATTTCAAAAACTGAACAGAACGGCAATCGGCAGTTTGCGCGATATACGCTCGCCTATTGCCTGAATAACTGCACCACCAATTATTACCTTGTGTAAGGAGTTTAGAATGGATGTTACCGCAAAATATGAACTGATTGGATTAATGGCTTATCCCATCAGACACAGCCTTTCGCCGGAAATGCAAAATAAGGCGTTGGAAAAAGCGGGGTTGCCTTTCACCTATATGGCCTTTGAGGTAGACAACACCACGTTTGGCAAAGCCATTGAAGGCCTTAAGGCGCTGAAAATGCGCGGCACTGGCGTCTCAATGCCAAATAAACAATTAGCCTGCCAATATGTGGATGAATTAACACCGGCCGCCAAATTGGTCGGTGCGATTAATACCATTGTTAATGATAACGGGTATTTGCGTGGTTATAACACCGATGGTACCGGGCATATTCGCGCCATCAAAGAAAGCGGTTTTGATATTCAGGGCAAAACCATGGTGTTGGTCGGTTCGGGCGGTGCCTCAACCGCAATTGGTGCCCAGGCAGCCATTGAAGGCATCAAAGAGATCAAACTGTTCAACCGCAAAGATGAATTCTACGAACAGGCTATCGCCTTCGCCAAACGCGTGAATGACAACACCGATTGCACTGTTACCGTCAATGATTTGGCGAATCAGAAAGCCTTCGCCGACGCCATTGCGCACGCCGATATTCTGACCAACGGCACCAAGGTCGGCATGAAACCGCTGGAAGACCAATGCGTTGTGAGCGATATCGCCATGCTACGCCCTGAACTGTTGGTCACCGAATGCGTTTACAACCCGCACATCACCAAACTGCTGCAAATGGCCATGGATGCAGGCTGCAAGACCATTGATGGCTACGGCATGCTGCTGTGGCAAGGGGCTGAACAGTTCAAGCTCTGGACCGGTAAAGAGTTCCCGCTGGAACACATCAAAAAAGTGATGGGCTTTAACGCCTAAAACACGTCGGTACGCGGCGTATTCCTCGCGCCGCGTTATCAGACCGTGTGGCAAATGATGACGTAAAGGGAAAAGCATGAAAACCGTAACTGTAAAAAATCGGGTGTTTGGCGAAGGCGCACCAAAAATCATCGTCTCGCTGATGGGTAAAGACATCGCCACCATCAAGTCTGAAGCCCACCATTATCAAGACGGTGACGTCGATATCCTGGAATGGCGCGCGGACCATTTTGATGACGTAACCTCCATCGCCAGCGTGCTGGAGGCCGCACGCGCACTGCGTGACTGCATCCCCGACAAACCTCTGCTGTTTACCTTTCGCAGCAAGCAAGAAGGTGGAGAAAAAGCGCTCTCCGCCGAGGCCTATATCGCCTTGAACAAAGCGGTAGTAGAGAGCGGGTTTGTCGACATGATCGACCTGGAACTGTTTACCGGCGATGCGCTGGTGAAAGATACCGTGGCGTTTGCGCATGCTCACGGTGTGAAAGTCATCATGTCCAACCACGATTTCCACAAGACGCCACCGAAAGAAGAGATCGTCAAACGCCTGTGTAAGATGCAGGAATTGGGTGCCGATATCCCGAAAATCGCCCTGATGCCGCAGAGCAAAGACGATGTGCTCACCCTGCTGGCCGCCACCCTGGAAATGCATGAGAAGCACGCTGACCGCCCGATCATCACCATGTCCATGTCAAAAACCGGTGTTATCTCCCGTCTCTCCGGCGAACTGTTTGGTTCAGCCGCCACCTTTGGCGCACTGAAAAAGGCCTCTGCCCCAGGGCAAATTGCCGTTAAAGATTTGCGCGCCGTATTGACGGTATTACACCAATCCTGAATAGCGATAGCAGGGCTATAGCCGCGTGCGCTGCCACACGCAGTGCGCGTTCATTCGCTTATCATGAGGAGTTGCAATGAAACTGGAAAAACCGAAAAGAATTAATGGCCGAGTGCCGGTACTTTCCGCACAGGATGCGGTTAACTACATCCCTGATGAAGCCACTCTGTGCGTATTGGGGGCCGGTGGTGGCATTTTGGAAGCCACCTCACTGATCACTGCCCTCGCCGACCGCTACAAGACCACGCAATCGCCGCGCAACCTGTCGCTGATCAGCCCAACAGGGCTGGGCGATCGCGCCGAACGTGGCATCAGTCCGCTGGCACAAGAAGGCCTGGTGAAATGGGCGCTGTGCGGTCACTGGGGACAGTCACCGCGAATTTCCGATCTGGCCGAACAAAACAAGATCGTCGCCTACAACTACCCGCAAGGAGTGCTGACACAAGCGATTCGCGCTTCTGCCGCACACCAGCCGGGCATTTTAAGCAATATCGGTATTGGTACCTTTGTCGATCCGCGTCAGCAGGGTGGCAAGCTGAATGAGGTGACCAAAGACGACCTGATCAAGCTGGTCGAAATCGATAATCAGGAATACCTGTTCTACAAGGCTATTGCGCCAAATGTCGCCTTTGTCCGCGCCACGACCTGCGACAGCGAAGGCTACGCCTCTTTTGAAGATGAAGTGATGTACCTCGATGCACTGGTGATTGCACAAGCGGTGCACAATAACGGCGGTATCGTGATGATGCAGGTGCAGAAGATGGTCAAAAAAGCCACGCTGCATCCTAAATCCGTGCGCATTCCTGGCTATCTGGTCGACATTGTGGTGGTGGATTCAACGCAAACCCAACTGTACGGCGGTGCGCCCGTCAACCGTTTTATCTCCGGCGATTTTGTGCTGGATGACAGCACTAAAATGGCCATCCCCCTTAACCAGCGCAAGCTGGTAGCACGCCGCGCGCTGTTCGAAATGCGCAAAGGTGCTGTCGGTAACGTGGGCGTCGGCATCGCCGACGGTATCGGTCTGGTGGCTCGCGAAGAGGGCTGCGCCGATGACTTCGTGCTGACGGTGGAAACCGGCCCTATTGGCGGGATCACCACACAAGGGGTGGCTTTCGGTGCCAACGTCAATACCCGCGCCATTCTGGACATGACCTCTCAGTTCGATTTTTACCACGGCGGTGGGTTGGATGTGTGCTACCTGAGCTTTGCTGAAATCGACCGACACGGCAACGTTGGCGTGCACAAATTCAACGGCAAGATCATGGGCACCGGCGGGTTTATCGACATCAGCGCTACCTCGAAGAAGATCATCTTCTGCGGCACCCTGACGGCGGGCAGTTTAAAAACGGATGTCGGCGACGGCAAGCTGACGATCGTGCAGGAAGGGAAAGTCAAAAAATTCATTCAGGAAATCCCTGAAATCACGTTCAGCGGAAAAATCGCGCTCGAACGCGGGTTGGACGTGCGTTACATCACCGAACGCGCCGTCTTCACCCTAAAAGCGGACGGTTTGCACCTGGTTGAAATAGCTCCCGGCGTCGATCTGGAAAAAGACATTCTGGCACAGATGGACTTTACCCCGGTCATTTCGCCTGACTTAAAACTGATGGATACACGCCTCTTTTTCGATGACGTGATGGGCTTTGTATTGCCAGACGCTGAACAATAACAGGAGTAAAAACGATGGACTTTGCCTTAACCGAAGAGCAAGAACTGCTGCTTGCCAGTATTCGGGAATTGATCACCAGTGATTTCCCGGAAGAGTATTTCAGAACCTGCGATCAGACCGGTACCTATCCGAAAGAATTTATGCGGGCGCTGGCCGATAACGGCATTTCCCTGCTGGGCGTGCCGGAAGAATTTGGCGGCATCCCGGCGGACTATGTCACCCAAATGCTGGCGCTGATGGAAGTGTCTAAAAACGGCGCACCGGCGTTCCTGATCACTAACGGTCAGTGCATCCACAGCATGCGTCGTTTTGGTTCTGCCGAGCAGTTGCGTAAAACCGCGGAAAGCACGCTGGCGACTGGCGATCCGGCCTATTCGCTGGCCCTGACCGAGCCGGGCGCAGGCTCGGACAACAGCAGCGCGACCACCAGCTACACCCGTAAAAACGGCAAGGTGTATCTCAACGGGCAAAAAACCTTTATCACCGGTGCCAAAGAGTACCCTTATATGCTGGTGCTGGCGCGCGACCCCGAACCGCAGGATCCGAAAAAAGCCTTTACCCTGTGGTGGGTGGAATCCAATAAGCCCGGCATCAAAATCAACCCGTTACACAAAATCGGCTGGCATATGCTGACCACCTGCGAAGTCTATCTCGATAACGTCGAAGTCGAAGAGAGCGACATGGTGGGCGAAGAAGGCATGGGCTTCCTGAACGTGATGTACAATTTCGAAATGGAACGCCTGATCAATGCTGCGCGCAGTACCGGTTTTGCCGAGTGCGCCTTCGAAGATGCCGCCCGTTACGCCAACCAGCGTATCGCGTTTGGCAAACCGATTGGTCATAACCAGATGATTCAGGAAAAGCTGGCGCTGATGGCTATCAAAATCGAGAACATGCGTAATATGGTGCTGAAATGCGCCTGGCAGGCGGATCAGGAGCTGTCATTACGCACCAGTGCCGCGCTGTGCAAACTCTATTGCGCTCGCACCGCACTGGAAGTGATCGATGATGCCATTCAGATCATGGGTGGACTGGGTTACACGGATGACGCTCGCGTATCCCGTTTCTGGCGTGACGTGCGCTGCGAAAGGATTGGCGGCGGTACTGATGAAATCATGATTTATATTGCCGGACGGCAGATTCTGAAAGATTACCAAAGTAAATAACTGACAGGTTGAGACTCCCGTTCACACGGGAGTCTCAAGGGAATATCCGCATTACATCAGCAATTCTGAACTCTCACCAAACTCCGTTATATACTCCAATCCATTCAGGCTATTTTTGAACTGCTTACGGTATTCACTGGGTGAGCAACCAACATGGCGCATAAATAATTTGGCGAAGTGATCAACATTGTCATACCCCACGCGGATGGCAATCTCGTTCAAACTGCACTCGGTGTTGGTCAGTGAAAATTTTGCTTCGGTTATCCGGCGTTTAATCACATAGTTGATAGGAGAGATATGATATTCCTTGGTAAATTCATGGCAAATGTAGCTAACGCTGGCGCGGAACTTTTTAGCGAGCTGATCCAGGGTTATTTTTTCCCGATAATTATTATTGAGATAAACCAAAATATCTTTTACCAACACTTCCTTGCGAATATAACCGGATTCAGAACGGTAGGCATTTTTAAAATTTTCATAAAATAGCGCCGTCAAGGCATAACCAAAAGCATCGTAGACCGGTGAGGATAAAAGGTTTTTTTGCTGTGGTAACATCACCCCCAGTTCGTGAAATATACTTTTTATTACCTCTTTCCCTTTCACCACTGAAACCACCGGGCAGGAATTGGCCTGCATGATTTGGTTCTCATCCCTGTCGCGGAATTTAAATCCGTAAACGGCACAGGTATAGGTGGTTGCCGGGGAAGCATTGTCGGAGGCGACGGCGTGTAATCGACCGCGTTCAACCACCACAATATCCCCGGTCTGTGCAACATAATTGGACGAATCGATGATAAGCCGGGCTACGCCACTTTTTACGTAGATCAGCTCCGTTTCTGCATCATGCACATGGTGCCCAGACTCCCAGTTTGGGTCATCGCTGATCACAAAACGGGACAATTTGGGCGTCATTCCCTTTTCAAACAAGGTATCGGTATTATTGTCAAACCAGCGCTGATACATGACAACCTCCACGGGAAGCAGTAAGGTGTGAGCCAATTATTTAGGGGTAAAGTAGCGCAACGACCCGTACTGTATATCACGTTTTTAACCGCGCAAAACAAGATTGTTTGCATATCATGCAAGATTACACCGCCCGGTTGCGCCGTCTAAAAAGCGCACTTTTTTAACGTACAATCTTGTGTGATTTTTCTCATTTTAAATACGCACCTCCTACATAAAGAAAACATCGCATTCACAACTTGATGAAATTTTCTTTATTTAGTAAGCGTGTTAATAATTCCAATTAAAAAAAAGCCACGTATTTATGATGCGCATCACACCTTATTTCTACACGATGTTTTCACCGTGAAGGTGCTGTTGCGGATATCGCCGTAATGTTTAACGGTGATGCTGCATAAGCAATATGTCATGAAATACTTTTTTCTGCCGCTGCGCACAATTTTTTTGCAAGATTGTTGGTAACTAAAACATATTATCATGTCGTTTTTTACCCCTCTCCCCCGCACACTATTTTCATCAATTTTTTATATCTCTCTGAGGCACATCGATATTATTTTTCGATGCACCGCCTGCGAGCGACCAATAGGAGACGCCATGAAAATAATAACCTGTTTCAAGCTGGTGCCCGAAGAGCAAGACATTGTGGTTACCGCCCAACGCACGCTCAATTTCGACCGCGCCGATGCAAAAATCAGCCAGTTTGATTTAAACGCCATTGAGGCCGCCACCCAGTTGGCGGGCGCTGATGGGCATGTCGCAGCGCTGAGCGTCGGCGGCAGTCTGCTGGACAACACCAAAGTGCGTAAAGATGTGCTGTCGCGCGGACCGAATGAACTGTTCCTGGTGCAGGATGCACAGTTAGATAATGCGCTGCCCAAGGATACCGCTCAGGTGTTAACGGCTGCGGCCCGCAAGATGGGTTTCGATCTGCTGTTGTTCGGTGAGGGTTCCGGCGATCTCTATGCACAACAAGTTGGGTTGTTGGTCGGTGAAATGTTGCAACTGCCTACCGTCAATGCCGTAAGCCAGATTGAACTGCTGGATAACCGGGTACGCGTGGAGCGCACGCTGGAAGAGGAAGTGGAAATTCTTGAGTTGCCGCTGCCCGCCGTGCTCTGCGTGACATCAGATATTAATGCGCCAAAAATCCCGTCGATGAAAGCGATTCTGGGTGCGGGCAAAAAGCCGGTAACGCAATGGAAAGCCGACGATATCAGTTGGCAGCGTACAGCACCCCACACCGAACTGACGCAGATCCACGTGCCACCGCAGGCAGAGCGTAAGCACATTATTCTGGAAAGCGACTCGCCGGAAGCGATCGCCGAACTGGCCGAACACCTGAAAAAAGCGCTGAACTAACCCGGAGAATATCATCATGAGTCAATTAACCAATGTATGGGTGTTCAGCGATAACGTTGAGCGCTACAGCGAATTAATGACGGGCGCACGCCAGTGGGGACAGCAGGTGTACGCCGTTGTGCAAGATGACGCGCAGGTTGCTGCCGTAAAAGCGCTCGGTGCACAGGGGCTCTACGTGCTGGGAAAAACGGCACAGCAGCGCATCGAAAACTATGCCGAAACGCTGGCCTCCCTGATCGAAAAACCCGCTGCGGTGGACTTCCCCGCCACGCTGATTTTGCTGGCGGCCACTAAACGCGGTAAGGCACTGGCGGCCCGATTGAGCGTGCTGCTTGATGCCGCCGTCGTCAACGACGTCACCACGCTGGCAGTAGAAGCGCAAGCGTTGTATGCCGAGCATCGTATGTACGGTGGTCTGGCGTTTGGCAAAGAGAAAATCAATACCCCAATAGCCATCGTTACGCTGGCACCGGGTGCCGTCGAACCCGAGGCCGCAAGTGCGACGGCTGAGTGTCCAGTTTATCAGGCTAACTATGTTACACCGCGTCAGGAAATCCTGTGCGTTGAACGCCGTGCCAAATCATTGAGCAGCGTCGATTTGAGCAAGGCCAAGCGCGTTGTTGGCGTGGGACGTGGATTGGTTTCACAGGAAGATTTACGCATGGTGCAAGACCTGGCAACGGTATTGGGTGCGGAAGTCGGTTGTTCACGCCCAATTGCTGAAGGGGAACACTGGATGGAGCGCGAGCGCTATATCGGTGTATCTGGCGTGCTGCTGAAATCCGATCTCTACCTGACATTGGGGATCTCCGGCCAAATCCAGCACATGGTGGGTGGTAACGGGGCAAAAACCATCGTCGCCATTAACAAAGACAAGAATGCGCCCATCTTCAAATACGCCGACTACGGTTTGGTCGGCGATATCTACAAAGTGGTCCCGGCGTTGGTTGAGCAGTTAACCCGGTAGTCCTTCATTTGTTGGTCTTTTCGTTAACAGCACGTATCCCGCCACGCCACTGTGGCGGGATAGGGAGCAGGAACCATGTCGGAAGAAAAATTTGATGCCATCGTCGTCGGTGCCGGGGTTGCAGGTTGCATCGCCGGTTATGTCATGGCACAGGCCGGGCTTGATGTATTAATCATTGAACGCGGCAACAGCGCAGGCAGTAAAAATATGACCGGCGGACGCCTCTATGCACACAGTCTGGAAAGCATCATGCCCGGATTTGCGCAACAGGCACCGGTTGAACGCAAAGTCACACGAGAAAAGATCTCCTTTCTCACCGACGAAAGCGCAGTCACGATGGATTACCACAGCGAACAGCCGGATATCCCGGCTAAAGCCTCTTATACCGTGCTGCGCAACCGATTCGATCCCTGGCTGATGGAGAAAGCCGAAGAGGCCGGCGCACAGTTCATTCCCGGCGTACGCGTCGATGCCCTATTGCGCGAAGGCAACAGAGTCACCGGCGTGCAGGCAGGAGAAGATGCGCTAGAGGCGAACGTAGTGATTCTGGCCGATGGCGTGAACTCGCTGCTGGGCCGCTCCGTCGGTATGGTGCCGTCCCCGTCACCTCATCACTATGCGGTCGGCGTGAAAGAGTTGATTGCCCTGCCCGCGGCGCAAATCGAAGACAGGTTTAATCTAGCGCCGGGAGAAGGTGCCGCCTGGCTGTTTGCCGGTTCGCCTTCCAACGGATTGATGGGCGGCGGTTTTCTCTACACCAATAAAGACTCAATCTCACTTGGTCTCGTCTGCGGTTTAGGCGATATCGCCCACGCCAGCAAAAATGTGCCACAGATGCTGGAAGATTTTAAACAACACCCGACAATCCGCCCCTTGATCCAAGGCGGTGAGCTATTGGAATACTCGGCACACATGGTGCCGGAAGGCGGGCTTGAAATGGTGCCCAGCCTGGTGGATGACGGCGTGATGATCGTCGGCGATGCTGCTGGCCTGTGCCTCAATCTGGGCTACACCGTGCGCGGCATGGATCTGGCCATCGCCTCTGCGCAAGCCGCCGCCAACGCCGCGATTGCCGCAAAGCAGCGCAAGGACTTCTCATCCAACAGCCTGATGGAATACAAACGCGCGTTGGAACACAGCTTCGTACTGCGCGATATGCACCATTATCGCAAAGTGCCCGCCATGATGGAAAATCCACGCATGTTCACCCAGTACCCACGCATGGTGGCCGATATTATGAGCGATCTGTTCATTATTGATGGCGGCCCGAACGTGCCGGTGCGGGCAAAAATCATGAAGCGCGCCAAACAGGTTGGTCTGATAAACCTGTTGAAAGACGGCATCAAAGGAGCGACAGCGCTATGAGTAACGGCAACAACGTCAACGTAGACGTCAAACTGGGCGTCAACAAGTTCCATGTGGATGAAGGCCATCCGCATATTATTCTGGCCGACAACCCGGATATGGCCGAGTTTCGTAAATTACTCAAAGCCTGTCCGGCAGGGCTCTACAAGCAGGATGAGGCAGGAAATATTCATTTCGATTCTGCCGGTTGTCTGGAGTGCGGTACCTGCCGGGTACTGTGCGGTGAAACCATTCTGGAACAATGGGAATACCCGCAGGGTACGTTCGGTATCGAATTTCGCTTTGGTTGATCCCTTCGCATAAGTGATGGACGGCCGCGCTGGCGGCCGTTAAACACTGAGACAAAAACACATGACCGTTTCAATAGCATTTAACGCTGAACGCCGGGCGTTATACCGTCAGCAAGGATTCTGGGGAGACGCTTCACTCGCTGACTATTGGCATCAAACACAAAGCGCCATGCCGGACAAGGTTGCCGTAATTGACAATCAGGGAACCTCTTACACGTATGCGGCGCTAGACCGCGCAGCCAGCAGCCTAGCACGCTTTTTACTCACCTGTGGAATCGAACCCGGCGATCGCGTCGCTTTTCAACTCCCGGGATGGTGCGAGTTTACGATTATCTACCTGGCCTGTCTGAAGGTCGGCGCGGTATCCGTACCGCTACTCCCGGCCTATCGTGAAACCGAGCTGGTATGGATCCTTAATAAATGCCAGGCAAAAGTACTGTTCGCCCCCACGTTGTTCAAGAATACTCAGCCTATCGACAGAGCTATCCCGCTGCGTGATCAGTTGCCTTACCTGCGACAAATCGTAGCCGTGGATAAGCTGGCTCCGGCCAACCCCACTACGCTGGCGCTCAGTCAACTCTTGCAGGATTTTGCACCGCTGGAGACGCCGATCCGCGTGCATGGCGATGCATTGGCGGCCGTGCTTTTTACCTCTGGCACAGAGGGAGTGCCTAAAGGGGTAATGTTGACGCATAACAACATTCTTGCCAGCGAACGCGCCTACTGTGCGCGGCTGAATCTGACCTGGCTGGATACCATTTTGATGCCTGCACCGTTGGGCCATGCCACCGGTTTTTTACACGGCGTTACCGCCCCCTTTATCATCGGTGCTCGTAGTGTACTGTTGGATATTTTCAACCCGACAGACTGCCTTGAACTGCTACAGCAGGAGCGCTGCACCTGCGTACTGGGCGCGACGCCGTTTGTCTACGATCTGCTGTGTTGCGTACAGCAAAAACCTTACGATTTATCATCACTGCGCTTTTTCCTGTGCGGCGGCACCCCGATCCCCAAAAAGATCACTCGTGATTGTATGCAGATGGGCATCAAACTGCTCAGCGTGTACGGTTCAACGGAAAGCTCACCGCACGCGGTGGTAAAGCTGGACGACCCCACATCCCGGATAGTGAACACTGATGGGCAGGCAGCGCCGGGTGTTGAAATCAAAGTGGTCGACAAAGCGCGCAACACCGTTGAATGCGGTGAAGAAGGTGAAGAAGCGTCGCGCGGCCCGAATGTGTTTATGGGTTATCTGGATGAACCGGAACTGACAGCGCGCGCGCTGGATGAAAATGGCTGGTATTACAGCGGTGACCTGTGCCGCATGGATGCCGACGGCTACATCAAAATCACCGGGCGCAAGAAAGATATCATCGTGCGCGGCGGCGAGAATATCAGCAGCCGTGAGGTGGAGGATATTCTGATACAACACCCGCGTATCCGCGATGCGGGGGTGGTCGCCATGCCCGATGAACGTTTAGGTGAGCGCTCATGCGCTTATGTGGTGCTTAACGTCCCCTACCACACGCTGACACTTGAAGACGTGATCGCCTTTTTCAGCCGTAAACGTGTGGCCAAATACAAGTACCCCGAGCATTTGGTGATCGTCGAGAGCTTGCCGCGCACCGCATCAGGAAAAATCAAGAAATACCTACTGCGACAAGACATTTTACAGCGCCTCGGGCTGGATAAGCACCAACACGTCCCACCATCTCTGTTCTCCGCCTGACTCAAAAAGCAAAGGCTCTCGATAAGAGAGCCTCACGCGAAAAGTCCAACTGTGATCACTCACTCGATTGATAATAAAAATAGTTATCATTTACTTTCAAAAAGAGTAAACGCCCGTTAAGATACGTCATGTTATTTCAAATCATTACAAAAGATGCATATTACATAAATGTTAAATGCAGCCGAAATGCACATGCTTTAATGCTGCCACCATCAGGCATGGATGCACTGCCGCTTAATGCATATCACTCGCGAATCGGCCTTTAATATCACTATATTAATGATTTAAAACAACAAAAAATCACAGTGTTTTTTCTTTGCGCGCTTTAACCACGGAGTTTTTTAACATGCAGCAATATGCACCACGCCGCCTGGTTTTTAATACCTTGTATCGCACCCTTTTCGCCACGGGATTGGCCACCCTATCCACTGGCGCAATCGCGGAAAATGTAACCAATGAAACGTTTGTTGTTACCGCCACACAGACAAAACACACCACGCTCAGCGCACCGGCCAGCGTTTCGGTCGTCACCCGTGCCGACATGGAAAAAATGTCGGTTAACGACGTTTCTGATGCGGTCAGAAAACTGCCCGGTATCAGCATTAATCCTTCAACCACTTACGGCCGCAAAGAGATCAAAATCCGTGGCATGAAATCCGACTATACGTTGTTACTGCTCAATGGCCGACGCATCAACTCGCGTGAAGCGCTCGCCAGCAACATGGGTAACGATTTCGATCTCTCCACGATCCCCGTCTCTGCAATCGATCGCATTGAAGTCATTCGCGGCCCCATGTCATCCCTGTATGGTGCCGATGCGCTGGGTGGCGTTGTCAACGTGATCCTGCGTCAGCCAGGTGAAACGGCAGCGGGTGAGATAGGTTACGGTTTTGAAGCCCCTACGGAAGGCGATGGCGGCGGACATAATCGCCTGAGCGGCTATCTCAGCGGCCCGTTGGTAGATAATAAACTGCTCGGCAGCGTGATCGTTGACGGGGGGAAACGCGATGCCTGGCGCACCAATCAATCCGTCAACCCCAATTCGGATGCGCTGGAAGCCCGCGATACGTTCAACGCCCTGACCAATCTGACCTGGCTTATCGATGACCGGCAAAATATTGAATTCGATACTACTTACGCAAAAGACGATCGCGATGTCCTATGGAACAACTACGGCGCATCGGCACGCAATATTCAAAAAATGGAACGCATTGGCTTTGGCCTGACACACAATGGCAGTTGGGAGTACGTCGATACGCGCTTACGCTACTACTTCGAAAGTGTCGATTTGATGGATAACTCGCAGCTTAACGCTGGCAAGGCCTACATTACTCAGGATAACAAAACCGTAGATGGGCAAGTCTCTGGCTACCTTGGCGATCACTTGATTACGGCTGGCGGCGAGTATCGGAACACCGAATTACAACACAGCCTGAACTTACAAAATGGCAACGTGGCGGTCAGCCAGAAAGCGTTTTTCTTGCAGGATGAATTTAAACTCGGGGATCTGGCACTGACATTTGGCGGTCGTGTCGACTCGCACGAAATTTACGGCACAGAATTTAGCCCGCGCGCCTACGCCACCTACAGCCTGAGCGATAACTGGGTGGTCAAAGGGGGCGTAAACAAAGCGTTCAAGGCACCGACTATTGCGCAATTTAATCAAGGCTATGCCGTTGCCGCCTGCCGAGGAAAATGCCAAACAGTAGGGAACCCTGACCTGAAAGCAGAGACCGCTGTCAGCTATGAGTTGGGCACAGCCTATGAGGCTGAGCATTACGGTGCAGGCCTAACCCTGTTCAATAACAACATCAAGGATATGATTCAGGTTCAAACCTGGGACCGAGTCGCGACACAGCTAACCTATGAAAATGTGGATAAAGCACGCATCCGCGGTATTGAAACCTCCGTATGGGTCGATCTGACCGAAAACCTTAATTGGGCCACCAATTGGACCATCGTTGATGCGGAAGATCGCAGCACCAAAATGCGCCTGAAACAGACGCCTAAAAATACGGTCAATACTCAGTTAACGTGGCAAGTGCTGGACAACCTTGCTACGTCGCTCTCCTATCAATACACGGGCAATCAGTATCTGCTCGACAAGCAGTCGAAGAAAACCCGAGGATTCAATACCGTCGATCTGGGCGCGACCTATACGCCAATCAAACACGTTGATCTGAAATTGGGTGTCACCAATATCACCAATGAGAAGCGCGATTATGTGGCTACCGCTAATGACTATTTCCTGTCTGGTCGGACAATTTATGGCGGTATCAGCTATAAGTTCTAAGTTAATGCTATCAACGCGCACAGCATAATTGGTTGACGCTCACGTTCCGAGGAGTGACCCCTTATTATGGGTTCACTCCTCACATGACCTCACGCACATCTATCCTGCACGTTAACTACAACTCCTCCAGATAGCGTCTAAGCCGAACTTTATCCTCTGCTATCTGCGGCGCTTTAATCACATCGAATGAGCCAAACACCGGCAATATAGCAAAGCCACAAAATTTATAGACGGAGGTCGTTGAGGAGAACAAATCCTCCAGGGAACGCCCGGCATAGAGCCGTTGGGCTGGATCATCAAACGCCTCTTTAGGCGTGTTCATGGTCAGCGAAAGCAGGAATTTTTTACCGTGCAGCTTGCCACCCGATCCATATTGTTTACTCGGGTCGTTCGGCATGCGTCCATCATCGTTCAAAAAGCTTTGCTGACTCATTCCTGCCGTGAAGACTTCATCAACATATTTTTTATAAATCCAGGGGGTACCAAACCAGAACACCGGTGACTGAGTGATAATAATATCTGCCCAAAGGTGTTTCTGAACTTCCTCGTTAATGTTGTAGCCCTTTTCGATATAGGTTTGCTGAATGTGGTATCCCTTTTTATCCATCTCATCCTTAATCAACGCAACATACTCTCGATTCAGTGCCCCTTCGCTGAGGCCAGAATAAGCCTGATGTGCATTGATAATAAGCACGTTTTTTACCCGAGGCTGAGTTGCACCGATAGCGCCAGTGGCGAAACCGGGTAACACCATGGCAGCGGTGGCTACCAATGCGGCTTTAATAAAGTCACGCCGCTCTCGAGCCACGATATCCTCTTTATTGATTTGTTTACCAAAAGATTTATCGCAGGGGAACCGCCAGTTCTTATCCATCATGTCAATTCCTTTTGCCGTTTTATAAAGAAAGATCCACGAAACCACAATGGTCAGAATAAGGGGCGGTAACTAAAGAGGATAACAACGATCAGGATTTTTATGATACGGAGGACGAGTACTGAGGCGTATTCCGCAAAGGGGGAAAGAAAAACGGGATAAACGGTGCTGCGATAAGGCAAAAACAAAAAAAGAACCTTTCGGTTCTTTAAATGTTGGAGCGGGAAACGAGACTCGAACTCGCGACCCCGACCTTGGCAAGGTCGTGCTCTACCAACTGAGCTATTCCCGCATCGTGCTATAAACACTGGGCATCACAACACTGCATTACATCAATAACAGCGTTACGCGGTTAGCGTTGGTCACCAACCTGTCCATGCCGAGCATTTTACTGACCTACCCTGACCAGTCAATAAAATTATCCCTTAACGCTCATCAATTGCTGTTTTTTACGACGCTGAG
This sequence comes from uncultured Symbiopectobacterium sp., assembly GCA_964293225.1. Lineage (GTDB taxonomy): Bacteria > Pseudomonadota > Gammaproteobacteria > Enterobacterales > Enterobacteriaceae > Symbiopectobacterium. Next base: position 8,952 of record CAXYYB010000022.1, on the reverse strand, counting down.
GTCAGGAATCCAGCAAATCACGCCACGCGGCACTTAAATACTGAAACATGGACCAAAAGGTCAACACGGCGGCGATATAAAGCGCGATAATGCCCGCACCTTCGACCATACGCTCAGGACGCCAGAGTAGACCAACCAGCGCCAGCATCTGTGCCGTTGTTTTTACCTTTCCGACCCAAGACACCGCCACATGACTGCGTTTGCCAATCTCAGCCATCCATTCGCGCAGCGCGGAAATGATGATTTCTCGCGCAATCATCGTGGCAGCTGGCAAGGTTATCCACCACGCATGGTAATGCTCTGCCACCAGCACCAATGCCACCGCAACCATCACCTTGTCAGCCACCGGATCGAGAAAGGCACCAAAGCGCGTGGTTTGCTTCAAACGGCGCGCCAAAAAGCCATCAAACCAGTCAGTAACCGCCGCGACCACAAATATAAAGGCGCACAGCAGCGGTGCCCAATTAAAAGGGAGGTAAAATGCCAGCACAAAGAACGGAATAAGGACAACGCGAAACAGAGTTAGCAATGTTGGTATGTTCAATTGCATAGGGATTGGCTACTTTGGCTGGTATCGGTTGGTGGATATGTTGCTACATTGTCCCTAGTGTTTCAATGCATGAAAGATTTTTTCTGCCAATGCATGTGAAATTCCTGGCACATTCGCAATATCATCAATGCTGGCATTTAACAGTGGCTGCATTCCACCCAGGTATTTCAGCAGCATTTGCCGGCGCTTTGGCCCAACCCCTTCAATCAGTTCCAGCGAACTGGTGTTTTTTACTTTTGCCCGTTTCTTGCGGTGCCCAGCGATAGCGTGGTCGTGTGAATCATCGCGAATATGCTGAATAACGTGCAGCGCTGGTGAATCCGCCGGTAAGGCTATCCCTTCCCCAGTCGCTTCGAAAAACAGCGTTTCCAACCCTGCCTTGCGCTCTGTCCCCTTGGCGACGCCAAGCAGCAGCGGTTTGCGTTTATCCCACGGCACATCAAGCTCATCAAACACCGCGAGCGCTTGCCCCAATTGGCCCTTTCCACCATCAATAACAATCACGTCGGGAATTTTACTCTCTTCTAACGCTTTACCATAGCGACGTTTCAGAACCTGATTCATGGCCGCGTAGTCATCCCCTGGCGTGATGCCACTGATGTTGTAACGACGATACTCCGAACGCAGCGGCCCATTGGCATCAAACACCACGCAGGACGCGACAGTCTGCTCACCCATGGTATGGCTGATATCAAAACACTCCATACGCCCGATGTTTTCCAGATGAAGTACCTCCGCCAACGCTTTTAAGCGCTGGTGGATCGTGGACTGCTGAGAGAGTTTGGTGACCAATGCCGTGGCGGCATTGGTGCGCGCCAGTTTCAAATAGCGGGCGCGATCGCCGCGCGGTTTGGTTTGGATATGAATACGTCGTCCTGCAACCTCAGACAGTGATTCTGCCAATACCGCTTTCTCTGGCAACGCAAAATCCAGCAAGATTTCGCTCGGCAGCGTGCGCGATAAACTGCCTTGCAGATAGAATTGCCCGACAAACGTCTGCACCACTTCCGCCAGATCCGTTCCGGCCGGTACTTTTGGGAAATAGCTGCGGCTCCCCAGCACTTTGCCTTGCCGAATAAAGAGCACATGCACACAGGCCATACCGGCATCGAAGGAAACGCCAATCACGTCCAGATCTTCGCCATCGCCTGAAACAAATTGTTTTTCGGTGACGCGACGCACCGCCTGAATCTGATCGCGAATGCGTGCTGCTTCTTCGAAATCTAACTGACGGCTGGCGGCTTCCATACGCGCGACTAACTGATTGAGCACCTGCTGATCTTTGCCTGACAGAAAGAGTCGCACATAGTCTACCTGCTGACGGTAACCTTCTTCACTGACCAATCCCGCGACACAGGGCCCAAGGCACCGCCCAATCTGATACTGGAGACAAGGCCGCGAGCGGTTTCGGTACACGCTGTTTTCGCACTGACGAATAGGGAATAGCTTTTGCAGCAATACCAACGTTTCACGCACAGCATTGCCGTTTGGAAAGGGGCCAAAATATTCCCCCTTGGCGTGCTTGGCGCCGCGATGGACGGCTAACCGTGGGTGGGTATCGCCACTGAGAAAGATCATCGGATACGATTTATCATCACGTAGCAATACGTTATAGCGCGGCTGATAAAGCTTGATATAGTTGTGTTCGAGCAGTAGCGCTTCGGTTTCTGTATGGGTGATGGTGACATCAATCTGGTGAATAGCCTTCACCAACGCTTCCGTCTTACGACTGGCAACGTTGCTGCGAAAATAGCTTGCGAGGCGCTTTTTTAGATCTTTTGCTTTCCCGACATAGATGACCGTGTTGCTCTCATCATACATACGGTACACGCCAGGCTGGCTGGTGACAGTTTTTAAAAATGCGGGGGAATCGAAATGTTCACTCACTGCTTAACCTTTACTCACTGCCTGTTATTCACTGCTCATGGACGGCTCCGCGTTAAACAATCCGTGGCGGATAGCCAAATGCGTCAACTCAACATCACCACTCACATTCAGTTTGCTAAACATGCGGTAACGGTAACTGTTTACCGTTTTCGGACTCAGGCTTAACCGTTCGGAAATTTCCGTGACCTTCTGCCCCTGAGTGATCATCATCATAATTTGTAATTCACGTTCAGACAAACACGCCAACGGGGTTTCGGTGTGCGGAGCCAATTGGCTCAACGCCATACGTTGTGCAATGTCTGACGCAATATAGCGACTGCCCGCATGCACCGCGCGAATGGCACAAATCACTTCCTGCGGCGCAGCCCCTTTGCTGAGGTAACCCGCAGCGCCCGCCTGCATGACTTTAGCAGGTAATGGATTCTCGGTGTAAATGGTTAGCATGATAATTTTAATTGCTGGCGCAAAACGCGCTATCTTGCGCGTAGCTTCCAGCCCACCAATCCCTGGCATGTTCATGTCCATCAAGACGACATCGACCGGATGCTGACGGCACCACTTAACCGCCTCTTCACCACAGTGCGCCTCACCAACCACCTTTAACCCTTTGGTGTCGTCGAGAATGTGCCTTATCCCTGTTCGCACCAGTTCATGGTCATCTACAAGAAAAACGCTAATCAAAAATTATTCTCCGAAAAGGGTGTAACGCTGAACACCACGCAACCGCAGATGGAAGCGACAATTTTTTGAGAAAATGATAAAACAGCGACATTTCACACTTACACCATTAATAATTCGCGTTGTAGGACAGCAACAAACGAAAAAAAGCTTGTTACACATTCGAGCAGCCTCTGCGCGTGGATGAAAGGTGAACGTCAGAAACGAAGTTCATTAATCCTGACTCGTTCTCAAGTCAGTGATTGGGAGCAACAAACGTTGCAACCGCGCGTGCAACGTGAAGTATGACGGGTATATCGACGTATATAGCAACAATAACCCAGTGTCGCTGCATCTGAGCAACAAAATACCTAAAACATCATGATACACATCAGTCACAGCCATGCCACATAAATTTGATGTTACAGCGGTAAGAGAGTGGTTTTATTCGTTATTCAGTGGATTGAACACACGCCATGTTGATTGGCGTGGTATTGGACTCTTGCTATACGTGACAATAAAAAAAGCACACATGTGTTAATTTAAGCAGCCTTTACATTTTCTTTTCATTACGCTGTCATTCCTTATTCTCATTGAGATGTCGATAAGATGACAGATACAATTGAAATGAAATGTATCACTCGCAACATTTGCAATATATAATGCGAATCTTGTCAGTTAAAAAAGATAAAAAAGTGGTATTGCGAACAGAAAAGCATCATTAGTTCCCTGGCGTAATCAATCCTCCACCACCACACACCGCACTGTGGTATACTCTCGCGCATTCCAATGCCGACTGCAAGAATGAGCCATCATGCTCAGCGCAGAATAAGGCGTTCCATAATATTGTGCTTGTTAAGGAGAGCGCATGAGCAACGTAGATTTTTCTACTGGTAAATCCGTTGAAACACTGGCAGATGAAGTAACGTGTTTAAAAGCAATGATTACGCTCCTGCTAAAAGCCATCGGCCAGGCTGATGCCGGAAAAGTGATCATCAATATGGAAAAACAGATCGCTCAGATCGACGATCCAGCACAGGCAGAAGTGTTTTCCACCACGCTGAAACAGATTAAGCACGCTTATCGTCAATAACAACAACAGGTTAAGTCTGAGGCCAGATCCTTCTGGCCGCTTTTATCTCAGCACAGCGTCACGCCTGATGTTCACGCATTAGCGTTTGCAACTTGAGCAACAGCGCGTGTTCCATCGATTTATAGTGCGTCAAATCCAGAACATAAACCTTATCAAACAGGCGTTTTCGGGAAAGTTGCTTGATTTCATCTACCAGCGACTTTAACTCGCTGTAACACCCATTAATTTTGTACTCCGACGACTGCTCACTACAGATGATCTCATGGATTACCTGGCTGAGAGCTGAAAGTGGGATTACGGCATTTGGATCCTGATAGCTTGTTTCAACCACTGCCAAGAGTTTTTCTATTCCCATGAACCCCTCCTGATTGAATGAAGTTGTTGCATGACATATCTGGAGCGCTACGCTACGCAGCAAGGCCAACAGCGCTTAACAACGTGCAAGCCGTAGTGCGAAAAGTATAGCAGGTCTTACACCAAACAGGATGCGCGAGGCACTCCATCAGTGATCCACGTCGCGACAGAAACAACGCGTTATGCGCAATCATTATGCTATGACGGTATAGAAACGCTAATTCAATAAAGGAAAATTTTTTAAAAAGGTGAGAAGAGTAAACGGCACGTAAATAAGAAGTAGCCGCGTCAGTTCATCGATATGAATAAAACAATAAATAACGTTTCAATAAAAATCATTTATTATAAATGGCGGATAAGATTACGAGGAATAAGACAGTATGAGATGTTGGTGGGTCGTGCAGGGTTCGAACCTGCGACCAATTGATTAAGAGTCAACTGCTCTACCAACTGAGCTAACGACCCAACGCCGTGGATTATTCTCCCGTTGCCTGCCGCTGTCAAACGGTTAATTCGATTTTTTTCTTTTCGCTTCCAACCATGAAAATCCGATTGTCGACAAAAGCCGATTTTGTTAGTCTTGCCCGCGTTTATATCCGTCATCTCAATTCCTAGTATGCCAGCCTTGTTCGAACAGAAAATACACAGACGCAAAACGTGCGAATGTTCACCTTCTCTATGCCACGTCCTCGGTATCATGCGCGGCATTGCCAGGTTGGTCTAACAGGATCTATTTATACCAATCGCTATCATCAGAGAGCCATTCAAGAGCTCAACACAACATCACCGACAAAAACAGGAAATTTAACACATGGTAGATAACGTCAAAGAGGTCGATGACCTTACCTCAGGCCATGATGAAGGCCTAAGGCGCAACCTGACCAATCGGCATATACAGCTTATTGCTATCGGTGGCGCTATCGGCACCGGTTTATTTATGGGGTCGGGTAAAACCATCAGTCTGGCAGGCCCTTCGATCATTTTTGTCTATATGATCATTGGGTTTATGCTGTTCTTCGTTATGCGCGCAATGGGCGAGTTACTGCTCTCCAATCTGGAATACAAATCCTTCAGCGATTTTGCCGCTGACCTGCTGGGTCCTTGGGCGGGCTTTTTCACCGGATGGACGTACTGGTTCTGCTGGGTAGTGACAGGCATCGCCGATGTGGTCGCCATTAGCGCCTACACCCAGTTCTGGTTTCCCGAACTTTCGCAGTGGGTCTCTTCTTTATTGTGCGTGCTGCTGTTGCTCACACTCAACCTCGCAACGGTCAAACTGTTCGGAGAAATGGAATTCTGGTTTGCCATGGTCAAGATCGTGGCAATTGTCGCGCTGATTATCCTCGGTGCGGTGTTGGTCTTCATGCACTTCCCTTCTCCATCCGGTTCGGTCTCCTCTTTCACTAACCTGTGGGATCACGGTGGCATGTTCCCGAAAGGAATAAGTGGATTTTTTGCCGGGTTCCAGATAGCGGTCTTTGCATTCGTCGGGATCGAGCTGGTCGGTACTACCGCCGCGGAAACCAAAAATCCTCAGGTGGTGCTGCCGCGCGCCATTAATGCCATACCTATTCGCATCATCATGTTTTACGTCTTTTCGCTGATCATGATCATGTCCGTTACGCCGTGGAACGCGATTGCCGCCGATCGCAGTCCTTTCGTAGAGATGTTCGTGCTCGTCGGATTCCCAGCCGCCGCCAGCGTGATCAATTTTGTGGTACTGACATCAGCCGCCTCTTCCGCCAACAGCGGCGTATTCTCTACCAGCCGGATGTTGTTCGGATTGGCAAAACAGGGTGATGCACCTGAAGCATTTGCTCACCTTTCAAAACGCGCTGTTCCTGCAACAGGACTACTGTTCTCTTGCATCTGTCTGCTTAGTGGCGTTGTGCTGATTTACCTGATTCCGAATGTGATGACAGTGTTTACACTGGTCACAACAGTCTCCGCCATTCTGTTCATGTTTATCTGGAGCATTATCCTGTGCTCTTATCTTAAATATCGGAAAATGCGGCCTCAGTTGCATGCCAATTCCACCTACAAAATGCCGTTAGGTATTATCATGTGCTGGGTATGCTTGGCCTTTTTTGCGGGTGTTATTGTTCTACTGACATTGCAGCCGGACACATTACAGGCACTGATGGTGACACCGCTTTGGTTTGTCTTTCTTGCAATTGCTTATCAGTTCTTGTTAAAGAAAAAAAATCGCGTTTGATCCCCGTATAAATCATTGCAGCATTCATACTAAAGACGCTTATTATTGGCGTCTTTAGTTTTTAATGCATTCCCTGCACGGGTAGTACACCAATCAAGACAGGGTTAATAATTTTAGACATAATTAAAGATAAAATGTGAAACAGTCTCTCATTTAGCAAATAGATGATGCTATAGAGCCGTTCAATCACTCAGGTGAATGGATAGATGCCATTCCAGTGATATTTTTCAAAAGTAAATACACATCGTCTCTTTCATCAACAGGCATCGTTTCTCGTCTTACACGCAGATCAATCTCCCCCTTCAATTTGATCAATTTATGATCATCCATTGTAGAAATAACCGCAGACACCAGCATTTCAAGAGATGCGATGCGAGTCTGAAGCCGCTTCTCGTCTGCCTCCTTTTGCGCCAGTTTGATGAGTAATTGAGAAAGAAGAGTATTCATTTGAACTCCTTCATCAAAAATAATACATCTGTGATGTGACCCAGTATAAAGTGAGATATGCCTGCGGAGAAAACAGGAATTGGGATTAATGTAACACTAGAATTGCATCGTCTACCAGCGCCAAGATAAAACATTATTCAGTTAGCGCGCGAGCTGGCAAATAATACGAAAGGAGCTTGGATTACTTACAATAGAATCCAAAGACAAGTCAGCAATAAAAAGAGATGACCAGCCATCATGACGATGGCTGGTATTGCACGGTCAGATATTAACAGCCTGCCGCACACTATTGACGGCGGTTTTCGCCTGCTCACATTGGTGCAGGATAGTTTGTGCGTGTGAGTAAAGAATTTTCCCTGCTTCAGTCGGCGTAACACCACGTCGGCTACGAACCAACAGTTGCTTTTCCAATTCACTTTCCAGCGTCGCCACCTGCTGGCTCAATGCTGGCTGTGCAATGTGTAACAACTCGGCAGCCTGTGTCAGGCTACCAATATCAACGATTTTAACAAAATATTTGAGCCGCCTTAGATTCATTTTCGCCTCCTGAGTAGTTACCCTTTTGAGGTAGCAAGAAGCGCGCCACTTTGTTCTACATTGTGATTCTGGTATTCATTTTGTGAGCACAGTTGCCCGTAAAATAAGGAAAAGAAATGGTTGGCCTATTTTTTAGCACTATTGTCCCTGCAAAGTAGAGTCAGTCAAGCAGTAAGCCAATGCACCAGCATAAGGCAAACTTTGCCATATCAGGGTGCAACCTCTGATTGACGACCTGAGAATGAATCGTGTACATCATGATAAAATCGCTTATCAACACCCTGATAATTCGACGAATTGACTATTAGATCGGCAATCGGTAAAGATTGTGCATCACACCCTTTGACAAGCCCATACGCTATCGCTATTATCCACCGCACTCACCAATTCCTCTGTAGTTCAGTCGGTAGAACGGCGGACTGTTAATCCGTATGTCACTGGTTCGAGTCCAGTCAGAGGAGCCAATTTAGAGAAAGCAGACGTTCACTGACGTCTGCTTTTTTGCTTTTAATCAATTGGTTATCCCCTTCTTCAGATTCGCCCTCGTTCACTAAAAAACGCTCGAAGCCATACCCTTTTGCTGGTAAAAATACTGGTAAAGCTGGTTCGATTTCGTTTTTACCAGCAATCGGAGGGAACCGTCATGTCACTTACTGATACTAAAGTAAAAAATGCCAAGCCGTCAGAAAAGGTGGTGAAGCTTACTGACGGGTTCGGCCTCTACCTGCTGGTACATCCCAACGGTTCCAAATACTGGCAGTTAGGCTATCGCTTCGAAGGGAAACAGAAGGTGTTTTCCATCGGAGTCTACCCTGCTGTTTCACTGGCAGATGCCAGACAACGCAGAGATGAGGCAAAAAAGCTGTTGGCGGCTGGCGTTGACCCCAGCGCCAAAAAACAGGCTGACAACAAAATCGTTCAAGAAAAGCGTAATAACACCCGCGCTTTCAAAACCGTCGCTAAAAGCTGGTTTGCCACCAAAACCACATGGTCAGAAGATTATCAGCGTTCTGTCTGGACACGACTGGAAACCTATCTGTTCCCCGCCATAGGTGAAAAGGATATTGCTGAACTGGATACAGGCGATCTGCTGGTTCCCATCAAAAAGATAGAGAAGCTGGGTTATCTGGAAATCGCTATGCGGGTGAAACAGTATGTGTAGTGGATCACTTATTCAGGACACCTCCAAAACCTGTTAATGTTAAAAACAGT
>CAXYYB010000021.1:0-71125 GCA_964293225.1 uncultured Symbiopectobacterium sp. | reverse complement strand
AGCACGACCTTGCCAAGGTCGGGGTCGCGAGTTCGAGTCTCGTTTCCCGCTCCAAGTTTTTCTTCATTATTTTTTAGTACTTCATATTGCCTATAAGGCGCCCTGTGGATCGCTTCATTATCCTTTACAAGCGGTTTACCCGGCATTGGGGTATACAGTGTCACTGCTGCCTAAAACCTGCGTGAATACACATGCCGCCGCTATGACGGTTCGTTCACGCACTGGCTTTCCGACATGTCACTCACTAAAAAATCCAACAGGGTCCGTGTGTTCGTCGGTAAGTATTTGCGTGAACTGTATAACGCATAAACGCCCAGTGCGGGCAACGTGTAGTCGGCAAATAAACGCACCAATGCACCGGAACGAAGATAGGCTTGCGTTGTGAACGTCGGTAAATGGACAATGCCGTCGCCTGCCAATGCGGCATGCAGCAGCACCATACTGTCATTGGCGGAAAAATTCCCGCTCACCTCGACCTCATCAAACGTCGTCTCTGTGCCGTTGGCCGAAGCGTGGCGAAAATGCCAGTTTTTGCCAAAGCGCGTATGGTTTAAACAATTATGTTCACTCAGCGCTTCCGGCCGCAGTGGAATCCCCCTGCGTGCCAGGTAATCGGGGGCGGCACATACCACAGACGTACAGCGGGAAAGTTGCCGTGAGATAACGCCCGGCTCCAATTTATCGCCTACCTGAATGGCAAGATCGAGCCGTTGTTCCACCAGATTGACCGACTGGTCTTTCAGTACCATTTCAACGGAAACGTGAGGATGCAATGCCGCATAGCGTCTCATTGCCTCAGCCAGATAGGATTGGCCAAATGAGAGGCTGCTTGCTATACGGATCAGGCCGTGCGGTTCAGCACGTTTACTGCCGATCACAGCCCCAATATCCTCATTTAACGCCAGAATCTGGCGACAATAGGACAGAATTTCGCTGCCTGTGCCCGTCAGCCCCAAACTGCGACTGGTACGGTGCAGGAGCCGCGTGCCAAACGCTTTTTCCAGTGAGGCGATATAGCGTGTCGCCATGGCCCGAGAGATATCCAGTTTGTTCGCTGCGGCCGTTAGGCTTCCCAGATCAACCACATCAACAAAGACGCGCATGGCAATAAAGCGATCCATCATGGCGCTCCTAATGTACGGAATGTGCAACAATGCTTTGCAGTCTACCGTATTTATTCGTTCTGTTTGAGCAATTACAGTTTGCCCAACAACATTAAATAAAGAGACGAAAAATGCACATTAAACGCCTGACGGTTACTGCCCTCTGTATGTTGCTTGCTGGCACTGCCGCTGCGGCCCCAGTGAATAGCACGCCTTCTGTTCCATTAACCGGATGCGGCCCCTCATCAACGATTAACGCGTATTTCGACCAGTTCGGGAATAGCGGAAAGATGCCTGCCGAACTCGGGCGTTGGCTGAATGATGCCAACGCTCAAACGGTTGAGCCCTATCAGGCGTTTGATAACGTCTACTATGTGGGGCTTTGCTGGGTCTCGGCTTGGCTTATCAAAACCAGCGATGGGCCGGTGCTCATTGATACGTTATATGGCGAATTTACCGATCGACTCATTGAGAATATCAAACACGTTGGCGTAGACCCGGCGGATATCAAAATGGTGTTGTTGACGCACGGACATTTCGATCACGTTGGGGGCGTCGCCACACTGAAAAAGGTGTTAACCAACGCCCGTTTTGTGATGGCGGAGCAAGGCTGGAAAGAAGCGCAGGAGGAGGCAAAAAAAACGCAGGGAAAACCCAATGCATGGGTAATGCCCGATCCTGCGCCGAATGACGTGATTGTCAAAGACGGTGAAGCGCTTTCCATGGGCGACACGATGTTTTACGCCTACATCACTCCGGGTCATACATGGGGAACCACGTCTTATGTGATGGACGTGAAAGAGGGTAAAAACACCTATCGCGCGATTACCATTGGCGGTTTGGGATTAAATGCGATTGACGGTCCGAAACAGGTTGAGGCTTACATAAGTAGCGTCGATCGCATCAAGAGCATGGTGAATGATGCTCAACACCCCATCAGTGTGCACCTGACTGCGCATCCCTTCAGTAATGGGCTGATTGAAGCGAGCGAGCGGCTCAAAACGCGTCAGCCTGGTCAGGTAAACCCGCTGGTGGATGCCAAAAGCCTTCTCGAACAGCTGGATGCACTGCGCGCGGGGGCGGTGAAGCGATTGGAACGGGAACGCGTGCAGGTGGGCACTCATTAACCGATGATGCTCATCGTTGCCGCGATCCTTTTCTCATTGTGCCCGGTTAGTCGTGGGGGAAGTAAACCGATCTATTAAATAATAATCCGAAACCAATCATTTTGATTGGTTTCGTCAGTCTTTTGATTGGATAAGGCACCTCGGGGGCAACCAAATCCACTATTATGATCTTACTGCGTACCGGTATAGTGGCCGGGGCGGTATTTCATTACTCCACAGGACGAGGTTTTCCATGCAACTCATCAGTCAAAGCTTTCAGGATGGTCAGGCGATACCGGGTGAATTTGCGTTTGCCGTGCCAGACGGCACTGCACACGTTGCGCTGTCATCGAACCGCAACCCGCATCTTGCCTGGCGCGATGTTCCACCGGGCACGCAATCCTTCGTGATTGTGTGTCACGATCCCGATGTGCCGAGCAAAGGTGATGATGTGAATCAGGAAGGTCGAGAGGTGCCAGCAGCCTTGCCGCGCGTCGATTTTTTCCACTGGTTGCTGCTTGATGTTCCGCCCTCCGTGACGGAGATTGCCGCAGGTGCGCATTCGAATAGCGTGACGCCGCGTGGAAAATCGGGTCCTGCCGCACCCGGTGAAGGCCGCCACGGTATTAATGATTACACGGCCTGGTTTGCCGGGGATGAGCAAATGAAAGGCGATTATTACGGCTATGACGGCCCGTGCCCGCCGTGGAATGATGCGCTAGTGCATCACTATATTTTCACCGTTTATGCATTGGCGGTTCCTGCACTGGCCGTGAACGGACCGCTGGATGGAGCGAATGTGCGCGCGGCACTGGCGACAGCGCCGGTATTGGCGAAAGCCAGCCTGACTGGGCTTTACAGTTTGAATCCCGCGGTGCCTGTGGCGTGAATCACGTCGGACAAGCGTTGACCGTGCCGGTGTTGCACGGCGAGGGAGGAGAGCGCTGGCGGTTGCCCTCATCCTCGCCCGTAGTGCGAGATGGCTTGTGCTCACTGGCTCAACCTTGCCTGCGGCAACCGCAACAAACCGCACGTTTCCAGTTTCATGAGGCAACCGTGTTACTGGTAGTCTCAGGGCAGATGCGTTTAGCGTTCGCGGGGCATGAGATCTTGGTCGATGCCACGCGGCCTGCGTTGGTGCTGGTCGACGCAGGCTCTTGTGTGGACATCGTGAAAACCCCGGGAGGGGCTGAACGCTGTTTCCGTTCGGTTTTTATGACAATCGCGAGCGCGCTGTTGGAAAGTCACTCCGCGGCCTCTACTCTTGCGGGAGGCAGTGAACGCGCCGCTGCCGCGCCTTTTCAGGTGATGTCTTTGGATGACGATGTGGCATCGACGTTATGGCATCTGATTGAAAGCGTCGAGATCAGGCCCGTGAGCGATGAGCGGCTCACCTACCGGTTACTGGAACTGCTGAGCGCGTTGGCTGAGCGTGGTCATGTCTTTCGCCCGCCACGGTACAATGACACGGTCGCGCGTCTGCAAGCGCTGATGGCTCGCGAGCCGCATCGGCATTGGACCGCACGCGAAGCCGGTCGAGAGCTGGCGATGAGCGAAGCCACCCTACGGCGACGCCTTGCCGCAGAGCAAGAACGCTTTGAAACGATCCTAAGCGATATTCGTATGCACCACGGCATGATGCTGTTGCAAACCACCGCCTGGAGCATTCCGCGTATCGCTGAGGCCTGCGGATATCAATCGCGGGCGCGCTTTTCTGAACGCTTTCGTTCCCGTTTTGGCTGCTTGCCTTCCGCTATTCGCTGAGGAAACAACCCTACTGTGAGGGCGGGTTATCCTCTGTTGTCGGGGTAGCACGACGTTCCTTCTTCAGGCAGCGTTCGATGGTTGCCAACAGTTTACCCGTACCGCAGCAATTATCCTGATAACCCGCCACGTGTCGGCGATTGATCACACGATCGTGCGGGCATCCCCCATGACAGAGCGAAAACCAACGACACTGGCGCATTTTATCGAAGGCTTCCTGCTCCTCACGCTTTGCCGCCTGGTTATGTGCCGAGTAGGTCAATAGCTCTGCCAAATCCGTTTTCATCAACGAGCCGTAATGACTACCCGCATCGCCTACATATTTGTCGCATGGTGAAACGTCTCCATTGGGTTCAAGGGTAATGACCTCTTGGGAACAGTTTTCTGACCAATAGCAGGCGGCCAGTCGAGTGCCTGGGTTGTTGATGGCCCGAATAAAATCGCTGAATTGTGGAATATGTAAAACAGCCCGATATTCGTCCCACCACAGCATGAATGCCCGATTCAGAAACGCGATAAACTCGGCATAAGTGATGTAATTTCCGTCGACCGTTCCTCCGGCAGGGATGCGATTATCAGGAACGATGTTGAGAAATTCGATGTCATTGAGACCTATCTTACCGAAATAATCGAACATTTCTCGGAGGTCCGTTTGATAGACGTGGCGGTCAACAACGATGAGTGCCCCGTAGGGGATGGAATATTGTTTTAGCCTTTTGAGTCCTTCAGCAACGCGTTGCGCTGTTCCCCGACCTCGGTAATCGACGCGACGTGAGTCATGCACGGCAGGAATACCGTCCAGACTACTACCAACATGCATTCCGATCCCTTTGATAAAGGCTAACCATTCATCCGAGATATTCACCGCGTTTGATTGCATTGAGTTAGTAATATGCTGTTCTGGTTGTTTGAATTGTTGTTGTAACCAGAGTAGTTTTTGAAAAAAAACAGGTTTAAGTAGCGTCACCTCGCCACCGTGCCAAACGAACTCAAAGCGTTTAATGTTGGGGATAGCTAATATTTTACGGATAGTTCGAACCAATATATCAAACCGCATCGTTTGGTTTGGCCCCTCAGCCCAAGAGTGGCAATAAGTGCAACGTAAGTTACACAGGCGAGTGGCTTTCAATACCACCACCAACTTTTTGGCTGCTACGGGTTGGGCGGTGACGGCTTGCTGTTGCTCGGTGTGGAAAATATGCAGCTCTTCGGTACTGAGCAGCGCTTGGGCTGGAATTTTGCCAATCAGATAGGCACTCATCTGTCGGTAGTCTTGCGTGGCGATTTTTTCGAGATCGTTGGCGCTCAGCGCTGATGTTATATCCGTATCAATCTGAACAATGGGTATGATTCCATTCATGATTTTTCTCCTTGCTATGTCATGTGAGATAACCGTCCTTCATCATTACGTGGCGTTTGGCATACGCTGAGGCCTCGGGGGAATGCGTAACCATGACTACGGTGGTACCGGCCTGATTAATGTCTGCTAGCTGCTTCAATACGATTTTGCTGTTATTACTGTCCAGATTGCCCGTTGGCTCATCGGCCAAGATCAATGCTGGACGTGAAATCATGGCGCGAGCGATGGCAATCCGCTGTTGCTGACCGCCTGAAAGCTGGGCGGGGTAGTGTGCGCTTCTGCCTGATAATCCAAACTGCTCAAGGGTTTGTTTAACGCGCGCTTTTCGTTCAGATTTGGGGACATTGCGGTACTTGAGCGGCAACTCGATATTTTCATAGACCGACATAAAATCGATCAGATTGAATGACTGAAAGATGTAACCGATCAGTTGGCGGCGCAGCGCGATTTTTTGGCCGTAGTGCATCCGTGTAACGTCGTGCTGTGCCAACTGCAATCGACCGGCATCAAGGGTTTCAAACATGCCGAGTACGTTGAGCAGCGTGGTTTTTCCCGAACCCGATGGCCCCATAATGGAGACAAATTCCCCTGCCGTGATACCAAGATTGATGTCACGCAGCGCCAGCGTTTTCAGGGTTCGAGTGGTGTAAAATTTTTCTGCGCTTTCCAGTTGTATCATCTTATTCAAACTCGATAATGTTGGATTTTTCAACGTTGCTGCCTGCAAGGACTACAACCTGTTGCCCGGCAGACAACCCACTCAGTACTTGCGATTGCGTTTCCCCCTGACGTTTAATCACCACGGGGGTTTTAACCGCGCGATGATGTTTTTCATCGTAGCGGTATACCCACGTCGCATCGGTCTCGAAAAAGACGGCTTTGGTGGGAATGAGTAATGCATCCGGTTGGATTCCGAGTGAAACGCGCAGATCGAGGGATTGACCGCGTTTCAACGAGAGTTGTTGTGGATGCGCGAGTGTTAATTTGGCAAGGAACTTACCGTTTTCCACCACGGAAGAAACAGAGGTGATGATCAGGGGGATATCCATGCCCGCGTAGTGTGCCGTGACACGATCGTGCGGCCGGATCTTATCCAGATAATATTCGCTGAAAGAGGCTTCAAAATAGTAGGTATGCGGGTTGTCTACGTTGGCGACTTTCTCGCCGGGTTTAATTTGTTGGCCCATCTTGATCGTCAGCGGTGACAGGATGCCGTCAATCGGAGCGGTAATAACCAGCTTATCCAGACCGCTCTCAATTAACCGGGTCAACGTATCCAGATGCTTGAGCGACGCCGCGATTTCAGCAAGCTCTGTCGGTAGCACACGGTCTTGCCGTTCCTGATACGTCGTTAAAATCGCATAGCGTGTTTTCCAATGCGCCAATTCATCCAGCAGTTGTTCATAGGTGGCTTTTTCCAGAATACCGCGCTCGTATAATGTTTTTTTACGTGCCGCTTCTTTACCGATTTTCTCCAGATGAAAACGTGAATCTTGCCGTGACAGACGCGTATCGAGATCATCCTTTTCGAGTAATCTGCGCATGTTGCGCAGGTTGTTGGTCTGTTCCGTCACATCGGCAATCCGCGAGGTGACCTGCAAAACGAAGTCGTCGTTTGACAATCGGGCAATGACATCGCCCCTTTTTACATCGTTGGATGCATTCTGGCGCACCTCAATGACCGTTCCACCGCGTTCCGAGGCGATAATCACGCTTTCGCTCGGGATAGCCACCGCGCGTGTCACCAGCGTATCGGTAAATGTGCCGCGCTGGGCTATGTGCAACGTCACCTGGGTAAACGGTATTTGCGTGATTTTTTCTACGGTGGTCAGGTTGATAAACCACAGACACAACAGGCCGAAAATCACCAGTGCCATGCCGACTACCCATTGGGCAACGCGATGTCGCGTGGATTTCGGGTCTAATTGAATGTCCATAGCGTCTTACCCTCGCCTTAACCGCGGGCGAGTTACCCTGCCATCGTGCAACACCAGTGACAGCGCCATAATGGCTACCACTATCAGCCCCAGTAACAGCAGTGCCGCAAACGCATTGAGATAAACCCGTTCGGCAACGGTGTCATATTGTTGTAGCCAGCGCCTTAACAGCAGGCCTCCCAGGGCCAGTGACGCCAGTAAAGAGAACAACATGGGTAGCACATGCTGTTGCAGGAAAAACACCACGTTTGTTGCAAGAGAACCCCCCACCGCTTCCATTATTTTCAGTGTGCTGTCTAACCGCTGAGCGTCTGACAGGCTGATCACCAAGGTGCTGATAACCATTAATAGCAACGCCATGCTCGCGGTGAAGGTAATGACGTTGAGCATCTGAGAATCGTTATGAAAATGACGGTCATGAAGCGCCTGTACCGTTTGCAGTGATAAGTCAGGGGGACCATAACGTTTAATCTGTGCGGCAATAGAGGTCTCCTGTTGGTCGTTCGAATACGCGACTGTCGCGTATTTTTCCAGGCGGTCATTGATAAAGATGATCAACGGTTGGGGCGAAGAGAGGTGTTCTCCAAGGTCAATGTTTTCCACAATGCGTAACACCCGAAGTGTTTTTTGTCCTTCTGGGAAGGGTATGTAGTAGCGGGTATTCAGTACTTCATCGACGGTTTTCTGCCCCATGGCATCCATGAAGGCGCGGGTGACGATAGCGTGGCATACGTCTTCATCGGTGCTGGCTCTCAGCGTATTCTCTTGGCCCGCCACCGTTTTTAATCCCCAGACCTCCGTAAAGTATTTGTCGGCAGAAAGGGTATTGATAACGGTAAACTGGTCTTGTACCCGTTGTTGCGCGTGCTGCACGTTGACGGTGTGACGCGACATGTCAAACGGTTGCCAACTGCTCAAACTGAAAGCCGACGTGCCTGCGGTTTCCTGAAGCCGATGTTGTAATTCGCGCACGCTGCTGAGTGTATAAAATCCTTCATCGAGCGCGAATGTCAGGCGGTGCTCTTTCTGGTAACCCACCTCTGCATGCATCGCCCTGTGGTGTTGCGTCATCACACCCGCCCACAGATAAACGGTCGTGCCAGCGACCAGCAGTTGCACCACCATCATCATACGGTTGAGGTAATAAACACGCTGCTTTTCATAGCGATTTGGGGTCTGTGAAGCCGGATTGCCAAACAAAAAGAAAGAGAAACTGAGCAGGTGAGAGAGTAGCATCATCAAGCCCATAAACAGGGTGACGCCAGCAAATACCGTCAACAGGCGTGTCATGGGCTGTTGGAGAAGCAATTCGCTCACGTCCGCCGACAAAGGGAACAGGGCGCAAAGCAGTAAGGTTGCCACCGTTACCGTTGCCAGGAACTGCGGCAAGAATACGCTCAGTGATTCTGCCAGGATTTGCGCACTTGAAGCACCGAGACTGCGCTTGATGTGCTGGCTGGGGCGTCTGGCGGCATTGAGAATACCGTTGATGTTGAAAAAATTGGCCACGGTGGTGAAGAGAACAAACAGTGCTGCGGCGTAAAGCGTATGAAGCAATGATTTTTCACGCGTCTTGACGAATTCATCGGCATAGCCATCGCTGTAGTGCATATCAAGGATATTTTTGGCGCGGAACGTCAGAAACGAGGAGGGTGTAAAAGGTGCTCCGGGTATCTGCGGTGCATTATTAGCGACGATGCTAGCCAGCAGCTGTTGATCAAAATGCGAGTGGGAGGGGGTGAGGCGAGCGAAAGCATAGACATGGCTGTCATACCAGTCCAGCCGTTTATCGGGGTATCCCGCTATCCGCTCTGGCGTGAAGGCGATCGTGGCAGGCAGGAACAGACTGCTGTCAGGGTGAGGTTCCACAATAGCCTTGATGGTAAACTGGCCGCTTTCCCCCAAATCCACTATTTTGCCCAGTGGGTCATCCAGTCCAAGATAGTGGCGATTAAAATCGGCTGTGATGTAGATGTCATGGGGGCCGGGTGCGGGTAAATCTTCGCGAAAAGGGTGTAGTTGTGCCATGAATGTTGGAGTGACGGCAAATACAGTAACGCGGGGAATAACGCTGCCTTGACGGTGCAGGTGAGTATGCAACCGGTAAGCGTATCCGACGTTTTCGATAGTGGGATGTTTCTGTAATGCCTCCACCAGCGGAAAAGGGATCTGTGCTGAGCGAACACTATCGCCATTAGGGAGGTTGAATTGACTTTCAATACGATATAAACGCTGATGCTCCGGTAACCACCGTTCAATATCACGGTCTGTAATATAGAGCATAATGATAAGAAATGTCGTCACCAAACTTATGGCCGTAATAATAATGGCTAACAGAGCCGCTGCTGGTTTTTGTTTTATATCGTTGGTGAACGTATTTAAGAACATCGGCAACGGGTTCCAGCGTTAAATGGGCATATTAAGGTGTTGTTGTATCGAACATAAAGCTACTGCAAGCGAGGATTGAAGCGTTATCCGGTATAGTTATTCATCAAGTCATTGACTATGATATATTCATTAAAATGAGTGAACCTCATCCGTGAGGTTCACTGTGTAGGTCTAAAAATACGTTTCAACGATGTTCCAGTAGGGAATAACGATTCGCTCTATCATTGTGGCTTGTAGTTGAATCCTTTCGACCAATTCCACGCAAGTGCTATGGGGAAATGCTTAACGATAATATATCAAAGTTGATTTAATCTTCGTCAACCCCGGTTTGTTTTATTTTAGGTTATATTTATGTATTGTTTTGCTTTTTTGATGAAGCGCTTGTTATTTTAAATGTAATTTAATTTGTAAATATATAATATTTCGATAGTGGTTGAAATAATATTTTCACCGGCAATATCAGCGCGCATTAGTACTGATATTGCCGTTATTCTATTATCTGCCAACCTTTGAGGTCACGATAACCTCTGCCCAGCCGCGCCAAACCCGTGAGCGGTTGCCGTTATCATGCTCATCAGCGAGACGCAATCGGTCAGGTTGCGCCGTGAGGCGACCATCAGGGGCGTTTCCCCGGCGGCATTGGCCCGGTTTGGGTCCGCGCCAGCGGTGAGCAGGCTGGTGACCATCTGGATGATGTCATCCTCTTCAACCTCGCCCTCGTCGAAAAATAACGCGGTATGCAGCGGCGTATTCTCACCGTCATCTGGCGCATTGACGTCAAATCCCTGCTCACAGCAGAGTGTTACAATCGCTGGATGTCCGAGATAGCAGGCATAGTGCAGCGGTGTGATGCGCCGATCGTTAGCCTGATAGGCAATCTCTCCGTGTAGTAGCGCTGTTCTGAACTGGGCTTCCGCCGTGTCGCTATGGCGCCGCAGGCAGATGGCGTGCAGCAGGTTGTCGCCATTGTTGGCACACTGGTGGCGGATGTTTGACGTGGATTGGCGTGCCCACAGCAGATCGAAATAGGGTGCGGCGCAATATTGTGCGGCCAGCATCAACGGTGTTCGGCCAAGCTTATCAGGCTGCTGCGCGTCGGCACCGCGCTCCAGCAACAGGTGGACAATGGATTCCCGGTTGGCGCGTAGAGCAAAGATCAGCGGCGTATCGCCATCCTCATCGGCGGCATTGATATCCGCGCCATGATCGAGCAGGCGTTTGACGATCTCGCTTTTTAGTACCGGATCGAAGCTGTGCTCTGCCTCTGTTTCTTCGTCATCGGGGTAAGTGTCATAACTGTAGGCGCGTGCTATGGCTTCATGCAGGGCGGTTCGCCCTTGCGCATTGGCCTGACGGGGGTCAGCGCCGTGTGCCAACAGCGCCTCTAGCCCAGCCAGACTGCCGTACCCGGCGGCGCACATCAAGGGATAGTCGCCATCGGGATCGATCCAGTGACAGTCGGCTCCGGCGGCTAACAGCAGTTCTACGGTTTCACGGCGCGAGACTTTATCGACCCACCCCCAATTGCTCAGGGCACGGTGCAAGGCGGCGGAGTTATCGAACCCGCCGACGGCGTTAGGGTTAGCGCCACGATCGAGTAAATAGCGCACCAATGGCGTTTGGCATTTGGACACCGCCATCAGCAGTGGCGTGGCCTCGGTGCCGCTCCTTGCTTCAATGTCTAGCAGCCCACGCCGTTCCAACTCATCCAGGTACAGGATAATGGTTGATTCGGGTTTGCTGCTCAGGCGGGTGCAGGCAAAATGGACAAACTGCTCTTGTTTGATACAGGCGCGGCGAGCCGGATCGGCACCGTGATCCAGTAGCAGAGTAAAGATGTCGAAGTACTCCTGCATGATGGCCCATTCAAGTGCGCTGTTTTCCAACCGCGTCACCCCGTTGCGATGATCGAACTCTGGCTTGAAGCGGCGCGTCGAGGTGCAGTTGGGATCGGCCCCCGCGCTCAACAGCATGTTGCACACGGCATACGCATACTCTGGCGTAATTTTATCACGGTCCCCACTCACATGATCCATGGTGTAGATCAGCAGCGGTTGTTCAACATAGACGACGCTATCGCCTTTGATCTTCCTGCCAATAATCCGATTCGGATCGTTACCGACGATCAGACGTTGGACAGTTTCCAGCGACACGCGGGAACCGATGGCGCGCTGTAGCGGATCGCCAGATATCTCACTGGTGACATCGAGGGGTTCCGGCAGGGTATCGAGCAGCAGGCTGATATCCTCACCGGCTTTGGCGTACTCCAGATAATAGGCGATCATGTTGCCGTTGAAATGTTCGTCATTAATCGCGGCATTCAGCGGCCAACCGATATCCAGCAGGGTGCGAGCCAAGGGAATAAAATACTCTGCATCGTACAGCGCAATGCACGCCGCAAGCGTATGGGTGGTGCTCAGTGGCGCATAGTCATGCTGGTTATAATGGAACGGCTCTGCGAGGGGCAAGGACTGTCCTTTGCTGCGATAGATACCCTGCAAACGGCGCAACACGGCGGATACCTTGCTCAGGCGCATCCGTTCTCCGTGGGGGTTCTGGGTGAAAAGGTAAGAGAACACCGTACCCTGTTTACAATCGACCCAGGTGAGATTGGCACCGCGCATTGCCAGCAAATTGGCAGTCTCCATGTGGCCAAACCACACCGCCAGATAAAACGCGGACAGGCCATGACACTCAATGGCTGCACCGCGTTCAAGCAGCCAGGGCAGCAGAGCCTGACTGTGTTCCACATCGTCGGGCCAACCGACGACGGTGTGCAGGATGCTGATCTTGAAATGAGACCAGGCACCCGACGCATTGATGTCAGCGCCTTTGTCCAGCAGGGTGCCCAACAGGGAGAGCTTTTCATCCCGCCGAAGACCGGTTGCGGTGGCGATATCGATAAACAGGGTGTTGATATTGGGGGCATCATGCGGCAATTCGTCAATGATCTGCCGGATGGTACGCGAATCATGTATCAGGATACTGAGAGGAAGCTCATACCCTTGACTTTGGTTCAACTCGAAAATCAGTTTTACCTGTTTTGGACGGAAGTTTTCGCTGGTGAGAAAATTAACGATCTCCCCTTTCTCATCATCAGGAATACTGATCCCGGCTTGCAGCAGCCGGATAAAACCAGCGAAGTGCCCGCGTTTGAGCGCTTCCAGCCCGATACCGAAATAATGGCAACTGTCCAAATCCAGATCGTGTTGCAGCCCGCCTTTCTCCAGCTCATCCAGTACGCTGGTGAAGGTGGTAATGCTGAGTTTGTCCTGGGTGTTGTACAGCGTACCGTTGGTCAGCGCGCAATAGAGCGGCGTTGCCCACGGCTGTTCTGCCCGGTTGACGTCCGCGCCCAGGCTTATAAGCCAACGCAGACGCAGGGTATCAATGGTGATGTGTTCCTGGCTCAGGTAGTAGGCAAGCACCGTTTTACCGCTGGCCCGGGTATCGATCGCGTTCAGATCCAACCCCTGTTGCAGAAAGAACGCGACGTGTTTCTCTTTCAGATCTTTACGTCGCACCAGATGGTGCAGCAGCGGTAAGCCATCGATATATTCCGGCAGGAAGATACCGGAATCGAGAAACGCTTCAATCAGCGGCAAACAGAGTGAATTGACGACCTCGTTTATCGCGGGAAGGTGTCTGCCCTGTTCACCGATCAGCGGCTCGCTCCCTTGCGACAGCAGGTAGCGTGCAATCTTCGCTTCGCGATAGATGACGGCATAGTGCAGCGGCGCGTAGCCGTGCTCATCAGGTTGATTGCAGTTGGCAGCGTCGATGCGCTGCTGGATCTTTTTGAGGCTGCCTGATTTGATCAGGTCGCCGAGGGTCTTGGGGCGGCTGAAAAACATCGGTTTGAGTTCGCGTATCCTTACGTAACCGTATGATATCACGACATCGTTGACACCGCATCGGTGAAAAAACTAGCGATAAAACGGTCCCGTCGTCACCGAATCGCGCAGGATCAATGATGCAGGATAGGCCTTGCGTTGGTGCAACGTGCCACCATCCAGCATGGACAGCAGTTGGTTGATGATCTCTTGAATCATCTCGCCCAACGGCATTTTCACACTGGAGAGCGAAGGGATGGTAAACGCCGCCGTGGGCAAGTCATCAAAACCAATGACCGACACCTGCTCGGGCACGCCAACGCCGCGCGTATAGAGCTGCTTGAGCGCGCCAATGGCCATATCGTCATTGCTGGCGACCAACGCTGAGAAACTGACTTGATTGTCGAGCAGGGTATTGACGGCCTCAACACCATTGGTGAGTGCCCACTTACCGAGAACGATACGGCGTTCATCCACGGGAATCGCGTGCTGTTCCAGTGCGGCTTTGTAGCCAGCGAGGCGTTCCATCCCCGTGGGCGAATCCAACGCGCCAGTGATAAAGGCAATTTCACGATGCCCCTGTTCTATCAGATGGTTGACGGCATGGCGGCTGGATTCATGCTGATCGGAGTAAATACAGTAGCTGTCATTCACCCGTAACCGGCGGTTCAGCACCATG
Organism: uncultured Symbiopectobacterium sp.; assembly: GCA_964293225.1. Classification (GTDB taxonomy): domain Bacteria; phylum Pseudomonadota; class Gammaproteobacteria; order Enterobacterales; family Enterobacteriaceae; genus Symbiopectobacterium. The sequence goes on along the minus strand of CAXYYB010000021.1, from coordinate 56,955 downwards.
ATGGGCTGTTTATGCTGGCTGATGATCTGATCCATTTCATCAATGGTGAGAAAACGCGGGTAGATGATGATGGCATCGCAGCGTAAATCGATCAGGAATTGAATCGCGGCGCGCTCTTCTTCCGCGCTGTGTTTGCCATCCACCAGCAGCAGTTGGCGGCCGTGCGCTTCGGTCATTTTTGCCGCTTGAAACAGCAGTTCGCTGAAGTAAGTGCCGTGATACAGGGTATTGGTGATCACCAGCCCAATGGTTTGTGATTTCTGCGCAGCGAGGTTACGCGCCAACAGATTAGGGCGATAGCCGCTCTCTTCTATCGCTTTGAATACGCGATCTTTTGTTTCCTGACTGACGTAACCGTTACCTGACAACACGCGCGATACCGTCGATTTGGCGACCCCGGCCTTCTTTGCCACCTCAAGAATGGTTGTCATGTACTGTTACCCGCTAAATAGTCATCTTGCGACAGTCTACCCATTTTGCCGTTGCTTTTCAGTAGCTTCGTTGAAGCGGTCTTGTTAACGGTAGGTGATCGTTATCACGAAAAGGAAAATTAATGGTTTTCCTCTCTTGTTTGGCGCTGTGAAACGTTTCATGATTTTGTGGAACCGGTTCCCTATGGCGATTTTTTCCGCACCGACACCAAGAGATAACCCACTTATGTCCAAGAATTATGAAACTGTCTCTCGCGCTATTGTGGATGCGCTGGGGGGACTGGAAAACATCGAAGCAGTGACGCACTGCATGACGCGTTTGCGCTTCGTGGTAAAAGATAAAACGCAGGTCGACAACCCGACACTCAAAGCCATCAGCGGCGTGATGGGGGTGGTGAACACCGAAACGCAGTGCCAGGTGATTATTGGCAACAACGTGGCGAAAGCCTATCAGGAAGTGTTGAAGCTCGGTCCGGCGGGTGCTGCGGGCACGCTGCCCGATGCTAAACGCAAAATCACCTTAAAAAGCATTGGCGCAGGCATTCTGGACGCGCTGATTGGCACCATGTCGCCGCTGATCCCGGCGATTATCGGCGGTTCGATGGTGAAACTGCTGGCGATGATCCTCGACATGTTCGGCGTGTTTGAGAAGGGCTCCTCAACGCTGGTGATCCTCAATGTGATCGGCGACGGTGCGTTCTTCTTCCTGCCTATCATGGTGGCGGCCTCGGCAGCACTTAAATTCAAAACCAACATGTCGCTGGCTATTGCCATTGCGGGCGTGCTGGTGCATCCCAACTTTATTGACCTGATGGCAAAAGCGGCGCAAGGGCAGGTGGTCGAACTGGCGTTTATTCCGGTCACGGCGGTGAAATATACCTATACGGTTATTCCGGCGCTGTGCATGACCTGGATCCTGTCGTACATCGAAAAAGGCATCGATCGCATAACGCCAGCAGTGACGAAAAACTTCCTGAAACCGATGCTGATCGTACTGGTCTCTGCGCCGATCGCCATTGTGATTATCGGCCCGTTGGGGATCTGGATTGGTAGCGGCATCTCTTCCATCGTTTATACCATCCACGGCTATCTGGGATGGTTATCGGTGGCGATCATGGGGGCGCTGTGGCCGCTGTTGGTCATGACCGGTATGCACCGCGTATTTACCCCGACCATTATTCAAACCATTGCGGAAACCGGTAAAGAGGGCATGGTGATGCCTTCAGAAATCGGTGCCAACCTGTCGCTCGGTGGCTCCTCGCTGGCGGTGGCATTCCGTACTAAAAACCGCGAGTTGCGTCAGACGGCGTTGGCGGCAGCGGCATCCGCCATTGTGGCCGGGATTTCCGAACCGGCGTTGTACGGCGTGGCGGTGCGGTTGAAACGTCCGCTGATTGCCAGCCTGATCAGTGGTTTTATTTGCGGCGCGGTCGCCGGAATTGGCGGTCTTGCCAGCCACTCCATGGCGTCACCCGGGCTGTTTACCAGTGTGCAATTTTTCGATCCGGCCAACCCGATGAGCATTGTGTGGGTGGTGGCCGTGATGATTTTGGCGGTGGTGTTGTCGTTTGTGCTGACACTTATTCTCGGCTTTGAGGATATCCCTGAAACCGAAGAGGAAGCGCAGCCAACCAAAGCCAAGACCAGTGAACCTGTGCAGGCCACCAGCGTTAGTTAATAAAAAGAAGGTGATTCATGTCAGCAGCGATATTTCCAGACGGATTTTTATGGGGGGGCGCCCTGGCGGCAAACCAGTCAGAAGGCGCTTATCGGGAAGGTGGAAAAGGGTTGACCACCGTGGATATGATCCCGCACGGTCCTGCCCGTTTGCCGGTAAAATTGGGGCAGGAGAAGCGTTTTACGCTGCGTGACGACGAGTTCTACCCCAGCCATCAGGCGATCGATTTCTATCATCGCTATAAGGAAGATATCGCACTGATGGCGGAGATGGGATTTACCGTGTTCCGCACGTCCATCGCCTGGAGCCGCCTCTACCCGAAGGGCGACGAACTGACGCCGAACCCGGAAGGTATCGCCTTTTATCATGCGGTATTCAGCGAATGCCGCAAATACGGTATCGAACCGTTGGTGACGCTGTGCCATTTTGATGTGCCGATGCATCTGGTCACCGAGTATGGCTCGTGGCGCAATCGCAAGATGGTGGAGTTTTTCACCCGCTATGCGCGCACCTGCTTCGAAGCGTTCGATGGGCTGGTGAAATACTGGCTGACGTTCAACGAGATCAATATCCTGCTGCACAGCCCGTTCTCCGGTGCCGGTCTGGTGTTCGAACCGGGAGAAAATCAGGATCAGGTGAAGTATCAGGCCACGCACCATGAGTTGATTGCTAGCGCGCTGGCGACCCGGATCGCGCACGAGGTCAACCCTGAAAATCAGGTAGGCTGCATGCTGGCAGGGGGAAACTTTTATCCGTGGTCGTGTAAGCCAGAAGATGTGTGGGCGGCACTGGAAAAGGATCGGGAAAACCTGTTCTTTATTGATGTTCAGGCACGTGGCGCTTACCCGTCCTATTCCGCGCGGGTGTTCCGTGAGAAAGGTGTTCATATCGAGATGCAGGACGGTGATGCTGACATCCTGAAAAACACCGTCGATTTTGTCTCATTCAGTTACTACGCCTCACGCTGTGCCTCAGCGGAGATGAATGAGCACAACAGCAGCGCAGCCAATATTGTTAAATCCCTTACTAATCCGCATATTACCCGCAGTGAATGGGGCTGGGGCATCGACCCGCTCGGCCTGCGCATCACCATGAACATGATGTACGACCGTTACCAGAAGCCGCTGTTTCTGGTGGAAAACGGGTTGGGTGCACGCGATGAGATCAATGCCAACGGTGAGATCGAAGACGATTACCGCATCAGCTATTTGCGTGAACACATCCGCGCCATGGGCGATGCGATCGATGACGGTATCCCGGTTATCGGCTACACCACCTGGGGCTGTATCGACTTGGTCGCGGCATCGACCGGGGAAATGAGCAAGCGTTACGGTTTTGTGTATGTCGATCGCGACGATCTTGGCAACGGCACGCTGGAGCGGCGCAAGAAAAAATCCTTTGCCTGGTACCAGAAAGTGATCGCCAGCAACGGTCAGGATCTGGATTAACCGAGCCCGCCGTGGCTGTCGCAGGCACTATTGCTGGCAGTAGCGGCGAAACAGCTTTGCCAGTTGCGCCCCCATCGGGGAGAGCATGGTATCTTTGCGCTGCATCAAATAGAACGTCGCTTTGGGAAGCGGCTGGTCCAACTCCAGCACGCGTAGCCGTTCACCCAGAATAGGGTCGCGCGTGATATCGCGTGACAGAATGCTGATAAAATCAGTCTGGGTCACCAGGCTGATGTTGGAGAGCAGTGTCTCGCAGGTAACGCTCACGCGCGGCTGCTTGGGCAAGGTGGCAAACAGCTCATACAACTGGGTGTAATAACTGCCGCGCGGCGTGGGCATCGTCCATTCATACTCCATCAGATCCTCCAGGCTATTGACGTGCACCAACGGGTGATCGCGCCTAACTACCACGCAATACTCTTTTTCCATCAGTTTTTCGTATAACAGCTCGTTATCATAGGATGAGCCCGAATAGGTATTGATGGTGAAATCCAGCTCTCCCTGGCGCAATTCATGGATCATGGCGACCAATTGCCCCTCAGTAATACGCAGTTTGACCTGAGGGTAAAGACGATGGAAGCGCTTGATGATCTCAGGCATGACCGTATGGGCAACGCTGGCACCAATGCCAATGTTGACGCGGCCTGAGGCTTGTCCGAGCCGCTGCTGGATATCTTCTCGCGCTACGCGCAACTCTTCCATGATCAGACTGGCATGACGAAAATAGGCTTCGCCGCAATCCGTCAATACCATGCCTTGCCGATGGCGCAGAAACAGTCGCGCACCCAGATTATTTTCTAATTCCTGAACCGCTTTGGTCAGCGCAGGCTGTGACAGCGCGCACTGGAGCAAGGCGCGTTGCCGCAATGGCTGCCTCATTTCTCCGGCGGTTTTACCGGTCTGGTCGCCACGCTGGACACTGGGCGCCCCGGTCCGGTTATTGGCTACCGCGTGGATATGGATGCGTTGGATCTTAACGAACAACTGACGGATGACCATCGTCCTTTCCGTGAAGGCTTTGCTTCGTGCAACGCGGGCATGATGCATGCCTGTGGGCATGATGGCCATACCACCATTGGCCTGGGTCTGGCTCAGGTATTGATGGCGATGCGTGAGCAACTGTGCGGCACCATCAAGATTGTGTTTCAACCTGCTGAAGAGGGCACGCGTGGGGGGAAATCAATGGCAGACGCTGGCGTGGTTGATGATGTCGACTATTTTACTGCGATTCATATTGGCACCGGCGTGCCGCGTGGTCACGTGGTGTGCGGCAACGATACCTTTATGGCGACCACCAAACTGGACGTGACCTACCGTGGGATTGCATCACACGCTGGCGGGCGACCGGAAGAAGGACGCAATGCTCTGTTGGCAGCCGCGCAGGCGACACTGGGGTTACACGCCATTCCGCGCCACAGCGCAGGCAGTTCGCGTATTAATGTCGGTGTGCTTCAGGCGGGGACGGGGCGTAACGTGGTGCCGTCTCGCGCCACCCTGAAAGTGGAAACGCGAGGTTCAACCAATGAGGTTAACGATTTCGTCTACCAACACGCGCTAAAAGTGATTGAGGGCGCTGCCCACATGCACGGCGTTGAAGTGGATGTTGCTCTAATGGGGGCTGCGCAAAGCAGCAAACCCAGTCCGGCATGGGTGGCGTTCATCCACCAGCAGGCCGAACAGGTGCCAGCGTTGACGCACATCATCGACAGTCAAACCGACGCCGCAGGATCGGAAGATGCCACTTACCTGATGGAGCGGGTAAAAGCCCACGGCGGTCTGGCCTCTTATGTGGTGTTTGGTACGGACCTCAGCGCCGGGCATCACAACGAAAAATTTGATTTTGATGAGAGCGTAATGACGGTAGCCGTCACCACGTTGGCGCTGCTGGCACTCAACATTAACGACTTTGGAGGCTGAAATGACGGCATCCATCGTGGATTTCATCAATCAGTTCCTCACGCCGCGCACCGCGCAACTGGCGGCGATTTCAGATGATATCTGGGATCACCCTGAAACCCGCTTTACCGAACACTACTGCGCAGAGCGGCTGGCGGGGGAATTGGAGGCGCAAGGGTTTCAGGTGCAGCGCGGTATTGCCAATATCGATACCGCTTTTGTCGCAAGCTTTGGCAGCGGTCAACCGATTGTCGCGCTGCTCGGTGAGTTCGATGCCTTGACCGGGCTTAGCCAACAGGCGGGGTGTGCGGTTGCATCACCGGTGACGGCGGGCGGTAACGGCCATGGCTGTGGTCACCACTTACTGGGAACCGCAGGGCTGGGCGGGGTGCTGGCGGTTAAAGCCTGGCTGGAACGGTATCCGCAGTCGGGCACTGTTCGCTTTTATGGCTGCCCAGGGGAAGAGGGCGGTTCAGGCAAAACCTTTATGGCGCGTGAAGGGGTATTTGATGATGTCGATGCCGCCCTGACCTGGCATCCAGAAACCTTCGGTGGCATGTTCTGCACGCCGACGCTGGCAAATATTCAGGCGGCATTTCGTTTTAAAGGCAAAGCTGCGCATGCGGCGGCGGCCCCTCACCTTGGTCGTAGCGCACTGGACGCGCTGACGTTAATGAACACCGGCGCCAATTTCCTGCGAGAACATATTATCCCGGAAGCTCGGTTGCACTACGCCGTGACAGACACCGGCGGTCATGCCCCCAATGTAATTCAGGCGGATGCCGAAGTGCTTTATCTGGTACGTGCGCCTCAGATGGATGACGCTCAAGCAATTTATGAGCGCGTGGTGAAAATCGCGCAAGGTGCCGCGCTGATGACAGAAACCACGCTGACGGTGCGATTTGATAAAGCCTGTTCCAACTATGCCCCTAACCGCATCCTGGAACAGGCGATGTATGGCTTTGTGAAGGCGTTTGGCGTCCCAGAATACGATGCCGATGAGCGGGCCTACGCGGCTGACATCGCCCGCACGCTGAGCGATGAGGATATCGTCAGCAACTTATCGACGATAGCGCGCACAGGAGGTACCGAAGGTGTCGTCTTTACCCGCACCTTGCGCGATAAAACGCTGACAGAACGTGTTGCCCCTTATGCACCTACCGAAGCGGTACTGCCGGGTTCAACGGATGTGGGTGACGTCAGTTGGCTGGTGCCCACTGCACAATGTTTTAGCCCCTGCTATGCCATCGGTACGCCTTTGCACACCTGGCAAGCAGTGGCGCAGGGGCGGACATCGCTGGCGCACAAAGGCATGGTGCAAGCGGCGAAGGTGATGTCTGCCACGGCGCTGGCGCTGTTTGGCGACGCCGCGCTATTGCAAGCCTGCCGTGAGGAGTGGCAGGCGGCACGGCAGGAGAGACCTTATCATTGCCCGATCCCTGCGGGTATCCAGCCCGCGCCTTTACAGGGGTAGCACGCTTCAGATTTGCTGGATAGCAACCGGTTGCGCTGCGTCGTTCCCGCCGCGCACCGGCTGTACCCGGCCACAGACATAACGAAAACGACATAACAAAAAAACACCTATCTACAACATCACATCACACATCGAGTACGGGGGAAGCACCATGAGTGTTGCAACGCAAAGCGAGCAGATGCCGCCAGGAGGATTATTTAAGTGGGTTGAACGGATCGGCAATAAGATCCCCAATCCCTTTCTGTTGTTTGTGTATTTGATTGTCGCGTTGATGGTCGCGAGCGCGTTGTTTTCCTGGCTGGGGCTGACGGCAGTGAACCCTGCCAACGGTGAAACCGTACAGGTCAAGAACTTGCTCAGCGTCGACGCGTTGCAGTGGATATTGCCCAACGTTATCAAGAATTTTAGCGGTTTTGCTCCGTTGGGGGCGATTCTGGCGCTGGTGCTGGGTGCCGGGTTGGCTGAGCGGGTGGGGTTGCTGCAAACGCTGATGTACAAGATGGCGGCGCGTGTCAGCGCGCGGTATGCCAGTTACATGGTGTTGTTTATCGCGTTCTTTAGTCATATCTCATCCGATGCGGCACTGGTAGTGATGCCACCGCTGGGCGCGTTAATCTTTCTGGCCGTGGGCCGGCACCCGGTTGCCGGATTGTTGGCCGCCATTGCCGGCGTTGGCTCTGGTTTTACCGCGAATATGCTGATTGTCACCACCGATGTACTGCTCTCCGGTCTCAGCACCGAAGCGGCAAAGGCGATCAACCCGGCAATTCACGTTAGCGTGGTGGACAACTGGTTCTTTATGTCCGCCTCCGTGGTGGTGTTAACTATCGTTGGCGCACTGGTCACTGACAAGTTTGTTGAGCCGCGTTTGCCGCCTTATCAAAGTGAACGTCACGAACATTTGGCGCAGTTAACGCCGGCGCAAAACCGAGGGCTGCGCGCCAGTGGGATTGCGGCGCTGGTATTTCTGACGCTGGTGGCTTTGCTGGTGGTGCCGGAGTGGGGGCCGCTGCGCGATCCGGTGAAACACACCGTGATGCCATCTCCGTTTATTCAGGGGATTGTTCCCTTGATTATTCTGTTCTTTTTCGTCGTTTCCATCCCTTATGGCATTGTCACTGGGCAGATAAAATCACAAAACGATCTGCCGCAACTGATGGTGGATCCGATGAAAGGGATGGCCGGTTTTATCGTGATGGTGTTTCCCCTTTCACAGTTTGTTGCCTTCTTTAACTGGAGCAACATGGGAAAATTTATTGCCATCGGACTCACCGACCTGCTGGAGGCATTAGGCATGACCGGCATCCCCGCTTTCGTCGGTCTGATTTTCCTGTCTGCGTTCTTATGCATGTTTATCGCCAGCGGCTCTGCCATCTGGTCGATACTGGCACCGATTTTTGTACCGATGTTTATGCTGCTGGGCTTTCATCCGGCTTTCGCGCAAATTGTGTTTCGCGTTGCAGACTCATCGGTGATTCCGCTGGCACCGGTCTCCCCCTTCCTCCCGCTGTTTCTGGCCTTTTTACAGCGCTACGTCAAGGATGCCAAGCTGGGGACCTACTACTCATTGGTGATTCCCTATCCCATCGTGTTCTTTACCGTGTGGCTGATTTTGTTGGTCGTCTGGTATGTGTTGGGATTGCCTATTGGTCCCGGGATTTATCCGCGCTTGTCCTGATACGAGGGGAGCATCACAGCGGCAGCGACAGGTCGATGTGATGCATTCTCATAAACCAATCATAAACAAAGCCAGGGTTGGGTTGCTTCCTGAAAGATGATTGCATAACGGTTTAGCCAGCGGCTGATAGAGATAGGGGTCTGTTTCCGAATCAACACTATTATCGCTTATGGCACTTGCAACCTTTGATGAAATATCATCCCCGATGAGCCGCTGGCAGTTACTGAGCCATCTGCTGCGCGGGGATATTCACCCCGATGAGAAGAGCGTTTGGCTAAAGCCCGCCTACCGTCTTAAATTTCTGGCGCGCTCGCTCCTTCACCCTGTTTTGACGCTGAACTGGCTCCACTACATTGCCAGTCACCCACAGCGGGCGCAGATGCTGTATGCCCAAATGGCGCTGCCCGATAAACTTCAACGGCCGTATCTCTCCAGCCGTTTTTCTGCGCGCAACGCCTTGGCCGCACTTTGTTACCACTATGATGCCGTTGCCTGTGCCAATCCAAGGTTACGTCGCCTGATGCTGACGCCTGGCGGTGTCCCGATCGTGAATTTTCAGGGCAAAAGCGGTGCGGCTTACGCATTGCTCTTGGGTTCCCACTCATCACTGGATAAAGAGGGTGAGATAACGCTCCAACTGTGTACTGAAGGGATGCCGCTGGCGCGCATGACCATGACGGTAGTGCAGTTCGAAGGACGCAGAGCGTTGTTTATCGGCGGATTACAAGGGCCAACGCGGCACTTGCAACAGCAGAAGGCGCGTATCTCGCAGGTGACGCGCGATTGCCATGGGTTGTTCCCTAAACGGCTGGTACTGGAAACGGCCTGTGTACTGGGCGAGTTATTAGGCATTGAGTGCATGATAGCCGTGGGAAATCATACCCATGTTTATCAGAATTGGCGCTACTGGCGTAAAAAGAAAACCAGTTTTCATGCTGATTATGAAAGCTTTTGGCTCTCCGTGGGAGGGCAACTGCGACCTGATGGCGTGTGCCAGTTGCCGCTGCACATCGCACGCAAAAGCCTCGACGATGTTGCCAGTAAAAAACGGGCAGAGTATCAGCGTGCTAACGGCGTGTTGGCGGAGATTCATCAACAGCTGCATAACTTGAAATGAGATCTTGATGCCTACCTGGCATGAGAATAATACGGTTGAGTATGGCGATCGTTGCGACCGAGCACCTGTTTGCATTGCTTGACTTTTAATATATGAATGTGTATTCATATATTAAATTACCTAAAGGCAGGGGAGGTTCAATGTCCCATTCTCACCACGATCATGCTCACGACCATGCACCGGCGGTAACGCCGTCGAATGAGCGCAAGGTCCTGATCGCTTTTGTGATTACTTTTACCTTTATGCTGGTAGAAGTTGTGGGTGGTGTGCTTTCCGGTTCGTTGGCGCTGCTGGCGGATGCGGGACATATGCTGACGGATGCCGCGGCACTGGCGTTGTCCTATGCTGCCTTTCGTTTTGGTCGTCGTCATGCAGACACCAAGCGCACCTTTGGCTATTTACGCTTTGAAGTCATTGCCGGGTTTATCAATGCGCTGACGCTGTTTGCTATCGTCATTTGGATAGCCTACGAAGCCTGGCTGCGTTTTCGCCAGCCTCATGAGGTTCTGGCAGGGCCGATGCTGGTCGTGGCAGTGATTGGGCTGCTGGTGAATATTGTGGTGTTCTGGATATTGACGCGCGGCGACAGCGAGCATGTCAATATCAAAGGCGCTGCGCTGCATGTGATGGGCGATCTGCTCGGTTCTATCGGTGCTATCGCGGCGGCTATTGTGGTCTATTTTACCGGCTGGACCCCCATCGACCCTATTTTGTCGCTGGTGGTGTCCGTGCTGATTTTGCGCAGCGCATGGGCGTTATTGACAAAATCGCTGCACATACTCTTGGAAGGGGCTCCCGCCAATGCCATGCCGCAAGAGATTGAACGCTACCTTAAAGACAGCGTAACGGGAGTGGCAGACATCCACCATGTGCACGTGTGGATGATCACATCGGGGCGCACCCTGGCCACATTGCATGTACGCGCCAACGAGGGGGCGGACGTGCGTCAGGTGGTTCGGCAGGTAGAGCGCGAGCTTTATGACCGTTTTCACGTAGAACACGCAACGGTTGCCATTGACTGGGGGGATGAAGATCAGGCGGCCTGTAGGTGCAGCCTGTCACCCTTGAAGGAAACACATCAACATCATGACGATCATTCTCATCATCATGATACGGACATATCTGTTACGCGAGGGCACGCACATTGAGTCGTCATGCCATGCTTTCTCTGCATGAAACAACCATCCTGTCAGAAACGTTTCGTCTGATGGGGGATCCCACCCGTTTGCGCATTTTGCATTTCTGCCTGACGGGGCCACATGCCGTCGGTGACATTGCGCAAAATCTGGCGCTTTCACCGTCATTGGTGAGCCACCATTTACGCCTGCTACGCGGCGCGCGCTTGGTGAAGCGGGAGCGCCGGTCACGCCAGATTTTTTATACCGTGGCGGATCACCATGTCACCACCATGTTGTTGGACATGGTGAACCATATTGGCGAATCACAAGAAGAAGAAGAGTAACGTCTATCAGAAAACGGGCCTGCATGCTGAAAGGGTTGCCACAGGCTTCTCGCTACGGGTAGGGTAGCTGTGATTTTTTTTACGGCTACCGTTGATAACGCGAGGGGGAGAAATGGAGGCGATTCTTTTATTGGAATCTCGGGCAGAGGAGCTGCGTGCGCTGTTAAGCACGAAAGCGTCGGGGTTGGCCTATTGCCTTCCTGATGACGGAGAAGATGCCGTCGCGCGCTGTAACATTTGGCTTGGTGAGCCGGACCGGGCGGTATCGTTGTTGGCCGCAGGGCACCGCCCTGCATGGCTGCAATCTACCTGGGCTGGCTTCAAGCCACTGCTTGCAGCGGATCTCCCGCAAGATTACCGTTTGAGTCGCGCCGTCGGGGTGTTTGGTCAGCCGATTGCACAATACATCCTGGCGCATCTGTTGGCCCATGAGCAGCGTTTGTTCGCATTACAGGCACAGCAGCAACGTCAGGAGTGGGATCGCCACCTGTCCGGGCTGTTGACAGGTAAAACCTTATTGATCGTTGGCGCGGGCGATATTGGTGCTGAGGTGGCCGCCATGCTGCGGTCATTTGGCGTAACGCTACATGGGATCGTCAATACACCGCGGGCATTGCCCGGTTTTGCGCGCGTATCGGGGATTGACGCGCTGGCGCACGACGTGGCGCTGGCAGACTATGTGGTGAATCTGCTGCCGGATACGCCGAAAACGCAGAATCTGTATAACGCAGACTTGTTCGCATGCATGAAGCCCTCCACGGTATTTATCAACGTGGGCCGCGGTACGTCCGTGGTCGATGACGATCTGGTAGAGGCACTGCGTGCAGGAAAACTGGCGAGAGCGGTGCTGGATGTTTTTCGTCAGGAGCCGCTGCCGCCGGAACACCCTTTCTGGTTCACGCCCCAGTTGACGTTGACGCCGCACATTGCCGGTCCGATGGTGCCAGCGCTGATGGCTGACCTGTTCCTGGATAATTTGCAGCGTTACTCCCAGGGTGCAGCGTTGCGCGGTGAAGTCGATTTTTCACGCGAGTACTGAGTTGGCAAGGTATTGAGCACCAGCGCGCAGGGAATGACCACTTGCGCGCATTTTCACAGAAAAGGGCTTGCCAGCCTGAAATGATTGGTACATAATGCTCACCGCTAACACGAAATATTGAATAAGTTTAGTATATTCAATGTGTTACGATTGTTCGAAATGCACTTCATAAGCGGGAATAGCTCAGTTGGTAGAGCACGACCTTGCCAAGGTCGGGGTCGCGAGTTCGAGTCTCGTTTCCCGCTCCAAAATGTGATGTGTGGAATGCTCAATAATTCTACAGCACATTAAAAAATAGACCGAAAGGTCTTTTTTTTTGCCCGCGATCCTGACATCAGCCATCCACTGACATATGCCTGAGATTCTCTAACAAAAAAGCGCTTCATGCCTCCCCTGTCGAGGAGTAGCCTTACACTATCCCTTACGTAATACATGGAAATTACAATGAGTGTGGTTTATGTGGTGGTATTGACGTATGTGCAGCCGCTTGAAGCGATTGATGGACAGATTCCTGCCCATGTGGAATGGTTAAAACAAGGCTATGCTGACGGTATTTTTCTCGCATCGGGCCGCCGTATTCCGCGCACTGGCGGTGTCATTTTGGCGAAAAGCGACAGCCTCGAACAGTTGCAGGCGCGCCTGAGTCAGGATCCGTTTCAGAAACTGGGGCTGGCCCATGCAGATATCATTCCGTTTGATGCCAGTATGACGGCACCTGCGCTGCAAGGCCTGCTGTGATCCCTTCGTGTTAACACGGCCAGCTTATCGATGCTGATTGAGCGGGTTATGCTCCCGGCATTTTTATACCTTTTTTACACCCCCGCCTGCGATATTAACGACATTTTTACGCCCTGATTCTTACACTCGATCCACATTCAATACACGCGGGGAGATAAACCGTGAATGTGGGACTGATGACCGGCATCGTGCTGGTATTTCTGTTACTGGGCTATCTGTTTTACGCCCTGTTTCGGGCGGAGGAATTCTGATGGCGGCCAATGCGTTTTTACTTCTGGCCAGCTTTCTGGCCGTGTTATTGGTGCTGGCCCAGCCGTTAGGTCGGTTGATGGCGGGGATGGTGCTCGATCGCGCTTTACCCGGCGTGGCGGCGTTCGAACAGGGGATTTGGCGCGTGTGCGGCGTGTCAGATGGCGACATGAACTGGCGTCAGTATCTGTGCGCCGTTTTACTGTTTAACGCCCTTGGGCTGTGCTTTCTGATGGTACTGTTGATGGCGCAGGGTAGCTTGCCCTATAACCCGCAGCAGTTGCCCGGTTTGTCCTGGCATTTGGCGCTGAATACCGCCATCAGTTTTGTCAGTAACACCAACTGGCAATCTTACGCTGGGGAATCCACCCTGAGCTATTTCAGCCAGATGGTGGGGCTTGCGGTACAGAATTTCTTATCGGCTGCTACTGGGATCGCGGTGCTGTTTGCGCTGATGCGTGGCTTTTCCCGTCAGAGCACCGACGCACTTGGCAACGTCTGGCGCGATCTGACGCGCATCACGCTGTTTGTGTTGTTGCCGCTGTCGCTGCTGATGGCGCTGTTTCTGGTCAGTCAGGGGGGGGTTCAGAATGTTAACCCCTACCTGACGCTCACCACGCTTGAAGGCGCACAGCAGACGCTGCCGATGGGGCCAGTGGCGTCGCAGGAAGCGATCAAAATGATCGGCACCAACGGCGGCGGCTTTTTCAATGCCAACTCCGCTCACCCGTTCGAAAACCCCACCGCGTTAACCAATTTTGTACAGATGCTGGCGATTTTCCTGATTCCGGCCGCGCTGTGTTTCACCTTTGGCGAAACGGTGCGCAGCCGGGCGCAGGGACGAACGCTGCTGTGGGCCATGACGCTGATGTTTGTGGTGGCGGCAGTGTTGGTCATGATGGCAGAAGTGAAGGGCAACCCGAATTTGACGCTGCTTGGCGCGGACAGTGCGATGAACTGGGAAGGGAAGGAGAGCCGCTTTGGTATTCTCAATTCCAGCCTGTTTGCCGTGATCACCACGGCGGCATCGTGCGGGGCGGTCAACGCTATGCATGACTCCTTTACCGCGCTGGGGGGAATGATTCCGCTGTGGTTGATGCAACTGGGCGAAGTGGTGTTTGGCGGTGTTGGCTCGGGGCTGTACGGCATGTTGATGAACGTGCTGCTGGCAGTGTTTATTGCCGGGTTGATGATTGGCCGCACGCCGGAATACCTGGGAAAGAAAATTGGTGTACCGGAAATGAAGATGGCGGCGATTTATATCCTGATCACCCCGTCACTGGTGCTGTTGGGTACGGCGCTGGCGATGATGACCGATGCCGGGCGCGCGGGAATGTTCAACCCGGGGCCGCACGGTTTTAGCGAAGTACTCTATGCGCTCTCTTCTGCGGCCAACAACAACGGCAGCGCCTTTGCCGGGCTCTCTGCCAATACGCCGTTTTGGAACCTGCTGTTGGGCGCAGCGATGTTGATTGGACGCTTTGCGCCCTTTATCCCGTTGCTGGCGATTGCCGGTTCACTGGCGGCGCGCAAGATCCAGCCTGCCAGCCCCGGCACGTTGCCGACGCACGGCGCACTGTTTGTCGCGCTGATTATCGGCACCGTGTTGCTGGTTGGCGCACTGACGTTTATCCCTGCGCTGGCGCTGGGGCCTGTTATCGAACATTTGCAGTTACTGGCGCGCTAATCGCCGGAGAATTCTATGACACATCAAATCGCGTCTTCACAACGCGGCACACTGTGGCGTGCTGCGCTGGCTGAATCATTGACCAAGCTTAGCCCCCGCGTGCAATACCGTAACCCGGTGATGTTTGTGGTGTATCTGGGCAGCATTCTCACCACATTGTTGGCCGTGGGCATGGCGCTGGGGTGGAGTGAGGGACAACTGGGCTTTACGGCGGTCATTAGCCTGTGGCTGTGGTTCACCGTGCTGTTTGCCAATGTTGCCGAAGCGCTGGCGGAAGGGCGCAGTAAGGCGCAGGCCGAGAGCTTAAAAGGCATTACGCGCACCAATTGGGCGAAAAAGCTCTCTGGTCCTGAGCCAGAGTCTGCCCAGCAAAAAGTTGCCGCAGACAGCCTGCGCAAAGGCGATTATGTGCGGGTGGATGCGGGTGACATTATCCCGTGTGACGGCGAAGTGCTGGCCGGGGGCGCTTCCGTGGATGAAAGCGCGATCACCGGTGAGTCTGCACCAGTGATTCGTGAGGCTGGCGGCGATTTTGCCTCGGTCACCGGGGGCACGCGCATTCTCTCTGACTGGCTGGTGATTCGGTGCAGCGTCAATCCCGGTGAAACCTTTTTGGATCGCATGATCGCTATGGTGGAAGGGGCCAAACGGCGTAAAACGCCGAATGAAGTGGCACTGACTATTTTGCTGATTTCACTCACGATTGTGTTTCTGTTGGCGACGGCGACGCTGTATCCGTTTTCTGCCTGGGGCGGTGCACCTGTCAGTATTACGGTGCTGGTGGCGCTGTTGGTCTGTTTGATCCCTACCACCATTGGCGCATTGCTCTCGGCGATTGGTATTGCGGGCATGAGCCGTATGCTGGGAGCGAATGTGATCGCCACCAGTGGGCGCGCGGTGGAAGCGGCTGGCGATGTGGATGTGCTGCTGCTGGATAAAACCGGCACCATCACGCTGGGTAACCGTCAAGCCAGCGCGTTCCTGCCTGCCAGCGGCATCAGTGAATCCGCGTTGGCGAACGCCGCACAGTTGGCCTCACTGGCCGATGAAACGCCGGAAGGGCGCAGTATCGTGGTGTTGGCGAAGCAAAAATTCAATCTGCGCGAGCGTGACTTGCAGAGTTTGAACGCCACGTTTATCCCGTTTTCGGCGCAAACGCGCATGAGCGGCGTCAATGTCGGGCCAAAAATGTTACGTAAGGGCGCGGCAGACGCGATTCGTCGGCACGTTGAAAGCAACGGCGGGCGCTTCCCTGCGGATGTGGTTGCGCTGGTGGAATCGGTGGCGCGCAAAGGCGGTACACCGCTGGTAGTGGCGGAAGATAATACTGTCATGGGCGTGGTGGCACTCAAGGATATTGTCAAAGGCGGTATCAAAGAGCGCTTTGCTGAACTGCGCCGCATGGGGATCAAGACGGTGATGGTCACGGGCGATAACCCACTGACCGCCGCCGCCATCGCTGCGGAAGCGGGGGTCGATGACTTTTTATCGGAGGCCACGCCCGAAGCCAAGCTGGCGCTGATTCGTCAATATCAGGCGGAAGGACGCATGGTGGCGATGACGGGGGATGGCACTAACGACGCCCCTGCGCTGGCGCAGGCGGATGTGGCGGTGGCGATGAATTCTGGTACGCAAGCGGCAAAAGAGGCGGGCAACATGGTGGATTTGGACTCCAACCCAACCAAACTGCTCGAAGTGGTGCATATCGGTAAGCAGATGCTGATGACGCGTGGCTCGTTAACCACGTTCAGTATTGCCAACGATGTCGCTAAATATTTTGCCATTATTCCCGCCGCCTTTGCGGTGACCTATCCGCCGCTGAATACCCTTAACGTGATGGGGCTGCATTCGCCCGCCTCGGCCATTTTGTCAGCGGTGATTTTTAATGCCTTGATTATCGTACTGCTGATTCCACTGGCATTGAAAGGGGTGAGCTACCGCCCGATGCCAGCGGCCGCGCTGTTGCGCCGCAACCTGTGGATTTACGGCGTGGGGGGGCTGGTGGTGCCTTTTATTGGTATCAAAGCGATTGACCTGATACTGACCGCGCTGGGTTGGGTTTAAGGAGACTATCAATGAACCTGTTACGTCCTGCAATTTCACTTTTTATCCTGCTGACACTGATTGTCGGGGCGGGCTACCCGTTGCTGACTACCGGATTGGCGCAGTGGTGGTTTCCCGTACAAGCTAACGGCTCGTTGGTGATGCCAGAAGGCAAGGTGCGCGGTTCGGCCTTGATCGGTCAGTCTTTTACCCGCCCGGATTATTTTCAGGGGCGGCCCTCGGCAACGGCTGACTCACCCTATAATGCGTTGGCCTCTTCTGGCAGTAACCTGGCCCCCAGCAATCCGGCATTGGATGAAGCCATCACGCAGCGCGTTGGCGAATGGCGTAAGGCCAATCCCCAGGCCAATGCGTTCGTCCCGGTGGAATTGGTGACGGCCTCCGCCAGCGGATTGGATCCGCACATTTCTCCGGCAGCGGCGGCGTGGCAAATTCCACGAGTGGCACAAGCGCGCCATCTGCCCGAAGCCACGTTGCGCCAACTGGTACTTTTGAACACGCGCCGCCCGCTGTTGCCCTTTATCGGAGAACCGGTGGTGAATGTACTGGCGTTAAACATGGCGCTGGATGCCGTGCCGAAACCGTGAGGCTTCGCTATCCTGAACTGAGGATGACTTGAAAGGTATTGTGATGACGGAAGAACCCCTGCGTCCCGATCCGGATGCGCTGCTGGCTCAGTCTGACCGCGAAGGGCGCGGCAAACTGAAAATCTACTTTGGCGCCTGTGCGGGCGTCGGGAAAACTTGGGCCATGCTGCAAGAAGCGCGACGATTGCGCGCGCAGGGGTTGGATGTACTGGTGGGCGTGGTGGAAACCCATGGACGACAGGAAACCGCTGCGCTGCTGGAAGGGTTGGAAACTCTTGCCCGACGCGCAACGGGACGACGCCGTCATCTGGAGTTCGATCTGGATGCCGCCCTGGCGCGGCGTCCTGCCGTGATTCTGATGGATGAGCTGGCGCATTCCAACGCACCGGGTTCACGCCATCCCAAGCGCTGGCAAGACATCGATGAACTGCTGGATGCGGGCATTGATGTGCTGACCACGGTGAACGTGCAGCATCTGGAAAGCCTCAATGACGTGGTCAGCGGCGTCACGGGGATTCGGGTGCAGGAAACCGTCCCCGATCCTTTTTTTGACTCGGCCACCGAAGTGGTACTGGTGGATTTACCGCCGGATGACCTGCGGCAGCGGTTGAAAGAAGGCAAGGTGTACGTGGGCGACCGGGCAGAGCGCGCCATCGAGAACTTTTTTCGTAAAGGGAATCTGTTTGCGCTGCGGGAACTGGCGCTGCGCCGCACGGCGGATCGCGTTGACGATCAGATGCGCGCCTGGCGCGATGCCAGCGGGCAAGAGGAGCGTGTCTGGCACACCCGTGATGCGATCCTGCTGTGCATTGGCGCTAATACCGGCAGTGAAAAGCTGGTGCGCATTGCCGCACGACTGGCTGCCAAGCTTGGGAGCGAATGGCATGCAGTGACGGTCGAGACGCCTACGCTGCACCGGCAGGGCGAAGCGCGTCGGCGTGGAATTCTGCGCACCTTGCAGTTGGCGCAAAAGCTGGGTGCGGTCACCGCCACGCTGTCGGAGCCGGATGAAGCAAAAGCGGTACTGCGCTACGCGCGTGAGCATAATCTCGGCAAGATCATTGTGGGAAGGCCGCCGCAGCGGCGTTGGGCGTTGCCTAATCGCTTTGCGCGGCGATTAAGCCGCCTTGGGCCGGATCTCGACCTGATGATTGTCGCTCTGGATGATGTGCCTGACGTGCAGGCGGTACCGCGTATAGACACACACCTCAGCCCGGAAAAGTTGTGCCAGAAAGCGCGCGGCTGTCTGGCTGCGACGGCGCTGTGTGCGTTGATTACGCTGGTGAGCAAGTGGATTTTGCCCGACTTTTCACCGATCAATCTGGTGATGGTCTATTTATTGGGCGTGGTGTTGATTGCCATTGGTTTTGGCCGTTTGCCCTCGGTGGTGGCGGCAATCCTCAATATCGTGGCGTTCGATCTGTTTTTTGTCGCGCCGGAAGGCACCTTTGCCGTCAGCGATGCACAGTATCTGGTGACCTTTGCGGTGATGCTAACCGTCGGCGCGATCACCGGCAACCTGACGGCGGGGGTGCGCTATCAGGCGCGGGTTGCCCGACATCGTGAGCAGCGCGCGCGTTACCTGTACGAAATGGCCGACGGGCTGAGCCGGGTGCGAGCCCCGAATGACATTGCGCCGATTTGCCAGCGGGTGATGGGCAGTGCACTGTTTGCCCGCTGTGAAATCTGGCTACCAGACGCGCAGGGAAAGCTGAACGCGCCCGCTGAGCGTTTGCTGCATACCATTCCCGACCCTGCGATTGTCAAATGGAGCTTTGAGAAAGGGCATGTGGCGGGTGCAGGAACGGATACGCTGCCCGGCGTGCCTTATAAAGTGCTGCCGTTAATCTCTTCCGAGGACACGTTAGGATTACTGATTATTGAGCCAAGCAACCTGCGCCACCTGCTGATCCCCGAACAGCAGCGACTGCTGGAGACGTTTGTCATGCTGATTTCCGGTGCGTTGCTGCGCTTGGCGTTGACGCGGCGTGAGCAGCAGTCACGTCTGGTGGCGGAGCGGGAAGAGCTGCGTAATTCCTTGCTGGCTGCGTTGTCTCACGATCTGCGCACACCGCTGACGGTGCTGTTTGGTCAGGCGGAGATTCTGCTGCTCGATCTTTCCACGGAAGGGTCGCCGCACGCATCGCAAGCCGGCGCACTTCGCCTGCAAACGTTGAGTACCATTCGCCTGGTGAACAACATGCTGGATATGGCGCGTATTGAAGGAGAAGGCTTCCGCCTGCATACCGACTGGGTCGCGCTGGATGAGGTGATTGGCGGCGCGCTGAAATCCCTCGAGGCGCTGTTGCCCGCCGAGGCGGTGCAGGTGGATCTACCGCAAGAGATGGTGTTACTTCAGGCCGATGGTGCGCTACTGGAACGTGTATTTGCCAACTTGTTGGAAAATGCATTGAAATATGCGGGCAGTGCACGGGCGATAGGCATTCGGGCACGTGCGTTGCCGGAGAAAATCAGGATCGAGGTATGGGACGACGGCCCTGGAATTACCTCGGGCAGCGAACAGCATATTTTTGAGAAATTCACCCGTGGTAATGAGGAGTCCTCGATTCCGGGTGTCGGGATGGGATTAGCGATTTGTCGTGCGATCGTGAGGCTTCACCACGGGGAGATCAGTGCCGCCAATCGGCCAGAAGGGGGAGCCTGTTTTACGGTACAGCTCCCGCTGTCGCCAGTGCCGGAAATGGTGGAATCTTCTTAACAAATCGCTTGTAAATCAATGTAAAATACTTGAACTCATCCAACATTGTCGGTAAAAAGGTGGCGGGTGTTAGCCACATGTTGTGGTGAGACAGGTTTGTGCGTTGGTCGGGCCGCCACGCGGAGTGATAACAACCATGAATCGACACCTGTCCCCGCAGGGCATTCCCCGTGCTCAGCGTTTGGCGGAACGCGCTTTCGCCACCCTTGAACGTTTTCTTCATATTGAAGCCGTTAGCGGCATTGTGCTGCTTGTGGCTGCGGCAGTTGCATTGATGTGGGCCAATTCGCCATGGGCGGAAAGCTACCATGCACTGTGGCACCTACCGCTCTCGTTTAGCATTGGCGATACGGAAATCGAGCACTCACTGCATTTCTGGATCAACGACGCCTTCATGACACTGTTCTTCTTAGTGGTCGGTATGGAGATCCGTCGTGAAATTCACGAAGGTGCGCTGAGCAGCCTGCGGCAAGCGGTGCTGCCGATCGCTGCCGCCGTGGGCGGCGTGATAGTACCCGCGTTGATTTATCTGAGCGTGAACAGCGCGCCGTTGCAGCAACAAGGCTGGGCGGTGCCCACGGCAACGGATATCGCGTTTGCCGTGGGGGTGCTGGCACTGTTGGGCAAAGGCATTCCTGGCAATGTACGGGTGTTTTTGCTGGCGTTAGCCATTATCGATGACATTATCGCTGTTTTGATCATCGCGTTCTTCTACTCCGGTGGGCTTGAGTACAACGGCTTGATCCCCGTTCTGGTGGGCGTGTTGCTGGTGTTTGGGCTACAGAAGATTGGTATCGGATCGGCGTGGGCCTACGTCATTCCCGGTATCATCGTCTGGCTGGGCTTTTTGTTGACGGGAGCACATCCGACACTGGCTGGCGTGGTGTTGGGACTGATCACTCCCGTGGCCTCCGTGCGAGTGATGAAGGAGCGTCCCTTGGAGCGCCTTTCCCACATTGTGCGCGACCTGATGCACAATCAGGATTCGCACGCGGCGGAACAGTTGGCCGCGCCGCTTAAGCAGTTACGTCATGCTCAGCGTGAAGTGCTGCCGCCTGTCACTCGCGTGCAGATGGCGTTGCATCCCTGGGTGGCTTATGGCGTGATGCCGCTGTTCGCCCTGGCGAACGCGGGAGTGAGCGTGAATGGCATCGATTTATCGGGCGCGGGGCCCCTCGGCGTGATAATCGGCGTTACGTTGGCACTGGTTGCCGGTAAGCTGCTGGGCGTCGTCGGTGTCAGTTGGTTGATGGTGCGCTTTGGTGGATGCCAGTTACCGCCAGAGGTGTCCTGGCGCGGCGTGTTTTTGATTGGGCTGCTCGCCGGTATCGGTTTTACCATGTCGATCTTTATCGCCATGCTGGCCTTTGACGATCCGCAACTGCTGGGCGCGGCCAAGCTCGGGGTACTGTTGGGCTCGGTGATTGCGGCCACGCTCGGTCTGCTGTGGGGCCGGTATTATGCGCGTCACCGCCGTGTGCAGCAGGCCGGTCAACTGATTTAATCCAAACCAAACAGGTCGCGGGTATAGACTTTATCCGCGACATCCTCCAACTCCGGTGCCATGCGGTTTGAGATGATCAAATCCGCCTTGTGTTTGAACGTTGCCAGATCGTTTATCACCGGAGAACGGAAAAATGTCGCTTCCGTCAGTACCGGTTCATAGACCACCACGCCAATCCCTTTGGCTTTGATCCGTTTCATGATGCCTTGAATTGCCGAAGCACGGTAGTTATCGGAGCCCGTTTTCATCACCAGACGATAAACGCCTACCACGCTGGGATGATGTTTGAGGATATCATCGGCAATGAAATCTTTACGCGTGCGATTGGCCTCCACGATGGCACAAATCAGCCGGTTAGGAACGCTGGCATAATTGGCTAACAGCTGCTTGGTATCTTTGGGCAAACAGTAGCCGCCATAGCCAAATGACGGATTGTTGTAATGTGAGCCGATACGCGGATCTAACCCGACCCCCTCAATAATCTGTCTGCTATCCAGCGTATGCATCTGTGCATAGCTATCGAGTTCGTTGAAATAGGCGACGCGCATGGCGAGATAAGTGTTGGCGAACAGCTTGATGGCCTCCGCTTCCGTGGCATCGGTGTAGAGCACGGGTGCTGTTTTCTTGATTGCTCCTTGTAGCAGCAAGGCGGCAAAGCGTTCTGCGCGCGGCGATCGTTCCCCAATGACAATGCGTGAGGGATAGAGATTGTCGTGCAGCGCTTTTCCCTCGCGCAGAAATTCGGGGGAGAAAATAATGTTATCCGTGGCAAAGGTGCGCCGCAGTTGTTGGGTGTACCCCACGGGAACCGTTGATTTTATGACGATAAGCGCATCGGGATTGATGGACAACACATCCTGCACCACGGATTCAATCGACTGGGTATCGAACGCATTGGTGATCGGATCGTAGTTGGTCGGCGTGGCGATAATCACGATATCTGCGTCCTGATAGGCCAACTGCTTATCCGTTGTCGCCACCAGATTGAGCGGTTTTTCCTTGAGATAATGGTCAATATCTTTATCAACAATCGGCGACAGGTTCTGGTTTAAAAGCGCTACCCTGTGTTCGACAACGTCGAGAGCCACCACCTGATTATGCTGGGCCAATAGTACGGCGTTTGACAACCCGACGTAACCGGTGCCCGCGATAGTACATTTCATCATGTTAAATCCGCCTGAAAAATCCGGGGACAGTATAGAGAGCGTGCGTGCATGAATTTTAAACACTGCCAAAACGATGCGGTGCTCGTTACGTCATTTCAGATTCGCCTGAAGGGGGTTTGCTAGCAATAAGGGAAATGGCTGATGTTTGCTATCAGAAAACGCCACGCTGGGTTGTTGGTGGCGTTACAGAAGACGGTCGTTATTGGTGAGAGCGTATGGTTTGGGGGGGGTTAATAGAAGGTTTTCTGACCGGTGAAATGCCCGACCCAGCCTGCCGGATTGGTGAAAATACGGATGGCGGTGAAATCCGGCTGTGCGCCGCAGTCAAACCAGTGGCGGGTGTTGGCCGGAACACGCAGCAGATCCCCCGCTTCGCAGGTTAAACGGAACACCTTATCGCCCAGCGGAACGAAGAATGTGCCGCTACCCGTGACAAAAAAGCGGACTTCATCTTCGCTGTGAGTATGTTCTTGTAAAAACGTCTCACGCAGCGCCTGTTTGTCGGGGTGATCCGGTGTAATGCGAATCACATCGGCGGCGGTGTAACCCTCTTGCTGTTTAAGGCGCTCGATATTCTGCTGAAAATGACCGAGCAGCGTGTCGCTGTCCACCGTTGCCGGCAGTGAGCCAATCTCCCAGCGTTCTAGCTGGATTCCGGCACCTGCCAGCAGCGTGGCGATATCGCCAAAGGTAGCCAGTTGCTCAGCGGGCTGTGCCGTGTGCGGCAGTTGGAATATGGATAATGTGGTCATGGATGTTCTCCGCAAAAGAGGTAGACCATAACCATTCGCTTTACAGGGATAAAGCGCAAGACGAATTCTTCATATCTTATGCCGCCAGGTTGTTTAGTATTATGATTTTGTTAATTTTATTTCGCTTTGGTTAACCGTGGGATGAACGTTAGCACGATGGCCAACGTCGCCAGCGTAAGGATCACACCACCGTATACATACGTGGTATCGATCAACCCCAGCCGTTGTGTCAGATAGCCAGCGATGATGGCGGGCACGCTGTTTGCTAAATAGCTTTCGATATAGAACACGGCGGTGAGGCCTGCGCGTTCATGTGGTTTTGCCAGCGGAAGTACGCTGCGTAACGCACCGAGGAATGCCATGCCAAACCCCAACCCGGTAATACATGCCCCCGCCAGTAACCAACCGGTGCTGGCGCGATGGACAGCGAACAACATCAGCGTCATGCCGACGATCAGGCAGAGTGCGCCTGCGCGCAGTGTGGGTGTTGCGGCAGTGCGGCGTGCCAGCAGAATCGCCACGGCACCGCTTAGCGTCAGGGCTGCGACGGATATGCCGCTTAGCCAAGGGGAAACCGTCGGCGTATTTTGCGCCAGCAACGAGGGCATCAGCGAGAGATAGAAACCGCCCACCATCCACACCGCAACGTTGCCCGGCATCACACGCCAAAAAGCCGTTCTGGCCTGCGGCGGTACGGCAACGCTGGGTCGCAGGCTGGCCCAGGCTCCGTTGCGGCGCAGGCCGGTTTCCGGCGTACACGCCAGACCTGCCAACAGCAGCACAAAGATGCCGAGCAGCAGCAGATAGCCGCTGTGGAGCGGTGCGAGTTGATACGCCAGCAGGGCGCAACTCAACATCGCACCGGCGGCCATACCGGTCAATGGCGCAATGCTGTTGACCAGCGATCCGCGTTCGGGATGCACATCCAGCAGAGCGGCACCCACCGCAGCGGTTGCCAGTCCGGTTGCAAAGCCCTGCACGATGCGTGCAACGACAAGCCCATAAGGATGTGATGCAAAGAGAAAACAGAGCATGGCAGCGATGTTAAGCAGCAGTGCTGCCGCAATCACCGGACGTCGCCCCACGTGGTCGGAAAGCCGGCCAGCGACCAACAGGGCACACAGCAGGGCAAAGGCATAGGCGGCGAAGATGACAGTAAGCAGCGTCGCAGAAAATCCCCAATCATGCTGATACAGCCGATAGAGTGGCGTCGGCACGCTGGAGGCCGCCATAAAGGCTATCAGCGTGAGGCTATGTAATGCGAGTGTGAGTGCATCGCGCCGGGGTGTGGTGCGTATCACGGTATTGCTGATAACCGTCATGGTGTGTCCTGTGGTATAAAAGCTAAGATTATGCGTTAACAACGCTACAGCGATTTCGCCACTAAAGCAAATATTTTGCTTTAGTGGCGTCAATAAACGTTTTTGTTCGACCAGGGAGTATCAGATGGCGATCACACAAGGTGTGCGGCCGGGAGGGCGCAGTGCGCGAGTACAGGCGGCGATTCACCGGGCGGTACGCGAATTGGAACAGGAAATGGGGCGCCAGGCGCTCACCATTCCCGCCATTGCGGCACGGGCGGGGGTAACGCCGTCTACGCTTTATCGGCGTTGGGGGGATCTGCCCCAGCTGCTCGCCGATGTGGCGGTGGAAAAGTTGCGTCCGGATGCCGATCCGCAGGACACCGGCTCTTTCACCGGCGATCTTGAGATCTGGTTGAATACCTACATCGAAGAGATGGCCTCGGCACCGGGCCGTGCGATGCTGCGCGATGTGTTGGGCACGCCGGGGCATGAAAGCTCGGGCAAATGTGCCGGTTTCACCGCACAGCAGTTGGAGGTGATTCGTGAGCGTGCGCTGGCGCGACAGGAAACGCCTGCCAGCGCGCAACAGATCATTGAGCGCATTATTGCCCCCCTGATGTACCGCATTTTATTCACCTGTGAGACGCCTACGCCGCAGGATATCCAGCGATTGTTGACGGCGCTAGCTACGCCGTCGGAACAGGTGTAGCCCTGTACGAGACCGGGCGTTGTCTCCCGACAATGCCTGGTGACATGTGGTTATCACACTCTCCACCATGGCAAGGTTGGTCGCATAGCTAAAGCGCAGCTTAACTTTGCCACTCTTTGTATTTTACCCGTCGCGGTAATTCAGGGTTAATAGCACCAGATGTCGAAAAACATCGGTTACTTTACCTTGTGATGATAGGGGCGTTGCGCTGGTACAGGTGAACGCTTTCAAATCACTCCGCTTCCTGATGAGGTGAACCATGACGGGCTATCGTTGTTGTTGCGACTCCTGCATTTATTTTCCGGTTGAGCATGGAATAATTGATGGAGTACGCAATGAGTACCATAAACAGACTACCTCTCCTTGATTTATCACACCTGCACGGCAACCCCGAGCAGCGGCGGGCGTTTTTAACCTCGCTCAATGAAGCCGCCCGCGATGTCGGTTTCTTTTATCTTACTCACCACGGTATTCCCGAAACGCTACAGCAGCAGTTGCAGCAGCAGGCTCGCGCTTTCTTTGCCTTGCCTGATGAGGAAAAACAGCGCGTAGCCATGATCCATTCTCCCCATTTTCGCGGCTACAACCGTGCCGGGGCCGAATTGACGCGCAACCAGCCCGACTGGCGCGAGCAGTTTGACATTGGCGCTGAACGCGCCGCTCTGCAATTGACACCACAGGATCCGCGTTGGTGGCAGTTACAAGGCCCCAATTTGTGGCCGGAAGCGCAGCCTGCACTGAAAACCACGCTGCTGGCCTGGCAACAAGCGATGACCGCCATGGCCCAGCAACTGCTGCGTGCTTTTGCTGAGGCGCTGGCGTTAGCGCCACACACCTTTGACGCGCTGTACGGTGAAAAGCCTAACGAACATATCAAGCTGATTCGTTATCCCGGACAATCGGCGCAGGGCAATCAACAAGGCGTGGGCGCGCACAAGGATTCAGGTTTCCTGAGCTTCTTGTTGCAGGATGAACAGGCCGGTTTACAGGTAGAAGTGGCGCCTGACCGCTGGATTGATGCGCCGCCGCTGCCAGGTTCCTTTGTCGTAAATATCGGTGAACTGCTGGAACTGGCGACCAATGGCTATTTGCGTGCCACGGTGCACCGAGTGGTCTCACCGCCTGCCGGAAAGGAACGCCTCTCCATCGCTTTTTTTCTCGGCGCACAGTTGGATGCGGTGGTGCCCGTCTATCAACTGCCTACACAGGTGGCGCGTTTGGCGCAGGGGCCTACCAGCGATCCGCACAATCCGTTGTTGCGTGATGTGGGTTGGAACTACCTGAAAGGGCGACTGCGCTCGCACCCTGATGTTGCACAGCGTTATTACGCCGATGTGGTAGCGAAAGCGGAACACGCCGCTCACTGACGCTTTTTTGTCTCTGCCTTGCGGCAGGCATCAACCCCAATACCTAAAACGAAGCAATAAAAGGAAGCTTGTATGAATAAGCGTGTCGCATTTATTGTCAGCAGTGTTGCATTGGCCGTTAGCGTGACCTTCTCTGCCTCCGCATCGCAGGCGCTGCGTGTGGCTGCCGACCCCGTGCCCCACAGTGAGATCCTGGCGCAAGTGCAGAAAATTGATCCACAGAACGCCTTGAAAGTGATCGAACTGACCAGCGGTGTAAACGCCAACGAGCTGCTGGCGCATGGTGATGTGGATGCCAACTATTTCCAACACGTGCCCTACCTGCGCGATCAAGAAAAGGCGTTGGGGAAACAGTTTGTGGTCGCCGCGACCGTGCACGTGGAGCCGCTGGGCATCTACTCACGTAAGCACAAAAGCTTTAGCGAGGTGCCGGAAGGCGGCACGGTGGCCGTACCGAACAATGTCACCAACCTCAGCCGCGCGCTGTATTTATTACAGAGCCAGGGGCTGGTGAAACTGAAACCGGGCTACAGCGATCCAGCCAAAGATCAGGCAACACCGAAAGATATCGCGGAAAATCCGAAGAAACTGAAGATCAAGGAAGTGGAAGCAGCGCAGATCCCACGCTCGTTGGATGATGTCGATCTGGCGGTGATCAACGGCAACTATGCGCTGGAAGCGGGGTTGGTTCCAGCCAAAGATGCGCTGGGGTTAGAACGCGCAGAGCATAACCCGTATGCCAACATACTGGTGACGACGCCCGCTCTGCAAAACGATCCGCGTATTAAAAAGCTGGCCGCCGATTTGGAATCCAAAGCCATCGCCGATTTTATTGCGCAGCGCTATAACGGCTCGGTGATCCCGGTGGCGAGCCAGAAACCATGATCGTCATCGAACACGTGGGAAAACGTTACCCGGGGTGCGATCGCCCGGCATTGGATGACGTGTCGCTGACGATCCCCGAGGGTTCTGTTTATGGCATTTTGGGGCGCAGCGGTGCGGGCAAAAGCTCGCTGCTGCGCTGTCTTAACCTGCTGGAACGGCCCTCGTCGGGCCGGATTGTGGTAGATGGTGAAGAGATTACGTCACTCTCTTCGCGGGCGTTGCGTCAGCACCGGTTGCGCACCAGCATGATTTTTCAACACTTTAACTTGCTACATGCGCGTAATGTGCAGGACAACGTCGCTGTTCCGTTTGAGATAGCCGGAGTCGCGCGTCACGAGCGTGAAGCGCGAGTCAGTGCGCTGCTGGAATGGGTAGGGCTCAGTGACAAAGCGCGCGCCTTCCCCTCGCAGTTATCCGGTGGGCAGCAACAGCGTGTCGGTATTGCGCGTGCGTTAGCGGCAAAGCCGAGCTATTTGCTGTGCGATGAGGCGACCAGCGCGCTCGATCCAGAAACCACAGCATCGGTGTTGGCGCTGTTGGCAGATATCAACCGTCAGTTGGGTGTGACGATCGTGTTGATCACGCACGAACTGGCGGTGGTAAAAGCCATTTGCGATCATGCGGCGCTGATGGAGCAAGGTCAGATCGTGGAAAGTGGTGCGCTGTCGACGCTGCTTGCAACGCCTGATTCGCAGCTACGCAGAGCGTTGTTGCCCGATTATGCTGCAGAGCAGGTGTTTCTTCGCCGTCACGGCGTCATTGAGGGGAGTACCTTATGCAAGGTCGCCTGAGCTGGGATGAGTTTATTGCGCTGATGTGGAATGCCACGTTAGAGACGGGGTACATGGTGGGGCTGGCAGCGTTGTTTACCGTGCTGATTGGCCTGCCGTTGGGCGTGGTGTTGTTTATCACGCGATCTGACGGGGTTGCGCCCTTGCCCTGGCTAAACCGGGCGCTGGGCGCGGTGATCAACGTCGGTCGATCGTTACCGTTTGTGGTGTTGTTGATTGCGCTGATCCCGCTGACCCGCCTGATCGTGGGCACCACGTTAGGAAGTACAGCGGCGATCGTACCGATTACCATCGGCGCTTTTCCCTTTTTCGCCCGCGTCGTGGAGAATGCGTTGGATGAGGTTGAGCGCGGGCGTATCGAGGCGATCCAGTCAATGGGCGGATCGCTCTGGCACGTGATCGGCAAAGTGTTGTTGCCAGAAGCGTTGCCAACGATCCTGGCCGGTGTGACGTTAACGGTGGTGTTGTTGATCGGATTCTCTTCCATGGCGGGCGTGATCGGTGGCGGTGGGTTGGGCGATCTGGCGATCCGCTACGGCTATCAACGTTTTAACGATCAGGTGATGGCGGGTACGGTGGTGGTTCTGGTGATTTTAGTTCAGGGTGTGCAATCGATCGGCGATCGCTTGGTGCGCGCGTTATCCCATCGACGATGATCGATCGTTGCTGTGGTACAAGATCGGTTCTGTGATTATATTTTAGGCGTTCGATCGCAGATGAAAGATAAATTGCTTGTGCTCCGAGACTAACCAGTCCACAATTGCGTCCCGCTCGCGTAGTAGGCTATTTTTTGTGCAGTGTGTTTTCGAGCGTCAACGTGTTTATTCCTCTCTTTTGCGTTTCATGTAATATAAAATCTCATAATTTTCTTAACAGACTTATCCACAGGCTTTGCATTGCTTGCGTAAAATGATCTCTGACAAGATTGTCAAAATTATATTTATATCTTACTGATATTTATTGATAAAAATAACTTATTAAAATGTTAAGGCGATCGCTTGCACTTTCTTCACGGATTGATTGGCAAGGAATTTTATTTTTATGCACAGGGCGGGCCAGGATGATATGACCGGTGGAAAACACCTCAGGCATCGCGCGGTAATCCTTTTTCAATAGCACGAATAAGCCGTTTTTTCTGCGGCAACTGCACGTCGATAGCCTGAGCGGCACGGCGTGCCAATTGCTGCTCAATGGCCCAGTGAATATGCTCATCGATCAACGCGCTTTGCCCGAGTCGCGCTTGTAAGGCTAGCACAACATTTTCCTCATAGGGGGCATTCCCCAGCGCCACGGCGATATTGCGCAACCAGCGCTCGTGGCCGATGCGGCGGATGGCTGAACCTTCCGTGATACGCAGAAATTTTGCTTCATCCCACTGAAACAGGTCCAGCAGCGCAGGCGTATGCAGCGCGGCGCGCGGGCTGAAATCATCTTCATCGGTGAGCTGAGAAAAACGGTTCCAGGGGCAGATCAACTGGCAATCATCACAGCCGTAAATACGGTTGCCCATCAACGGACGAAAAGCTTCGGGAATGACCCCTTCCAGCTCAATGGTCAGGTAGGAGATGCAGCGTCGGGCATCCACAGTGTAAGGTGCAACAATGGCCCCGGTCGGACAGGTGGTCATGCAGGCGACACAGCGCCCGCACTGTTCTTCCAGCGGTTGATCGACCGGTAACGGCAGGTCGATAAGCAGTTCCCCGAGGAAAAACCAGGAGCCCGCTTCCCGATTGAGGATCAGGGAGTGTTTACCCACCCAACCTAACCCAGCCTTGGCCGCCAGTGGGCGTTCCATAATCGGTGCAGAATCGACAAAGGGGCGGAATTGCAGGCTGCCGCAATGTTCCTGTATCCGGTCACCCAACTTTTTCAGCCGCTGGCGCAACAGTTTGTGGTAATCACGCCCCAGCGCGTAACGGCTGACGTAACCGAGCGTCGGGTTATTCAGGGTCTTGGCGAAAGCCGCTTTAGCGGGCAGATAGTTCATGCGCACGCTAATAACGCGCAGCGTGCCGGGCAACAGTTCATGCGGGCGGGCGCGCAGCATACCGTGACGCGCCATCCACGCCATTTCACCGTGATATTGCTTATCCAGCCACGCCTGGAGCCGTGGTTCATCATGGGAAAGATCGGTATCGCAGATCCCTACCTGCTGAAAGCCCAACTCGAGTCCCCACTGTTTGATGTGTTGGGCAAGTTGGTTAAGGTCGTAGGGATAAGTCATGAGGAACCATTAGGGAGAGATAAACGCCCTTATTTTATCATATCGCCTGACGGACGTCTGCGCGCGGAGGACATCGGTGCCATGCAACATTTACCCGACAGGTTTCTGGTAGCCAGTTTCAGACCTTGCTAAGTTGAGACATAAAGATAACCATGCGTTATCCGTTTTTGCTACAAGCGCTTATGTTGCCCGGGAGGAACCCATGCCCCATACCCTACCTGCTTATCAGCGACGGCTACCAGACCGCGTTTATTCACCCGACTGGCTGCGTCGTGCAGAGCCTGACGCCGCGCAGCAAACGGGAACCACGCTCTATGCGTTGATGCAGCGTGCCGGAGAGGCCGCTTACCAACATGCCCGTCGCTGCTATCCGAATGCGCGCCGTTGGCTGGTGTTGTGCGGACAGGGTAACAACGGCGGCGATGGCTATGTGGTGGCTACACTGGCGCGCGCCGCAGGGATTGAAACCACTGTGGTCGCGTGTAAGGCGGCACGCCCTCTGCCGGAGGAGGCGCAGTGCGCCTACGCGGCATGGCAGACGCTGGGGGATGTGGCATTGGCGCCCGATTCCCCCTGGCCTGACGGAATCGATTTGATTATCGACGGCCTGCTGGGAACTGGGCTATCCTCCGCGCCGCGTGCCCCGTATGACGCGCTGATCGCACGCGCTAATGCCCACGCTGCGCCGGTGCTGGCGCTGGATATACCCTCAGGGCTGAATGCGCAAACTGGCGCTTGTGCAGGAGAAGCGATCGTCGCTGCCTGTACCGTCACCTTTATTGCGCTCAAACCGGGACTGCTGACGGGCAGGGCGCGCGCTTGTGTCGGCGCGTTACATTATGCGGATTTGGGCCTTTCAGACTGGTTGCAGCAGCAGCCGGCGCCGATGCGGCGTTTATCCCGTGAACATTTACCGTGCTGGCTGACGCCTCGTTCGCCACTGGCGCACAAAGGCGGTCACGGCCGATTGCTGCTGGTGGGGGGCAATGCCGGTATGGGGGGCGCTATCGCGATGGCGGGAGAAGCCGCATTGCGCAGTGGTGCAGGATTGGTGCGAGTACTCACTCACACCCAATACGCAGCGGCGTTGCTGATGGCGCGCCCAGAACTGATGGTGCAAGCACTGAGTGATACCACTCTGCGTGAAGGGCTTGATTGGGCTGACGTGGTGGTGATTGGGCCGGGACTGGGGCAAGATGGCTGGGCGAAAAGCGCACTGCGCGCCGTGGAAAATTGTAACAAACCCATGCTGTGGGACGCGGATGCGCTAAACCTGCTGGCAATGAGCCCTTTTAAACGTCAAAATCGTATTTTAACCCCACATCCGGGGGAAGCGGCCCGCCTACTGAATTGCCGAGTGGCGGAGATTGAAAGTGATCGCTTACTTGCTGCCCAGAAACTGGTACAACGCTATGGCGGCACGGTCGTGCTAAAAGGGGCGGGTACCGTGATTGCCGATGAGTCTGATGCACTGGCGCTGGTTGATGTTGGCAATCCGGGTATGGCGAGTGGCGGTATGGGCGACGTGTTGTCTGGTATTATTGGCGCATTGCTTGGACAAAAATTGTCCCGCTATGCGGCGGCTTGCGCAGGCTGTGTGGTGCACGGCGCGGCGGCCGATGCGCTGGCCGAACAGCGCGGCACGCGAGGGATGTTGGCAACCGACCTGATGCCAGTATTGTCCCGCTATGTTAATCCTGAGTGGATACCCTTAGAAAAGACAGAATGAAAAAAGTAGATTTTCCGCTGCCCGATGAGGCAGCTACCATCGCATTAGGGGCATCGTTGGCGCAGGCCTGCGACAGCGCATGCAGTATTTATCTTTTTGGCGATCTGGGTGCCGGTAAAACCACGTTCAGCCGCGGCTTCCTTCAGGCGCGTGGTCATCAGGGTAACGTGAAAAGCCCCACGTATACGCTGGTGGAACCCTACGCGCTGTCACCGCTGGCGGTGTATCATTTTGACCTGTACCGTCTGGCCGATCCTGAAGAGCTGGAGTTTATGGGGATCCGCGACTACGTGACGCAGGATGCTATCTGCCTGATTGAGTGGCCACAGCAGGGAGAAGGTATTCTCCCCAGTGCCGATCTTGAAGTGCATCTGAACTATGAAACGCAAGGGCGACATGCGCAGTTGATTGCCCTATCGGCGCTGGGTGAACGTATTCTGGCGCAGATATCTCCTCTGCCGGAGAGTGAAACGCCATGATGAAACGCGTGCTCGCTCTGGTGATGTGGGCTGGGCTGCTGCTGGCCAGTACGGGTTGGGCTGCCAACCTCTCTGATATCAAAGTGGAAAACGGCGATAATCAGGCGACGGTCAGCCTGAATTTCAGCGGACAACCGATCTATGCTTTTTTCCCACTCAACAACCCGGATCGTGTGGTGATCGACATCCGGCAGACGGGGGGGGTTCAAGGGTTGCCGCTGGAGTTCAGCGGGCAAAACATTATCAAACGTATTCGTACCAGTCAGGCGAAGGATGCACAGAGCCTGCGACTGGTACTGGATTTGACCCAACCTGCCAAAACGCGCGCCTCGACACAGAAAGCCGGCGCGGGGTTTAACGTGGTGTTTACCGTTGCCGGGCAGCAGAAAGCGAAGGTAACAAAAGCGCCCTCAGCGGCTCCCGTTACGCGCGAAACCCGTAATACAACACCGGAATCGGGTGGCAATCCGTTTAACAACAAATCTACCGTGGTGGTGAACAGCAATGCCTCAGCGCGTGCAGCAACGTCGCGTTCTGGCGGTGCCAGCGAACCGGTGATCGTCGCCATTGATGCCGGACACGGTGGGCAGGATCCCGGTGCGATTGGACCTTCTGGCTTGCGCGAGAAAAACGTGACGCTGGCGATTGGGCGCAAATTGCACACCCTGCTGAATAGCGATCCTAATTTTAAAGGCGTGATGACGCGTGACGGCGATTACTTTATCTCTGTCATGGGGCGCTCCGATGTGGCGCGCAAGCAAGGTGCCAACCTGCTGGTTTCCATTCATGCGGATGCCGCACCAAACCGCGGGGCTTCCGGTGCTTCCGTATGGGTGCTGTCGAATCGGCGTGCCAACAGTGAAATGGCCAACTGGTTGGAACAGCACGAGAAGCAGTCGGAACTGTTGGGTGGCGCAGGGGATCTGCTGGCAAACAACAGTGCCGATCCTTACCTGAGCCAGGCGGTGCTGGATTTGCAGTTTGGTCACTCTCAGCGCGTGGGTTATGACGTGGCGGTCAAAGTGTTGCAGGAAATGCAGCGCGTCGGGTCGTTGCACAAACGCCGCCCGGAACACGCCAGTCTGGGCGTGCTGCGATCGCCGGATATTCCCTCGTTGCTGGTGGAAACGGGCTTTATCAGCAACCTGACCGAAGAGCGTCTGCTGGGAAGCAGCGATTATCAGGATAAAATCGCCACGGCGATCTATCGGGGGTTGCGCAGCTATTTCCAAGCGCATCCAGTACAATCCGTCCCAAAGCAGGAAAACCGACCGGTCGTACAGCCGGTCAACCGTAAGGCTGTAACGCCCATAACTTCGGCATCCAGTAGTGCAACGACCACGCGCCATACGGTGGCGCGCGGTGAGTCGCTTTCCGGTATTGCGGCGCGTTACGGCGTCAGTATGGCGGCGTTGCGCAGTGAGAATAATCTGAAAAAAGATGGCGTATGGGTAGGGCAGAAATTGCGTATTCCTGCGGGGGCTCGCACATCGACAGCATCGGCCCCGGTGCCGCGTACCGCCGTTCCGGTCAAACATAAAGTGGTAAAAGGAGATAGCCTGAGTGCCATTGCCATGCGATATGGTGTAAGTATGAAGGAGATCCAACGTGCCAATGACATGACGTCCGGCACGGTACAACTTGGACAGACGCTGATTATCCCGTCAGCCTGATGCCGTTCGCGACGCCCGTGCGTCAATAACAGAGGAACTCGCATGCCGATTCAGGTTTTGCCTCCCCAACTGGCTAACCAGATTGCCGCCGGAGAAGTGGTGGAACGCCCCGCTTCCGTGGTGAAGGAACTGGTGGAGAACAGTCTCGATGCCGGGGCGACCCGAATTGATATCGATATCGATCGCGGCGGAGCAAAACGTATTCGGATTCGTGATAACGGTACAGGCATCGGCAAAGACGATCTGGCCTTAGCGCTGGCGCGCCATGCAACCAGCAAAATTGCTACGCTGGACGATCTCGAAGCGATCATCAGCCTGGGTTTTCGCGGCGAGGCGCTGGCGAGTATCAGTTCCGTTTCACGCTTAACGCTGACGTCCCGCACGGCGGAGCAGAATGAAGCGTGGCAGGCCTATGCGGAAGGCCGTGATATGGCGGTGACGGTAAAACCGGCGGCGCATCCGGTCGGCACCACGCTGGAAGTGCTCGATCTGTTTTACAACACTCCCGCGCGGCGCAAATTCATGCGCACAGAAAAGACAGAATTCGCACATATAGATGAAGTGGTACGCCGCATCGCGCTGGCGCGCTTCGATGTGGCGATAACCCTTAACCATAATGGTAAAACCATCCGCCAATACCGCGCCGCGCCGGATGCCTCACAGCA
This sequence comes from uncultured Symbiopectobacterium sp., assembly GCA_964293225.1. Lineage (GTDB taxonomy): Bacteria > Pseudomonadota > Gammaproteobacteria > Enterobacterales > Enterobacteriaceae > Symbiopectobacterium. Next base: position 21,440 of record CAXYYB010000021.1, on the reverse strand, counting down.
TGAGCGTCGCGTTGGCAGCATTTGCGGGCCGCTGTTTTTGCAACATGCGCTGCGTATTTCGTGGCAGCACGGCGATTTGTCCATCCACGGCTGGGTGGTCGATCCTGAGGGTGCAAAGCAACTGACCGACATGCAGTATTGCTACGTCAATCAACGCATGATGCGCGATCGACTGATTAATCACGCTATCCGTCAGGCTTACCAAGACAGTTTGCACGGTGAGCAGCAGCCTGCCTACCTGCTGTTTCTTGAAGTGGATCCGCATCAGGTTGATGTCAACGTGCACCCGGCCAAGCACGAAGTGCGTTTCCATGAGTCGCGCTTGGTGCACGATTTTATCTATCAGGCGGTGGTGAGCGTATTACAGCAGGCATCTGAGCTGCCGTTGACGGTCGTGGCCTCTGACGCGGCGACCGAGGCCATTGCGTGGCAGCCGGAAAATCGCATCGCCGCAGGGGAAAACCAGTTTGCACAGCCCGCACGTCTGGTGGAGCATGCGCCTCCGAAAGCGGCAGAGGTTCCGGCACGCCAGATGCAGGAGCGTGCCCCGGCCTATCAGCCACGCGCTTCTCAACCACAAGGGCGGGGGGCTATGCCCCTCGCTGGCGCACCCTACCAGAAAAAACAGGGTGAGCTTTACCAGACTTTATTGAAACCTGCATCTGCAGTGGAGGCGGTTCAGGAACCCAGCTGCACCGCCATGCCCGTGTCTGTGCCGGATGTTGAACCGGTCAGCGTGACGCAAGGTTTTGGCCGCCTGTTAACCGTGTTTCCGCCCAGTTTCGCGTTGGTAGAGTATCAGCACGGGTTGGCGATGGTGTCACTGACGTACGCCGAGCGTTACCTTAAGCGCGCGCAGTTGTTGCCGCCGGAACAAGGGTTACGTCCTCAGCCATTATTGATTCCACAACGTTTGACCGTGGAAAAAAATGAACGTGAAGCGCTGCTTCATCATCAGGCGCTGTTGGCGCAGTTTGGCATTGATATCGCACTGGAGTCCCAGAGAGCGCTACTGCGCGCTGTACCTTTACCATTACGCCAACAAAATTTACAAAACTTGATCTCTGAACTGTTAGGCTATCTTGCGTTGCAACCTGCGTGCACGCCTGAGCAACTGGCGACCTGGTTATCGGAACAACTGCACAGTGACCACGAGCGTTGGAGCCAGGCGCAGGCGATACAACTGTTGACGGAAATAGAGCGGCTTTGTCCGGAACTGCCGAAACAGCCGCCCGCGTCGCTGTTGCAGCGGGTTAGCGTGGAAGATGCCATTAAGGCTTTGAAAGTATGACTGAATTATCGAGCGCAACTCTTCCTCCAGCGATTTTTATCATGGGGCCGACAGCGTCAGGAAAAACCGCGCTGGCGATGGCGTTGCGACAATCGTTGCCCGTTGAGTTGATTAGTGTGGACTCCGCCCTTATCTATAAAGGCATGGATATTGGCAGCGCCAAACCCAGTGCTGAAGAGCTGGCTCAGGCCCCACACCGTCTGATTGATATTCTCGATCCGACGCAGGCTTATTCCGCCGCGGATTTCCGCCGTGATGCGTTGCGGGAGATGGCGGACATTACCGCCGCCGGGCGCATTCCCCTGCTGGTGGGGGGAACCATGCTGTATTTCAAGGCGCTGCTGGAGGGGTTGTCACCGCTGCCGTCAGCCGACGTTGCCGTGCGTCAGCGCATTGAAGCGCAGGCGCGTGAGCAAGGGTGGGAAGCGCTTCACCGCCAATTGTGTGAGATTGATCCCGTTGCAGCGGCTCGGATTCATCCAAATGATCCGCAGAGACTGTGCCGGGCACTGGAAGTTTTTTTCGTTTCAGGTAACACTTTAACAGAGCTGACAAAAACAGCGGGTGAGGCGCTGCCTTACCGTGTGCATCAGTTTGCGATTGCACCGGTGACGCGCGAGCTGTTGCACGAACGCATTGCGCTGCGTTTTCAGCAGATGCTGGCGGCAGGATTTGAGATGGAAGCCCGTTCGCTCTTTGCCCGGGGCGATTTACATCAGGATTTGCCGTCTGTTCGTTGCGTTGGTTATCGCCAGATGTGGTCATATTTATCCGGCGAGTGTGATTACGATGAGATGGTGTTCCGAGGTATTTGTGCGACACGTCAGTTGGCGAAACGTCAAATGACCTGGTTGCGCGGTTGGAACGGCGTTCATTGGTTGGACAGTGAAAAACCGCAGGATGCGTTTGAACGTGTGATGGCGGTGGTACAGGCACCTTGATGTGCGGGTTTATTATACGCGCATAGTTAGTGCATAGGGTGGCCGATTGTGTACAATTGGCGAGTCTCAGTGCACAATTTTTTTACATCATTATTTTAGAGCCTTGGGGTTCTTTGTTAAAAACAACAAGCAAATAAGGAAAATATAGAATGGCTAAGGGGCAATCTTTGCAAGACCCGTTCCTGAACGCACTGCGTCGCGAACGTGTTCCGGTTTCTATTTATTTGGTGAATGGTATCAAGTTGCAGGGCCAGATCGAGTCTTTCGATCAGTTCGTTATCTTGCTGAAAAACACGGTTAGCCAGATGGTGTATAAGCACGCTATCTCCACCGTGGTGCCGTCACGTCCGGTTTCTCATCACAGCAATAACCCTGGCACCAGCAACTACCATGGTGGTTCGTCTGCAAATCAGCAGTCGTCGGCGCAGGAAAGTGATGACGCGGAATAACGCGTATTGCGCTTTCACCCCGGTGGGGAGCTTGTACACATCGCTAACGCTTTCCACCAGGGTGTTTTTCGTTCGTTTGAGAGGTCGCACGTTTGTTTGACCGTTATGAAGCCGGTGAACGGGCCGTATTGGTTCATATTTATTTTTCGCAAGACCGAGATACGGACGATTTGCTGGAGTTTGAATCTCTGGTTTCCTCCGCCGGTATCGAGTCATTGCAGGTGATCACCGGTAGCCGCAAGGCACCACACTCCAAATATTTTGTGGGTGAAGGAAAGGCAGAAGAAATTGCACAGGCGGTGAAAGCCACCGATGCCTTTGTTGTGCTGTTCAATCATGCGCTGACGCCGGCTCAGGAGCGTAACCTTGAGCGTTTGTGCGAATGCCGTGTTATCGACAGAACCGGATTGATTCTGGATATTTTTGCCCAGCGTGCGCGTACTCACGAGGGGAAATTGCAGGTTGAACTGGCGCAGTTGCGTCACCTTGCCACACGTTTGGTAAGGGGATGGACGCACCTTGAGCGTCAGAAAGGGGGGATTGGCCTGCGTGGGCCGGGTGAAACCCAGCTCGAAACTGACCGTCGCTTGTTGCGTAACCGTATTAGCCAGATCCTCTCCCGCCTTGAGCGCGTGGAGAAGCAGCGTGAACAAGGGCGCCGTGCCAGAACGCGTGCGGATGTGCCTACGGTTGCGCTGGTGGGCTACACCAACGCCGGAAAATCCACCCTGTTTAACGAAATGACGGCGGCAGGCGTTTATGCTGCCGATCAGCTGTTTGCCACACTGGACCCGACGCTGCGACGCATTAATGTTGTGGATGTCGGGGATACGGTGTTGGCCGACACGGTAGGGTTTATTCGTCACTTGCCGCACGATTTAGTGGCAGCGTTTAAAGCGACATTGCAGGAAACGCGTCAGGCATCGTTGCTGTTGCACTTAGTGGACGCTGCCGATCCTCGTATTGATGAGAATATTGCAGCGGTAAACGAGGTGCTGGCGGAAATCGAGGCGGATGAGATTCCTGTGCTGCTCGTGATGAACAAAATCGACATGCTGGACGGTTTCGTTCCGCGTATCGATCGCAACGAAGAGAATGTGCCGGTCAGGGTATGGCTTTCTGCCCAGACGGGTGACGGGATTTCGTTGTTATTTCAGGCATTGACGGAGCGGTTATCAGGGGACATCGCACATTATTCTCTGAGCCTTCCTCCGCAGGCAGGACGCCTTCGTAGTCGTTTTTACCAGCTTCAGGCAATAGAAAAAGAATGGATTGAGGAAGACGGTCGCATGGGGCTTATCGTGCGAATGCCGATGGTGGACTGGCGTCGTCTTTGCAAACAAGAGCAAGAACTCGCGGATTATGTGGTTTGAGACTGTCATGTGGTCGGTCTCGGCATTGTTCTGCGGACTCTGGGATATTGAACCTGAAGAACACCAATCATAAAAGAATGGAGCTAAAACATGGCGTGGAATCAGCCCGGTAATAACGGACAGGACCGCGACCCGTGGGGGAGCAGCAATAATCAAGGCGGCAACTCTGGCGGAAACAATAATAAAGGCGGCCGGGATCAAGGTCCTCCCGATCTGGATGATATCTTCCGCAAGCTGAGCAAAAAGCTGGGCGAACTGGGCGGAAGCAGGAATTCAGGTAACGGCGGCGGCACTTCTGGCAGCGGCCTGGGTGGTCGGGTCGTGGGCATCGTTGCGGTGGCGGCCGTGGTGATTTGGGCCGCGAGCGGCTTTTACACCATCCGAGAAGCCGAGCGCGGCGTGGTGACACGTTTTGGCAAGTTCAGTCACTTGGTAGGGCCGGGCCTGAACTGGAAACCGACATTTATCGACTCGGTTCGTGCGGTAAACGTGGAATCTGTGCGTGAATTGGCAACCTCAGGCGTGATGTTGACGTCGGATGAAAATGTGGTGCGCGTGGAGATGAACGTTCAGTACCGTGTCACGGAGCCTGAGCGCTATCTGTTTAGCGTGACCAATGCCGACGACAGCCTGCGTCAGGCGACCGACAGCGCCCTGCGCGGCGTGATCGGTAAATACACCATGGACAAAATCCTCACTGAGGGCCGTTCCATCGTGCGTACTGACACGCAACGTGTATTGGAAGAGACCATTCGTCCGTACAACATGGGGTTAACCCTATTGGACGTTAACTTCCAGGCGGCGCGTCCGCCAGAGGAAGTGAAAGCGGCGTTTGATGACGCTATCGCGGCACGTGAGAACGAACAGCAATACATTCGTGAAGCCGAAGCCTATGCCAACGAAGTGCAGCCGCGTGCAAACGGTCAGGCACAGCGTGTGCTGGAAGAGGCGCGCGCTTATCGCGCTCGTATCACGCTTGAAGCGCAAGGTGAAGTGGCGCGTTTCGCCAAGATTCTGCCGGAATACAAAGCCGCGCCAGAAATTACCCGCGAACGTCTCTATATTGAAAGCATGGAGCGCGTACTGGGACATACCCGGAAAGTGTTGGTTAATGACAAAGGCAATAGCCTGATGGTGCTGCCGTTGGATCAACTGATGCGCGGTCAGACAGGCAATACCAGCGGTAACGCGACCGGTAACACTACGGCTGCACCGATGCGTTTGCCCTCTGCACCGAACAACACCGGAGCAACCACCGGACAAACCCGTACCAGCTCGGGTGGAACCGTCATGGACCAGCGCCGTGCAAACGCGCAGCGTGATTTTGGGAGAGAATAATAATGCGTAAGCCTATCGTTTTTATCCTCGTCCTGGTGCTGATGGCGTTGTATGCCTCAGTGTTTGTGGTGCAGGAAGGCCAGCGCGGCATTGTGATGCGCTTCGGCAAAGTATTGCGCGATGATGAGAACAAACCTGTTATCTATGTGCCAGGTTTGCAGTTTAAAGTGCCGTTTATTGATACCGTGAAGATGCTGGATGCGCGCATTCAGACCATGGAAAACCAGGCCGATCGCTTCATCACCTCGGAGCAGAAAGACCTGATCGTGGACTCTTACATCAAATGGCGTATCAGTGATTTTAGCCGTTACTACCTGGCAACGGGTGGCGGTGACATTTCTCAGGCAGAAGTGCTGCTCAAACGTAAGTTCAGCGACCGTTTGCGTTCTGAAATTGGCCGTTTGGACGTGCGCGGTATTGTTACCGATTCCCGCGGCCGACTGATGTTGGACGTGCGTGATGCGCTGAACACCGGTACCGGTGAAACCACCGAAGCGGATAGCGCCATTGCCTCTGCTGCTGCACGCGTGGAGCAAGAGACCAAGGGTGCGCAGCCGCATATCAACCCGAACAGTATGGCGGCTCTCGGTATCGAAGTGATCGATGTGCGTATCAAGCAGATCAACCTGCCGACGGAAGTGTCGGATGCGATCTTCGCCCGTATGCGTGCAGAACGTGAAGCAGTTGCTCGTCGTCACCGTTCTCAAGGTCAGGAACAGGCGGAGAAACTGAAAGCGGCGGCAGATTATTTGGTGACGCGTACCTTGGCTGAAGCGGAACGTGAAGCACTGATCATGCGTGGTGAAGGGGATGCAGAAGCCGCTAAGCTGTTTGCCAACGCGTTTAGTGAAGATCCGAACTTCTATGCCTTTATCCGTAGCCTGCGTGCCTATGAAGCCAGCTTCAACGACAATCAGGACGTGATGGTGTTGAGCCCGGATAGCGACTTCTTCCGCTATATGCGTTCGCCAGCGACGTCACTCGCACACTGATTAGCCTTACCGTTTTTACCAAAAGCCCGTATGGTTATACGGGCTTTTTTAATGGCAAAATTTTCCATTGGAGTGGGTATGAGTATCACCATTTGGCTGGCATTGGGCCTGGTCTTGATTGTTGAAGGGCTGGGGCCGCTGCTGTTTCCCCGGATTTGGCGGCGCATGATCCTAGCGATGGCGCAGCAGCCAGACACAATTTTACGCCGTTTTGGCGGTGGATTAGTGGTTGCCGGCATCGTGATCTACTACATGTTGCGTCATCGCGCGGGAAGCTGAATGGCATCAAAAAATGTGCGCAAACGTATGCTAAAAGTACTGAAAGCATCCAAGTAGGATGATAGAATCCATTTTTAAGCAACCTGGTGATTCTTGAAATGGGTAAGAACGTCGTCGTACTGGGCACCCAATGGGGTGACGAAGGTAAAGGCAAGGTCGTTGACCTGCTGACTGAACGGGCTAAGTATGTTGTGCGCTACCAGGGTGGTCACAATGCTGGTCACACTCTGGTTATCAACGGTGAGAAAACCGTCCTCCACTTAATCCCCTCTGGCATCCTGCGTGAAAACGTGGTTAGCATCATCGGCAACGGTGTTGTGCTGGCACCTGATGCGCTGATGAAAGAGATGACCGCATTGGAAGCGCGCGGTGTTCCGGTACGCGAACGTCTGCTGCTTTCTGAAGCGTGTCCGCTGATTCTTCCTTATCACGTCGCGTTGGATAACGCGCGCGAAAAAGCACGTGGCGAGAAAGCTATCGGTACTACTGGTCGTGGTATCGGCCCGGCGTATGAAGATAAAGTGGCACGCCGTGGTTTGCGTGTGGGCGATTTGTTCGACAAGCAGACGTTTGCCGTCAAACTGAAAGAGATCGTCGAGTACCACAACTTCCAACTGGTTAACTATTACAAAGTGGAAGCGGTGGACTACCAGAAAGTGCTGGATGACGTGCTGGCGATTGCCGACATTCTGACTGCCATGGTGGTTGATGTTTCCGATCTGCTGTTCAAAGCGCATCAGCGCGGCGATCTGGTGATGTTCGAGGGCGCGCAAGGCACGCTGCTGGACATCGACCACGGTACCTATCCGTACGTGACCTCCTCTAACACCACGGCGGGTGGCGTTGCTACCGGTTCTGGTCTGGGGCCGCGTTACGTGGATTACGTGCTGGGTATTGTCAAAGCTTACTCTACCCGCGTTGGCGCAGGTCCATTCCCTACCGAACTGTTTGATGATGTCGGCGAACACCTGTCGCAGAAAGGCAACGAGTTTGGGGCAACCACAGGCCGTCGCCGCCGTACCGGTTGGCTGGATGCGGTTGCCGTACGCCGTGCCGTACAGATCAACTCCCTGTCCGGTTTCTGCATGACCAAACTGGACGTGCTGGACGGACTGAAAGAAGTGAAGATCTGCGTCGGCTATCGTATGCCAAACGGTGACGAAGTGGATGTGACGCCGCTGGCGGCTGAAGGTTGGGAAGGCATCGAGCCTATCTATGAAACCCTGCCGGGCTGGACGGAAAGCACCTTCGGTGTGCAAGATCACAGCAAACTGCCGCAGGCTGCGTTGAACTACATCAAGCGTGTGGAAGAGGTCACTGGTGTTCCGGTTGATATTATCTCCACCGGCCCTGACCGTAGCGAAACCATGATTCTGCGCGACCCGTTTGATGCGTAATGCGTAAACCGCACTAAGCGCATAAACGAAAAAAGGACGGGAAACCGTCCTTTTTTGTCTTTTCGTTTTACTTTACAACACAGTGCTTTCATCCTGCGCAGATGCTGCTTTCTTCTCCAACGCCGTCAATAAGGTGTTGTGAATATTTCCGAACCCGCCGTTACTCATCACCAGAATATGGTCTCCCGGTTGGGCGGTTTTGGCGATCATCTCGACCAAGGTATCGATGTCCGCGCTCCAGTGTGCTGGCTGTACACAGGCATCAGCCACTTCCACCACCTGCCACGGAATGTGCTGCGGTTGGAACAGAAACACCTCATCTGCGCGGCCTAATGACGGGGCCAGCTCATTCTTGATAACACCCATTTTCATAGTGTTTGAGCGCGGTTCCAGCACGGCCAGAATGCGTGCCGTTCCACCCACTTTGCTGCGTAAGGCCGCCAGCGTGGCAAGAATTGCCGTCGGATGGTGCGCAAAATCGTCGTAGACGCTGATATTATTGACGGTGCCGCGCAGTTCAAGGCGGCGGCGGGCGTTGATAAATCCGCCCAGCGCACGGCAGGCTTCGGCAGCGGGTACGCCGACATGGCGCGCCGCCGCGATGGCCATCAGGGCGTTATGCATGTTGTGCTCGCCCACCAGCTTCCAGCGTACTTCACCGACCAGCTCATCGTTCAGATAAACCTGAAATTCGCTGGCATCGGTCGTGACTTTTTTCGCTTTCCAGACACCGTCATCGCCCACCAATTCCTGCTCGCTCCAACAGCCCATACCCATCACCTGTTTAAGGTGTAAGTCACTGCCTGGAAGGATGATTTTACCGGTTCCCGGCACCAGGCGAACCAGATGGTGGAACTGTTTCTGAATGGCTTTCAGATCGTCAAAAATATCGGCATGATCGAATTCGAGGTTGTTCAGGATCAGCGTGCGCGGTGCGTAGTGCACGAATTTTGAACGTTTGTCGAAGAACGCACAGTCATATTCGTCGGCTTCCACTACCATAAAGGTGCCACCGCCCAAGCGGGCTGACACGGTGAAGTTGCCGGGAACCCCGCCGATGACGAAGCCGGGCTGGTAGCCGCAGGCTTCCAGAATCCAGGTTACCATCCCGGCGGTGGTGGTTTTACCGTGTGTGCCCGCAACGGCAATCACCCAGCGTTCACGCAGCACGGCGTCATGCAGCCACTGTGGTCCAGAGACATAGGGAATGCTTTTTTCCAGCACTGCCTCAACGCAAGGGTTACCGCGACTCATGGCGTTGCCAATAATCACCAGATCTGGTGCGGGGTCTAACTGTGCCGGGTCATATCCCTGAATAAGGCTGATGCCTTGTTCTTCCAGCAACGTGCTCATCGGAGGATAAACGTTGGCATCCGAACCGGTAACCTCATGTCCCAGTGAACGCGCGAGCAGTGCCAAACCGCCCATAAAGGTGCCGCAGATGCCCAAAATATGAATACGCATATATTTTCCATCAGTTCCTGAAAGTCTTCGCGTATTCTAGCGCCTGGATTACGCATAAGAAATGGATTTGACTAGGTGCGGCTTTCTGTTTGGGCTACACTGCATGCGCAAACATGAGCGGTGAAAACTGAAACCGCTTTTCATTCGTAGATTCTGGAATAGTGTTATGAAAACGTTAGGCGAATTTATCGTCGAAAAACAGCACGATTTCTCTCACGCAACCGGTGAACTGACCGCGCTGTTGTCCGCACTCAAACTGGGCGCCAAAATTATTCACCGTGATATCAACAAAGCTGGGTTGGTTGATATCCTGGGAACCAGCGGCGTGTCGAACGTTCAGGGCGAAGTGCAGATGAAGCTGGATCTGTATGCCAATGAAAAACTGAAAGCGGCACTGAAAGCGCGTGGTGAAGTGGCGGGGATTGCCTCCGAAGAAGAAGATGAGATCGTCGTTTTTGAAGGCGACCGCGGTCTAAACGCCAAATATGTGGTGTTAATGGATCCGCTGGATGGGTCTTCCAACATTGATGTTAACGTATCTGTTGGTACCATCTTCTCCATCTACCGTCGTATTACCCCGTTGGGTACGCCAGTCACGGAAGCCGATTTCCTGCAACCGGGTAACAAGCAGGTTGCGGCAGGGTATATCGTGTACGGCTCCTCGACCATGCTGGTGTACACCACCGGTCACGGCGTGCATGCCTTTACCTACGATCCTTCTCTGGGCGTTTTCTGTCTGTCGCACGAGCGTGTGCATTTCCCGGAAAAAGGGAACATGTACTCGATTAACGAAGGGAACTACATCAAATTCCCGCAGGGCGTGAAGAAATACATCAAGTATTGCCAGGAACAGGATGAAGCAACGCAGCGTCCTTATACCTCGCGCTATATCGGCTCACTGGTGGCAGATTTTCACCGTAATCTGCTGAAAGGCGGCATCTACTTGTATCCGAGCACCGCAAGCTATCCGAAAGGAAAACTGCGCTTGCTGTACGAATGCAACCCGATGGCATTCCTGGCTGAACAGGCAGGCGGTAAAGCCAGCGATGGCGCACGCCGTATTCTTGATATTGAGCCAGAGAAATTGCACCAGCGTTGCCCATTCTTTGTCGGCACCGAATCCATGGTGAACGACGTGGAACGTTTCATTGCTGAGTTCCCGGACGAATAGCGACGGTTTGCACGAACGCCGCTGGTAATATTATTGCCCCGGCGTTTGACGACTAAACCAGCTTTCCAGAATAATGACGGCCGAGGTGGCATCCACTTGGCCTTTATTCAATGCGCGAAATCCACCGCGTTCAAACAGATCTGCCCGTGCTTCTACGGTGCTCAGACGTTCATCTTGTAGTTCTACCGGTTTACCGAAACGCCCGTGTAAGCGGTTGGCGAATTTACGCGCTCTTGCGGTCAGTTCCTGCTCGGTGCCATCCATGTTCAGCGGCAGTCCCACTACCAGTAAGTCAGGCTGCCACTCGTTGAGTATTTTTTCTACCTGGTTCCAGTCAGGCACGCCGTCCTGCGCCTTGAATGCGGTAAGCGCTCGTGCGGTGCCAGTGACCTCCTGTCCGATGGCAACGCCAATGCTTTTGGTGCCAAAATCGAAGGCCATCAGGGTTCGATTAGTCATCAGGCATGCCCCGCATCGGCCACGATATTGTGGATATCGATACCGATCCTTTTCGCCGCTATGCGCCAACGCTCGGCGATCGGGGTATGGAACAGGATATCCGCTTCTGCGGGCACAGTGAGCCACACGTTTTCCAGCAGCTCAGATTCCAATTGTCCCTGCTCCCAGCCGGAATACCCTAAGGCAACCATCGTGTCACGGGGCTGTGTCGGCGTGCCCAACGTCTCCAGTACATCTTTAGACGTGGTAACCATGACATCGCTGGAAATGCTGATGCTGGAACCAAAGCCCGACTGTGGCGTGTGCAGAATAAAACCGCGATCGTCCGCCAGCGGCCCACCGGAAAACACCGGTTTATCCAGACGAATATCGGGATCGCGCGGCGTCGGTTCGATATGCAGCTTGCTTAGGATATCTTCTACCGAAAATTGGTCCATCGGTTTGTTGACGATAAGCCCCATCGCGCCGTCTTCATTGTGCTCAAAAATATAGATCAGGGCCCGTTTGAAAACGGGATCCTGAACGGCTGGCATGGCGATAAGAAAATGATGCTGTAAATTCATTGTGCGTGGTTATTCGCTCTTGTCAGGAATAAGAAGAAACCCGTGTTGCCACGGGCGGATACCGTACAGCAAGAGACCTTAACGCAGTGTGCCTTAACGTAGAGCACATTAACGCCAAGAACCTTAATGTTCAGAACATTAATGCACGAAACATTAACGTTGGCGATCTGCCAGGCGACGCTCAATGGCATCCATCAGCATACCGGTGATGGAAACGTCAGGAAATGCCGCTTCGATTTCCCGCACGCAGGTAGGGCTGGTCACGTTGATTTCCGTCAGTCGATCGCCGATGACGTCAAGACCGACAAAAATCAGCCCTTTTTGTTTCAATGTAGGTGCCACCGCGCGAGCGATTTGCCAATCGCTTTCCGTCAGCGGACGTGCTTCACCGCGTCCGCCTGCGGCCAGATTACCGCGTGTTTCACCGCTTTTCGGGATACGCGCCAGGCAATAAGGTACGGGGTCGCCATCCACCACAAGAATGCGTTTGTCACCGTCTTTGATGGCGGGCAGATAGTTTTGCGCCATGCAGTAGCGCTGGCCGTGTTCGGTCAGGGTTTCGATGATGACTGAAACGTTAGCGTCATCCTGTTTCAACCGGAAAATCGACGCGCCGCCCATACCATCCAGCGGTTTGAGAATCACATCGCCATGCTGCTGGTGGAACTGACGCAGCTTGTCGGCGCGGCGCGTGACCAGCGTATCCGGCGTCAGGTGTGGGAACCAGGCGGTAAACAGCTTTTCGTTACAGTCACGCAGGCTTTGCGGCTTGTTGACGATCAGCGTGCCTTTTTCTTCTGCCCGCTCCAGGATATAGGTGGCATAGATGAATTCGGTATCGAACGGCGGATCCTTACGCATCAGGACCGCATCCAGTTCGTGCAGGGCGATATCCTGCTCGCCGTGAAAATCGTACCAGCCATCATAGTCGTACTGTACGCTGAGGTGACGCGTGGTGGCACGGGCTTCACCGGCATGAAGATAGAGGTCGTTCATCTCCATGTAATGCAGCTCATAACCGCGGCGTTGCGCTTCCAGCAGCATGGCAAAGCTGGTGTCTTTCTTGATGTTGATGGACTCGATGGGATCCATCACGATGCCGAGCTTGATCATGGTTTTTCTCCTTTACCCCACATCGCCGAAACGCACCTGTAAGGCGGTAATGGCGGTAAGTGCAGTCGTTTCAGTACGTAAAACGCGCGGCCCCAACAGAATGTCGGTGAAGTGGTGCTGGGCCGTCATCGCAATCTCATCGGCAGACAGGCCCCCTTCAGGACCAATGAGTAACCGAACGCGCGAGAGCGGTGCAGGCAGCGTATTGATGCTGTGCGTCGCACGCGGGTGTAAATTCAATTTCAGCGCTTCATCGTGCTCGGAGCACCACGCTTCGAGCGACATAGCAGGCCGGATTTCAGGTATCTGGTTTCGGCCACACTGTTCACAGGCGGCGATGGCGATTTTTTGCCACTGCGCGATTTTTTTCTCTAGCCGCTCACCGTCCAGCTTCACGCCGCAACGTTCAGAAAACAGCGGTGTGATGACATTCACCCCGAGCTCAATGGATTTTTGCACGGTGAACTCCATCTTCTCGCCGCGCGACATCACTTGGCCCAGATGCAGATGGAGCGGTGATTCTTTGTCCTGCCAAACGCCGGGCTGTGCGCGGACGATAACCTGCTTTTTACTGACCGACAGGATCTCTGCGGCAAAAACGTGGTTGCTGCCGTCAAAAAGCTGCAACGCATCGCCCGGATTCATGCGCAGCACGCGGCCCACATGATTGGCGGCATCCTCACTCAATTCGATGTCATCTCCCGCGAGCGGTACGGTCGCGGGGTGAAAAATACGCGGTATTCGCATAGGTCTATCTTGGCCTTCGGTGATTCACAAGCGCGTGTCTGGCGGCGATGTTTTACGCTATCGCCGCAGCACATATCGTGGTCTGCGGCGTTGGTTGAACGCTCTATAGTAGGTAGTGGAACTAGCGCTGGCAAGCCTGCTGAACGTAAGGATTATGATTCCCCTGTTGCTCGGCGATGCGCTGGTCACGGATACATTCCCAAGACGTCACCGGGTAGCGCTTGTCCCATGCGGTAAATAACTGGGTTTGTTGGCTGGAAAGCCGCAGTTGGTAGCGATCGCGCATGTAAAAATAGGTCCGGGCGATGGCTCCACGTGCGCGTTCGGGGGGTTCTGCCAGCTGGTTTTTGAAATCGATCTTCATCGCGCATTGGCCGTACTGGCCTTCGCCGCCGTTCCATTGACCATACATGAAGTTACCGCGATCGCCATTCACCTCGCCAATACTGGGCTGCAGGTTGTGCAGATCGGTTTCCATGTCGCGATACACTTCATCGCGGGTACAGTTCTTTCTACCACCCTCTTGCCAGCATTGACGTTGATGACCGAACTGCCAGGCAGGCACCACGTGTTCCCACTCGATACGTTGTGCGCGATCGGCGTTTTTGCGCACGGTATAACCGCAGGAGGCGAGGTCAGGGGTGCCTTTTTTACCGTCCCAGGAAATACGGCAGCCACAATAGAAGGAGCCGGGGGCGTCCTGATGAATTTGCGCAGCCACGGCTTTAGCCTGAGTGAAATTGTTGATGGTTTGCGCTGCGGCAAACGCCGAAAACAGCGCACCACTCAGTGTGGAAATAACAAGAATGTTGCGAAGCATGTTCCAAATCTACTCATTGGCGTAAAACGCGCAGAGTAGCGAACGTCGACCTATCGCGCAAATGGATACTGTGCGTTTTATCGTGGCGTGAGAATAAAAGCTCAGGTTGGTGGCATGGCGTCAAACTGGAGTGGTTTACCGCACTTCAGACAGCGATAGGTGGCATCGCCGCGTTGGGCGCGGTAATGGCGACGCACGCTTAACTGGTGCTGCTGACAGGCGCAACGGTAAGGGTAGGTTTTGCCCTGCACGGAGGCGGTGGCGAAGCGGTGTGTGCGTTTCGCCGGGGTTTGCAGAATCTGTTCCATCATCCAGCGCCATTCTTTGCCATGGGGTGCAACGCGGCCAAAGCGGGCATACACCAGCAGATGAGCCAGTTCGTGGGGAACGACCTCATCGATGAAAGCCTGTTGGTTTTCCAGCAACAGCACCGGGTTCAGACGGATCTCCCATTGCTGCAACCAGGCAGTCCCGGCGGTTGCACCGCGCTGCTGATAACTGACGCTGGGCTCCGAATACTGGCTGCCTAAGGCTTGATTGGCGAATTGCAGGCGTTCACGCAGACAGTGCATGACAGCGTGGTGGAGCGCGATAGGAATGCGAGGCGAGTTCATGGCATTGAGGATAGAACGAGGCAAAACAGGATGCAACTGAAAGGCGCATTCCTCTCCCGCCGTAGCTCGGAGAGGAATGCCTTGCGGTGGTTACAGACCGGCAGACGCGCGCAGTTGTGCGGCCTTGTCGGTTTTTTCCCACGGGAAGTGCTCGCGGCCAAAGTGGCCATAAGCGGCAGTTTCCTGGTAAATTGGGTGCAGCAGATCGAGCATCTGGATCAACCCGTAAGGACGCAGATCGAAGAACTCACGTACCAATTGAGTGAGACGCTCTGCCGGGATTTTTTCAGTGCCAAAGGTTTCGATCATGATTGAGGTTGGTTCGGCCACGCCGATGGCGTAAGAAACCTGAATCTCACAGCGATCGGCCAAGCCTGCAGCGACGATGTTCTTCGCCACGTAGCGCGCAGCGTAGGCTGCAGAGCGGTCAACCTTGGACGGATCTTTGCCGGAAAACGCACCGCCGCCGTGACGTGCGGCACCGCCGTAGGTATCCACGATAATCTTGCGACCGGTTAAACCGCAGTCACCCATCGGGCCACCGATAACAAAACGGCCTGTCGGGTTGATAAAGTATTTGGTGCTGGCAGAGAGCCATTCAGACGGCAGAACCGGCTTGATGATCTCTTCCATCACCGCTTCATGCAAAGCGCTTTGCGCAATATCTTCTGCGTGCTGTGTTGACAGGACCACCGCGTCGATACCGACGATCTTGCCGTCATCATATTGGAAGGTAACCTGGCTTTTTGCATCCGGGCGCAGCCACGGCAGCGTGCCGTTCTTGCGCACTTCAGCCTGACGCTGTACCAAACGGTGAGCGTAGGTGATTGGTGCCGGCATCAGCACATCGGTTTCATTGGTGGCATAACCGAACATCAGCCCTTGGTCACCTGCGCCTTGTTCCAGCGGATCGCTGCGATCAACGCCCTGATTGATATCCGGCGATTGCTTACCGATGGCGCTTAACACAGCGCAGGAGTTGGCATCAAACCCCATCTCGGAGTTGACGTAGCCAATCTCACGCACTGTACGACGGGTGATCTCTTCAATATCCACCCAGGCGCTGGTGGTGATCTCACCGCCCACTAACACCATACCGGTTTTCACGTAAGTCTCACAGGCGACACGCGCCTTAGGGTCTTGTTCCAAAATGGCGTCAAGAACCGCATCAGAGATCTGGTCTGCAATCTTGTCCGGATGCCCTTCAGAAACGGATTCCGACGTAAAAAGGTGTTTAGCCATGCGTTTTATACCTTCAAAGCAAATGCTGTAGTAGTCGCGGTGTGTCAGTAAAACAGTATAGATGGATTAACATCTGGATGGCTATTCTAGGTCACTTGGCGGACGGATTACCAGCGGTTTTTTATTTCCGTGCGGCTATCATCGAAATTTTGTATTGCCATTTTTTTTCCGTTTAGCCCGTCGAAATGTGATTTTCATTTTGCTTTTCCCCCCACATATCGGTATAAACGGCGAGCGGTCGCTGTGTGCCGTAAAGCGTAGCGGAATAGGGTATGCGTGCCCTGTTTTGACCCATAGCCTGACCGCAATCGTTGCGGCGGCACGGAGGTGATAGGTTTAATGATCCACGGTTTGCCGAGTCCGTTGCATTCGCAACAGGTTTCTTTTGACGTATCGGCGTCAAATACTCAGCCTTTCTTTTTTTCTTCTCACTCTGCTGTTTCCCGAAGTCGCGTGTCCATGAGCTTAACGCAGGATTCCCGGGCAGGCTGATACGCCCATGCTCAGGGTTTTTGCCGCGTTTGCGTGCGTTGTCTTTCTCATATTTTTTAGGTGTGTAACCCAACGCGTGTGCTGCCGCTTTTATTGCGCAGGCACGGATTGTTACGTTTTCTCTCGCGGGTGCGACGGAGTCTGCTAGCGTGTTTTACTACACTAATAAAGGTCACATAACGGCGGCATACTGCATGCAGCCAGTTTTCTCACTGCTGTCGCCATCAACGTGGATGGACGTAACACAGCGTTTTGGGGCAGGTCGTAATGTGATGAGTGGAATGAATAAAGAGGTTCGTTATGTCTGACGATATGATTGAAAATGGCTCGTCAGCGACGGGTACACGTGAATATTTACGCTCTATGCAAGAGGTGGCCATGAATGACCGCAATGCCAGCGAGATGCTACGGACGTATAACATTGCCTGGTGGGGCAACAACTATTACGACGTGAATGAGTTGGGGCATATCAGCGTTTGCCCGGATCCGGACGTGCCGGAAGCCCGTGTCGATTTGGCGCGGTTGGTGAAAGAGATGCAGCAGGACAATCAGCGTTTGCCTGCATTGTTCTGTTTTCCGCAAATCCTGCAACACCGTTTGCGTTCGATTAACGCCGCGTTTCGTCGTGCGCGTGACTCCTTTGGCTATGAAGGCGGCTATTTCCTGGTGTATCCCATCAAGGTCAACCAGCATCGGCGTGTGATTGAGTCGCTGGTGAATTCGGGTGAACCGTTGGGGTTGGAGGCAGGCTCAAAAGCTGAATTGATGGCAGTGCTGGGACACGCGGGTATGACGCGTACTGTGATCGTGTGTAACGGTTACAAGGATCGCGAATACATCCGTCTGGCACTGATCGGCGAGAAATTGGGGCACAAAGTGTATCTGGTCATCGAGAAGATGTCCGAGATTAAACTGGTGCTGGAAGAGGCCGAACAACTGAATGTGGTGCCGCGTCTTGGCGTGCGTGCGCGTCTGGCCTCGCAGGGCTCAGGCAAGTGGCAATCCAGCGGCGGTGAGAAATCCAAATTTGGTCTGGCCGCGGTGCAGGTGCTGCAACTGGTCGAGATGCTGCGCGAAGCAGGGCGTTTGGACAGTCTGCAACTGTTGCACTTCCATCTCGGTTCTCAGTTGGCCAATATTCGTGATATCGCCACGGGCGTGCGCGAATCCGCCCGTTTTTATGTGGAACTGCACAAGTTGGGCGTCAATATTCAGTGTTTCGACGTCGGCGGTGGTCTGGGCGTGGATTATGAAGGCACCCGTTCTCAATCCGACTGCTCGGTAAACTATGGCTTGAACGAATACGCCAATAACGTGATTTGGGGCATTGGCGATGCCTGTAATGAGCACGGTCTGCCGCACCCAATGGTGATCACCGAATCCGGGCGTGCGGTGACTGCACACCACACGGTGCTGGTGTCCAATATTATTGGGGTGGAACGCAACGAGTTTAGCGAGCCGACACCGCCGGAAGAGGACGATCCTCGTGCGTTGGAAAGCTTGTGGTCAACCTGGCAGGAGATCAAAATGCCAGGAACGCGGCGTTCCTTGCGTGAATGGTTGCACGATAGCCAGATGGATTTGCATGATGTGCATACCCAATATACGCACGGGATGTTAAACCTGACGCAGCGTGCAAAAGCGGAGCAGCTCTACCTCAGCATCTGCCAGCAGATCCAGCAGCAACTTGATCCCAGCAATCGCGCACACCGTCCGATTATTGACGAGTTGCAGGAACGCATGGCGGATAAGTTGTATGTGAATTTTTCGTTGTTCCAGTCAATGCCGGATGCGTGGGGGATCGATCAACTGTTCCCTGTGCTGCCGCTAGAAGGTCTGGACAAACTGCCTGAGCGCCGCGCCGTCCTGCTGGATATTACTTGTGACTCGGACGGGACGATCGACCATTACATCGATGGTGATGGTATCGCAACCACTATGCCCATGCCGCCTTATGACCCGGAAAATCCGCCGCTGCTAGGCTTCTTTATGATTGGTGCCTATCAGGAAATTCTGGGCAACATGCATAACCTGTTTGGTGATACGGCGACGGTGGATGTCTACGTGTTCCAGGATGGCTCTATCGAACTGGAAGAGTCTGATGAAGGCAATACGGTGGCAGACATGCTGGAATATGTCCAGTTGGATCCCGGGGTGCTGATGGCCCGTTTCCGCGATCAGGTGAAGGAGACCAACCTGCCTGCTGACATTCAGTCGCAGTTCTTGGATGAGTTCGAAAGCGGCCTGTATGGCTATACTTATCTGGAAGATGCCTAATCAGAAGGCATAAAAAAAGGAGGCGATAGCCTCCTTTTTTATCCCCGTTTACCACATCCAGCACGCTTAAGATGCGTTTTCGCTGTTTTCACCCAGTTTAATCATTTTTCGCTTAAACAGGATGCTGGCAATCAGTAGCAGAGAGTTCTTATCGTGCACGCCATATTTGTTTAACAGCCGTGCTTTGCTGTTCAGTACTGACTTTTTATTAATGCCCACCCGTTCCGCGATCACGTCTGGTGAATACCCCTCGCTCCAGTACCGAAATACCGCATGCTCGGATTTAGAGAGTTTAACGGGTTGAGTGGCACCACGCTCATGGATTTCTTCTATATTCAATACGTTAGAAAAGTAGCTGATGGGCGTTGATTTAGGAATAAGCACCGTTTTTTCATCAATGCAAACGGGTTCATGGTTTGAATTATTGATAATGACAAAAACAGAAACAATGTCATAGAAGTGACATTTTATCGACGTGTAGTATTCCTCGAAGCCTTCACTTGCGCCATCGATGATAAAAATGCATTTTTTTCTTCCCTGGGGTATCAATGTAAATCGATTTGCAGACTTTACATGCAGCGCAGGAACACGTGAAAAAATTTCACGTAAGCCGACAAGCGTAAAGTTGCATTTGCTAAAAATTCTCACATCCATGGTGTTTTGACTTTATGAGTTTATTTAAAAAAAACATATCTCAAATATTGTTGTCAATATTGTGCTCGTCGGGGTAGCCATCCCAAAATTACTGTGAAATAACTTGAAATATTTATCTGTTTTACAGATCCACTCTCTCAAAAATAGGACTAAAGAAAATAATCACCCTATCTCAATGATAAAATTGATAAATTTCTATGATTCTCGCGTAATCATCATATCAAATTTAGGGAATTTTCCTATTAAAAAATATAATGTATTGAAAATACAGCGTGTTACGCTATTGAATTAATAGGTATTGACGAAATGGCTAATTACTATAATTGATTGAATTTTAATAATTAATTACTTTTATTTATTGAAATGATAACGGGGCATTGATGAAGATGAAAACCTTTTATTTATTCTGCCGTCAGAGGGAGCACCACCGTTATTATGAATTGCCCCTATAAGCCAAATGGATTACCTGTTAAGGACAAATAAATAACGTGGGAGCAATCCCTCCAGCAGATAATCGCAGCGACATACCGATGTGATACTTCGCTGCGGTGAGCGTATCGGTTGGGTTACTTGCCTGCGGCGATACGATCGCGAATGTGTTGTGCGCGTTCTTCGGCGGCAGGGTGTGAATCAAACATGCTGCTTTGTCGACCCGCATCCAGTTTGGCCAATTTCTCAAAGCTGCTGGCTAACCCTTGTTGGTCTATACCGCGCCGTTTTAGCAAGTCGAAAGAGTAGTCGTCGGCCTGACGCTCTTGTGTTTGCGAAAACTGGGCATTCACCAACTGTTCTCCCATATCCGCCAACTGGGATTGCGATAACGAGGTTGCTACGCCGCCCGCCGAGGCGACGGCAGTGCGGGCGGCGCTGGTAGCGTAAGCAACCTGCATCGCCTTACGGTTATGACCTAGTGCCACATGCCCCATTTCATGCCCCAACACGCCTTCAACTTCATTGTCCGTCATAATATCCATTAACCCGCTGTAGACGCGGATACAGCCATTGGCCATTGCCCAGGCATTCACGTCTTTGGTCAGGTACACCTTATAGTTGGCGGGAGTACCATTGATATCGTGCCCAAGAGCATCGGCGATGTTGTTCAGTCGTTTTGTATAGCGGCTATCGGCGGGGGCGATGTTGGCCTCTTTATCCATTTGTGCACAAGACTGTTCGCTGAGCGTTTTAACTTGCGCATCGCTCAGTGTTGCCGCCTGAAACGCCTGCACCCCAGATTGCATCAGCGTGTTGTTATCCAGATTTTGACAGCCGCTCAGCAGGCCGGTGATAGTCAGAGCTAACAGCGGTGTTCTGATCCTCATACCCTTATTTTCCTCACTGGTTTTCGGACACATGCAGGTTCTGCTTACGGTAAGGCAGAAGCGATGTTCTTTTTTATCGACCACTATGATGAAACTCGATTTCAAAGTAGAGGAAATCAAATGGTCTTAATATCGGAAAATGGCGAATTCACTCGCACTTTCAGCAGGCTTTGTTGCATGTATGATAGTTAAAATCCTGTTTGGCGCAAAATAGCCATGAAATCCTCTTATTTCGCCAATGGTTCCATGTGCAATCGCCCGCATTTTCATGTACATTTATAGCCATCTCTCTTTGGTCTTCCTGGCTAACGTATTGATTATTAAACGTATGTTTGGCAAGACATCTGTTCAATCCGATCTGGAGTAAAGCATGTCCTCTCGTAAAGAACTTGCCAACGCCATCCGTGCACTCAGCATGGACGGCGTGCAAAAAGCCAAATCCGGT
>CAXYYB010000020.1:0-73775 GCA_964293225.1 uncultured Symbiopectobacterium sp. | reverse complement strand
TGAGATGGAGAATATCACCTCTTATCAGGTGGCCAAATTCATTAAACCACTACAGATACTCATTCCGTGAACTCGGTCAGATCCTTGTCGGAGGCGTTTTGCAGCAGTTTCTGCCCACTATCCGCAATATCACTTAAACGTTCAGCCGTTGGCCTGAATCGCGCAGCGGTATGAACCCTACCCTGCTTCTCTTCCAACAGATCGATCAACTCTTCAAACACCCTGGCACTGACCATGTAGCCAGCGGGACGGTTGTTTGAGAGAACTGCAACCGGCTCATCAATGAAATATTTCGCCGGGTTCTTTCTTAACTCGGTGATGTTGATAGATTTTTCTGCGAGAATGCGTTCCATGGTTCACCTGAAGTATATTTTATTACACACATTATAATGGACACTAAAGCGTACATCAATTTTTGTGTTTATATAATAAACAGAGGAACCCCATGCCGAATAAAAGTGTGTCCCTACCCGCCCTTATGTATACACAGACCTAAACGAGGTTCTGATTTTCACTTGTTCCGGGCTGAGTCCACCACCAACCGGGGAGCACACGTCATCCCCGGCACAGACTATGCATTGATCACCGCAGTGTTTCCCATAACAATTTCATCAGTAAAGTGCACGCCAGTAGCAGGAAAAGCCGACGTATCCACTGATTTCCGCCCTTAAGTGCTATTTGCACGCCAACAAAAGAGCCACTGATTGCAGCGATCCCCAAAGGAATAGCCAGTTCATAGTGAATGAGACCATTGGGGATGAGAAAAAATAACGTGGCGAAGTTGGTGCCAAAGTTGACGACTTTTGCACAGGCCGTTGCACGCAAAAAATCAAAATGAAAGAAACGAATAAACAGGAACAGAAGAAAGCTTCCCGTTCCCGGGCCAATAAAACCGTCATAAAAGCCAATAACAAACCCCAGAAAAATGCCCTTTAGAAGATCTGACCGGGTAGGTGACTGACTGTTGTCCTGATGCCCAAACTGCGGCCTGAACCAGGTGTATGCCACCATCGCGGCGAGTACAACAATCACCACAGGGCGCATCCATGCCGACGGCATAAAGTCCAATAGCCGGATGCCAGAGTAAGCTCCCATCACCGCACTGACGGCCGTGGGTAGGATCAGTTTCCACGGCAGTTGCAACCGTGTCATAAACTGCCTGATAGACATCAGATGCCCCATAACAGAGGAGAACTTGTCGATGCCCATGATTTGGGCTGGGGTAAAATGCGGGAGAGTGGTGTAAAAGGTCGGGATCGTGATCAACCCGCCACCGCCGACTGCGGCGTTAATGATCCCTGCAATAAACGCTACCGGGAGCAGTATGTAAAGCTCATCGCTCATTTAGGTTCCTTTCTTAACGGCATATTGACCGCCATGGTCAGATTTATTGCTAACAAATCATGAAGATGTGACCTATGGCTTTGGGAAAGAGGCAACATCCACGTTAAATGTGCTGAAGGTCGCTAGGATAGAATTGAGTTGAATTGCTGTCCAATATATAAATAAGCATCGATTTATATCTTTGGGAATATAAGTGGAATTTCGTCATCTCCGGTATTTTCTGGCTGTCGCTGAAGAACTGCACTTCACACGCGCAGCAGAAAAACTCAATATTGGCCAACCCCCGCTGTCACAGCAGATCCTGTCACTTGAAAGCGAGTTAGGTGTCACGCTGTTCAACCGCACGAGACGCCGTGTGGCGCTCACTGAAGCCGGGGAACACCTCGTCATTCAGGCGAAAGAAATATTACGGATGAGTGGCGAACTACCTGCTGAATTACGTGATATTGAGCAGGGAAAAACGGGGGAGTTACGAATCGGTTTTACCACTACCGGTTTACTTGTTGATGAGCTCAGCCTTCCCCTGAAAACCTATCGACGCAGCTATCCTAACGTCAAAGTTTCACTCAGTGAGATGTACTCCCGCCAGCAGTTTGACGCGCTTCTTCATCAGGAGATTGATATCGGCTATGTGCGTCTTACGCCCGAGACCCGTCAGGATGGGCTAGACATTCGCCTCCTCAGACGCGACCGGCTTTGTGTTGTCCTGCCGGACGATCATCCTAAAGCGACAGCAGAATCCCTGACCCTCTCGGATGTACGCAATGAGCCCTTTATCGTTTACCCTGAAAAATCAGGGGCTGCAGTTCCCGAACGCGTCAGACAGCTTTGCCAACGGGCAGGATTAACACTTGCTGTTGTACAAGAAGCCGCAGAGGTATTGACACATATCGGACTTGTCGCCGCAGGTGTCGGCATTTCGGTGCTCCTAAGACCGGTTGATCGACTCAGACCCAGCGGTGTGGTGTTTATCCCGTTGGCCGATGATGATGCTGAACTGTGTATGGCGCTGGTGACTCGGAGTGAAGAAAGGAATATGCGAGTCCTCAACTACATCAATCTGTATTTGTCGTGATGGGGTCAAATAAGACCGAACACGATATGCCCCCAACGATGCCCCCAACTCACCGTAGATTTCTGTGAACGCGAGTAGACGAGCAGAGACAACAAGGGCCGTGAAACCGCGTATTATAAGGGTTTAAAGGGTGTTTGAGTAGACTTAGGGAGACGTTAAAATAGGTAGGATGGTGCCGATAATAGGAGTCGAACCTACGACCTTCGCATTACGAACTCAATAGACTGATGTTTCCCTCTGTTTCCCTTGTTCAAATATTGATATTTTATTTTTTAAAATCAAATAATTAATCAATATTTAGGTTTCCACTCGTTCGCTGCCGTTTCCCCTGATATCATGCTAACTGTGTACCCGAGAGTGTACCCCGAAAAGGACCCATTATGGCACTCATCATCACTCAGGATCGGCAGTTAGCTTCCCTTTCAGTCACTGAAGAAGAAAAAGAAAATGTTGTCTCAGTTAAATCAAAAGCGGGCGGGGGCCTCTACATTCGTGTTCGCCATGGCAGCGAAAGTAAAAGCTGGATTTATCGTTACAGGATCGCACAAAAGCAAATCAAGCTGACATTGGGTAGCTACCCGGCTATGGGGCTAGCTCAGGCTCGCCAAGCCCATGCTGAAGCCGCTGAGTTAGTAAAAAAAGGCATTGACCCTCGTTACGCCAGAAAAAATGAGAAACAGCAAAATGAGCAAATGCCAATATTCGCTGACTTGTGGCAAAACTGGTTGGCATTCAGAACAGAGAGCAAACCCATCAGCACTCGTACCATTGCCGACTATGAAGGCACCTATCGCCGCCATCTTGAAAAGGCTTTGGGTAATATGCGCGTTAACGATCTTTCACGTTCAGTCATTTTCGAGCATCTCAGTCGCGTGAGAAAGGACAGTGCAGAAGGGGTTCGCAAAGGGTTAATCATCCTGAATCTAACCCTTGATCATGCCACGTTGCAAGGGCTCATTGAGCACAACCCCGCTCGTTTGCTCAAACCTGCCATGTTTGGTGCATCAATGGGTAAACCGCGTGAACGTTGGTTACCGCAAGATGAGCTTCACATGCTTTGGCAAGTGCTGAATGAAGCCTCTGTTGGCGGAGGTTCTGTTGCTGCGGGTGGTCGCGGGATCGCATCCAGCGTGGTAATGTCATTATCCGTTGCGAATGCACTTCGCCTGATCATATTCACGGGTGTTCGTCGGTCAGAAGCAGCAGAAATGCGTTGGGATCAAATTAACGGCGACCGTTGGACTATTCCTGCTACAAAAAATGGCAAAAGCCATATTGTCACACTACATCCCCACGCCCTATCCCTCATTCAAGAACAGCGCGTGATCACTGAAGGGGCGTATGTTTTCGGCTCCACCAGCAAGCCTGGATTTCCTATAACCGGTGATGCCCTCACTCGTGCTCTGGAGCGTGTGAGATCTAAATATCTTGCGGAACTTGCGCCCTTCTCTCCTCATGACTTACGTCGCAGCGTGGCAACTGGTTGTGCGGAATATTTGGATGCACCGGAACGCCTGATAGAGCTTCTGCTGAACCACGTTCCTAAAGATCGATTAATTCGGACTTATCAAGTTGGGCAACAAGCGGACAAACTGAAAAAGCTATTTCTACGCTGGGGTGATTTTATTCAACAGGAAATCATTAACCCATCGGTATCGATGCCAGATAATGTCGTTAAAGTTCAGTTTGGTGGCAAGTAACAAATAAGGACGCGTGGCTCTTAGTCTCCAGAACAGCAAGAGCCATGCAAGTATTTAAGCAAAAACTAAACCTAAGCAACGCTTGAAGTTAACCACCCTTTGCGATGCAATGTATCTACCGCTAAAGATATCTGACGCGGTGTGAACTGCCGCTTTCTCTCATTCCAGGCATAGATAAAATCAGTAACATCTTCAGGGGACGTCAGCGATTCATATTGCATTGTCCAGTGAACCGTTGAAAGTAGTTCCAGACCAAAAGGCGACTCAAAACCCTCAACCAAATCCGAGACTTTCTGAAAGCGGCGGTAAGTCTCTTCCTGCTGCTCAAGAAACGTTTTTGCCTCTTCTGCCACTCCGGGAACCAGCGAGAGCTGCTTATCAGGCATATCGCCGCCATCTGAATACCCAGAGATCATATGCCCTTCAATCGCGTTAAGCACATGCCGAAGGTTTTCCGCATAAGGCCCATAATGCGCTTTCTGGTACTTAAGGCGTAACGGTTCTCCAGATTCTTGCATGAAATACATCAGTTTATGTAATTCGAGCAAAGAGATGAACGGATCTAACAATCCATTAAGATAACGCTGCATCAGTTCAACCAGCGCGGCTCGCCCTGCTGTCATCTTTGGCACTTCTGTTTTATGTACCATACGTTCCGATGACGGTGCGCCGTTGGGATCGTAAATCGCAATCTGTACGGATTCAAGCGGTTGAACCGCTGACTCAATCAAAGGCTTAACATCTTGCCAGTCCAGACCGCCTAAGCCACTCCCCAATGGGGGGATGGCAATAGAACGAATATCATATTGTCGGATCACAGCAACCAGATCGTCCAACCCAGCAACGATATCTTCAAGGCGACTTTTTCCTTTCCAATGACGTTTGGTCGGAAAGTTAATGATATAACGCGGGTTGGTTAACTGTCCGGTCTCAAAGACGAACATTTTGCCAGGCACCACTTGTTCCGCTTTGCAAGAGGCTGCATAGGCTTTGAAGTTATCCGGGTAGGCATTTTTAAATTGCAATGCAATGCCCCGGCCCATTACGCCAACGCAATTGACGGTATTGATGATGGCCTCAGTCTCGGCCTGGAGGATGTCGCCCTGTCTGTATTCAATCATTATGAAATCCTCATCAGTAGTACCATTCTCGTTTCACCTCAACAGGAGGACGATGCCCGCCAAGCGGGATAATGTTAGCAACCTGCTGATAAATCAAAGGTGAATGAACACCGATGCGCTCAATTAAATGCCAAGGGAAACAGCGCTCAATCAAAAATTCAGCCTGTTTCGCCTCTTTAGTTCCATTACCACCGCTCCACTGATTACTTTGTATCGCGTCCCAGTTCAGCTCT
This sequence comes from uncultured Symbiopectobacterium sp., assembly GCA_964293225.1. Lineage (GTDB taxonomy): Bacteria > Pseudomonadota > Gammaproteobacteria > Enterobacterales > Enterobacteriaceae > Symbiopectobacterium. Next base: position 68,302 of record CAXYYB010000020.1, on the reverse strand, counting down.
CCAAGCTGGGATTGTTGACAACGATCTTCGAAATAAAGTGAACCGGCATTGGATAACGTAAACGCCCAACGTTGGTGATGTTGCTCTGCCCATGCCATGGTTGCATAGAGATCAGCTTCAAGATGCAAAATAGGCTCCTGACCACCACGGTATGCCAACTCTGGATGATTGGACCTGTATATCAGGTATAGCATGACAGAGCGGGGACAAAAATAAAAAGGTACGCATTGTCCTACATACAGATTGGGATGGTTTGTGAGCGTCAACTCATGGAGCCGACGCTGTTTAATGCTACTCATGCCTATCATTGTACCGGCACCATGACGAACCGAGATTTGCTCGTCAGACAACAACCCTTCGGCAATGATCGAATGGAGTCGATCAATGTGAAGGATGTGGTAAATCTTGGGACGTTCAGGGATCGGCATACAAACCAGCTCCTTTTAGCAATCCAATGCTAATCTGTCGCAATAATAACAAATTTTGGGGGAGGAAATAGGCATGAATACCACGCTTACCAGAAAGGAAGCGACTACCGTTCGGCCAACATCCCCGGATAGTGTTTGGCAATAATATCGTTCATCTGATCGATCAGGTCAGGGCGTTTAAAGGTGAGATGCCCAGTGCCTTTCTGAAAGTAACGCACACTAAAGAACTCATCCTCGTATTCCTGCTCGTGAGGATTATCACGGATATGGTCCATCAGCCGGATGGCGACATCCCCTCGGTTGTCAGGAATCGGTTTGCCGTCCAGCAGATACAGCATACGCTCTAGATCGGCCAGTTGATCGCGTCTCCAGCCCCAGTTCAGGCCAAAGCCCCAACGGTTATATGTCACCAGATTGCTGATGATGATTTTCTTACCGAAGTAACAAGGGTGATTGGTTTTGTAATCCCATGATAACCCTTTAAACACATTGATCACCCCGCGCTCGAATACCTCCTGCTTACTTTGGTGGAGTTGCTCAAATGTGTTGAAGATATTGGCTGCACTGATGGCCGGTAGCTCACCCTCCTCCAGATTTTTATGCCACTGGCTACGTGCTTCGGCATCCATCAGCGACAGCATGCCGGATTTCAGCATCAGGTCGCGCCAGATATTGCGATCCAACGTGTGGGTGATGGCGGGCATCGCCTTGTTGGGTGCTTCTGTTAGCCAGCAATCATAGCGATGCCCCTGCTTTAACGCCCAGTCTTCAGCGGTGCCGCCACCAATAGTCACTGTTAGTGTTGAGATCGCCCGTAGCTGGTTGAGGAGCTGTTCTATCTGTTGCAGCGCGGTATCACGTCCGGTAACGATACGTTCGATATTAGTCGAGCAAATCAGCTCGGTGTGTTCGGTCAAAACTTCGGGTTCACTTTGCATAGTTTGTGGTCCATACATAAAAGCAAATGCGCCAGCCGGTAAGGGCTGGCGCATTATGCATCGGGGAAAGAGATAAATAGGGTTGGTGTGGTGTTACTGGAAAACAGCTCGGGATCTTTATGCCTTAAGTAAGCCCGTTGCACGTCTGGCGCGAAGGATGTCGACAGTCGTGATAAACGGTGATTGCTCCTGCCAGTTAAAGCCGTTGCGATCGATACGCACCAGTTCGTATTTTTCCACCAGAAAATTGATGGCATTTACCAACGTGACACCGGCATCGATGTGCTTCTGAATCACGTTTTCCTCACAGAACGGTGTGTCATTCAGCGTGAGTCCGTAGTGCTTTTCCAGTAGATAGGCCAGAAGTTGCTGCCAGACGGTTACAGGTGACGGGCAAGACTGATCCTCCCGTGACGGAATTGCAGGTGTTGTTTGCATGAGAATATTCTCTTCAGATTAAGTCGATAAAATCAGGGAAACGTTCAGAATGGGGAGAGAAGCAGCGGATTATTGTGTTGCCGCTGAAGGGGGATAAATAGCAATATACACGTAGCCAAAACTACCCAGCGTATCGGCTTCACAGGTCCATTGGTTGCAATACAACGTGACGCAACCTTGCTGCCGGGGATTAAGCTCACCCATGCGCAGTTTTTGCTCCAACTGTTTAATCAGATCAGGAAAGATCTGCTCCAGATGACGAACTTCTGTTTTGCTGAACGCACCAATAACACTGGCCCGATCTGCCAGATAATGAAGATAGTGACCTTCCTGAACCAGCCTGGCTCCGAACTGTGGAGTTATAGCGCGTTTTAGTCCCCATTCCGGGGCCTCAGACGATGGCATGATAGCTTCCTTATAAAAAAACGGCGGTAACTGTGGTCATCACAGCCAGCCACGTTCAGCAAACGACACCACCTCATCGCCGCCAATAACCAGGTGATCAAGTACTCTGATATCAAGTGGTAAGAGGGAGTTTTTCAGTGTGTCAGTGATATGGCGGTCAGCCTGACTGGGTTCTGCCCAGCCGGAAGGATGATTGTGTGCTAGTATCACGGCGGCGGCGTTGTGACGTAGTGAGGCTTTGAGGATTTCACGTGGATGCACTTCGGTACTGTTGATGCCGCCCAGCGCGATAACTTCCTTTTCTATCAGGCGGTGTTGGTTATCCAGATACAGCACCATAAACACCTCACGCTCCAGGCTACTGAGTTCCAGCAGTAACCAGCTTTTGGTGTCCTCCGACGTTTTGAACTGGCGTGCGTTTTTACGCATCCGTTTTTCTAGCAGGCACAACGCCATCTGGATGATGCGTTGCTCCCGACTTGGCATTGGTGGGAAAGATAAAAGGGATGACATGATATTGATTCCTTAATAAATAAAAATGCCCCCGCTGCATAAGCAACAGGGGCGGGGATGGGGTTACTTCGTGTGGTTAACGCTGTCACTAGCGTCGGGAAAACCAGCGCAGCACTTTGGTGAACACCGTTACGCCAATAAATAGCCCTATCGGGATACCCAGAAACGGTGTCAGCGCCACGCTGGCGACGCCTGCGGTTCCGCTGCCAGTTAGCAACCCTGCAACGGTGGCGATAACCAGACCAATAAGACTGTCCGAAATGCCGGTTTTACTTAAGACAATGACAACCACGACAATAATGATGATGGCAATAATGGGCATGGGTTACCTCTCCCGATTATTCCCGGTGTGTCGTGGCACACGACGCGATATCAGCCAGCACCTTCTGCACGTTCTTTTGCCTGGGCTCCCAGGCACCCACATGCCGGTCATTGAGATAAACGTCAAACTGCGTTGCGCGGCCAATTGCTTCAATAAACGCAAACCAGGCATTATCCGCATTGCGCCACCCCAGCGAGGACGGAATACCGTACTGCTGGTCATCGATAACGACGACGATATACGCCTCAGTGGAAAAATGGGAATCAACACCCTGACCGCCTACGGGCGATACCGCCACGCTGTGTTGCAGCGTGTTGTCTTCGTCAGGGTTGCCGATGCAGTTAACGGTAAAAACACTGCCTGCGGTATTGGCTATCCGATATTCGGTAATACCCTGACCAGAATCGGCACTCCACAGGTTCGGTACGGCCTGTGCGGATAGTGGTAATAACAGTGCGCCTGCAAGCAGAAGTGAAGGAATGTGTTTCATACGGGTTCCTTGGTGTGAATAGACACGTCTCAGGGTCAGTAGCCGTAACGGCGGTAGTGCTCTTTGTTCACGCCGTCGACCAGCCATTTACCCAGTTTCTGCTCCTGCTCGCGTTTCTGTGCCTGAATTTCTGCCATCTTTTTCTGGTCGATACACTTCTCTGGAATGCTCAGCAATAATGTCGGCTGCTCGGGCTTGTCGTTGGCAAAATTAGCATTGAAGTAGGTCTTTTTGTCGGTAATTTCATAGGTACAGTTGCTGGTTTTGTTACCACGATAGGTGACCTCCAGGTCACCGGGTGATTGTGACCGCGTATTTACTTTCACCAGGGAAAGGGTTTTGGCCTTTTTATTTGCCAGAAACAGTGGACCGGAGCCATCTCTGACAAAAAACTGCTCAGTCCAGGGGTAGTTAAAAATCGCTCTGCCTTTGTATATTCGGCGGCCTAGCTCGTCGTCACTTATCCCATCAGTATTGGTCCAGCCAAGCGCTTTTAAGGAGAACCAGTTAACCTGAGTGGGGAACTCGGTTGCTGAGTGCGCGGAGAAGGTGGTCAACAGCCCGATTATCAGCCATCCCCGTTTGCCCGGAAGGTATGTAAACATCATCGTATCCTTTATGTTGAAGTCATTATGAAAATCGTCCAGGCTGAACGGTGTCTGCCCGTGACGTCAGGTGTGGTCCTTCACTGAACTGTCCGGTAATGGCCTCTGTGTGCAACTACCGGTACTGTCCTTCTTTATCTGTCTTTCTGGTTTTCTCTGGTGTTGGCATCACGTCCCTGACTTATGTGGTCGGAGACGTGCCGAAAGTGGTCAGAACATCGTGAATAAAGCGAAAATGCGGCAATGCCGTGATGAAGCCGGATTGCGTGGTCAGGTGGCAGATATCATCGCGGCGCTGGAATGACTCGGTAGACACCGTCACACCGTGAATCTCATGCAGCGGCAGGACCAGAAGATGCCCCAGCGATTCGGCCACCAGATACCATTCGCCGTACAGGCAGATAAGCCGGTAAGGCGATAACCCGTCATAGCGCTGACCGTCGGCCAGAACGGTGACACGTAGCTGCTCACCAATTGCCCGGGTCAGGCGGTAAAAATGCCCCGGCAGTGTCGGCGTACCACGCAAGGGTGGATGCCAGACCAGACAAGGTGCGTCCTCACCGCTGTCCAGCAGGGTGTTTACCAGCCGGTTATCCAGACCGGGAAAGAACACACCTACGCCAGTCTGGCGGGCAAACATCAACACATCCTGCTCATGTCGTGCCGGGTTGTGGTGCTCCGGCAAACGGCAAAGGCCGTTACGGTATTCCAAATCGAGATACATCAGCCGTTCACGGAAGTCCCGCCGCAAGGTACGGGTAGAGACGCCGAACTCCGCCGCCAGTTTTCTGACGCTCAGCGTTTCGCCCGCCAGTAATCGGCTGATTATCAATGACAGCCTGACGGCCAGCCGGTCATATCGGCGGTCAGCCTGTGTCATGGTGCAGCCTCCTGAGGCAGTTAACGGAATGAAAGTCCTGTGATTACTTTAAAGAGGGGCGTGGTCAGGGTATGGACACTGTGAAAAATATTTTTATTTTCAGTAAGAAAGCCGGTGGGATGCGGCCTGAGGGGCCATTGAGGTAAACAGGCTATGAGGGCAAACGCTAACGGTTGGACATACCCTGTCCAGGTGGTTACAGAGTGATAACACATGGCCCATCAATCACTGGCATGTCGCCAGCATGGTTTCTGCCATCACCCACAGCGCCCGGTTGAGTTTAATATCGCCATCAATCCCTTTGACGGCTCGCGTATCCTCACTAAACACGCTGGGGACCACGCGGAACAATTCATCGTGTGTTAACGGTCGGTCACGACGGATAACATTGGCGGCACCAAAGCGGAAAGCTAAACGAACCATAGGAATGTCCTCAGAAAAAGAATAAACAAAAGCCCTGCCGCAAAAGCGACAGGGCCAGATGGGAATGAAAAGGTTAGGTGTTGCCTAGAACAGCAATGACCACAATGAACGGGCGAGTGACACCACGGTTTGTTTGAGGCTGCTGATAAGCATTTTTAGCGGTGCGGGGACGGCAGGTAACGCAATCACGCTATCAAGTATGTCGCCGACCGATTGGGCAAAATCATCCTGAGCCCGACTATCAGTAGCCACTGAACGCCAGTTGGGCTGTAGCCGGGCCGACAGCGGACTACTGGCCTTGGGCGGTAAACACTGAAACAGCGTCTCCACCATTGCTGCCATGCCCCAACCGGTTTTTACTGATACAGCACAGACCGGATGGGTAGGAAAGAAGGTGGAACGGACTGCGACACGACGGGCATAAATATTGCCGGACTGATTGAGTGAGGGTTGCTGTGACTTCCAGTCCCATTCATGACAGGGCTCCAGCTTATCGACTTGGTTCAGGACAAACAGTACCTTGTCACGGTAGGACTCACCGATAACGGTACGATAGATATGCTGGTCGATTGCAAGTGCCCGGTCATCGGCTTTAAGCAACCAGAGCACAATATCAACACGCGTCAGCCAGTGCTGATAGAGTGCGGCATAGTCAAGATCTCGCTCTTCACTCTCACCGACACCGGGTAAATCAACAAACAGAATGCTGCGTTGCCCCGATGACAACCGAAACGTAAGGGCGTGCCGGGTGCAGGCGCAGTTATCACTGACCGGGGACACTTCCCCCTGAAACAATGCATTACACAGACTGGATTTACCCACACCGGTCTTTCCCATGATGCCGATGACGGGTTCGTATTGGATCAGTTGTTCAATGTGGTCAATGACGCGCTGGTACAGGCTATCTGGCAATACTGACAACGACGCCTGTATCTCTCGCAGATTCTCGTGGTTGGGCATAAGGATTTCTCAGACAGACAGAACAGTGTGGCGGCTGTTGAAAACCGCCACAGGTTGGGGTGTGCATGGGGATAATATCTATCTGAAATTTATTGTAATATTGGTCTCCGAACTATCCGGAAAGGGGTAAGACGTGTATCTTTCAGGAGTAAGTATACGATTAACAAAGAAGGGATGGTTTTACCATCCTTATTCGTAAGCGTAAACCCAGCGCCGTATGTAGCCATTAAGCCTGTACTGGTAACTTAGGCGCCCACCTGTTACAGACGGACATCTAAATATGGAATCCCAATTCTGGCGAAAAGAGCCCCGTAAACATTATCCCAATGACTTCAAGTTCCGTATGGTTGAACTGGCTTCACGCCCCGGTACCTGCGTTGCTCAGATTGCCCGTGATAACGGCATCAATGATAACGTCATCTTTAAATGGCTACGGCTGTGGTAGAATGAAGGCCGCATATCGCGCCGCCTTCCGACTAATGTAGTGACTTCACCACTATCAGCGATACTGACTGTTGAGGTGGTACCTGATCCGAGTCCATCTGGCGGGATTAACAGCGAGCCAGGCCAGTTCTCCACCTCCTGTTGTGTTACGTTCCGTCACGGCAAAATGATACTTGAGAACCCGTCACCAGAGTTGCTAGCCGCGCTGGAAGACACGCTTCGCCAGAAAGACAGCCAGCTCAGCCTCGTTGCAGAGGCTGAGTCGCTCCTGCGTTCGGCGCTGGCCCGCGCGCGGCGCAAAATCCACGACGTCTATTAACGCTTACTATCTGGCGCTGCTCAATGCTACGCCAAACGGCGTAATCCGCATGAGCGACGAAGTCAAAGGCGTGGTGGAAACATCGCTGAATCTGGGCGTTGTGACAATGGAAGACGACCACGCGGAAATCATCTGCCTGATTCGTTCGCTGATCGACAGCGGTAAAGATGCCGTCGTCGGCACGCTAACGGCGCTGGGTCAGTTGGCTGGCGCGAAAACGTCACCGAAAGGCGGCTACCCAGGCTGGCAGCCGGATGCGCACTCACCGGTCATGGCGCTGGTTCGCGAAACCTATCAGAAGCTGTTCAACAAGACGCCGAACATCATGGTGATTCACGCGGGTCTGGAATGTGGTCTGTTCAAAAAACCCTATCCAGACATGGACATGGTTTCCATCGGACCAACCATCACCGGGCCGCATTCGCCGGATGAGCAAGTGCATATCGGCAGCGTCGCGCTGTACTGGACATTGCTGACAGAACTGCTGAAAGCGATTCCCGTGAAAGCATAATGCCCGTCCCTCCGTTACACCGCGAGCCGATGGAGGGATGTTTCCTTTTTACTGTATTTTTCATCCAATTTACATACCGCCTCTTCACATCATAAATGCGTATGACGCTCTGTCGAGGGCAGTTGCTCCATCTCTGAGAGACCATGCAAGATGCCACATGCCGCTACGCCATGTTGTGACTGGCAGCGTTCTCGCAGGGAAGTCAGTGTGTGTTTAAGCTGTTCTAGTTCAAAAATACGCACTTCCACATGGGCAATATGTGAATCAAAGATTTCGTTAATACCTCCGCAATCTCCCGACGGCGCATCAACCAACCCTAACAGCGACCGGATCTCATCCAGATTCATGTCTAATGCCCGACAATTACGAATAAAACGCAACCGCTCAAGATGAGAAGCATCGTACTGCCGAAAATTACCTTCACTACGTGCAGGTGGCGGCAGTAACCCTTCATGCTCGTAATAGCGTATGGTTTCCACTTTGCATTGCGTGAGTCGCGCTAGTTCACCAATTTTCATCGTCAACAAACCTCGATAACCGCGATAAAGATCGCTTGACCCTATAGTAACTACAGACTATAGGATGTTGATATTCTCTTCAATCAAGGAATAGAATATGTCTACTCCGAATAAGTCTGGCTGCGGGTCACACTGCGGTTGCTCGTCTGAGAATGCATCAGGCAAGCCCCATAACCACGACGCTCATCAGCAATATGCTAACCAAACTGCGCATACTCACAGCGCATCATGTGGTCACGCGCATACCCCGTCTCATGAACACACACATAATGATCAACATATTCATCATCACAATGAGCATAAACAGGGGCATAGCCATCACGACGCGGGTGGTTGCCAGCATAATGCTGAGCAAGAACACGTTCATCAACATAATCACAGCACATCGGCATGTTGTAATGATCACAGTGTTAGCGTTGCGCCGCTAGAGCTGTTGCAGCCTCTGGATTTGCCTGCGGGTCATACCCTGACTCGCATTCGCATCATGCAAATGGATTGTCCGACGGAAGAGAACTTATTGCGCGCCAAACTTGGTAACGCTGATGGCGTATCCAGCCTACAATTTAATCTGATGCAACGGGTGCTAAGCGTCGTACATAAACCTGAAATCAGCGATGCGATATTAGCCGATATTCGTACGCTGGGTTTTACGCCTGAGGTGGTTGAAGAAGGAAGAGAGGCCACACCTGTTGTTGATAATACTAAGGGTTCCCTCATTCGGCTGATCGTCGCGGGCGTGATGGCTATCGCCTCTGAAGCGGTGAGTTGGATGGGGTTGCCAGAGTGGTTGGCCGCCACGTTAGCCGTTGCGGCAGTATTGACGTGTGGCATCACCACCTTCAAAAAAGGCTGGATCTCTGTACGTCATGGTCAGTTCAACATCAATGCATTAATGAGCATAGCCGTGACAGGCGCGCTATTCATCGGTCAATGGCCAGAAGCCGCGATGGTGATGGTGTTATTCAATATCGCGGAGCTGATTGAAGCGAAATCATTGGATCGTGCGCGTAATGCAATTCAGGGACTGATGCAACTGACGCCGGAGCAAGCCACCATGCGTCAGCCCGATGGCAGCTGGCTTGATGTTCCAGCCAAGAGTGTCCCTCTGGGTGCGACGCTGCGCGTACGTCCCGGTGAACGTATCGCGTTGGATGGAAAGGTGGCTGACGGTTTCTCCACGATCAATCAGGCGCCTATCACAGGAGAAAGCCTCCCTGTCGAGAAGAGCCGTGGCGATCTGGTCTTTGCTGGAACGATCAATGAAACCGGTTCGTTTGAGTATGAGGTTACTGCGCTTGCTGCAAACAGTACGCTGGCGCGCATCATTCATACCATTGAAGAAGCCCAAAGTGCACGTGCACCCACGCAGCGCTTTGTCGATCGTTTCTCTCGTATATACACCCCAGCAGTGCTGCTGGTCGCCCTGCTGATTGCGGTTGTGCCGCCTCTGCTATTCGGTGGCATTTGGCTCGACTGGATTTATAAAGCCCTTGTTCTTCTGGTGATCGCCTGCCCTTGTGCGTTGGTGATTTCAACGCCTGTGACCATCGTCAGCGGATTAGCCGCAGCGGCTAGACGCGGTATTCTCATCAAAGGCGGCGTATATCTTGAAGAAGGGCGTCGCCTGCGCTGGCTGGCGTTGGATAAAACCGGCACGCTGACCTATGGCAAGCCAGTACAGACGGATTTCACCGTACTTTCCGATCTACCGTCCGAGCGCATTCGTTCGCTCGCCGCCAGTCTGGCCAGCCGTTCCGATCATCCGGTTTCTAAAGCCGTCGCACAGGCAGCCGAGAAAGACAACGTCACCTTACTGGCAGTGGATGATTTCAGTGCCATATTGGGTCGGGGTGTACAAGGCACCGTTGAAGGACAAACGCTCATACTCGGCAACCATCGGCTTATCCATGAACGTGGACTCTGCTCTGATGCACTGGAAGTACAACTCTCCGAGCAAGAGAAACAGGGTAAAACTGTGATTCTCTTGGCAGATGAACAGCGAGTGCATGGCATGTTCGCCGTCGCCGATACGCTGAAAGAATCCAGTCGGGAAGCGATCGCCGAGCTTCATGCGCTCAATGTGAAGACGCTCATGCTCACAGGCGATAATGAGCACACGGCACGAGCTATTGCCGCGCAGGCGAATATTGATGAAACGCACGGTAATCTGCTGCCAGAAGATAAACTGCGGCTGATTGAATCCCGTATTACCAACGGCAAATCGATTGGTATGGTCGGTGATGGCATCAATGACGCTCCAGCGCTGGCGCGAGCGGATATCGGTTTCGCGATGGGAGCGGCAGGAACAGGCACCGCGATCGAAACCGCAGATATCGCACTGATGGACGACGACTTACGCAAACTTCCTCAGTTCATCCGCTTATCACGCCATACGCATCGTCTGTTAGTACAAAACATCAGTTTTGCGCTCATCACGAAAGCTATCTTTATGGTGTTAACACTGGTAGGGCTAGGCACAATGTGGATGGCGGTGTTTGCAGATGTGGGTGCCAGCCTCATAGTTGTCGCCAACGGTTTACGTTTACTGCGTCGTACAGCATAACAGGACATCAATCATGAGTATCTTGAAGTATCTGTTGGGCCGCCACCATGGCGGCCACCATAACAGCGGTGGACACCATCGTGGAGGACACTATGGACACGGGCATGGGCATGGGCATGGGCATGGGCACAATGGTGACTATTGCGCCAGCGATTCTCCTCCCGCGCCTTATTCAGCAAATGGGACCACAGCGCCTTCTCCGTCAGTCGCCTTGGTAAATTGCACGGGTTGCCTGACCCCCAATAAGCCAACAGCACGCTTTTGCGAACAGTGTGGTATGTCGCTACAGCCTCGCCAATGTAGCCAATGCGGTGTTTCTGCGCCACCTTCGGCAAAATTTTGTACCCAGTGTGGCGGCACGGTAAGTTAATACTCTCTTCGGCGCGTATCGCCTGTCGATGTCATACAGGCGATACCTGCAACATCAACGTCTTCAATAACGTTTTACTGTTGTTGAAAGTATTGGCCAATCATCAGTGATAAAAGGTTGATCATCGTGTCCGTAAAATATCATCGCTGGTTTAATTCACGTATCCTGCACACAAGAGTTGCCGTTATCGGCTTACTGATATTGCTCATATTCAGCAAATCGGGATGGCCAGATGACCGCCCAATTCATGAACTCATTCAATGGAGCGGTTATTTCTTCATTTTGGTCGGTGTCGGTATTCGTATTTTTTGTTCGATTTACATTGGCGGCCAAAAGAATGAAGCGGTGATGACTGACGGCCCTTTTTCGGTTGTACGTAACCCTTTGTATTGTGGTTCGTTGATTGCTGCAATCGGTATCGGCTTACAAACCACCAGCCTTATCCTGACGGCTGCGATTATCATGACTTTTGTGCTGTATTATTCGATTATTATCAAGAAAGAGGAGATCTTTCTTGAGGGAAAATTTGGCCTTGATTATCAACAATACAAACAACACGTCCCACGATGGATTCCAGCATTCAGTCAATGGAAAAGCCCACCGCATATTGTTGTTAAACCTTATTTCGTGGCACGTACGATTTTAGACTCATTAGGCTTTATGCTCGTTATTCCTTTCTTCGAACTGCTGCATAATGTCCAAAATACGTATCTGAACACGATCCTGCTCTATATTTTCTAACGCCTTCGCCCACTGACACACGGGGGGGGGTCACGTATTCAACTCGGTGATCGTCAGGTAGAATGTTCATCTGTTTTCCGAAATATTTAGAAGAAGGGCCTGATGGCAACGGTTGATGTAAAATGCCCGTTTTGTGAGTAAACAGACCCGGTTAAAAAACATAGACTGGGAAGCACCGGTCATCAGCGCTTCCACTGTCAGCCCTGTTGTCGAAGTTTTCAGCTTGAGTATGAATATCGTGCCTGTCAGCAGGGTATGAAAGAACAAATTGTTGACCTTGCCATGAACAATGCCGGTATCCGCGATACCGCACGGGCTCTGCATATCAGCATCAATGCTGGTTGTGGTATGCATGGGAGCCTCGTCTCAAACGTATTGTTGCTCATGCTTTTGGGCGTTGGAACAAAAAGACATTGCGCAAATTACTGGGATTGCTTTCAGGCTTCAGCCTAGCTTTCTGGTGTACGGATAACTTCAGTGCTTATGAGATGTTACCGGATAAAAAGCACATAACAGGCAAGCTTTACACGCAGCGGATTGAACGTGAAAATCTGAATCTTCACAACCGGTTAAAACGACTGAATCGTAAAACTATCAGGTACTCAAAATCAGTGGAAATGCATGACAAGATAATCGGCACATTTATCGAGCGTGAACATTATCTGCAATGACCTGATCTACATATTGAATACGTGACCAAATTATGAGTACCAAGACTATTGTTGGCTGGCGTATCCCGGTTGGGTCATTGAAGGCGTTAACTGCAAATATTGGTTTGAAAACAGTTCGACAGTGAGTGATGAAAATGATTACGTTTTAGTGATACTGGTACTGAACAGGGTCAGTTTGGCTTTGAGTTTAAATTTAATACCGGACATTTTGGTGGGGCCAAAAAGGCTGCTAGTTATGCCAGTAATATTCAGCAATCTTCTCGTAAGCAACTTCAGGAGCTAGGGTTCTTGGACCAGGGGAAAGGTAACTATTTCCTACCTGTCACGATTGAACCTCATTTACTTATTGAGTGTTGGAAGGATTATGGTGAATTTCCTGTGGAACATGGAGTGTTTTCTCCACTTCGAGCAGGTCTTGAGACATTATTGCACTCTACTGAAGTTCTGAATGCTATTTTTTCTTCTGAGAGGTAAACCTCAGCAGATGAATTAGTCGGCTAAATCGATACCCACTTTAGGTTGGCCTTTCTTATGTGAGAAAGGCCAATGCTGTAAAAATAAATTAGCTTAGACTGCAACCAAAATTACGATCGCCATCGCCGAAAACCTTACTTTTAACTTTCGTGAGATAGTCAATCCGATTCAGTAAATCACCGGGATAAATTTCATTAAGAATATCATCACGATTCAGGATATATTTACCATTAGCAGGATACTGCACCAGGTGCAGCCCTTCCTCATGAGTCAAAGTTAACGCACTGCACCATGCAGAGGTGATCATGGTTCTTAGCGTGTCGTCATCCATATTAAAATCTCCCAGATGGTAGTATGCGTCCTTGTTCAGAAACAGGAATACGTGAAAATGACGTTTCCCATTCTGAGTAAATTCCCGTACCCACGCATAACGGAGCGTATTAGGATGTACCCGTTTACCCTCTTTACGTTTGCGCTGTTCATCTGCTGCCAGTTTGGCTTTTAGGGAATTAGTAAATCTTGATATAGCACCTGAATCAGTATTAGCGAAACAGGAAATGGTGTCACCATTGTCAAGAATAACTGGGTCATGAAGATCCATCCGTAACGCCAATGTTCTAGGGTGTTCTTTAACGGCATTATTAATAACGCCGACGATCTTATTTTTGTATGATGTAACATGGCTCCCATATTCGCTATGGTAGATATTCATAATGATTTTATCCTCAATGGATAGCAGTCATCACATTACTGGATATGGCTTATTAGTGTGATAGTTCCACATATACTCTTAATGAGACAAGACAATATATAATAACTATCCGACACTCTATTTCAGGAAATAGAATAGCCACAGCCTGCGATGACTGCTTTAAATGAACTCTATAATTAGTTACGATAACACTATTAATAAAAAAATTTTTTATTAAGCCTTGGGAAGGTTTACAATATAATGTCATCGATAGGCTTTATAAAAATAGTTTTCCCTCTTTTCTCTGTGTATATTCTATTCTTCGAGCAAAGGGTACTAAGCAGTTCATTTACTTTACTTCGATTCCTGAATCGGTTCGGACCATATTGCAGAATAGTTGTTTTCCTTATGTATGGAACAAAACATTTGACACAATAGTCCTTTATCCACCAGTAAAGCTCATCGGCCTCTGAACCCAGTAAAGTCAGTTCCTGAGGTTTAGAAAATAATCTCACATATTCTTCTAAAAACCATAAACTTATCTTCACAGCAGCGTTCGTTGCAGCAAGAGAAATATTATCTTTATCACCATTGAAATAGTGTATTAGTGCAGCAATTCTCGCCATATTTTCTGCCACTTTGGAGGCGTAATCCTTAAAATCAGATAAATTCCCGAAGCACCCCATTTCGGATTCAACATCATTATAAAATTTAATCCATCGTTGCTCTGCGTCGGGAGTAAAATGCAGGCAGGTTCTTTCATTTTCGACATTTCTATCGATGCTATCATGGACGATCTCTAGCAATCGATGATGGAATACCGGAAGATGTTCACTTGAGCTAACAGGGCTAGTAATTTTTCTGGAACCCTGTGTTGAATCTGGCTGGCAAATTAAGCAGCGAGCGAAAAATCCGATACCTTTCGCTGTATCACCTTTACGCTCCAGATATCCCTTAAAAATATCCGGTTGCACCATCAAAGATAAGGTCAATCTGGCATCTTTAATCAACCGTTCTGGTGAGCTTTTTCTTTCCACTGAGAACGTCGATCCATCCCACATTTTGTTAATGAATGGCAATTCATTCAGCGTGTAGCCATTAAATATAGTGCCAGCCTCATCAGACATGATACCAACTGCTCGCCAGTCTCCACAGAGATAGTCTTTAATCGCCGCTGGAGTGGCATCATTGAACATTAGCTTATACCTGGTTGGCTCAGCCGGATGAGTCGCCAATAGATCTTTTAGCCGTTCATTCGTTGCGGAAGAATCTTTGTTAAGGCGAACATCAGATTTCAGTTTTAATATCAAAGCTTTTTTTTCCGTAGTAAAAATGACTTCATCATTTCGCCAATCCGCAAATTCCTGCGTATATTTTGCAAACAATCGTTCTTCCAATTGGTACAGTGGCCTCATCAATAGTTTGTCCACTGTACTTTTTCGTTCCCCGGATTCTGCCAGCGTCAGTAGAAAAAGAGATGCCGGACCACGTAAATCGCCAGGTCGACCTACATCAATTCTGTTCTGACAAGCAAGAGAAATCGCTCCGAGAACAGATGCAGCAATCAAAGACGGCGGTGCCTGTGTATGTTGCCCAACTTCATGAATTACATTTCTAATGACTGGTGGAAACACATGCACAGGGAAAGGATGTTCATCGAACATAAAGAACCTCATAATCAGTTTAACGTTGAAAATACTTCACCTTAGTAGCTATTCCGCTATTTTTAGCAGAAATAGCAAGATGAGCACTCAGTAATAAAATTTATTAACGTTCATTGATCCAACAAAGAAGATCGCTTAACAACCAAGCACAGGATTTCAACCCTATCGACTTACGCGGTGGGAAGAGACCAACTCTCTCCAGCTTCCAAGCCGTGGAACGAGATACTGATGTGATATGCTGACGCTCTCTTTCACGAACCAATCGATCACAAGGCTCGCCGTAGTCCTGCAAGATTTTTGACCGCTGTATGGGCGTCGGTGGGGTAAATAATGTATTCATTTTGCCTCCTTCGTTTCGGTTGAAGAAGGATGAATCAAGATAAGATGAAAAAAAAGAAGGAGACCTCTTGCTAAGCGCTTATTAAGCGCTTAGCAAGAGGTCAAAAAAATAAAATTTATTGATTTAATTTCAACCACTTAGATACAACATCTGACGTAAATTTTATGTTGAAATTGTAAGGATTCACGTTAGCGATCGATGTTAATTTATTAGCGATTTCATGGGGGGTTTTCATACCATCCTTTCCTTCACAATATTCCCGCAACAATAGATTAATTATTTTATTATTTCTTGCTGAGTCTCTGAAAGGTTTATTTCTTTCCTCTGGCCGTTCTAACCAACCTTTTACCGTTGTTTGATTAATAGACATATTTCTATTATTAAAGAAATCAGAAACTTTACTAGGAACAACACGCCCATCACGAGACAAAACTTCATTAATTAATACATATATCGCAATTTTACTCGTTGGTGGAAAGTAGGCTCCATCTTCAATCAAAGTCTTTTCCAATAAATCTACATTAACGACAGATTCATCATTACTGGATAAATTATATAATTCGACAACAAGGCCAAACATCTCTTTTTCAATAAATAAATTATCAACACTAATCTTTATCGGTTTATGAAAGACAAGATCATTATATGAAAAATCTTTAAACGCAGAGACAAACATCACTCCAGACTTACTTTTCAAATCATTATAATTTTTTTGATCTGACAAAATATAATGATCTCGACCAAAATGTGTAGTCTTAGTTGGCTTTAAATACCAATAACCATAAGCTCTACCATTATACGTAATTTCATCATATCCTTTAAAGAAAGGACCGGACCAATCAGCTTTATATTCAGTTCTAAAATGATCGTCTAATGGTTGCTCAGGGATAAAGGATAGATATTCATGAAGTGGGTTTTCCACATTCTGAAATGGATCTGTTTTGAGATTTAAATGAAATTTAAAATCTTTGTCTTTCCTCTCATAATCCAGAGCATGCCTCATAGTACACAACTCACCATCAAAAGAAACAAAGATGCAAAACTTCCCCTTTATCCATTCACTAATAATGAATTCGATATCTATACCATACTGACTAACAATTTCTGATATAGGGAAAAACTTTTTCATTACAAATCCCCAATACGCGCTTATCAAGCGTTTAAATTTATAGATATTACAAAGAGTTGTAAATATAAAAGTTTAATTGTCATATGACAGCATCTTGCACACCAATATATCGAATAACCACATCAGCTAAACAACAGCCTAACGACAACTACATGCAGCTCCATCAGACTTATGTAAGCCCCACAAACGCCCTACCGGCATGAAGGATTGATCGTTCCACAAAATGACAGGCCCAGACGCGGTAGACGCTACAAAGCAAGCATCGCAAAATGAGATGGCGGAAATTTAGTAAAAACACATCTGAGATGATCTATACATTGTAACTTGTGTACCCCGGAGTGTACCCAAGAGCAAGAAATGAAGATTTTAGAGAGGGGTATTTTTGTAACTCATTGATTTTATGGTGCCGATAATAGGAGTCGAACCTACGACCTTCGCATTACGAATGCGCTGCTCTACCAACTGAGCTATATCGGCCCTGAGACACGTCAGTGAGCACTGACGGTGGACTACGGGGTGACAAAGTAGTGAAATCACCGCAGCAAGTCAATAGTTTTACCGTCCGTTTGCTGGTTTTGTAAACGACCGGATGAATAACAGGATTCTCTCATTATTTTCACTGCTAATAACGGAGAATCCTATAACTTTCAGACTTAAGGCAGCGGTCAGGCGCGAATTAAGTCTTCGCCGTAACCAATCCATTTGTAGGTGGTCAACGCTTCCAGTCCCATCGGGCCACGCGCGTGCAGTTTTTGCGTGCTCACCGCTACCTCAGCGCCCAAACCAAACTGGCCGCCATCGGTAAAGCGGGTGCTGGCATTGACGTACACCGCCGAGGAGTCCACCTCGCGCACAAAGCGTTCCGCATTGCTGATGGAGCGCGTCAAAATGGCATCGGAGTGCTGCGTGCCGTGTTCACGGATATGGGCAATGGCCGCATCCATATCGTCCACCAGCGCCACGTTGAGATCGTTAGAAAGCCATTCGTCATCGTAGTCCTTGGCTTCCACCGCAACCACGTTGGCAGGCCCGCTTTGCAGCGTGCTCAAGGCTTCTGTGCTGGCGTGCAGCGTCACCCCTGCTTGTGCCATTTTCTCGCTCAGTGCAGGCAGGAACTGCGCGGCAATGGCGCGGTGAATCAGCAACGTTTCCAGACTGTTGCATGCGCTCGGGCGTTGTACCTTGGCGCTTTCAATCACGGTCAGCGCTTTGGCAAAATCAATGCTCTCATCGGCAAAAATATGGCACACGCCAATTCCGCCCGTGATCACCGGAATAGTCGATTGCTCACGGCACAGTTTATGCAGTCCGGCACCGCCGCGCGGGATCAGCATATCCACGTAACGATCCAGTTTAAGCAGTTGATTAACCAACTCTCTGTCTGGGCTTTCAATCGCCTGAACCGCAGCAGCAGGCAGCCCGCTTTGTGCCAATGCGCGTTGAATCACGCTCACGGTGGCTGCATTGGTGCGATACGTCTCTTTGCCGCCACGCAGAATCACCGCGTTACCGGTTTTCAGGCACAGGCTGGCGACATCCACCGTCACATTCGGGCGCGCTTCATAGATAACGCCCACTACGCCCAATGGCACGCGACGGCGTTCCAGCTTCAATCCATTATCCAGCAGGCGACCATCTATCACTTCACCCACCGGGTCATTCAGGCGGCAGACCTGACGCACATCGTCAGCGATAGCGCTCAACCGCTGTGGCGTGAGCAGCAACCGGTCTTGTAACGCGGCGCTCATGCCATTTTGCCGTGCATCCGCCAGATCCAGTGCGTTAGCAGCCAGAATCTCTGCGCTTTCCGCTTCCAGCAGGTCAGCAATCACGTTCAGCGCTTGGTTCTTCTGCACCGTACTCAGCACCGACAGGTGATAGGAGGCTTGTTTAGCCGCTTTGCCCATTTTTTCCAGCATGGCGTGCTCCTTAATTGATAATCATGTCGTCGCGATGAACGGCCACCGGGCCATACTCATACCCGAGGATATCGGCAATCTGCTGCGAGTGATGCCCGGCGATCATGCGTAGCGCATCACTGTTATAGCGAGTCACCGCATGCGCTAAATCGCGCCCAGACAGCGTACAAACGCGGATGACCTCACCGCGAGAAAAGTTGCCCTTTACCTCGCGAATCCCTTTTGGCAACAGGGAGCTGCCACGTTCAACGATTGCGGAAAGCGCACCGTCATCAATAGTGATTTCGCCCGCCGGTGGTGCACCGAAGATCCAGTGTTTGCGGCTCTCCAGCGGCGCTTCCACAGCGTGAAAACGGGTACCGACCGACACGTTGCCGATCACATCACCAATCACATCGGCGCGGTTGCCCGCCGCAATGATCACATCAATCCCTGCACGACAAGCCACGTCGGCGGCCTGCAATTTGGTCGACATCCCACCGGTGCCAAGGCCGGAGACGCTGCCACCGGCAATCAGGCGCAGTTCATCGGTAATGCCTTCCACTTCCCGGATCAACTCCGCCTCCGGGTTGGAGCGCGGATCGGCGGTAAACAGGCCAGCCTGGTCGGTCAGCAACAGCAGCTTGTCCGCATCTGCCAATATCGCCGCGAGCGCTGACAGGTTGTCGTTATCGCCAACTTTGATTTCAGCCGTCGCTACCGCATCGTTCTCGTTAATTACCGGAACAATACGGTTATCCAGCAAGGCACGCAGTGTGTCGCGGGCGTTGAGGAAACGTTCTCTGTCTTCCAGATCCGCGCGCGTCAGCAACATCTGACCAATATGAATACCGTAAATAGAAAACAGTTGTTCCCACAACTGAATCAAACGGCTCTGCCCGACTGCGGCCAACAGTTGTTTGGTAGCGATGGTGGCAGGCAATTCTGGATAGCCCAAATGCTCGCGCCCGGCGGCAATCGCCCCAGACGTCACAATCACAATACGGTGTCCGGCCGCGTGCTGCTGCGCACACTGGCGAACCAATTCAACAATATGGGCACGGTTCAAGCGGCGCGATCCGCCGGTCAACACGCTGGTACCCAATTTCACAACCAAAGTCTGGCTGCCACTCATGATTAATCTGCCGTTAATGTTGGTCAAAACACGAAATAGTGAAAACGTTGCCACAGAGCACGTTCATAATGGCAACAGAGATTACGCGAATCTGCCCCGCTCCCGCAAACGGTAACGCGGCGCAGACTCAAAAGAGAGGCTTCACGGTCGCTCGGTGAGCGTCAAGGCGGGTTCCAAAGAGTGTAATAGCTTTTCCAGACGCGTATGAAACTGCTGTTGCGTCTCCTGCACTTTCGTCAGCACTTCGGTATCCTTAATTTTCTCTTCTTGCCAACGGCCCGTTTTATCGTACAAGCCAGTATGGTAGGAATAAACGAGCGTCTGTTCCTGGGCTTCCAACTGGAGCCACCATCCCCAGAATTCCCGTTTCTCCGGCACAGGTTTCACACTAACGCATACCGCAAGGCAATCAAAGAAAAAACGTTCGTTGCCGCACTGATTCTCGCGTAGATAGGGCCCCAATGAGGCAAAACTTTTCATGAGCCGGGCTTTCGGGTGTCCACTCGGTAATGTCATCGGTTTACTCCTCAGGTTGAAGCTTCTTTTTTAACAGATGGCAACAATAAATTAAACCGCTATACCCGTCAGCTTCTTCTTTCTTTGTGAGTCCGATGATTAGGCATTCAGCGTCCCCTTTAGCCAATCGCTGATATGGCCCAATGCCTGATGAAAATTACGGTATATCGGTGCCGACTTGATGGGCAACAATTTACCGTTGGTGGACGAATTGACGATCAGGCTCGCTTCTTCTTTCGGGCACAGTAGGTCATTATCCCAATAACCCGCCAACATCGGCGTCGGGCAACGGTGGCCCAGCAGCCCCTGCGTTTTTAGCGAGTAGCGGCCCAGTTCCGTTTTTAGCGCCGCATCGGTGGCATTCGCCATGCCAAGACGGCTAGCCAGCACATCCATATACATATCCGGCACCTGATGTTGGCGCTGCGTATCACACAGCAAATGGTGCACGATGGGGCCAAGCGTTGCGACACCACGCAAACGGCCCGGTTCCAGATAGGCCAACCGCACCGCGATATTGGCACCGAAACGGAAACCAAAGGCACCCACGCGGCAGTGATCGACCCAGGGAATATCAGGCAGCGCACGCAATACTTGTCGGTGCAGAAAACTGCTGTCTTCACTGAGCTTCCAGCGCGACGAAAAGCCTACCGACGGCACATCAATGGTCAACATAGCCATACCCGCGGGTGCCAGATAGTCACGGAACAGGCGATAATAGTCGCTTTGCAGCATATCGAGCGTGCCGCACATCAGCACGGTCGGGAACGGTGCCGAACCCTGCTCAGGCAAGTGCAAAAAGCCGCGCAGGTTGCCGCCGCCCTCAATGGGAAAATCCAGCGCTTTTAACTGGTACGGCAAGTAGTTAGCCGCTTCTTCATAGGCACGGTTAGCCAGCGTTTGTGCTTGCTCCGCCAGTTCGTCCCCTTTGATATAGGGATAGGCCGCAATGCTGTAGAGATTGGCCGCATTCAGCCAATAGTGACCATCGTGTTGGGTCTCTTCGCTTTCCATCGCTTTGGATTGCCAGGCGGCACCCTGCTTAGCCCACTCATAAATCCAGTTGCCGCTGCGGTAGCCCACCACGGTATCCAGAAAATGTTCATTGCTGCGTTTCGCGGTACTGACCGTAATCCGTGCCAGCACTTCTTCGATTTCACGCGGATCGACACCGCGCCAGATCCACATCAGGCGGTTCAGCGTGCGATACCAGTGTTTTGAATAGCGCCCTTCCAGCGCGGAATCGCGTTCAACGTCTTCATGGTGGCGAGCGCGCCTGACCAACGTTGATGTCTCTTGATGTTTGAACGAGGGTTTGAACAGTGTCTCAGAGAGATTGGCTTGAACCACGGCAGTCTCCTAGATACGGCATGATTGAGAACACGAAAACGCACGGCAGATGCGCATCGGAATGAAAGTACTACACAGGCTTCTTGGAGCCTTTAAAAAAAAATTGCCCGGCGCAAAGCCAAGCAATTAACATAACATTAGTTAGCGTCTGAACGCTATGCCGGAAGGCGATTACCGCCCAGCCTATTACCGTCCGACCAAGGGCGGAACAAACACCACGCCCATATCCCACGGTTGCTCAATCCAGGTGTCCTGCGGGATATCAACCACGTAGTCATCCACCAGCGGACGTCCGGCTGGCTTGGCGAAGATGGTGATAAAATGCGCTTTCGGATACATGTCGCGAATCGCTTTCGCCGTTCCCCCGGTATCCACCAGATCGTCGATCACGATAAACCCTTCACCGTCTCCCTCGGCACGTTTCAGGACAGTCAGCTCACGCTGGTTGTCGTGGTCATAGCTGGAGATACACACGGTATCCACATGACGGATGCCTAATTCACGCGCCAGCAGTGCACCGGGAACCAACCCGCCACGACTAACGGCAATAATGCCTTTCCATTGTTCGGCTGGCAGCAGACGCTGGGCCAGTTTACGGGCATGAATTTGCAACATATCCCAGGTGACGACGTACTTTTCGCTCATAAAAATCTATCCTGACCAACGTTAAATTGGCTTAATTCGAGTCTGAGGGGGGAAAAAGGTTGCGCGAGATTATAGATAGCCGCCAGCATAAAAACCAGTATTTATCCACGCAATCGCTGCATACCTCTTGCTTTTACCCTCGAATTTCCGGGTAAAGACACCCTAGCACAAAGCGGAAAATAACGGCCATACCGGTTACTTAGTGCAAGATATCGATGTAATATTCTTATTTTTCCATTTTTTAAAGCACAAAATATCATGGCCTTCGGTAATACAAATTGAAGATGCATCAAAACAGAAGGAAAGTGATATTCTGTCACTGACGTGCCGATTGCGGCGGCACACCCCGAAACGTTTAACTTGCAGTCCTTACGCACCTGATGCGCAGACGGGTCTGCTAACGAGGAGACGCTAATCGTGTCTGAACTGTCTCAACTTGCTCCCCAGCCTTTGTGGGATATTTTTGCCACCATCTGTTCCATTCCCCATCCTTCTTACCATGAAGAGGCGTTGGCGCAGCACATTTTAGCCTGGGCCAAAGGGCGTAATATTCACGCCGAGCGCGATGCAGTGGGTAACATCCTGCTACGTAAAGCCGCAACGCCGGGGCTGGAAAACCGCAAAGCGGTGGTATTGCAGGCGCACCTAGATATGGTGCCGCAGAAAAACAATGACACCGTACACGATTTTACCACTGACCCTATCCAACCTTATGTGGACGGAGATTGGATCAAAGCGCGCGGTACCACGCTAGGCGCCGATAACGGTATTGGTATGGCCTCTGCGCTGGCGGTGCTGGCAGACGATCGCGTGAAACATGGTCCGCTGGAAGTGCTGCTGACCATGACAGAAGAATCCGGTATGGATGGCGCTTTCGGCTTGCAGCCCAACTGGTTACAGGGCGACATTCTGATCAACACTGATTCAGAAGAAGAAGGTGAAGTGTATATGGGCTGTGCCGGCGGGATCGATTTTATCACCCGTCTGCCGCTGACGCGCGAAGCGCTACCCGCCGGCCTTTCCACGTTCACACTGACGTTGAAAGGGCTAAAAGGCGGCCACTCCGGCTGCGATATTCATTTGGGTCTGGGTAACGCCAATAAGCTGCTGGCACGTTTTCTGTTCCAGCATGCTGCGAAAACGGATATTCGCGTATTGGATTTAAACGGCGGCACCCTGCGTAACGCCATTCCGCGTGAAGCCTTCGCCACGCTGGCCGTTCCAGCGGGCAACGTCGCCACGCTGAAAACGCTGGCAGAACAGTATCTGGCGACGCTGCAACACGAACTGGCAGCCGTGGAGAAAAACCTGACGCTGACCTTGGAAGAAACCAACAGCGATGCCCTGCCGCTCACCGCCGAATCCCGCGATCGCCTGTTGGCCTTGCTGAATTCCACCCCGAACGGCGTCATAAGAATGAGTGATGAAGTCAAAGGCGTGGTAGAAACCTCGCTCAACCTGGGCGTGGTCACCATGAATGCAGAACAGGCAGAAATCGTCTGCTTGATCCGTTCGCTGATTGACAGCGGCAAAGATGCTGTGGTCGGAACGTTGACGGCTTTAGGTCAGTTAGCGGGCGCTCACACCGCACCGAAAGGCGGCTACCCGGGCTGGAAACCGGATGCCCATTCACCGGTGATGCAACTGGTGCGTGAAACTTATCAGAAGCTGTTCGATACCACGCCGAACGTCATGGTTATCCACGCCGGGCTTGAGTGTGGGTTATTTAAAAAGCCCTACCCGAATATGGACATGGTTTCTATTGGGCCCACCATCACCGGACCGCATTCACCTGATGAACAGGTGCATATCGCAAGCGTAGGCCGTTACTGGCAACTGCTGACCGCGCTGCTGGCGGCTATCCCAGAAAAAGCGTAATCAAGGCGCGTCGGGGCATTTACTGCCACCGGCGCGTTTTTTACTTCACATCCCGTTACTCCAAATTCAGCAGCAGTTGGCGTTCCATTTGCGGATCGAGCAAAGTAACGTGCAACCCGACCAGCCTGACGCCTCGCGTTTGACGTCGCTCTTCCCAGGTTTGCCGCGCCAACCGCAGCAGATCTTGCTTATTCAGTTCGGGCCACACGTGTTCCTGCGTGGTCTGGCAAAAATCATCAAACTTCAGTTTTACGCCCTGGCGGGCAATATGCAGGTCCGGTTTCACGCGCCGCAGGCGCAATTCCAGCTCCTGATAGAGTTGTTCCACCAGCCCTTCGCACTCATGCCAATGGTGGATATCGGCGGCCAGCGTCTTTTCTACCCCCACGGATTTACGCAAACGATCGGGAGAAACCGCACGCTCGTCGATGCCATGGCAGCGTTCCCATAACACACGGCCAAATTTGCCAAACTGGCGCAGCAATTCGGCCAAATCGTACTGCCTCACATCTGCGCACGTGTGCAATCCCTTCTCTTCCAGCCGTTTTGCCGTAACCTTGCCCACGCCGGGGATTTTTTCCAGCGGTAACGCCAGCAGAAAGGCTTCCATGTTGCTGGGGGTAATCACAAACTGACCGTTAGGTTTATTCTGTTCCGATGCCACCTTGGCAAGAAACTTGATGGGAGCCACGCCCGCCGATGCCGTGAGCTGTAGTTCATTAGCGATTGTCTGGCGAATATCCTGAGCAATCAGCGTCGCAGAGCCGTTACACAGCGGGCTGTCTGTCACATCCAGATAGGCTTCATCCAGCGAAAGGGGTTCTATCAGCATGGTGTAGCGGGAAAAGATATCGCGAATCAGGCGCGAGGTGGCTTTGTACACCTCCATACGCCCCGGCAGGAGCTTAAGCTGAGGGCACAAACGCAACGCAGTCGCCGTCGCCATAGCACTGTGCACGCCGTAACGGCGGGCGGGATAGTTGGCGGTGCTGATCACGCCCCGTCGATCTGCACTGCCGCCAATCGCCAGAGGAATATCGCGCAGGCGCGGATTATCACGCATTTCAATGGCGGCATAGAAGCAATCCATATCGACATGAATAATTTTACGCATACACCCTCCAATTACTGTACAAAAATACAGTAACAGAAAACGGTATGCAAGTAAGATTAACGCGGTGTAGGCCCATCTCCGGTATCCGCAGGAATCAACATCACCAGTTTGAATTCCTGATGTAACGCCGGATGAAAAGTCTGCTGCTGATAGGTTATCTCCTCGCCGGTAGTGGCGTGGTGAAAGCGCCGCTCGCCGCCTTCGCGCGCCATCACCGCTTGCTGTGTCCACCAGCGTTCGAACTCACGGCTATCCCGACACAATTGCACCACCAACTCACGCATCAGCTCATGGGAGTAATGGCTAGATTCGGCACGAAACTCCGCCACCACACGGCGAGCGCGCTCGGGCCAATCCACCACCAACTGCTTTGCCAGCGGGTGAACAAACATGAAACGCAACAGGTTAGGTTGAGGATCTTCACCTAACCAGCCGCGAAACAGCGCTTGTGCCTGCGCATTCCAGTCCAGCACATTCCACACGCCATCCAGCAGGTAAGCCGGGCAATCCATATGCTGTAACGCCGCCTTCACCGATGTGCCAAGAGGCAAAGCCTCTGGCTGTTTGTCCGGATCTTTAACATTCGCCAGGTTAAACAAATAGTCACGCGCGGCAGGGGCAAGCTGTAATGCCACGGCCAACCGCGCTAACGCCGCAGGAGAGACGGAAACCTCACGCCCCTGTTCTATCCAGGTGTACCAGGTGGTGCTGATGCGGCTCAACTGCGCTAACTCTTCACGGCGCAAACCGCTGGTGCGTCGCCGTCCCGCAGCAGGTAGCCCGACCCTCTCCGGGGCGAGCATTTCACGCTGCGCGCGCAAAAAAGCCCCTAATGCCTTTGGACCACTCAGTGAGCCATTATTCATGTTTTCTTGACCATGTTGGTAAGCGCTATGTTGGTTAACGCGAATCGTGTTAATCAAACTAGCACTATTCTATACCAGTATAAATGTTCATATTGTACCCGTATCAGAGGCTGCCTATAGTAATCACAACTCGGGTCATTCAGGTTGACGTAGCGCTGCGTCTTACCTTCGCCAACAGCATGAGAGCCATGATGAAAACTACACCGAATCACCATCAGCACGTCGTTGAACAATTTGGCGCACAGGCGCAGCACTATTTAAACAGCGCGGTGCACGCGCAAGGGAACGATCTCACCTGGCTGGCAGAGCGCCTCGCCGCGTTTCCCGACGCACAGGTTATCGATGTAGGGTGTGGCGCAGGCCATGCCAGCTTCGTTGCGGCGCAGCAAGTCGCTCGCGTAACGGCCTACGATCTTTCGACGGAAATGCTGAACGTCGTGGCGCAGGCGGCACAGCAGAAGGGGCTGAACAACATCCACACGCAACATGGCCCTGCGGAGTCTCTGCCCTTTGCCAACGCCAGCGCCGATGTGGTCATTAGTCGTTATTCAGCACATCACTGGCACGACGTCGGGCGGGCATTACGTGAAATCCAGCGCGTGTTGAAGCCGGGAGGCACCGTGATTCTGATGGATGTGGTTTCGCCGGGCCATCCGGTGCTGGATATCTACCTGCAAACGGTAGAAATGCTGCGCGACACCTCACATGTGCGTAACTATGCGCCGGGTGAGTGGATGACGCTGCTGACCGAGTCAGGTTTTGCCATACGTCAGCTTCAGGCAGACAAGCTGCCGCTGGAATTCAGCAGTTGGATTGCCCGCATGCGCACGCCCTCTCATTTCGCGACGGCCATTCGAGAACTGCAAAAAACCTTGTCCGCAGAGGTCATCGACTATTTTGCGATTCAAGCCGATGGATCGTTCAGCACGGATATCATGACCATTGAAGCGCAACGCGCATAAATAGGACTGACACATCAGGTGACACTCTTTTTTTCTGTTAATGGCTTGTAGAAACGCAGAGAAAAAGCCGTGTCACCGTTTTCTTAACGTAAAAATGCCATTTTGCTGCTTTTCTCGCTTGATAAAAATAAACGCAATGATAATGTGACTGCGCCTGTCTCACAAAAGATGAGCAGCGCAGCGGCTATCGTTTGTCACACAGCTTTTACCATCAGGATTAATAATGCAAAAAATCGCGCTGTCTATTGCGATGTTGTTTTTTTTGCCATCCGTCGTTGTTACCAGTGTCGCCAGTGAACCGGCTCCCATAGCAAAAGAATTAAAACAACAATTACTCGGTTCACCGATCTATATTCAGATCTTCAAAGAAGAGCGGATACTGGAACTGTACGCCAAGGTAGGAAATGAATATCGCCTGCTGGATCACTACCCCATCTGCAAATATTCCGGCGGATTAGGGCCCAAGCGTGTCGAGGGCGATCTGAAAAGCCCGGAAGGTTTCTATCAGGTTGATCTGCGGCAGTTAAAACCCGACAGCCATTACTACAAAGCGATCAACATTGGTTTTCCTAATGAATACGATCGGGCGCAGGGCTATTCCGGTCGCTATTTGATGATTCACGGTGAATGCGTCTCTGTTGGCTGTTATGCCATGACCAACAACTATATCGACGAAATTTACCGTTATGCTGAAGCAGCGCTGCGTAATGGACAAACCAAAATTGATTTGGCGATATATCCTTTCCGTATGACGGAAACCAACATGCAGCGCCACCGTAATTCCACGTATAACAGTTTCTGGCGTCAACTTCAGCCGGGTTATGCGTATTTTAACCAGAATTATCAGCCACCGTTAATCACGGTAAATAACGGACAGTATGTGGTTAATCCATCCGTTATCAGCAGTGAAAAACCCTCACGCTACGCGTTCACCCAAACAAAATAGTACGAATTCACCTGGCATAATTTGATGCCAGGTTTCATTTCCCGTCAGCGGCTGCGTCGCCAACACAGTGACGACATCGTTAGGCGTCGTTTGCTGCTGAAAATCGATTTCCACATCCTGATCCAATAACGTTGCCTTACCAAAAGGTGCACGCCGCGTGATCCAGTAGAGTTTGGTGGAACAGTACCCCATCACAAAGCGTCCGTCAGAGAGCAGCATGTTAAACACGCCTTTACGTCTCAGCACATCGGCTTGCTCCGCGATAAAACGGAACACCGCAGGCCAACTGGCGGGCGAGCGTGGGTAACGCTGCGCCAACTGATTGAGCAGCCAGCAGAAGGCGTACTCGCTGTCGGTTTGTCCCACGGGGCGGAAATGGCCGGTTTTCAACCCGCGATATCCCTTCAACTGACCGTTATGGGCGAACGTCCAGTTACGCCCCCACAGCTCGCGGGTAAAGGGGTGGGTATTTTCCAGCGTGACCGCGCCGCGATTCGCCTGACGAATGTGCGACACCACCGCGCAGGATTTAATCGGATACTCCTGCACCAGGCGGGCGATAGGAGAGTTGAAACTCGGCAACGGATCTTTGAACGTGCGACAGCCATTGCCTTCATAGAAGGTAATGCCCCAGCCATCCTTGTGTGGCCCTGTGCCGCCGCCGCGCTGTATAAGCCCGGTAAAACTGAAACAAATATCCGTCGGAACGTTTGCGCTCATCCCAAGCAGTTCACACATGCCCCCTCCTACCCCCTACTGCTAGCAACCTGGCGAGATTACTGCCCTTTTGCCATTTCTTTTTCGACTAACTGAATCAGGATATGAATCGCTTTGATGTGCACTTCCTGAATACGGTCAGCATAACCAAAGTGCGGTACGCGAATTTCAACGTCCGCCGTGCCCGCCATTTTTCCGCCGTCTTTGCCGGTCAGGGTGATGACTTTCATCCCTTTGGCGCGAGCGGCATCAATGGCTTTGATGATATTACCGGAATTGCCCGACGTGGAAATCCCGAGCAGCACATCGCCTTCACGCCCCAGCGATTCTACATAGCGAGAAAACACGAAATCGTAGCCAAAATCATTGCTCACGCAGGAGAGATGGCTGGGATCGGAGATGGCAATCGCCGGGTAACCAGGACGGTTCTCACGATAACGACCGGTCAATTCTTCGGCAAAATGCATCGCATCGCAGTGTGAACCGCCATTGCCGCAGGAAATCACTTTGCCACCCGCCTTGAACGCATCAGCCAGCAGCACCGCCGCATTCTGGATCGACTGAATGTTCGCGTCGTCACTCAGAAAAGCGTCCAGCGTAGCCGCAGCCTCTTTCAGTTCACTACGGATTAAGTCCTGATACATAGGATCCTCTCGTTTTGTTCGGTAACAGGCGATAACTCTGCATCGCACGGGAGGTGCGTGCAGAGGGAATGCTGGCAGTGTAACGGATCGTGGAAACCGCGAGAAGTATGCTATGCCGCAATCAAGACAATTGCTGATGTTTATCACTGCTGGGGTAAAAACACACCAGTTTGTGAGTTAAGTTGTAATTGCGTTGTAAATAAATTGATAAAAAAGACGCAATACACTACACACTATACACATACAGGTCAGACCTCTTAGCAGATGTCTGCCGTAGTGATAACAGGATTGAGTGGGATGCGCGCAGGCGCAACGTGAACGGATCGGATTAACGGCCGATGACAACTCTGGAGACGAACTATGGTCGCAGTCAGTATTCTTGTTTTGCTGATAATGGTGGGAGCCCTGTTTTATCATCGGGTGAATCTACCGCTCAGCGCCGCGTTGCTCGTGGCCTACTTCGCGTTGATGGGGGCTGGTGGGTTGTGGTCTTTCTGGCTGTTGTTGCCGCTGCTGGTGGTGCTGACGCCGCTGGTGGTGACCGCGCTGCGCCAAAAAGCACTGTCGGCCCCGGCTTTGCAGATGTTTAAGAAGGTGATGCCCGCCATGTCAAACACCGAGAAAGAGGCCATCAACGCCGGGACTACCTGGTGGGAAGGCGAGCTGTTTCGCGGTGCACCGGACTGGAAGATGCTGCATAACTACCCGCAACCGACATTGACAGAAGAAGAGCAGGCATTTCTCGATGGCCCGGTGGAAGAAGCATGCCGCATGGCGAATGATTTCCAGATAACCCATGAGTTGGCCGATCTGCCGCCGGAGCTGTGGGCATTCCTCAAGCAGCACCGCTTCTTCGCCATGATCATCAAAAAGCAGTACGGCGGGCTGGAATTCTCCGCCTATGCGCAGTCTCAGGTACTGCAAAAACTGGCGGGTGTCTCCAGCATTCTGGCGATCACCGTCGGTGTGCCTAACTCACTCGGCCCTGGCGAACTACTGCAACATTACGGTACCGAAGATCAGAAAAATCACTACCTGCCACGTCTGGCGCGTGGTCAGGAAATTCCTTGTTTTGCACTCACCAGCCCGGAAGCAGGCTCCGATGCGGGCTCAATTCCTGATGTCGGCATTGTGTGCTACGGCGAATGGCAAGGCGAGCAAGTGCTGGGTATGCGTTTAACCTGGAACAAACGCTATATCACGCTGGCACCGATTGCCACCGTGCTTGGACTGGCGTTCAAGCTGCACGATCCCGATCACCTGCTGGGCGAAGAAGACGATATCGGTATTACCTGTGCGCTGATCCCGACCAACACGCCCGGCGTGCAGATTGGTCGCCGCCACTTCCCGCTTAACGTGCCGTTCCAAAACGGTCCGACACAAGGGGAAAACATTTTCGTGCCGCTCGATTACATTATCGGTGGACCCAAAATGGCCGGTCAGGGCTGGCGCATGCTGATGGAATGCCTGTCAGTGGGGCGCGGTATTACACTGCCGTCCAACTCAACGGGCGGCATGAAATCCATTGCGCTGGCAACCGGGGCGTATGCGCACCTGCGCCGCCAGTTCAAAATTTCCATCGGTAAAATGGAAGGGATTGAAGAACCGCTGGCGCGTATCGCAGGCAACACCTACGTGATGGATGCCGCCGCGACGCTGGTGACCGTAGGCATCATGCAAGGTGCCAAACCGGCGGTGCTCTCCGCCATCGTGAAGTATCACTGTACCCATCGCGGCCAGCGCGCCACGCTGGATGCCATGGACATCACCGGCGGTAAAGGCATCTGCCTTGGCCCTTCCAACTTCGTGGCGCGCAGCTATCAAGGCTCCCCTATCGCGATCACCGTGGAAGGAGCGAACATCCTGACGCGCAGCATGATTATCTTCGGGCAGGGTGCGATTCGCTGCCATCCCTATGTGCTCAAAGAGATGGAAGCAGCACAGGACGATAACCTGACCCGCTTCGATCGCGCGCTGTTTGGTCATATCGGGCATGTCGGCAGCAATCTGGCTCGTAGTCTGTGGCTGGGGCTCAGCAATGGGCATTTGAGTCATGCACCGACCAAAGATGCCACCCGTCACTACTATCAGCGGATGAATCGCCTGAGTGCCAACCTGGCGCTGCTGGCGGATGTGTCGATGGCGGTGCTGGGCGGCGATTTGAAACGTCGGGAACGCATCTCCGCTCGGTTGGGCGATGTGTTGAGCCAACTTTATCTCGCCTCGGCGACGCTGAAACGCTTTGACGATGAGGGCCGCCAGCAGGCTGACCTGCCGCTGGTGCACTGGGGCGTGCAAGATAGCCTGCACCAGGCAGAAGTGGCCTTGAACGATCTGCTGCGCAACTTCCCGAACCGGGCAGTGGCGGCCATCATGCGCATCGCGCTATTCCCGCTGGGTCAGGTCAACCCGGCACCGAGCGATCGTCTGGATCATCAAGTCGCCAAGCTGCTGCAAACGCCAAGCGCCACGCGTAACCGGTTAGGACGCGGCCAATACCTGACGGCCAGCGAGCACAACCCAGTGGGCCAGCTGGAACAGTCGTTGCTGGATGTAATGGCCGCCGAACCGATCCACCAGCGGTTGTCGAAAGCGCTGGGTAAATCCCTGCCGTTCATGCGACTTGATAGGTTAGCAGAGCAGGCCTTGGCAGAAGGCGATATCACCGCAGAAGAAGCACAGATCTTGATCCGAGCCGAAGCGAGTCGATTGCGCGCCATCAACGTGGATGATTTTGCGCCTGAGGCACTGGCTGCTCAGAGCCCGGCTCCACAGGCTAAACCAACCACGAAAAAATCTGTCGCGGTAGCATGATGGTGTGCCGGGCTACGGTGGTAGCCCGGTATTTAGGGGACATGTTGCCGTCAGGATCAGCGAGTATTATTGAGATTTTTAATATTGCGGCAAGCATCCATCAATATTTGAGTCTGGATAAACATGTTGTTGTGACGTTATCAGCCCAAAAATAAAACAGCGCTAAACCGGCAACCGTGTCTATACCGGTTTAGCGTCTTCACGTTAAGGTTATGCCCCGCTCTGCCGCACCCGTGCCAATAGCGCGGCGACATCAGGAATATTCCCCGCCGTCAGAATCAACGTTTTGCCCAATTCGACGGCGTGACGCTGACAGGCATAACGAGCCTCTGGCTCCACAATGCTTGCCAAATCGGCAACGTGCGAGAAACCTATCGCGCGCCGAATCAACTCCGTACCGGCATAACCCAGCGTATCCTGCCACACGTGTTTCAGGAACTGCTCTGCGTACCCTGATTCCACCAGCGCCGGATCGCGGCCATTTTCGTGCACCAATGCGCTAAAGCGTACAGAAAAGGCGTGCCACAGCACCGTGATATCCTGTAAACGGTTGTCGCGCGCGGCCGCAGCTTCTCGGGGAGCCAGCAGCCCAGGCAGACCGCAGAAGTTCAGTAACAGGTTACCCAACACGGTTCCGATATCAAACCCGATAGGCCCATAGAAACCAAATTCCGCATCAATCACTTTCAGCGTCGTCGGTCCGACAAAAATCGAACCGCTGTGAATATCACCGTGCAGCAGCGCCTCGGCGTTCGCCAGAAAACGGTGCTTGAGCGCCGCCACGGCGCGCTTCAGTGCTGCATCGCACCGCAGCGCTTCTACCGTTGGACGTAACTCGGCATCAAAACGGTTACGTTCATGGTCGCGATAGGGGTCGGTAAAAAACAGATCCTCGGTGATTTGACACAGTTCAGGGTTGATAAAGCGCGAAACCGCCGCTTTTTTCTCATGGGGATGCGCGTAAAAATCAGAGGTGTGGAACAGCGTCTGCGCCAGATACTCTCCCACCTGCGCCGCTGCATGCGGATAGGTCTGACCATCCACCAACTCGCGCCGCCAGATATACAGATGAGAAAGATCCTCCTGCACCATCACCGCCAACGCCGCATCATGATGCAGCACCTTAACCGTGTGCTGCGGGCAATAGTGCGCATGCACCAACAGGGTTTCTGCTTCAATGCGCGCTCTGTCGAGGGTTAGCGGCCAGGATTCCCCCACGCAACGCACATAGGGCAACGCCTGTTTGACAATGACACGGCTCACGCCCTGCGTATCGCGAATTTTAAACACCAGATTGAGGTTGCCATCGCCAATTTCATCGGCTTCCACCAGCGTCTGCGGGTCCGACACGGCGCCAAATTGACGGGCATATTCAACGGCATCTGCCGCGCTAAAGGTACGATACAGGGACATCACCACCTCTTCTTTTGACTCGACTATCGATTAATTCGCTATCCGCCGTCCGGTTTTAGACATAAAAACGTTTGGACGTCTATACTTCTGTTTTTCATATTGGCAGAATAAGAAAATCAACGCAATACGCAACAGGAATTTAACGACCCATGCAGAGCTTTAACACACTGAGCCTTAAGGTGGCGAATAACCAGCTTTGGATCCTCGACCAACAGGCTTTACCCCAGGAAACGGTGTGGCATCCCAGCCCAGATGTGGCAGCGCTGGTTGAGCATATTCGTACGCTGCGGGTGCGTGGCGCACCGCTGATCGGGCTTTCCGCCAGCGTGCTATTAGCGCTGCTGGCGGAAAATGGCATGCCAGTCACCGCGCTTGAGCAAGCACTGGAAACCCTGCGCGCCGCGCGCCCCACTGCCGTGAATCTGATGAACAATCTGGATCGTATGAAACGGGCACTGGCACAGCCTCAGCCTGTTCCTGCACTGGTGCAGGAAGCATTGCGTCTGATCGAAGAGGATCGCGCCCTGTGTGAACAGATTGCTCAGCACGGGGCCACATTGGTCAAACCCGGCAGCCGTCTGCTTACCCACTGCAATACCGGAGGATTAGCTACCGCAGGCGTCGGCACCGCCATCGGGGTGATTCACCATGCGCACAGGCAAGGGCATGTGGAACAGGTCTGGGTGGATGAAACGCGCCCCTTATTACAAGGGGGGCGGCTGACCGCTTGGGAGTTAGGGGAATTAAACATTCCCTATCGTTTGATTTGCGATTCGATGGCCGCCACCCTGATGGCACAGGGTCAAGTCGATGCCGTCTGGGTCGGCGCCGATCGCATTGCCGCAAACGGTGATATCGCCAACAAAATTGGCACTTACAGCCTGGCGGTACTGGCCCATTATCATGGTATTCCGTTCTATGTCGCCGCGCCGCATACAACGCACGATGCGGCCTGCCCAGACGGCAAGGCGATCCCCATTGAGCAGCGCGCCGCCAGCGAGGTGACCGGCGTGGCAGGCAGCTTTGGCACTTGCCAGTGGGCACCACAAGACGCACAGGTTTATAACCCTGCTTTTGATGTCACACCCGCTTCACTGATTAGCGGTTGGGTGCTGGATAGCGGCGTGATAACACCCGAACAGGTGCAAGCAGGGATCTTCACTCAGGCATTACGGTAATGCCCTTGCCTCCAGCCAACGGCTGGAGGCAAAATCGGCATGACTATGCCAGCTTCGGATAAGCATCGGCAATGGCATCGCCAGTAAAGTGTGCCACCCAACCGTCTGGATTATCGAACAGGCGAATCGCGGTAAAATGCGGTTCGGAACCCATATCGAACCAGTGCGCGGTACCCGCAGGTACCGACAGCAGATCGTTCTTCTCACACAATATCTGGTAAATCTTGCCGTTCAGGTGCAGGCAGAATAGCCCGGCACCTTCGACGAAAAAGCGCACTTCATCTTCGCTGTGGGTATGCTCAGACAGAAATTTGGTGCGCAATGCCTCTTTCTGCGGGTTGTCAGCACGCAGACTGATCACATCCCAGCTTTGGTAACCTTTCTCTGCCACCAATTTATCAATTTCATGCTGATATGCCGCCAGCACTTCTTCCGCTGACGGAGAGGCGCTCAGCGTGCGATCGGCCTGCCAGCGTTCAAAACGCACCCCAATCGCGGCAAGCGCCGTTTGGATTGCCTCCGCATCGCGGCTGTCCCATACCGGTTGGCTGGCGTCATTGTCGTTAAAAATGGTTAATGCACTCATGGCAAAACTCCTTAAACGGCGCTAGTGGGATGGGTCAATCTGGTCGAAACGCGCCACCTGACGATGAAAGCTTTCCACATCCGTCTCATCACGAATCAACTGACAGGTTTGCCAACCAGCCTCGGCAGCCGCGTCCAGCTCTTGATGAATGTCAGACAAAAACAGTAACTGTTCACCGGGTAGTCCAATGGCTTGGGCAATATGGTGGTATGAGCCCGCTTCACGCTTGGCACCAACGCGGGTGTCAAAGTACCCTCTGAACAACGGGCGTAAGTCCCCGGCATCGCTGTAACCGAACAGCAGTTGCTGTGCTTCCACCGACCCCGATGAGTAGACGTAGAGATCGATTCCCTGCTCACGCCACCTGTGCAGTTGCGGCGCAACGTCGTCATACACATGACCACGGAAATCACCGTTGAGATAACCGTTGCGCCAGATAATCCCTTGCAGGCGTTTTAATGCCGTTGATTTGCGATCCTGCTCCATAAATTGATGCAGTGCGTCCAGCAAGGTGGAGGCTTGTGCCTGCGGCTGACCGATCTCTTCGCGCAACAGCGCCAGCGTTTCGGCGATTTCTGGCTGGGCGTCAGCCTGCGCCACCGTCTCCGCTAAACGCGCGCGCGCGTAAGGGAACAGGATGTTATGCACAAAACGGATATCGCTGGTGGTGCCTTCAATATCCGTCACGATGGCCTTGATCATTTTGACTCCAGCAAACGGCGTTGCAGTTCACACTGAAACAGAAACTCGAGCCCTTCCAGATGACGGCGAGCCTGCGCGACATCCTCTCCCCAGCAGTAAAGCCCATGACCGCGCACTAAAAAGCCGTAGCGCAGCGTCTGGGTATCGGCGTACGCCGCGACGCGCGCTGCCAGTGCGGGAATATCCTGATCGTTGGCAAAAATGGGAATGGCAACGCGGTCAAGGTGGGTATGCTGCCCTTGCAGGGATTTCTGCATCTCATACCCTTCCAGCACCAACGCATCGCTTTTCTCTACGCGAGAGAGCACGGTTGCGTTCACGGAATGGGTGTGCAACACCGCCCCGACTGGCGCAAAGCGACGATAGAGCAACG
This sequence comes from uncultured Symbiopectobacterium sp., assembly GCA_964293225.1. Classification (GTDB taxonomy): domain Bacteria; phylum Pseudomonadota; class Gammaproteobacteria; order Enterobacterales; family Enterobacteriaceae; genus Symbiopectobacterium. Next base: position 31,728 of record CAXYYB010000020.1, on the reverse strand, counting down.
TGTGCAAACCAGTTTCAGCCGACGGCGTGCGCCCGCTGGGAACATGGTTATCGGCAATATTCACCAGCAAAAAATCATCCTGATGCAAACTGCCCTTGTCCTTACCGGATTCAGAGATCAGGCAACGGTCTGCATCCAGACGCACCGACATATTGCCGCCGGTTGCCGGACACCACCCTTTTTGCCCAATCCAATGACAGGCCGCGACTAACGCCGCCAGTTCTGGGTTTTCACTCATCGTTCATCCTGTGCAGGTGTGCTCTTCACCACAGCGTTTCTCACTGTGGTTAGTACGTTTTGTTATAGGTTAGACGCCAATGGAATTTAGCCGTTTAAACGTCCATGCGTCTTGATTGCCAAATACTAGCATCGTGTTATATTGGCTCGCAATACAGCAGGTTTGCAGGAGTTCATTTCTACCATGAGTGCCGCACTTTTTCCCGACAGCAAACTGCCCGCATTGGGCACCACCATCTTTACCCAAATGAGCGCGCTGGCCCAGCAGCATCAGGCGATCAACTTGTCACAGGGGTTCCCGGATTTCAGCGGACCAGATTACCTGCAACAGCGTCTGGCCTATCACGTTGCCCAAGGGGCGAACCAGTATGCGCCGATGACCGGAGCGGCACCGCTGCGCAGCGCGATTGCCGAAAAAACCGCGGCACAGTATGGCTGGCAGCCCAATGCCGACAACGAAATCACGGTCACGGCCGGGGCCACCGAAGCGCTGTTTGCCACCATCGCTGCGCTGGTGCGGCCCGGTGATGAGGTTATCTGTTTTGATCCCAGCTATGACAGCTATGCGCCCGCTATTGAGCTGGCAGGCGGTGTGGTGAAACGCGTAGCGCTACAGCCACCGCTGTTTAACGTGGACTGGGCGGCGTTTCGCGCGCTGTTAAGCCCTCGTACTCGTCTGGTGATTCTCAACACGCCACACAATCCGTCTGCCACCGTGTGGCATCAACGCGATTTCGAGCAGCTATGGCAGGCGATTGCTGACCACGAGATCTACGTGTTGAGCGATGAAGTCTATGAACACATCTGCTTTGCACCGGAAGGACACGCCAGCGTTCTGCGCCACAGCGAGCTGCGCCAACGCGCCATCGCAGTCTCCTCCTTCGGCAAGACCTACCACATGACCGGTTGGAAAGTGGGTTATTGCATTGCCCCTGAGGCCATCAGTACAGAAATTCGCAAGGTACACCAGTACCTCACCTTCTCCGTCAATACGCCGGCACAATTAGCCATTGCCGATATGCTGCGCCATGCGCCAGAGCACTGGCAGGAGTTGCCGGAATTCTATCGGGCACGCCGTGATTTTCTGGTCAATGCACTCTCCGTCAGCCGTTTTGACGTGCTGCCCTGTGAAGGAACCTACTTCCTGCTGGCGGATTACAGTGCTATTTCTGATCTTGATGATGTCACCTTCTGCCGTTGGTTGACGGAACACGCCGGCGTGGCGGCGATCCCGCTTTCGGTTTTCTGCGCCGATCCCTTCCCGCACAAATTGATTCGGCTATGCTTTGCTAAACAGGAATCTACCTTGCAAGCGGCGGCGGAGCGCTTATGTCGACTTTAACGATCACGCTACTACAACAGCCTTTGGTATGGCTTGATGGACCAGCCAACCTGAGCCATTTCGATGCCGCGCTGGAAACGGTGCGCGGCAGCGATCTTATCGTGCTGCCAGAAATGTTTACCACCGGATTCGCGATGAATGCCGCAGGCAAGGGGCTGTCACAATCGGTGGTGGAAACCTGGCTGCAAGAGTGGGCCAAAGAGACCAATGCGCTCATTGGCGGCAGCATTGCGGTTGCCACGCCCAAGGGCGCGGTAAACCGCTTTGTGCTGGTTTCACCGTTGGGCGACGTTTACCACTATGACAAACGCCACCTGTTTCGCATGGCCAACGAGCATCACCATTTTGAAGCCGGACATGAGCGCCTGATTATCGAATGGCGTGGCTGGCGGATATTGCCGCAGATTTGCTATGACCTGCGTTTCCCGGTGTGGTCACGCAACCGTCAGGATTACGATCTGGCGCTGTACGTGGCAAACTGGCCCGCCCCGCGTGCCCACCATTGGCGTACGCTGCTCGCGGCGCGCGCCATTGAAAATCAGGCCTATGTGGCTGGGTGCAACCGTGTCGGCGCGGATGGCAACGATCACAGCTATCAGGGTGACAGCCAGATAATCAACCCGCAGGGCGAGATTGTCGCGCGTGCGCCAGAGAACCAGCCTGCGCAAATCAGCGCAGAGTTGTCTTTGGAAGCACTGCAAAGCTACCGTGAAGCGTTTCCCGCATGGCGGGATGCGGATAGATTTACCCTGTGAGGGGGACGGCACAGGCCGTCATGCTGTTTAGATGAAACGTGGCATCACATTTATGCCATGTCCGCGTTAGGTTTCGTGCGCGAAAGCGTCGCTGTATCTCTGCCACCTGCGTGGCACGCGCCTGACACGGGGTGTGCAGTCGCCCCCACCCCGTGACCCCGGGCTTTTTGCGGAATGCCGCCGCTGCGCGGTGCCTTCGGAAACGGTCGCCGCCGGACGGACCGCGCTCGACGCGTTCCCGACGCGGCGAGCGCTTTCGCAGCATCCATGCTGCTCATCCTGGCATCTCCCCTTTCCTCAGCAGCATTCGACGCGGGAGAACACCCAAAATCAGCGCCAAACAACATTGAACAAAAACACCTTGCCGATATAACAGAAAAAAACGTTATTTTTCACCAAAACTAAGCACCACCGCCAACCATGCGCGGAGCGCCTGCGCCACATCCACCGTGGTGACCGACTCATCCGGGTGGTGGCTAATCCCCCCTTTGCAGCGCACAAACAGCATGCCTACCGGCCAGCGCTCTGCTATCGCTATCGCATCGTGTCCGGCACCGCTCGGCAAAGCAGGAGCACACCCTTGCACCTGAGTAACCGCCTCGCACAGCAACCGCTGTAGTCCCTCATCACACCGCGTTGGCGCAATGCGGTAATACTCTTCAGCCTCAAAGCGGCAGCCGCGCGCCTGTGCAATCTGCTCACCATGAGACAATACGTTCGCCAGCAACGCGGTCAGTGCTTTCTCTTCCGGGCCGCGCACGTCCAGCGTTAAACGCACCTCGCCCGGTATCACATTCGCTGCCCCCGGAGCACAGTGCAACGTGCCAATGGTTGCCACCAAACCAGACGCCTGCTCGCGTGTCAGTTGCTCAACCAGCACCATCCACTGTGCCGCTGCCGCCAACGCATCCTGACGTTGCGTCATCGGCACCGTACCGGCGTGACCCGCCGTTCCCTGAAACACACAGTTTAACCGGCGCGCACCGTTGATCGCTGTCACCACGCCCAGTGCGGCGTCATCATGTTCCAGGCAGGGGCCTTGCTCAATATGCATTTCCAGATAGGCGGCAATGCTTTGTGGCGTACGCGCTGCACGCCCAATCCCTTCTGGGCATAATCCCGCTTGTGACAACGCTTGTGATACGCTCACACCTTGCGCATCCTGACAGGATAACCAGCTTTCAGGCCAGGTGCCGGTCAACCCTCGGCTGCCCAGCAGCGTAATACCAAACCGCGTGCCCTCTTCGTCACCAAATCCCACAATTTCCAACGCTACCGGCAGGCGAATCTGCTGTTGATGCAGAAAGCGTACCACTTCAATGGACGCCAACACGCCCAGCATGCCATCGTAGCGTCCGGCATTACGCACCGTATCAAGGTGCGAACCTAACAATACCGCCGGCGCATCGGGCAGATTGCCTTCGTAGCGACCGCAGATATTGCCGACCGCATCCTGCCACACCTGCATTCCCGCTTCCCGCATCCATTCCCCCACGCAGGTATTGGCACGCAAATGCTGCGGCGACAGATAAACCCGCGTCAGTTGATCGGTATCTTCACTGATCTCTGCCAGGGTATCGCAGCGCCACATGACCCGCTCGGCAGCCGATTGCGCCGTAAAGCGCGATAACCACGGCGAACTCATTGCGCCACTCCGGCGCTGGCGTCATAACGGTACCATGCGGCTTGCAATCCCGCGCCCTGCACCGTGCGGAAACCGTGACGGTTGAGCACCGCTTCCAGCGCACTCAGGGTTTGCATCACACAATCTTTGCGGGCGTTATACCCCATGGTGCCGATGCGCCAGATTTTCCCCTGTAGCGGACCAAACGAGGTGCCGATTTCAATGGCAAAATCATTCAGTAAGCACTGGCGAATTTGCTCACCCTGTATGCCCTCAGGGATAACCACACCGGTCACGTTATTCATTTTGTGTTGCTTGTCACCGTAAATGCGCAACCCCATGCCTTCCAGACCGGCGACCAGCGCCTCACCGTGCAGTGCATGGCGCGCGATGCCCTTATCCAACCCCTCTTCGAGCATCACTCGGGCACACTCCCGCGCGGCGAACAGCATGCTGGTAGCTTCGGTATGGTGGTTCAGGCGCTCGGGCCCCCAATAGTCCATCACCATGCCAAGATCGAAATAGTTGGAGTAGATCATCTCCTCTTCGCCGTCGCGATGTTCCGCCGTGCGAATCCCCTGCTCCACGCAGCGACGACGGCGTATGGCCGCTTCCATTTTCGGGCTAAGGGTAATCGGTGCGCTGCCTGAAGGGCCACCCAGACACTTCTGCAAACCGGCAGAAACCGCGTCCAATCCCCAGGTATCCGTCTCCAGCGCGTTGCCACCGAAAGACGCCGTGGCATCGGTATAAAACAGCACATCATGACGACGGCAGATATCGCCGAGTTCGGCCAGCGGCTGCAACATGGTGGTGGAGGTATCACCTTGCACCGTCAGCAATGCACGCGGGCGCAACCGTTGGATGGCATATTCAATCTTATCCGGGGTAAAGACTTCCCCCCAGGGTACTTCGATAGTGTGAACATCAGCGCGACAGCGGCGTGCAATTTCACACAACAGGTGACCGAAACGCCCAAACACTGGTACCAGAACCCGATCGCCGGGGCGGATCGCCGAGAGCAAAATAGCCTCGATACCCGCGCGCGATGTGCCATCCACCAGCATGGTCCAGCGGTTTTCTGTACGAAACAGTTGACGATAAAGCGCCATGGTTTGGTTCATGTATTCCGTCATGGCCGGATCGTATTGACCAATTAGCTGACATGCCATGGCACGCAGTACACGGGGATCCGCATTGATCGGGCCGGGTCCCATCAGTAAACGGTGAGGCGGATTGATCTGCGCGTATAATTCGTTATTCATCATGCACAACTCCAAAAAAAGCAGAAACGTTCGTTGCAAGCGACGGGGCTTAGGCCTCCGTCAAACCACGCACCGACGCAATAAACTGTTTAAGCTCCGGGGTCTGTGGGTTAGCAAACAGCGCGCGGCTGTCCCCTTGTTCCCACACGGTGCCTTCATGCATAAACACCACCCGATCGCCCACTTCCCGGGCAAAATTCATTTCGTGTGTGACCAAAATCAGCGTCATGCCTTCTGCCGCCAGTTGCTCCAGCACTTTCAGCACTTCCCCCACCAGTTCAGGATCGAGCGCCGAGGTGATTTCATCGCACAGCAGCACTTTGGGGTTCATCGCCAATGCACGGGCAATTGCCACGCGCTGCTGCTGACCGCCAGACAGGTTGGCCGGTGAGTAGTGCAGGCGTTCACTCAACCCGACTTTCGCCAGCATCTGTTCCCCCAAAGCGCGGCACTCCGCTTCGCTTTTTTTCAGCACTAAACGGGGTGCCAGCATCACGTTTTCCAGCGCGCTCATGTGCGGAAACAGGTTAAAGTTCTGAAACACCATGCCCACTGAACGGCTGATTTCACGCGCTTGTGAATCGCGATTGGTCACGGTTACGCCACCGAGTTTAATGCTGCCTTCCTGATAGCCTTCCAGCCCGTTAATGCAGCGCAACAGCGTGCTTTTTCCCGAGCCGCTGCGCCCGATAATGGAAATGACCTCGCCCATATCGATATCCAGATCGACGCCTTTCAGAACGTGGTTCTGGCCGTAGTATTTCTGCACCTGATTAATGGTGATGAGCGGCATTGAATTTCTTCTCCAGATAGCGGCTGTAATAGGACAGCGGATAACACATCAGGAAGTAGCCCAGAGCGACCAGGCCAAAGACCTTGAAAGGTTGATAGGTAACGTTGTTCAGCATGGTGCCCGCTTTGGTCAATTCGATAAAACCGATGATCGATGCCAACGCCGTCCCTTTGATCACCTGCACCGAAAACCCCACCGTGGGTGCGATGGCAATGTGCATGGCCTGCGGCGCGACCACCCGGCACAGCGTTTGACCAAAGCTCAGCCCGAGACAGCGCGACGCTTCCCACTGCCCTTTTGGCAAGGCCACGATGCTGCCGTGCCAGATATCCACCAGAAATGCGCTGGTAAACAGCGTCAGCGCCAGCGCCGCCGCAGTCCAGGGACTGACATCAATACCAAACAGGCCAAGGCCGAAAAAGGCCAGAAACAGTTGCATCAACAGCGGCGTTCCCTGAAACACACCGGCATAGAAATGCGTAAACCGTACCGCCCAGCGGCGCGGGCTTAGCCGCACCAACAGCAACGGCAATGTCACCAGCGCGCCGCCGAAAAAGGCCGTCAGCGAGAGCAGCAGTGTCCAACGCGCCGCCAGCAGCAGGTTGCGCACGATATCCCAATCGGTAAAGTTCATCATCCGTGCGTTCTCCCGAGTAAACGGCGGCCCGCCATCATCAGCAATTGCCGCATTAACAACGACAGCGCCAGATAAAACAGCGTGGTAACCAGATACACCTCAAAGCTGAGAAAGGTGCGCGATTGAATCAGGTTGGCGGCAAAGGTCAGCTCTTCATAAGAAACCTGCGATACCACGGATGAACCGAGCATCACGATAATGCACTGGCTGACCAGCGCCGGATAAATACGCTGCATAGCCGGAGGCAAGATAACGCGCACAAAGGTTTGCATGCGTGTCAGCCCCAGCACGCGCGCGGCTTCCCATTGCCCTTTCGGCGTAACCTGAATGCCCGCGCGGATAATTTCCGTGCTGTAGGCCCCCAGGTTAATCAACATCGCCAGCAGCGCGGCTTCACCCGCCGTCAGTTTCCAGCCGAGCGTTGGCAGGCCAAAAACGATGAAAAACAGCTGCACAACAAACGGTGTATTGCGGATCAGCTCAACGTATAACCCCCACAGGCGGCTTGGCAGCGAAGGGCGGCCACTGCGTAATGCCGCGCCACAGATGCCAATGGCAATACCGCCAAAGGTCGCCATGGCCGTCAACTGGACCGTCACCCATAGCCCCGCGAGCAGTTCGGGCCAGTAAGGCCACAGCGCGGCAAAATTCAGTTGATAGGTCATGGCATCTCTCCCTTAGGCACCCGGTTATTCAGTCAGCAGGCTGGCGGGCAATGGCGCTTTGAGCCACTTTTCAGAGAGCGCATTCAGGGTGTTATCCGCCAACGCCAGGGCAATCAGCGCATCGACTTTGGCTTGCAGCGTTGTTTCCCCTTTCTTGATGCCGATATAGCACGGTGAGTCTTTCAGCATAAATTTGGCAACCGGAGCCTTGGCGGGGTTTTGTGCCGCAATGGCAGCCACCACCAAGTTACCGGTCGCGATATACTCCACCTGCCCGGATAGATACGCCGACAGCGTGGTGTTGTTATCCTCATAGCGTTTGATCTGCGCCGCTTTCGGGGCGATTTCACTCAGCACCATATCTTCTACGGCACCGCGCGTTACGCCGACGCTTTTGTCTGCCAGTTGCTGCGCATCGCTTACCGTACCGGCCTGCGGACCAAACACGCCGAGAAAGAACGGCGCATAGGCACGGCTGAAATCGATCACTTTTTCACGTTCGGCGTTTTTACCCAGACTGGAGATCACCAGATCCACTTTATTGGTTTGCAGATAAGGCACACGGTTAGCGCTGGTCACCGGCACCAGTTGCAACTTTAGTTTCATCTCTTGTGCCAGATAGCGGGCGACGTCGATGTCATAGCCTTGCGGTTGCAGGTCAGTACCGACTGAACCAAACGGCGGAAAGTCTTGCGGTACTGCAACGCGTAACACGCCACGCTGTTCAATATCCTGAAGCTGATCGGCAACGGCGTTGCCCGCTTGTGTCACTAACAGCAGTGCGCCAGCCAGCGCGATAAGGTGTTTTTTGATGCCCATTGCGTATCTCCTGGTTGAGAGTCAGATGAAACCAAAAGTTCTTAATAAGCGATAAATGAAACTATCGTTTCATGCATTAAGCAAAGGGCATGCCAGTCTTAAAAAGCGCGATAATCAGGCATAGCAAGGGAGGAAACGAGCTAACAGCGCGTAAAACACGCAAAAATGCAGCGCAGCGGGAGCACTAAAAAAGTGCAAAAGCACTCTTTTGGCGCGCGCTTAGCGCTGCTCTAATTCATCGAGGTGGGTATAAAGATCGGCTATCTGATGAATACGTTGACGGCCCTGTTGCAACATTTCATGCAGTAACGCGTTGCTGAGCAAGCCAGCCAGACTCATAGCCGCGCTGTAGCTATCAAAGGCAGAAACGCTGTCCAATGGCAAACATAATGACCAGGTAGCAAAGGGAAATAAGCCGTTGGCCTGCGGTTCACAGATCAGTACAACGGGTATCTGACGCGCCTGCAACTGCGCCAGTAACGGCTGGATAACGCGCGGGCGGCGACGAAACGCCACAACAACCGCGACATCCTGTGGTTCCAGGTCAGCAATCTCTTCCGACAGCGTCTGCCCCGGTTGGGCCAACAGCGCCACCTGCGCACGCACCTGCATCAATTGCTGGCGCAGATGAAGCGCCACCGGATAGCTATTGCGCAGACCGATAACCGCAACCTGACGGGCCCGCAGCAACGCATCAATAATGGCACCAAACTGCGCCGGATCGATACGGTTGATCCACTGCGCCAGGTTCGCCATTTCCTGTTTATAGTGGCGTGCCAGCAGCGTATTGCCATGAACCGCATCACGGCTCTCGGCCAGCGGCATCCCGCTTTGGCGCAGGGTTCTTAGCTCTTCACGCACGTCACGGTAGTTGGCATACCCCAACCGTTTGAATAAGCGACTGACTGTCGCTTTCGACACGCCGCTCAGCCGCGCCAGTTCGGCGCTGTTATAACCAATCACATCGTCGAAATGGGTAAAGATAAAATCGGCAATGCGCTGTTCCTGCCCAGAGAGTGTGCTGTAACGACTGCGTAGCCGCTCATCAATTTGTGTCATAGTGATTCCGTTATCTCTGCGTCACTGCAACTTTCGTTGCAATCACACTACCACAAGCCCATCACCGACATACAATAGGAAAAAACGTCTGCCCTCCCGGTGTCGCAACCATTCTGGAACAACTCTTGCAACACACGTTTCACGCTAACACGTCTGCATCGTGAAACAACAGGAGAACCGATGACCTCTCACGCCCCTGAAACCCTAAGCGCTTATCTGCAACAGATGGAAACCCTGCTGAATCTGCCACTCCCGCCAGAGCGCCATGACGCGGTGCTGCTCCAGTTACAGCGCATCGCAGAGATGGCGCAGCCGCTGATGGACTATCCGCTGGAGATGCAGGAAGAGATCGCGGGGGTGTATCAATTATGACGCTCCCGTTGTCGATGGCGGAACTCACCGCGTTATCCATCACCCAACTGCAACAACATCTGCAACGTGGGGAGCTTGCCGCCCGTGAGATCGCTGACATTACGCTGGATGCCATCGCGCAGCGGCACCCAACGTTAAATGCCTATACCCGGATAACGGGCCAACGTATGCAACAAGAGGCCGATGCGCTGGATGCAAGGCGCATGCGCGGCGACGTTTTGCCACCGTTGGCGGGCGTACCTTATGCGGTAAAGAACCTGTTTGACGTTGCCGGCGAAACCACGCTGGCAGGCGCACAGCTGTTTGCCGACCATCCCCCCGCCAAGCGCGACGCCTTTGCGCTACGCCAGTTAAGCGCCAGCGGTGCCCTGCTTTCCGGCATGCTGAATATGGATGCTTACGCCTACGGCTTCACCACTGAAAACAGCCACTACGGCCCGACTCGCCACCCACTCGATGCAACCCGCATCGCGGGAGGCTCCTCCGGCGGCTCTGCTGCCGCAGTCGGCGCAGGGTTAGTGCACTTTTCACTGGGCAGTGATACCAATGGATCGATTCGGGTGCCCGCGTCGCTGTGCGGTATTTTTGGTCTGAAGCCGACGTTTGGCCGGTTATCTCGTGAAGGCAGCCACCCGTTTGTTGCCAGCCTCGATCATATCGGCCCACTGGCGCGCCGCTCGGAGGATTTGGCCCAAGTGTTCGATGTCCTACAGGGCATTGATAGTGACGATCGTTTTCAGCGTTCACAGCCACGCCTTGCGACGGCTTCCCGCTTGCAGCAAGGCGCTCATGGCCTGCGCAGTGCCGTGCTTTCCGGTTACTTTCGTGAAGCCTGCGATGATGATGCACGCGATGCCGTGCAACGTGTTGCACACGCGCTGGCGGCCAACGAAGAAAGAACCCTCGCCCAGGCCGAACTGGCTCGCACCGCCGCCTTTATTCTCTCTGCCAGCGAAGGGGGAAACCGTTATCTCTCCGCTCTGCGCCACGCACCTGAAAAATTTGAGCCGCACTCACGTGAACGCCTGACGGCGGGAGCCATGCTGCCTTCTGCCTGGTATCTACAGGCTCAGCGCTTTCGTGACGTCTTTCGCCGTCAGGTATTGCCGCTGTTCGAACACGTGGACTTGCTGATTGCCCCGGCGACACCGTGCTGCGCTACCCTTATCGGGCAGGAAACAATGCGAATCAATCACACCGATCTGCCCGTACGCGCCAGTATGGGCATGTTGACTCAGCCTATTTCGTTTGTCGGGCTTCCCGTCGTCACCGTGCCGTTGATGACCAAAAAAGGACTGCCAATTGGTGTGCAACTTATTGCCGCTCCCTGGCGGGAAGATATTTGTCTGCGTGCCGCCTGGGCACTGGAACAATCCGGCGTAGTCAGCGCCATTTCCTGCCCGTAAAGAAGGTGAAATAGCCTTGTAGAGGGATGCCTGTGGGCATCCTCTATTTCAATGTCTGTCACGGGGAAATATAAAGTATTGACAGTATCATTCTCCCCCATTCTATGGGGCAATCATTTTCAGTGTAATCCGAAAATATCCCCCACCAAATAGCGATATAAATCACCTTTATCACTGCAATGGCATAAGTAATTTCAAAAAAAATCACAACGTCATACAACCCCATTATTACCCACAACATAACGAAACGTAAAAACCATTTAAAACACCGATTTTCAAAACAACCATAACATTGATATAAAAGAAAAAATTAATGCAAAATATCAATAAATAATATAAAAAACAGACTATGAAAAATAAACAAAAATGGACTATCCAGCAATATGAAAATGAATATCCCCATAGCACCATTCTCGGCCATAAGGGTTGCCTCAGAATCTGAGTATGGTAGGGTATGGTGTGTTTTCACCTTCATCAGGACCGAAATATAGAACGATAAATCACAGAGGAATCTTATCATTTCATGGCAATAAAACTCGAAGTAAAGCATCTCTATAAAATATTTGGCGAGCACCCTGACAGGGCATTCAAACTGATAGACAAAGGGCTAAACAAAGATCAGATCTTTGAAAAAACCGGGCTCACTGTCGGCGTGAAAGACGCCAATCTGGCCATTGAAGAAGGCGAGATATTCGTCATCATGGGATTATCCGGCTCGGGTAAATCCACACTGGTACGCCTTCTCAATCGTCTGATTGAACCGACTCGCGGTCAGGTACTGATCGACGGCGAAAACATCGCTGAGGTATCAGACACAGAACTGCGCGCCCTGCGCCGCAAAAAAATCAGCATGGTGTTCCAGTCATTCGCCTTGATGCCGCACTTGAGCGTGTTGGCTAACACCGCGTTTGGTATGGAGTTGGCGGGCGTCGATAAAGCGCAACGTGAACAGAAAGCGCTCGAAGCCCTGCAACAGGTGGGCCTCGACGCCTATGCCAATACCTACCCGGATGAGCTTTCCGGCGGGATGCGTCAACGCGTCGGTCTGGCGCGTGCGCTGGCAAACGATCCCGATATCCTGCTGATGGATGAAGCGTTTTCAGCGCTCGATCCGCTGATCCGCACGGAAATGCAAGATGAGTTGGTGAAACTGCAATCGCGCCACCAGCGTACCATCGTGTTTATTTCACACGATCTGGACGAAGCCATGCGCATCGGCGATCGCATCGCCATTATGCACGGCGGTGAAGTGATCCAGGTCGGTACGCCGGATGAAATTCTCAATAACCCGGCCAATGACTATGTACGTACCTTCTTTCGCGGCGTGGATATCAGCCACGTGTTCAGTGCCAAAGATATTGCGCGCCGTCGACCCGTTACGTTGATCCGCAAAACGCCCGGCGTTGGGCCGCGATCTGCTCTCAAGATCCTACAGGACGATGACCGTGAATATGGCTACGTGCTGGAAAAAGGGAAAAAATTTATCGGCGTCGTGTCTATCGATTCGCTGAAAAAAGCACTGCACGCGCAACAACCGCTGGAACAGGCTTTACTGTCCGATCCTGCCCCCGTGCCCGCAGATATGTCACTCAACGAACTGATTTCACAGGTTGCGCAGGCCCCCTGCGCCGTACCGGTCATCGGTGAGAACAGTGAATATATCGGCATTATTTCCAAGGGCATGCTGTTACAGGCATTAGACAAGGAGGGCAGCAACAATGACTAACGCAACCCATCCGTGGGACACCACGCAAACACCGGTCAATGCTGCCGAGCAGGCAGCCACCAGCAGCAATGGCGATCCCTGGTCATCGGCAGCACAAAGTGCATCGGCTTCAGGTGACGCTGCCACTAACAGCGCAGATGCGTGGGGGGCACCCGCTCAGGATGCCGCCCAGTCTGGCGCTGATTGGCTGAACAGCGCCCCAGCACCGGCTCAGGAACACTTTTCACTGTTAGACCCGTTCAAAGACACGTTGATTCCGTTGGATCATTGGGTCACCGGAGGGATCGACTGGCTGGTACTGCATTTCCGTCCGCTGTTTCAAGGCATTCGCGTGCCAGTCGACATCATTCTCAATGGTTTCCAGCAGGCGCTGTTAGGCATGCCAGCCCCGGTCGCCATTTTAGTGTTCTCCCTTATCGCCTGGCAGATGTCATCACTGGGTATGGGGGCGGCAACGTTGATATCGCTGGTTGCCATCGGAGCTATCGGTGCCTGGTCACAAGCCATGGTCACGCTGGCACTGGTATTAACCGCCCTGTTCTTTTGCATGCTGCTTGGTCTGCCGCTCGGCATCTGGCTGGCGCGCAGTGAGCGTGCGGCAAAAGTGGTGCGACCGCTGCTCGACGCCATGCAAACCACACCGGCGTTTGTCTATCTGGTGCCGATTGTCATGCTGTTTGGTATCGGGAATGTGCCCGGCGTGGTGGTCACGATTATCTTTGCGCTGCCGCCGATTGTGCGTTTGACCATCCTCGGTATCCGGCAGGTGCCCGCCGATCTGGTCGAAGCCGCGGAGTCCTTTGGGGCCAGTCCGCGCCAGATGCTGTTCAAAGTACAGTTGCCGTTGGCAATGCCCACCATCATGGCGGGTGTTAATCAGACGCTGATGCTTGCGCTCTCCATGGTGGTGATTGCGTCGATGATCGCCGTGGGCGGATTAGGGCAGATGGTGCTGCGCGGTATCGGGCGTCTGGATATGGGACTGGCTGCCGTGGGCGGCGTCGGGATCGTTATTCTTGCCATCATTTTGGATCGATTGACCCAGTCTCTGGGGCGTGACCGCCGTAGCCGTGGTAATCAATCCTGGTATCGCACCGGTCCGTTGGGGCTGATTCTACGCCCGTTCACGCGTTAATCACATTACATATAAAGAGGGATAAACCATGATACACAAAACCGGATTCGGGGCCGTTGCCCTGATTGCCGCGCTGACAGGCTCGCCGCTCTATGCTGCCGATCAGCCGGGCAAAGGTATCAGTGTTCAGCCCGTGCAGAGCACGATTTCGGAAGAAACCTTCCAGACGCTGCTGGTCAGCCGCGCGCTGGAAAAACTGGGCTACGACGTGCAACCCATTCGAGAAGTGGATTACAACGTTGCCTATATGTCCATCGCCTCCGGCGATGCTACCTTCACCGCCGTCAACTGGGATCCGCTTCAGGCAGACATGTACAAAGCGGCGGGTGGTGATGCCAAATTTTACCGCGACGGGGTTTACGTTGGCGGCGCAGCGCAGGGTTATCTGATTGATAAAAAGACAGCGGAAAAGTACCAGATAACCAACGTTGAGCAATTTAAAGACCCTGAGATCGCCAAGCTGTTTGATACCAACGGTGACGGCAAAGCGGACCTGATCGGCTGTGCGCCGGGCTGGGGTTGTGAAGCCGCCATCAACCATCACCTTCAGGCTTACGGATTGAGCAATACGGTCGAGCACAATCAGGGTAACTACGCTGCGATGATCGCAGATGCCATTACCCGCTATAAGGAAGGTAAGCCGATTTTCTATTACACCTGGACACCGTACTGGGTCAGCGATGTGCTGGTACCAGGGCGCGATGTTGTCTGGTTACAGGTGCCTTTCTCTTCTCAACCGGGAGAAATGAAAGGCTCCAGCACCAAGCTGGCTAACGGCAATGACTACGGCTTCCCCGTGAATAATATTCGCATCGCCGCGAACAAAGCGTGGGCCGAGAAAAATCCGGCGGCAGCCAAGCTGTTTGCCATCATGAAGCTGCCATTGGCCGACATCAACGCGCAAAACATGCGGATGCGCAGCGGAGAGAGCAGCCAGAAAGATATCGAACGCCATGTGGATGGCTGGATCAAGGCACATCAGGCACAGTTTGATGGTTGGGTAAAAACTGCCGCTGACGCCGCCAAGTAACCGGATAGCGTCACGTGGTTATTCACTTACAGGCCCATTCGGGCCTGTTTCTTGTGGCGCGCTGCCACGTTTACCGTTCAACCATAACCTGCAATACGAGCAATTGATCGTCTCCATTTCCCGGCTGTTTGCCACTACGCTCGTGCTGCGCGAGCGCGCACTGCTTGGCTGTCTCTCTTTCGCTAATTTCAGCATTCTTTGGACCTCTATGGCATTTCTGCTATCAGCACCGCCTTATCACTATTCAGAAGGGATTATCGGGCTGTTTGGTTTAGTCGGGACGGTTGGTCGATAACATTAACCACTACGGTGGGTCTGGTGCTGCTGTCCTGGGGCAGGATCGCTATGGGTATTACGGCGCGGCTACCGCGGATTGTTGGCATTGTGGTGCTCGACCTTGCCATACAGGGGTTGCACGTCACTAATCAAAGCGTGATCTATTAGATGATGCCAGAAGCGCGTAATCGACTCACCGCCGGGTACATAGCCAGCTATTTTATTGGCGGCGCGGTGGCTCTTTTCAGTCTGCAGCCACCTATCAGGCTGCGGGCTGGACAGGCGTTTGCTATGCGGGTGCCGCAGTAAGCCTGCTGACGCTACTTATTTGGATTCCCGGCCGAAAACACGGCTAACAAAGCTGTTGATGAGATGTGTCACATTTCTGGCACATCCGCCGTTTTATCGGTAGGGTATTGACCACCCATTCTATTAAACGACACGTTAGACAATGATAAGCCACCAGCAGGAGAAGCACATTGAACACGCTTCTGCGCACGCCACCTTTGCCGAAGGGGTGATCAGTAGCCTGCCGATTGTGATCGGTTATCTTCCCGTCGCCTTCGCTTTTGGCCTGAATGCGGTCAAACTCGGGTATTCGCCGTGGGAAGCGGTCTTTATGTCCTGCGTTATCTACGCCGGGGCCAGCCAGTTTGTCATTACCGCCCTGCTCAGTGCGGGGATGTCCATTTGGGTGGCGGCGTTTACCGTCATGGCGATGGATGTACGCCATGTGCTGTATGGTCCGGCGCTGAGGCACCGCATCTTGCAGCGCTTGCCTACGCGCAAGACACCGCTGTGGGCCTTTGGGCTGACCGATGAGGTCTTCGCTGCCGCGACAGCGCGGCTGGCACAAAACAACCGCCGCTGGAGTGAAAACTGGATGCTGGGTGTCGCTGCCGCCTCCTGGATTTCCTGGGCCTGTGGCACGGTGATCGGTGCGTTATTCGGTAATGGGCCACTGAAAGCGTATCCCGCTGTCGAAGCGGCGCTCACCTTCATGTTGCCTGCGCTGTTCCTCAGTTTCCTGCTGGCTTCTTTTAAAAAACGGCAAAGTGGAGTCGTGGTGTGCGCGCTGGGTGGTGCCCTGCTTGGGTTACTGCTGTTCTCCATTCCAGCCGCGATTTTAGTCGGCATCGGCAGCGGCTGCGCCGCCGCGCTGTTTCTTGCGCCCTCCCCTGTAGTCAAACAGGAGGAGAGCCCGTCATGAGTACTCAAATTTTGCTCATTGGCATGCTGGTTGGCGCGGCGAATTTTTTGTTCCGCTACCTGCCGCTGCGTCTGGGCACCAGCCGCGCTTCCGGCTCACTCAAGCGCGGCAAAGTGGGCGCGGTACTCGACAGCATTGGCATCGCGTCTATCTGCGCTCTGTTGATCGTTTCCAGCGTTCCGGAGATTCAACAGCATACTAACAAGTTGTTGCCTACGCTCATCGGTTGCTTGACGCTCACGCTCTGCTTCTACCGGACACGCAGTATTGTCATCTCCACATTGTTGGGCGCGTTTTGTTACGGTATTGCTTTTAAATACCTTTCATTGGGAATTATTTAATATCATTGTGTTAGCAGCACGTTATTAGTGGTTCACGTTACCTTACACAAGGCCACTTACGTTCTGTCACAAAGTCGACAACACAATGCGATTAAATATCGTTTACCCGATTAGTAACTTTCGTTATTATACTGTTCGTGATTAATGAGGTTTACATAAAAATGGATAGTCCATCTGTACACAAGCGCGGGATCACAGAAAGTGACGCGCGTGACAAAAACCCTGAGTTCGATAAAAACAGCTCCTTCTCGCCCATCGAGCAAATGATCAATCTGCGCGCATCGCGCAATCCAGAATTCCCCCAACAGGAAATCTTGCTGGTGCGTCTGTGCATGCATATGCAGAACAAGATTCTGGAGCACCGCAACAAGATTTTGCGGGAACAGGGCATCAACGAAACGTTGTTTATGGCACTGATTACGCTGGAATCTCAGGAATCACGTAGTATTCAGCCATCAGAATTAAGCGCCGCCCTGGGCTCCTCGCGCACCAATGCCACGCGCATTGCCGATGAGTTAGAAAAACGCGGTTGGATCGAACGCCGTGAAAGCGATAGCGATCGTCGTTGTTTACACTTGCATATGACTGATGAAGGCAAGGCGTTTCTCGATCGTCTGTTGCCACCGCAGCACCAAAGCCTGCATTTACTCTGGTCAGCATTGGAAAAAGATGAACAGAAGCAGTTGGAAGTTCTGATGCGTAAATTGCTGGTGCGGCTGGACGAAATGGACAAGATCGATAATCCATGATCTCGCCAGACCGATAATAACAATACTGTCTTACCTTAAATACATCTTCATACGCGCTGGCCTGTTTGCCAGATGCCTGATGTTTTTGAATCAATACCCGTTCGTATCATGACCGTTTATTAAACGGACCACGTTCCGCTGCCTCACGGCAGCCGGAGCGATAAGTTGCATCAAAGGTAAAGGCTGCGTTGGCCGATTCTCTGCCTCGCAGCGATGTGTAAGAATCGGCCATCGTTATCCGCCGCATTCCGATAAAAAATAACGAAAAAATGACATTTGAAGCAGAGGAAAACACCATGAGTTCAAGCGTGGAAAACCCAACGCCGCAGGCTCCTACGAAGAATAAAAAATACCAACGCAAACGGGTACTTACCCTGTTGACCATGCTGTTTTTACTGGTTGGCTGCATCTGGTTTGTCTACTGGTATCAGGTGCTCAGGCACCATCAGGAAACTGACGATGCTTATGTGGCAGGCAATCAGGTGCAATTAATGTCCCAGGTGAGCGGCAGCGTCACCCGCGTTAACGTGGACAACACCGATTTCGTCAAGCAGGGGGCGGTTCTGGTCGAACTGGATTCGACCGATGCGCAACTGGCTTTCGAACGTGCGCAGACGGCGTTGGCTAACAGCGTACGCCAAACGCACCAGTTGATGATTAACAGCAAACAATATCAGGCCAATATCGATCTGTATCAAACGGAACTCAATAAAGCCACAGGCGACCTTGCACGCCGTGAAGCCCTGGGTAACGTGAATGCCATAGGCCGTGAAGATGTGCAGCACGCTCGCGATGCCGTCGCCAGCGCCCGTGCCTCACTGGAAGTGGCCAAGCAGCAATATCAGGCCAATCGCGCGATGATCCTTGATACGCCACTTGAGCAGCAGCCCGGTGTGCAACAAGCCGCGACCGATCTGCGTGATGCCTGGTTAGCACTGCAAAGAACCCGTATTGTCAGCCCGGTTGATGGCTATATTTCTCGCCGCAGCGTACAGGTCGGTGCGCGTATTACCCCCGCATCGGCGCTGATGGCCGTGGTGCCCGCCCACCATTTATGGGTGGATGCCAACTTTAAAGAAACGCAGCTTGCCAATATGCGTATCGGCCAACCCGTGACAGTGGTCAGTGATATCTACGGTGACGATGTGGTGTACCAGGGCAAGGTGGTTGGCCTTGATATGGGAACCGGCAGCGCGTTCTCTCTGTTACCGGCGCAAAATGCCACCGGTAACTGGATCAAGGTTGTGCAGCGTTTGCCCGTACGTATTGAGCTGGATGCGCAGCAATTGGCTGAGCACCCGTTGCGTATTGGCCTTTCCACACTGGTGAAGGTCGATACCGCTAATGTAGACGGAAAAGTGCTTTCCGATGCACCGCGCAGCGCTCCGGCATATCAAAGTGATGCGTTGACGCTGGATCTGGCCCCGGTCAATACCCTGATCGACACCATTATTCGAGCTAATGCGGAATAACCTCGCAGGAGATGAGCGTGCAGAGAAAACCGCTTGAAGGCTCGGCCCTGGCCTGGATGACCGTCGCGCTGTCATTGGCGACCTTTATGCAGGTGCTGGATTCGACCATCGCTAACGTGGCTATCCCCACGATTGCCGGTAACCTGGGAGCCTCAAACTCCCAGGGCACTTGGGTTATCACGTCATTCGGGGTAGCCAATGCGATTTCCATTCCGATTACCGGTTGGCTCGCCAAACGCATCGGAGAGGTGCGCTTGTTCTTGTGGTCAACAGGACTGTTCGCCTTCACGTCATGGCTGTGCGGCGTCTCCACCAGCCTGGAAATGCTGATTTTCGCCCGTGTGCTTCAGGGGATTGTGGCCGGTCCGTTGATTCCGCTGTCGCAAAGCTTGTTACTGAGCAACTATCCGCCCGCCCGACGCAGCATTGCACTGGCGCTCTGGTCAATGACGGTGGTAGTGGCCCCCATTTGTGGCCCGATCCTCGGCGGCTGGATCAGTGATAATTATCACTGGGGCTGGATCTTCTTTATCAACGTGCCGTTAGGCATTTTGGTGGTGGTCATCGCGATGCAAACCCTGAAGGGGCGCGAAACCAAAACCGAAATTCGACCGATTGACACCATCGGTCTGGCGCTGTTGATTATCGGGATCGGGAGCCTGCAAATGATGCTGGATCGCGGTAAAGAGTTGGATTGGTTCAGTTCCAACGAGATAATCATTTTGACGGTGGTGGCGGTGGTCGCCATTGCCTTCCTCATTGTCTGGGAACTGACCGACGACCATCCAGTGGTGGATTTGTCGCTGTTTAAGTCGCGCAACTTCACCATTGGCTGCTTGTGTATCAGCCTGGCCTATATGTTTTATTTCGGTTCCATCGTGCTGTTGCCACAGCTATTGCAAACGGTCTATGGCTATACTGCAACCTGGGCCGGGTTTGCCTCAGCCCCCGTCGGCCTGATGCCTGTGCTGCTCTCCCCCATCATTGGGCGCTTTGCGCCGCGTTTAGATATGCGCAAGCTGGTGACGTTCAGCTTCATCATGTATGCCGTGTGCTTTTATTGGCGCGCCTATACCTTTGAACCGGGGATGGATTTCGGTGCATCGGCCTGGCCGCAATTTGTGCAAGGGTTCGCCGTGGCCTGCTTCTTTATGCCACTCACCACCATTACGCTTTCCGGATTACCCCCAGAACGACTGGCGGCGGCCTCGAGCCTGTCGAACTTTGCGCGGACACTGGCTGGTTCCATCGGAACCTCGATCACGACGACACTGTGGACACAGCGCGAATCACTGCACCACGCGCATCTCACCGAATCGGTGACGCCTTACAACCCCATAGCGCAGGGATCCTATCAGCAGTTGATGGAGATGGGGATGAGTGAGAAGCAGGCTTCCGCCTATATTGCCCAACAGATCACCAATCAAGGGTTGATCATTTCGGCCAATGAAATCTTTTGGGCAGCAGCGGCAGTCTTTCTGGTGCTGCTGATATTGGTGTGGTTTGCGCGACCACCGTTTACTACCGGGGGCGGAGGCGGGGGCGCACATTAATACCACAAGTATCCGCTTTTTGGTTTTGAATGATAGGCACATAAATAAGGCTGCGAGTGATTAACATCGCAGCCTTATGAAGGAGAGGTAGCGTAGCTATTCTCAGTTATGCTGCCGCCACCATTCCGCCAGCAAAATACCCGTTGCAACGGAGATATTCAGGCTTTCCACTTTACCTGTCCCCCCGATAGACAGCGGCAAATCACCCTGCTGCCAGGTGCTGTCCGTCAGGCCATCACCCTCATGCCCCACCACCAATACCACTTTTTTCGGCAATGCGGTTTGTGCCAGCGGTTGCCCTTTGTGGCTGGAGGTGGTCGCGATGGTATAGCCCGCCGCGCGGAACGCATCCAGCGCCGAAGGGAAACTATCGGTTTGAATGGCATTCACATGCTCTGCGCCGCCTTCAGCCGTGCGTACTGCCGCGCCGGATTCCAGCAATGAGGGATCGTGAATCAGCACACCAGCGACACCAAAGTGCGCGCAGGAACGCACGATACCGCCCAGATTATGCGGGTTACCCACATTTTCCAGCGCCAGTACGCAATCCGTTTCCTTCGTCTGTACCTGTGCCAGATAGTCATTCACATCAGACCCCTGGCGTTTTTTGATCAGGAAGCACACGCCGCCGTGGTGATCGGTGCCAGACGCCTTGGTGAGTTCTTCATCATCCACCACATGGTAGGCTTTACGGTTCGCCGCCATCCAGCGTAACGCTTCGCGGAAACGCGGCGTCACTTCTTGCAGGAACCAGGCGCGCACAATGGCGTCCGGACGGTTGGTAAACAGCGCCTGACAGGCATTTTCACCATAAACCCGCGTCTCTTCCTGACGCTGACGGCGAATCTGTTCGGGATCGATACTGCTCTTACCCACAATCCCGCCGTGGTCTGGCGTCTCTGCAGCATCCGGTGCACGTGACACGGTTTTCCACGGTGAATCGCTGCCGCGACCGTAATCTGCACGATCGTCGCGCCCTGCGTTATCATTATTGCGATGCGGATTTTCACGTACATAGCGCGGGTTCATGTCGCGCGGATCGCGTGGCTTAGTACGGCCATCTTTATCACGGTTATCGCGATTATCACGCGGCTTGCCACGCCCGTCTTTGTCACGGCTATCGCGAGACGCATACGGCCCCTTGCTGCGTCCGTCTTTGTCCCGGTTGTCGCGAGACTCATAGGGCCCTTTACTGCGCCCCTCTTTATCCCGGTTGTCGCGAGACTCGTAAGGCCCTTTGCCGCGCCCGTCTTTGTCCCGGTTATCGCGCCGCCCGGTTTTTTCGTTATCATTACGGCGATCGCGCGCGCCGTCACCGGTACGCGAATTTTTCTTTTCGTCCTCATTACGGACGTACATCACGCGGACCTTTCCGCTCTTACTACCCGCTGAATCGCTCATTATTTTCTCCACCAACGCGCTGGCGCGAAGATTACCTGATGTACACCCGCGACGCTACCGACTTCGGGTATAAAAGCGGAGTTTCCGTGACACCTCGGCAAACCATGACACCGAAACCTGAACCACAACGGTGATGTCTATTGTAATCATTGAGGAAACCACGTTGTTTCCCCTGTAAGCCATCACCATAATACGTTTACACTTATATAACATGTTGTGGTTTTTCACCCTGCCCTTTGGTTATGGCACAACGTTGACCACAACACCTCTATTTTAGCCGCTTTATGATTTGAGGTCGCCTATGAACACGGTATGCGAATCCTGCCACACCACGAACCGTTTGCCTGAAGAACGCCTTCACGACAGCCCAACCTGTGGCCGCTGTGGCAGTGAGCTGTTTTCCGGTGAGGTGATCAATGCCACCAGCGCCACGTTCGACAAACTGTTGCAAGACGATTTGCCTGTGGTCGTCGACTTTTGGGCCCCCTGGTGTGGTCCCTGCGTTGCCTTTGCCCCGATCTTTACGGCGGTGGCACAAGAGCGCGCGGGTAACATTCGTTTTATCAAGGTGAATACCGAGGCGGAGCCGGAATTAAGTGCCCGTTTTCGCATTCGTAGCATTCCGACGCTAATGGTGTTCAAACAAGGTAAACCGGTTGACATCATGAGCGGTGCGCTGCCAAAAACGCCGTTTGAAAACTGGTTAGATGAGACGATTTGAGCGGTTGCGCCATCGAATAAAAACCGCACTGGGGCTTTCTGTCCTCCAGTGCGTCAAGTAGAATAGCGCTTTTTAGCGACTCCCTATGCGCGATAACGCTGTTCTTCGTTTGCGCCAGCACCGGCTGGAACGCTCCACCCGCCCCTTTCGGGCCAGAGGTTGCCGTGTGGTACGTTGTCAACACTGCCTGCTGCCGGTGACCAACTGTCTGTGCGACACCATCACCCCACATTCGGCACGCAGCCGTTTCTGTTTAATCATGTTCGATACCGAACCGTTAAAGCCCAGCAATACCGGCCGCCTGATTGCCGATATTCTGCCTGACACCCAGGCCTTTCTCTGGTCACGCACGGAGCCTGATCCGGCGTTGTTGGCAGCACTGCAAACCTCGGACTATCAGCCCTATCTGGTTTTTCTTGCGGATGAAGCCGAGCCATCGCGTCAGGTATTGCACCGTTTACCGGATAACGCCAAGCCGCCGCTGTTTGTGCTGCTGGACGGCACCTGGCCGGAAGCGCGCAAAATGTTCCGCAAAAGCCCTTATCTGGATACACTGCCGATTTTGTCGCTTGCGGTTGAATCACTCTCACGCTACCAACTGCGCGAAGCCAGTGGCGCAGGGCAACACTGCACGGCGGAAATTGCTGCCGCCCTGTTGCAACAGGCCGGTGATACTGATGCCAGTCAGGGCCTGCTCAATCACTTCGACAGCTTCCGTCAGCGTTATCTGGCTGGCAAGGCACACCGCCCCGTGCAGGAAATTTCATCGACTGTCACAGCATAACGGCATAAAAACCGCTATGATTCAGCTCTCTGTCCTGTCGGGAGCGAACCATGAGTCAGCGCGGGTTAGAAGCGTTATTAAGACCAAAATCGATCGCCGTGCTGGGCGCATCGGAGAAACCGGGGCGAGCCGGTTTTCTCATGATGCAAAACCTGCTGGGCGGTCACTTCACCGGTCCAATCCTGCCCGTCACGCCCAAATACCGTGCCGTCTGTGGCGTACTGGCCTATCCCGATGTGGCAAGTTTGCCCATCACTCCCGACCTGGCGGTGCTCTGCACCCATGCCAGTCGCAATCTGCTGCTGCTGGACGCGTTGGGTCAGCGCGGTTGTAAAACCGTGATTATTCTCTCTTCGCCCCCGGCACAAGCGGAAGAACTCAAAGCCTGCGCCAGCCGCTATGCCATGCGTCTGTTGGGTCCAAACAGTCTGGGGATATTGGCACCCTGGCAAGGCTTCAACGCCAGCTTCTCTCCCGTGCCGATCGTCAAAGGCAAGCTGGCGTTCATTTCTCAGTCCGCAGCGGTGTCCAATACTATTCTCGATTGGGCGCAACAGCGGGGCATCGGTTTTTCCTACTTCATCGCGCTGGGTGACAGCCTGGATATCGATGTGGACGATGTCCTCGATTTTCTGGCACGTGATGGTAAAACCAGCGCCATTTTATTGCATCTGGAACAGCTTAAGGATGCGCGGCGTTTCCTCTCCGCCGCGCGCAGCGCCGCCAGAAACAAGCCGATCCTGGTTATCAAGAGCGGTCGAACTCAGCTCGCTCAGCAGTTGCTGCACGGGCACCAACTCGGGCTGGATGCCGCCTACGATGCAGCTATCCAGCGTGCCGGTCTGCTACGGGTACGAGACACCCACGAGCTGTTCTCCGCGGTAGAAACGCTGAGTCACCTGCGGCCGCTGCGCGGTGAGCGCTTGCTGATTGTCAGCAACGGCGCATCGCCCGCCGCACAAGCGCTCGATCAGTTGCTTATCCGACAAGGCAAACTGGCAACCCTGACGGAACCGACACAGCAGAAGCTGCGCGACATATTGCCCGAGGAAGTTCACATCGGAAACCCGCTCGATCTGCGCGACGACGCGACTGCAGCGCGCTATCTCAGCACGCTTTCGGTGCTACTGGACAGCGATGACTACGACGCCCTGCTGATCATCCACGCACCGAGCGCCGCCGCGCCGGGCACAGAAAGCGCACAGCAGTTGATTGCCTGCTGTCAGGCACATCCGCGCGGCAAACGCATCACCTTACTCACCAACTGGTGCGGCGAATATTCCTCCCAAGAGGCTCGTCGTCTGTTCAATGAGGCGGGCATTCCCACCTACCGCACGCCTGAAGGGGCGGTTACAGCCTTTATGCATATCGTGGAATACCGGCGTAACCAAAAACAACTGATGGAAACGCCGGCCCTGCCGCACGATCTCGGCATCAACGCCGCTCAGGCACATCAACTGATTCATCAGGCATTGACGGATGGGGTAACGCAGCTGGATACCCACGAAGTTCAGCCGATTTTGCACGCCTACGGGCTGTACACCTTGCCAACCTGGATTGCCAGCGACAGCGCGGAAGCGGTGCATCTCGCTGAACAGATTGGTTATCCGGTGGCCATTAAGTTGCGCTCGCCGGACATCCCGCACAAATCCGAAGTACAGGGGGTGATGCTCTACCTGCGCACCACCCATGAAGTTCAACAAGCCGCCGATGCGATTATCGATCGTGTCAAACGCGCCTATCCGCAGGCGCGTATTCACGGGCTGTTAGTGCAAGGCATGGCGAATCGCGCAGGCGCACAGGAGTTGCGTATCGCGGTGGAACAGGACCCAATCTTCGGCCCGCTGATTTTATTGGGCGATGGCAGCGTGGAGTGGAACAAGGATTCGCAAGCGGCGGTGGCCTTGCCACCGCTCAATATGACACTGGCGCGCTACCTGATAATGCAGGCGCTGAAAAGCGGAAAAATACGCGGGCGCAGCGCTCTGCATCCCTTGGATATCGCCGGGCTCAGTCGGCTGCTGGTGCAGGTCTCCAACCTGATCCTGGACTGCCCGGAAGTACATCGCCTCGATATTCATCCGCTGCTGGCATCGGGCAGTGAATTTACCCTGTTGGATGTCACACTCCATCTCGCGCCTTTCTCTGGCGATCCACAGTCCCGGTTGGCCATCCGCCCTTATCCCCAAGAACTGGAAGAACAGGTGCAGCTTAATAATCAGGAGTATTGCCTGTTTCGCCCCATTCTGCCGGAGGACGAACCGCTGCTGGAACGCTTTATCGGCAACGTGACCAAAGAAGATCTCTACTACCGTTATTTCAGTGAAATCAACGAATTCAACCATGAAGATTTGGCGTACATGACACAGATCGACTACGATCGGGAAATGGCTTTTGTGGCGGTGCGCCCGACGGCGTTCGGTGATGAAATCATTGGCGTGACGCGCGCCATTTCCGATCCCGATAATATTGCCGCTGAATTCGCGGTGCTGGTGCGTTCGGATTGTAAAGGGATGGGGCTTGGCAAGCGTCTGCTCAGTAAGTTGATTGATTACACCCGTCGCCACGGTTTAAAACAATTGAACGGCATCACCATGCCGCATAACCAGGGCATGGTCGCCTTGGCGAAGAAGCTCGGTTTCACGGTAGACGTGCAATTAGATGAAGGGATTGTCACGCTGGTGCTGCCGTTGAACACACAAGATGTTGCGTGACAGAGCGTTTATTTTGGCGGTCAATCTGGTAATGAACGGTAAAACTTACTCACTACGCCCGAAAAGTAGTGGTATCATCGCCCGATTCGGCATTCCCCTGACATCATTAATGACGGCCTTGCGCCGACTAATAAGAGAAGAAACGCACTGTGATGTTGTCTACATTTAAACGCAATAAATACCAACAACACCTTGCACAACTGCCCAAAA
Organism: uncultured Symbiopectobacterium sp.; assembly: GCA_964293225.1. Lineage (GTDB taxonomy): Bacteria > Pseudomonadota > Gammaproteobacteria > Enterobacterales > Enterobacteriaceae > Symbiopectobacterium. The sequence goes on along the minus strand of CAXYYB010000020.1, from coordinate 5,432 downwards.
TCCCTCAAGCAGCGGACGGCATTCAGACGTTACACTCCCCTGAACTGTTCCGCGCTGCGCTGATTAACCTGATCCAACAGGCCAAGACGCGAGTCTATCTGGTCGCACTCTATCTGGAGCAGGATGACGGCGGACAGGGCATACTCTCTGCGCTCTACAACGCCAAGCGCAGCAACCCCGATCTCGACGTGCGTGTGTTGGTTGATTGGCACCGTGCGCAGCGCGGGCGCATTGGTGACAAATCAGCGAGTACCAATGCGGATTGGTACTGCGATATGGCAGAAAAACACGCTGACGTGAAGTTCCCCATTTATGGCGTTCCGGTCAATACGCGTGAAGCACTCGGCGTCTTGCACCTGAAGGGCTTCATCGCTGATGACTGCGTACTGTATAGCGGTGCCAGCCTGAACGATGTTTATCTGCATCAGCATGATAAGTATCGCTACGACCGCTATCAGCTTATCCATAATGCGACGCTGGCCGACACGATGTCGGGCTACATCACTGCACTGCTAAACGATCCGGCGGTGCAACGCCTGGACAGCCGCTCTCGGCCAAAAAATCTGGAAATCAAAGCAGATATTCGTCAATTTCGCCAAACGTTGCGCACTCTGGCCTACAACACGCCCGGCAGTGAAGGCGTAAATGGGGAACTGACGGTCACGCCGTTAGTCGGGTTGGGTAAACAAAGCCCACTCAATAACACCATCCATCACCTGATGTTTTGTACCGAGCATCGGCTGGTCATGTGCACGCCCTATTTCAACCTGCCTGCGCTGCTGATCAAAAACGTGGTGCGCCTGCTCAAAGAGGGCAAACAGGTAGAGATCATCATCGGTGACAAAACGGCTAACGATTTCTTTATTCCCGAAGATCAACCGTTCAAGATCATCGGTGCGTTGCCCTACCTGTATGAGATCAATCTGCGCCGTTTCGTCAGCCGCTTGCAGCGTTACATCGACAATCAGCAGTTAACCGTACGATTGTGGAAGGATGGCGATAACAGCTTCCACCTCAAAGGGCTGTGGTCCGACGATACCTGGCAGTTACTGACAGGCAATAACCTCAATCCTCGCGCATGGCGTTTGGATTTGGAAAACGCCATCCTGATCCACGATCCTGAAAAAGTACTGCTGGAACAGCGGTTGCAAGAGTTGGAGCAGATTCGCGCATACACCACGCCGCTCCAGAGCTATACCGATTTGCAAGGTATCGCGCAATATCCGGTGAAAGTGCGTAAATTGATACGCCGCTTGCGCCGTATCAGGATCGACAGATTGATCAGTCGGATCCTGTAATCCCACGCTGTGAAACCCCGTTCGCGGGGTTTTTTATTCTCTGTGCAGACACGATCCCTGATTATCACATCCTTCTCCGCGCCCTATTGTCATAAAACTGCCTTTTCCGTTTTCCTAATGAAACTACGTTCCATTTATATTGAAATAATCAACACCACAGCGCTCGTTTTGTGATCTGCATCTAGGTAAATAAAATACCCTTCCGTTATTATTGTTCTATATAAAAAACCACAGTTTCACATATAAAACCATTATGAATATCTTCCAACAACTTGAGCATAGCAAAGCACCAGCGGCAGTCCGTCTCGTGATGATCGTTGACTATATTGCCAATCGTGATGAAGCCAGCTTTACCGAGATCTGTACCGATCTGTCTATACCGAAAAGTAGCGTACATCATCTGCTTGAAGTATTGACGGTATCACAACTGTTACGCCAGCGTGCTGATGGGCGTTATGTTTTAGGTTTGCGTTTATTCGAGTTAGGTGGTCTGGCAATTAAAAATATCGACCTACGCAAAGATGCCATTGGTTTTATGCATACATTGGTAAAAGAGACTGAGTTAACCTGCCACCTTGGTATTCTCGAGGGGGATAACGGCTTTTTCCTGAGTAAAGTTGAATCGCCTAAGGCCATTGTAAAAACATCCTGGGAAGGCAAGAAAATTGTATTTAACCGCATGTCTCTGGGAAAAGTACTATTGGCCTGGCTACCACAGGAAAGAATAGAAACCCTGATTGCTGATTGTACTTTTAAGCGTTTTACACCACGCACCATTACCAATAAAGATGATTTTCTGGAACACCTGAAGGTCGTCAAAGAACAAGGCTGGGCGATCGATGACGGTGAAGACATCGAGGAAATCTGCTGTATGGCAGCGCCAATTTTTAATCAGGATGGCAAGGTTATCGCCGCCATCGGCGTCAACGGTATGCAGTCCCAGTACGCCAATGGCAAGAAAGAGAAACACCTGGCAAGCCTGATTAAAACCAGTAAAGCGATCTCCGATCATATTAACAGTCATCGCGCTGAATAACGCCAATATACACACTCGAATATTACATTGTTAATTAAGAGGTTAATAATTAGAGCATTAATAAAACAATTTTTATTTTACACTGATAAATTATCTTTAATTGCTTACTACTGAAAGATTGGTCATTCACCGGAATCCGGTAATGAATGTCATCAATCATGGTAGCGATAGGTAATTGTTAAAATATCTGTAATGTCATTAACAACATTACGGAAAGGCAGCTTATAATTAAAAAAACGTCTAGAAACCAAAAAAATAAGGCAATAACAAACATTTAATTATCAATTTTCAATGGGGATAACCATCTTCAAAATTACGTGAATGTGGGTAATAACACCCAGGGTCTTATGCGCCCCTGATTTTTAAATTTTATACCTATCTGCTTTATTAAAAGTGGCGGGACACATTTTTATTTTTTATAGATGAGGCTTTTCATGAAAATTAAACAAGCTATTGATAAAATCCCTGGGGGATTAATGCTGGTTCCGCTCTTTTTGGGCGCACTCTGTAATACTTTTACGCCCGGCGCAGGAAAGTATTTAGGCTCTTTCAGTAACGGGCTGATCACCGGCACCATTCCTATTCTGGCGGTGTGGTTCTTCTGTATGGGGGCATCCATTGAGCTTAAGGCAACGGGCACCATGCTGAAAAAATCAGGCGTCCTGGTTGTCACCAAAATAGCTACCGCATGGGTCGTGGCAATGATTGCGGGCACCTTCTTGCCGGGCGATGGGATCCAAAACGGTTTGCTTGCGGGTATCTCTGTCCTCGCCCTGGTCGCGGCAATGGATATGACCAACGGGGGTCTGTATGCTGCTCTGATGAATCAGTACGGTTCTAAAGAAGAGGCCGGTGCCTTCGTGTTGATGTCTTTAGAATCCGGTCCACTGATGACCATGGTTATCCTCGGTGCCAGCGGTATCGCAACCTTTGAACCGCAACTGTTTGTCGGTGCAGTGCTGCCTTTCCTGATTGGCTTTATACTGGGCAACCTGGATCCAGACCTGAGAAAACTGTTTGGTAACTCTGTCCAAACCCTGATTCCTTTCTTCGCCTTCGCCCTGGGTAACACCATCAACCTGGCCGTTATTCTCAAAACAGGTTTCGCCGGTATTTTCCTGGGCGTACTGGTGATCGTGGTAACGGGTATCCCCTTGATCCTGGCTGACAAATTTATCGGTGGCGGTAACGGTACCGCCGGTGTAGCGGCATCCAGTAGTGCCGGTGCCGCAGTCGCCACCCCGCTTTTGATCGCCAACATGGCACCGGAATTCGCCCCGGTAGCTCAACAAGCCACGGCGCTGGTTGCCACCAGTGTTATAGTGACTTCAGTACTCGTGCCCATCATTACGGCCTTGTGGGCAAAACGATTTTCACCTAAAAACGCATAAAAGGTAACCGTATGGACGTACGACAAAGTGTACACAGCGAACATGCTAAAACGCTCGATACTACCGAGCTGAGAAAGAAATTTCTCATTGAGCAGATTTTTACGCCAAACCAATACACCATGGTGTACAGCCACATTGACCGCATTGTTGTGGGTGGGATTATGCCCGTTGACGGCGAGATCACCTTTGATGACGGTATCGGTAAGCAATTTGGTGTGAACTATTTTCTCGAACGCCGCGAGTTGGGCCTGATCAATATCGGTGGCCCGGCAAACATCGTGATTGATGGCAAAAGCTACGCGGTAGGCAACGAAGAAGCGCTCTACGTAGGTAAAGGCGCTAAAGCGCTGGCATTCAGCAGCGTAGACAAGGCTAAACCGGCAAAACTGTATTACAACAGTGCGCCAGCGCATGCCACGTTCCCGACGCGTGTGATTACGCAAGAGGACGCTGTTAAAGCCCCGCTGGGCGATATCGCGACCTGTAACAAGCGTACCATTTGCAAATACCTGGTGCCGGAAGTGGTGGAAACCTGTCAGTTAAGCATGGGGTTGACGCGCTTGGCAGAAGGCAGCAACTGGAACTCAATGCCGACCCATACCCATGAACGCAGAATGGAAGTTTACTTCTATTTTGACATGGCAGATGACACCATTATTTTCCATATGATGGGCGAGCCACATGAAACACGTCACTTGGTGATGCACAACGAGCAGGCGGTAATCTCTCCGAGCTGGTCGATTCACACTGGCGTTGGCACCAAAAATTATGCCTTTATCTGGGGCATGATCGGTGAAAACCTGACGTTTGACGATATGGACCATATTGCGATGAAAGATCTGCGCTAGTAGGTACAGCACGACTCGCACGGGTTCCACCCACGCCCACGGTATTGATATCGTGGGCGTTTTTGTATCTGCTATCCGGCAATCTTTCCTGCCTGACGGGGAGCAGCCTTCCTCATCATAACCCTTCCTGCCATCCGCTCCCTTCACGTCGCCCTAGCCCTTCTTGTCATCCCCACGTAGGCGGGGATCTCTTGCAGGCTGAACGCGTTCTTTCTGCCTGAGATCCCCGGCCTCCACCGAGGATGACGAAATGAGGACCGAGGATTACGAATGGAGGGGCCGGAGATAACGAAAGGTAGGGCCAAGAACAACAACCTTTTGGCTAGAGATGTTAAAACGGGTAGCCTTTCCCATCATCTAACCCCTTTACGTCATCCTCTACCTTCTTGTCATCCCTGCCATTTTTGTCATCCCCGCGTAGGCGGGGATCTCTTGCAGGCTGAACGCGCTCTTTCTGCCTGAGATCCTCGGCCTTCGCCGAGGATGACGAAATGCGGGAGCGAATTTCACGCATAGCAAAAAGGGCTGTCCTTTCGGACAGCCCCCTTGCTTAATTAAAACCTGGCAGTTCCCTACTCTCACATGGGGAAGCCCCACACTACCATCGGCGCTACGGCGTTTCACTTCTGAGTTCGGCATGGGGTCAGGTGGGACCACCGCGCTATCGCCGCCAGGTAAATCTTTTTTTAAGCCGAACATTAACCCAAATACGTGGTGCTGATACCCAGAGTCGAACTGGGGACCTCACCCTTACCAAGGGTGCGCTCTACCAACTGAGCCATATCAGCGCACCGGTAAAAATTAAAAGCCTGGCAGTTCCCTACTCTCACATGGGGAAGCCCCACACTACCATCGGCGC
>CAXYYB010000019.1:0-75823 GCA_964293225.1 uncultured Symbiopectobacterium sp. | reverse complement strand
AAACAAACCGACATTACTAACTGATCGTTGTATCTAATACTGGGGGCAGGTCAGTACTCGCCAGCACCTTGAAGTCGGTGCGCCTGTCGCAAGACACCAAACCGGCCTGATATTCATTCGATCGAGAGAAATGCTATGGCACACATTCATTTTATTGGTGCAGGCCAAATGGCAGAAGCCATTATCCGCGCCGCACAGGTCAATCCGGCGCTGACGGATGCACAGTTCAGCATTGAAGATATTGATGCCGAGCGCGTCGCCACCCTGACCCACGCCTATGCGTTACCCGCTCAAACGCCGGATAACGCGTTGGCACACGCAGATCTGGTGGTGATTGCCGTGCGCCCACAGGATGATATTCCGGCCGTGGCACAGCGCATTAACCAGCTTGCTTCAGCGCACAGCACGGTTATCTCCATTGTGGCAGGTGTTACGCTGGCACAGCTGACGGCACTGTTGGGTGAAACACGCGCCATCGCCCGCGTGATCCCGAACACTCTGACAGACACGGGCTACGGCTATAGCGGCGTGACGCTGAATCAACATGCGCGGGCGGAAGCGCTGGATGGGTTCTTTACCGCGTTCGGTAAAGTGCTGTATCTGGAAGAGCGTCTGATCGACGTCTTCACCGGTTTTGGCGTAGCCGGACCAAACTATATTTACTACTTCATCGAATCGCTGACCGATGCTGGCGTACTGGCAGGGCTGCCGCGTCCGCTGGCAACCACAGTGGTGCAGGAAAACCTGCTGGGTGCCGTGGAAATGCTGCGTTTAAGCGGCAAACACCCACGCCAACTGCTGGATATCAATAACTCGCCCGCAGGCGTTGGCATGCACGGTTTATATGAACTCAACAACAGCGATTTTGCTGCCGGACTCCAGCGCAGCGTGCTCGCAGCCGTGAAGCGTACCACCGCGCTGGCGAACTCTCGTTAAACCATCATCGTGCTGGCTGCGCGCATACCGTGCGCAATGCGCTAGACCAGCACGAAAATACCTTGCCTGTGCCACGCCATGGATGGTAAGAAAAATAACGTCACTCCCCCCTAAACCCCGCCAGCGGGGAATAGTCGTATTGGATTAACACCGGGATTCACCATGGCTTTGTTTGCCTCACCGGGCGCAGACTCTCTGCTGCGTCAACGTTCTTTTGTTGCATTTTGGCTGGCCCGTACCGCGTCTATGTTTGGTTTTCAGATGCTTAACATCGTGGTGAGCTGGCAAATCTACTCTGTCACTGGTCGCGCATTCGATCTGGGCCTGATTGGTCTGGCACAGTTTTTACCTTCCGTGCTGCTGGCCCTGCCCGCTGGGCATGTCGCCGATCAGTTTGACCGCCGACGTATCGTGTTAATCGGCCAGTTCGTGGAGTGGTTCGCCATCGCGCTGTTGGCAATACTGGCGTTTACCCAGCCGCCGGATGAGTTAACCATTCTTGGGCTGGCACTGCTTATCGCCATCGCCAAAACCCTGGAAGCCCCGGCAATGCTTTCCATGCTGCCTGCGTTGGTGCCACCCAACATGCTGGCGCGCGCCATGGCAGCAAACTCGGCGGCGGGACAAGCCGCTATGATGGTCGGCCCGGCGCTGGGCGGCCTGCTGTATGTGGCGGGCGCAGGCACGGTGTATCTCGCCGCCGCGCTGCTGTACCTGATCTCCATGTTGATGGTTAGCCGACTGCGCTATGTGCAAGAGCCCGTGCGGCGCGTACCGGCCAGTTTCGCTACGCTGTTTGCTGGCGTGCGTTTTATCCGTGCCCGACCGGATGTGTTGGGTGTGATTTCGCTCGATCTGTTTGCCGTATTGCTGGGCGGGGCAACGGCACTGTTGCCCATCTTTGCCAAGGATATCCTGCACACTGGCCCATGGGGATTGGGGCTGCTGCGCGGCGCGCCTGCCGTGGGGGCGCTGCTGATGGGCTTTTGGCTCACCCGGCATGCGATGGAACGTAACGTAGGCAAGATTATGTTCGCCTCCGTGGCCGGTTTTGGTGTCGCCACGCTGGTGTTTGCACTGTCCACTCAACTGTGGCTGTCGTTACTGGCGCTGTTTGCCCTCGGGGCATTTGATATGGTCAGCATGGTGATTCGCGGCTCGCTGGTGCAACTTGATACCCCAGACGACATGCGTGGTCGCGTGAGTGCGGTCAATTCCATTTTTATCAATACGTCGAATCAGCTGGGCGAGTTTGAATCCGGTTTGCTGGCGGCGTGGTTGGGTGCTGTGCCCGCCGCGGCGCTCGGTGGCATTGGCACGCTGGTGGTGGTGGCTCTGTGGATGAAATGGTTCCCGTCACTGCGCCAGCGTCAGCGGTTGCATAATGAAACCGCGCAGGAAGCCAGGGCGGCCTAGCGCAGTCAGCACACCGCCTCTCGCAAACAATGGAGAGGCGGCGCGTTGACGATAAGTCACATCAGGCGGGCAAAACCGTCACGGATTTCCTGCTCGGGCAGTTCCAGTCCGATAAAGACCATGATGCAGCCGCGCGTTTCTTCCGGCAGCCACTCTCTGTCCCAATCCGCGCTGTACAAGCGCTGCACGCCCTGAAACAGCAGGCGGCGATCGTCACCGTTGATGGCAAGAATACCTTTGTAACGCAGCAGGTTATCGGCATATTTGAGCAAGAAACCTTCCATCACGTCGGAAACCGCTGCAAAATCTACCGCGTGATTAAGTTCCACCACGATAGACTCCACGTTGTTCTGCTGCGGTGCCACGAAACGGAACAGCGGCGCTTTCACCGTCAGCTTGTCATTAAGCATAAAGCCATCGACATCGAACAGCAGGCTAAGATCGATTTCGCCGTTAACCACGGTGTAAATCGGCGCACGCGCGTTGATACGCTGCAAACGCTGTAGCAGCGCGTCATCCTGACCTGCCACGTCGGTTTTGGTCAGCAAGATGCGATCGGCGTAACCAATTTGTGATTGGGCGATAGTGAACTGATCGAGCTGTTGCTGCGCATGCACCGCATCCACTAGCGTGATGATGCCATCCAACATAAAGCGTTCACAAATCAGCTCGTTGGAGAAAAAGGTTTGGGTGATCGGGCCGGGGTCGGCCATGCCCGTGCACTCAATCACGACGTGATCGAAATCCAGTGCGCCTTTATCAATACCGTCCACCAGGTCGAGCAGCGCATCCGCCAGCTCATTGGCACGGGTGCAGCAGATACAACCGTTGCTGAGTGTGGTGATGGTGCTGGCACGCTCGCCAATCAGCGCATCATCAATCGGCACTTCGCCGAACTCATTCTCAATAACGGCAATTTTATAACCATGGTCGGCATTGAGAATATGCCGGAGTAGGGTGGTTTTACCTGCCCCAAGAAACCCGGACAGAATGGTGACATGAATCGGCTGCGTCATCGCGGCTCCTGATAATAATGCGTTTTCTTCCTGTGCTGAACCCGGTTAACAGCAGCGCATGCCACCTTTGCCATCGCCACCGTAGCGGGCCTGTTGCCGCTCACGGAAGAACTCTTCGTAGGTCATCGGTGGTTGATCGGGATGGTTGGTCTGCATGTGCTGAACATAGGTTTCATAGTCTGGAATCCCAATCAGCATGCGCGCTGCTTGTCCCAGATACTTTCCCGCTTTGCCAAGGTTGCCAAACATAGCTGGTCTCCTAAAAAAACTACCCCGTATATATCTTATACGGGGTAGCGCAACTCGTCATCTTTCTGGCGGATGAGGCGCAGAAAGTGACAAATCAGTGACCGTTAGAGATCTTCACGCCGCCTGCCGGAACCGGTACATAATCGGTTTCGCCATCGGTACGCTTATCTTCCTGACGCGCTTCAATCGCTACTTTCACACCGTAGGCAATGATGCTGTACACCACAAACAGGAACAGGATGCTCAGGCCCGCGTTGGTGTAGTTGTTGATAACGATGTGGTTCATGTTAGCAATCTGCTGTGCACTCAGGTCAGCACCGCCGTCGGCAATCTTCTGTTTAAACATGTTCGCCATGTAGAAGAAGCCTTCCAGTTGCGGGTTGTCGCTGAACAGTTTCAGGCCCAATGCCCAGGTGGTGCAGATCAGCAACCACACAGCAGGCACGACAGTCACCCAAATGTACTGGGTGCGTTTCATCTTAATCAGTACCACGGTACCCAGTACCAGCGCTACAGCGGCCAGCATCTGGTTGGAGATACCGAACAGCGGCCACAGGCTCTTCACGCCGCCCAACGGATCGACCACGCCTTGATACAGCAGGTAGCCCCACAGACCGACACAACCCGCGGTACCGATGATGCCGGCTACCAGTGAATCGGTTTTCTTCAGGAACGGTACAAAGTTACCCAACAGGTCTTGCAGCATGAAGCGACCAGAACGGGTGCCTGCGTCCAGAGCCGTCAGGATAAACAGCGCTTCAAACAGGATACCGAAGTGATACCAGAAGCCCATGTTGGCACCCGGAATAATCTGGTGGAACACGTGTGCAATCCCCACGGCCAGCGTCGGTGCTCCGCCTGCGCGGTTCAGAATAGAAGGTTCACCGATATCTTTCGCCGTTTGCATGATCTGCTCAGGAGAGATAACGAAGCCCCAGGAGCTAACGGTCGCAGCAGCGTGCGCAGAGACCTCTTGCAACTGCGCCATGATCATCGGCGCATCCGCCGTACCCAACTGGTGCAGGTTCGGCATGGTGATGCCCAACGCCGCTGGCGGGGTGTTCATGGCAAAGTAGAGGCCCGGCTCAATGATGGACGCCGCCACCAGTGCCATGACCGCTACGAAGGATTCCATCAGCATTGCGCCGTAACCGATAAAGCGCGCGTCGTTTTCATTCGCCAGTAGTTTCGGTGTCGTACCGGAAGCAATCAGGGCATGGAAGCCCGACACAGCACCACAGGCGATGGTGATAAACAGGAACGGAAACAGGGTGCCTTTCCATACCGGACCGGTGCCGTCAACGAACTGGGTCACTGCCGGCATTTTCAGATCCGGGTTCAGGATCACGATGCCAATAGCCAGACCGACGATAACGCCGATTTTCAGGAAGGTAGCCAGGTAGTCGCGCGGTGCCAGAATCAACCATACCGGCAGCAGAGCAGAAACAAAGGCATAACCCACCAGCGTAAAGGTAATGGTGGTGTCTTTAAAGGTCAGCGCCGGGCCCCAATACGGGTCGTGAGCCACTATGCCGCCAAACCAGATAGCCATGACCAGCAGCACGATACCGATAACAGACACTTCCGCTACGCGGCCTGGGCGCAGGAAGCGCATGTAGATACCCATAAACAGCGCGATCGGCACAGTAGAACATACGGTGAACACGCCCCACGGGCTTTCTGCCAGCGCTTTCACCACGATCAACGCCAACACCGCCAGGATGATGATCATGATCAGGAAGCAGCCAAACAGCGCGATGGTGCCCGGAACCGGACCCAACTCTTTCTTGACAATTTCACCCAGTGACGCACCGTTACGGCGCGTGGAGAGGAACAGCACCATGAAGTCCTGCACGGCACCGGCCAGCACCACACCGGCCAGCAGCCACAGCGTGCCCGGCAGGTAGCCCACTTGCGCCGCCAACACCGGTCCTACCAGCGGACCAGCGCCTGCGATAGCCGCAAAGTGGTGACCGAACAGAACGTTACGGTTGGTCGGCACATAGTTCAGGCCATCGTTGTTCACCACCGCAGGCGTTGCGCGGGTTGGGTCCAATTGCATGACTTTCTGTGCAATATAGAGACTGTAGTAGCGATAAGCCACCAGATAGACGGACACGGAAGCGACGATAATCCACAGTGCGCTTACGTGTTCGCCACGGCGTAGTGCTACCACGCCAAGGCAAGATGCCCCGATGATGGCAAGCATCACCCAGGGAATGTGTTTGAGTATGGTACTGCTTTTCATAAGACATCCTTCAGGCAAATTAAGTCTTAATGGTCTGTTTTTTAATCTTTATCGAACAATATCGAGCATCCACCACGCCGTTGGCGTCCATGCTGGACAAGGCAGGAATCATTGACTGTATGGGGTGTGGTGATGACGCGACGATACGGCAGTGAGAGCGAGCGCGCAGAACCAATTTGTATCGACGGCGGCATAGCCTATTAAGCGGTTAGAATTGCGCGCTAAGCGGTTGGGGAAAAATGCAGAGTCAGGAACGCCGTGTTCGAGAATACTAAAAACGTCATAAGCGCATCGGGGAATGCGCTTTCGCTACGGTGCGCTGCGTGCCCTCACCAGCACCGCAAGACGCCCACCAAACACGTTGACCAACAGCCCGACCATAATCAACAGCGCACCTGCTACCTGAAGCAGGGTCATGTGTTCATCGAGAAACAACGCAGCGCTCAGCATGCCAAACACCGGCACCAACAGCGTTAAGGGCGCAACGCGCCAGGTTTCATAACGCCCGAGCAGACTGCTCCAGATACCAAATCCCATGATGGTGGCAACAAACGCCAGATAACCGAGTGCCAGCACCGTGCTCATCTGCACGCTGGTCAGGCTGGCAACTATCGCCTGCTGGCCGTCGAACAGCCAGGAGCAGAGAAAGAACGGCCCAATCGGCACCAGTGCGCTCCACACCACCAGCGACATCACATTCAACCCCGCACCGTGGCGGCTCATGATAACTTTGTTGCTGATATTGCCAAATGCCCAGGAGAGCGCACCGCCTAACGTCAGCAGCAGCGTGAGCAGCGTTAACCCGGTAGTGGTCTGGTTCAGCATGCCGCCTTCCGCCAACACAAACATGCCTAATGTCGCGATGGCAATCCCAAGGAAATGGTTCCAGCGCAGCGTCTCACCCAGCAACAGCGCCCCCAGCAACAAAGTGAAAAAGCCCTGGGCTTGCAGTACCAGCGAGGCGATGCCCGCAGGCATACCGAGTTTTATCGCCAGAAACAGAAAGGCAAACTGGCCGAAACTGATGGTCATGCCATAGGCGACCAGCCAACGCAGCGGCAAACGCGGACGCGGCACAAAAAAAACGGCGGGCAACGCCACCAGTGTAAAACGAAGCCCCGCCAACAAAAACGGCGGCATCCCCTGCAACCCGACTTTGATAACCACAAAGTTAACGCCCCAGGCAACCACCACGCACAGCGCCAACAGCCAATCTTTTACCGACATGTCATTCCCCAGCGGATGCGCGAGAGCTTCGCTCGCGCGATTTCATCGTTCTAAAATGAAACATCACTCACAAAAACACAAGTAAGCGAATCTTATGACTACAGCGCCTTGCCCGTGGGTGAACGGGGGATTATCAATGTTTTAGCAAAGGTCTTTCGCCTGCGTAGGGATAAAAAAACGGAACAGAGTGGCCTACAATGGGAAACGGTTTCCGGTTGGCGGCCGGGTTTTGGGTCGTCGCTAACGCCGTGCAAAGCACGGTGTCCATTCCTCGGAGGAAGGTTTCTGTATGAATATTGATCTGTCAGGAAAAACGGCGTTAGTCACCGCGTCCAGCGGCGGCATTGGGTATGCGATTGCGGCAGGACTGGCGGAGAGCCATGCCGAGGTGATCATCAATGGCCGCAGCAGTTCGTCGGTTGATGCGGCGCTGTCCCGTTTGCAACAGCAGTTCCCACAGGCCCGTCTTCGCGGTGCAGTGGCCGATCTGAGCAGTGCCGAAGGGGTAACCGCGCTGCTGGATCAGGTGCCGTTCGTGGACATTTTGGTGAATAACGCCGGTATTTACGGTCTGCGTGATTTCTATGACACCGACGATGCCGTGTGGGAAGACTACTGGCAAACCAACGTGATGTCGGGCGTTCGTCTGTCACGCGCATTTCTGCCGGGCATGGTGGCAAAACAGTGGGGACGGGTGGTGTTTATCTCCTCTGAATCCGCACGCAACATTCCTGCCGACATGATCCACTACGGCGTATCGAAAACGGCGCAGTTGGCGCTGGCGCGCGGGTTAGCAAAACGGGTGGCGGGTTCTGGCGTAACGGTGAACAGCGTGCTACCTGGCCCTACGATTTCAGACGGCTTCGCCACCATGATGCAAGATGAAGTCGCGCGCACCGGCAAATCCCTTAAGGTATTGGCGCGAGAATTCGTGATGGCGCATCGCCCCAGTTCGGTCATCCAACGTGCCGCTAGCGTGGAAGAAGTCGCCAACATGGTGGTCTATATCTGTTCGCAGCAGGCGTCTGCCACCTCGGGCGCTGCGCTGCGTGTTGATGGCGGTGTGGTCGACGATATTCTTTAACGAATAGTACGCGCTCTTCACGTAAAAAAGCGCGGGCTGTTTTGCCCGCGTTTTTCATATCAAACAAACTCACCGTGAATCGGCTTCATCCCTGTCGACGGCAAAGCAGGCAATCAGTTGGTCGCCATAGGCTTTCAACGTGGGTTGGAACTGGACGCAGGTATCAAAACGATGCTGGCAGCGCGCGTTAAACGCACAGCCCGGCGGCGGATTCAACGGGCTGGGCAGTTCCCCAATCAGCTTGATACGCTCACGGCGCAGCGCCGGGTTCAAGCGCGGCGTTGCTGACAGCAGCGCTTGGGTGTAAGGGTGGCGTGGGTTGTTGAAAATCACCTCCTTGCTACCCTTTTCCACGCAACGGCCCAGATACATTACCATCACTTCGTCGGCAATATGCTCAACCACCGACAGGTCATGGGAAATGAACACATAAGACAAACCCAGGTCTTGTTGCAGGTCCATCATCAGGTTCAGCACCTGTGCACGCACCGACACGTCCAGCGCCGATACCGGCTCATCGGCAATTACCACATCCGGGTCTAACATCAGACCACGCGCAATCGCAATACGCTGACGCTGGCCGCCGGAGAACATATGCGGATAGCGGTCGTAATGCTCGGTTTTCAAGCCGACCTTTGCCATCATCGACAGTGCTTTTTCACGGCGCTCTGCCTTGGTCAACTCGGTATTGATCAGTAACGGCTCTTCCAGGATCTGCCCCACCTTCTTGCGCGGATTAAGCGATCCGTACGGATTCTGGAACACGATCTGGATCTTCTGGCGACGCAACTTCTGCGCCGCCGGATCCGGTTTCAGCAGATCCTGCCCCTGATAGTAAAGCTCGCCCTCGGACGGGGTTTCGATCATGGTCAGCAAGCGGCCAAGGGTCGATTTACCACAGCCCGATTCCCCCACCACCGCCAGCGTTTTGCCACGCTCCAGCGTAAAGGAGACGCCGTCCAGTGCTTTCACTGCACGCTCGGGGGCAAAGAACCCTTTTTTGACCGGGTAATGTTTCTTTAAATCGATCGCCTGCAACAGGTAATGCTGCCCGGCGGCATTCATGCTCTGGCTCATGCGACGGGCCTCCCCTCATCATCGAGCGGTGTATGACATTTCACTTGACGGCCCGGAATGTCACGCAATTCGGGCTCTGCTTCACGGCAACGCGCACTGGCGTAGGGGCAGCGAGGGTTAAGCAAGCAGCCCAACGGTCGGTCATATTTGCCCGGTACCACGCCCGGCAGCGAGGCCAGACGTGCTTTATCGACGGCAAATTCTGGCAACGCACGCAACAACGCCTGAGTATACGGGTGGCGCGGCGCATGGAAGATATCTGCCGCTTTGCCGGATTCCACCACCTGACCGGCATACATCACGATGATGTGGTGTGCCGCTTCCGCCACCAGCGCCAAATCGTGGGTGATCAGGATCAGCGCCATATTTTCCCGCTGCTGCAATTCCAACAGCAGTTCAATGATCTGCGCCTGAATGGTCACGTCCAGTGCGGTGGTCGGTTCATCGGCAATCAGCAGTTTGGGCCGACAGGCAATCGCCATCGCGATCATCACGCGCTGGCTCATCCCGCCTGACAGTTGGTGCGGATACACGTCTAACCGCGAAGCCGGATCGGGAATACCTACCTGCGTCAGCAAATCGATAGCACGCTGATAGCGCGTTTTGCGATTACCACCCTGATGCACCTTGATGGCTTCCATAATCTGGTAGCCCACGGTGTAGCAGGGGTTAAGGCTGGTCATCGGATCCTGAAAAATCATGGCCACTTCGGAGCCGACCAGCTGACGCCGCTCTTTTTCCGAAATGCTTTTCAGATCGCGCTGGTTAAACTCCAGCTTGTCCGCCATCACTTTGCCGGGGAAATCAATCAACCCCATGATAGCCAGCGAACTGACCGATTTACCGGAGCCGGATTCGCCGACAATGCCGACTACCTGCCCTTGTTCTACCTGGTAACTGATGCGGTCAACGGCGCGGAACGGGTTATTCCCTTCGCCAAAATGCACCGACAGTTTTTCTACGTTGAGTAATGCCATCTCTTCCCCCGGATCACTGCTTGAGTTTGGGGTCGAGAGCGTCACGCAAGCCGTCCCCCATCAAGTTAAACGCCAACACTGCGAGCAGGATCGAAAGGCCAGGGAAGGTCACGACCCACCAGGCACTTTGCGCAAACTGCAACACGTCGGCCAGCATGGTGCCCCACTCCGGCGTTGGCGGCTGTGCGCCCATGCCGAGGAAGCCCAATGCAGCCATGTCGAGGATGGCGTTGGAGAAGCCCAATGACGCCTGCACGATGAGCGGTGCCAGACAGTTGGGGAAGATGTTGATGAACATTTGGCGCATCGCGCCAGCCCCCGCTACGCGGGAAGCGGTAACGTAATCGCGGTTGACCTCGACCAGCACCGCCGCGCGCGTCAGGCGCACATAGTGCGGCAACGCCACGAAGGTTAGCGCCAGCGACGCATTGACGATGGACGGCCCAAACACCGCCACCAGCACCAAGGCCAGCAGCAGGCTGGGCAGCGCCAGCATAATATCCACCACGCGCATGATGAGGGTGTCGACCATGCCGCCAAAGTAGCCCGCCATCAGCCCGAGTACCACGCCCATAATCAGCGACAGTACCACCACCAGACAGCCAACCAGCAGCGACAGGCGTGCACCGTACATCAGGCGCGAAAGAATATCGCGGCCCACATCGTCGGTGCCGAGAATAAACTGCCAGCTACCGCCTTCCTGCCATACCGGTGGGCGCAGCAACGCATCGCGGAACTGCTCGGCGGGTGCATGCGGTGCCAGCACGTTGGCACCGATGGCGATAATAAACATGATCGTCACGTAGATCAGGCCCACGACGGCGCCTTTGTTACGTTTAAAATAATGCCAGAATTCCTGTAACGGGGTCATCGGCACGGGCGCATTATCAACAGCCGGTTCAGTGACTTGAGTCATCTTCGCCTCTCCCCTTATTTCTTGTGTCGAATGCGCGGATTCACCACGCCGTACAACAGATCGACCAGCAGGTTGACCAGAATGATCATGGTCGCCACCAGCAGCACGCCCCCCTGCACCACCGGATAGTCGCGGCGTTGCAGCGCATCAATCAACCAGCGCCCCAATCCCGGCCAGGAGAAGATGGTTTCTGTCAGAATCGCTCCTGCCAGCATGGTTCCCACCTGAAGGCCGATCACGGTAACCACTGGCAACATGGCGTTGCGCAGCGCATGCACCACAATCACTCGCAGGCGACTCAGCCCTTTGGCGCGCGCGGTACGGATATAATCCTCACCCAGCACTTCCAACATGGCGGAGCGGGTCATACGCACTATCACTGCCAGCGGTATCGTGCCCAACACCACGGCGGGCAAAATCATGTGCATCACGGCATCGATAAAATCGCCCGGCTCACCGAAGAACAGGGTATCGATCAGCATAAAGCCGGTCAGCGGCAAACTGTCGTCGAGAAACACCGTATCGCTGATGCGACCCGAGACAGGCGTCAGATTGAGATTGACCGACACCAGCATGATCAACATCATGCCCCACCAGAAAATCGGCATGGAGTAGCCAGTCAGTGCCAGACTGACAGACGTGTGATCGAAAATAGACCCGCGTTTAACCGCCGCCAGCACCCCAACCGGGATACCAACAATAACGGCAAACAACATCGCGCAGACACCCAGTTCCAGGGTGGCTTTGAAGCGCGGCACAAACTCATCCCACACCGGGATACGGCTCTTGAGGGAAATACCCAGATCGCCGTGCAGCACACCGTTGATATAGGTGACATATTGCTGCCATAACGGCTTATCAAGCCCCAGTTCAGCCAGCAGCTGCGCATGGCGCTCAGGAGAAAGGCCGCGTTCGCCTGCCATAATCATCACCGGGTCGCCGGGGATCATGTGCACAAAGGCAAACGTCAGTAGGGTAATACCAATAAACGTTGGGATAACCAGCCCCAAACGCCGGAGTATGAACTGAAACATATCCCGAACTCTCTGTATATAAGTGCCTGACGGCTCATAGGCTGACAGGCTTATCAATGCTCACAGCTAGATTTTTACGGGCACCAAAGCCCCGCCCCAAACGCACCAACGGTACGTTCAGGGCAGGGCCTGGGTGCCCATGAAATGGCAGGCTGAATTAATCCAGGGTCACGTTATTGAAGCTGTGTACGCCACGCGGTTCGATCACATAACCTTTCACGTTCTTACGGATAGGTTCATAGACCGTGGAGTGAGCAACAATCAGCGCAGGAGCCTGATCGTGCATCACAACCTGTGACTGTTTGTACAGATCAATACGTTTCTGGTGATCGGACGTTTCGCGCGCCGGCTGAATCAAGTCTTCAAACGGCTTGTAGCACCATTTGGAGTAGTTAGAGCCTTTTTCTGCCGCATCACAGCTGAACAGGGTTGCGAAGAAGTTATCCGGATCCCCGTTATCGCCCGTCCATCCCATCAGCACCGTCTGATGTTCACCCGCTTTGGCGCGTTTCAGATACTCGCCCCACTCGTAGGTGACAATCTTGGCTTTGACGCCAACTTTGGCCCAGTCAGACTGGATCATTTCCGCCATACGGCGTGCGTTCGGGTTGTACGGACGTTGAACCGGCATTGCCCACAGATCCACGGTGAAGCCATCCGCCATGCCCGCTTCTTTCAGCAATGCTTTGGCTTTTTCCGGATCGTAGGAGTAATCCTTCACATCGTCGTTAAAGCCCCACATGGTCGGTGGGATCAGGTTCTTGGCCGCCTGGCCCGCGCCCTGATACACCGCGTCAATGATGGCGCCCTTGTTTACCGCGTAGGTTAGTGCCTGACGCACTTTCACGTTATCCAGCGGTTTTTTCTGCACGTTGAAAGAGAGGTAACCCACGTTCAAGCCGGGTTTTTCCAGCAGCGTGATGTTCTTGTCTTCTTTCATGCGGGACAGATCGGCCGGGTTAGGATACGGCATGATCTGGCATTCATCTTTTTGCAGCTTGGCATAACGCACGGACGCATCCGGCGTGATGGAGAATACCAGGCGATCGATGCCCGGTTTCTTGCCCCAGAAGCCATCAAACGCTTTGTAGAGAATACGCGAGTCTTTCTGGTACTGCTGTAACTGGAACGGACCGGTACCGATCGGGTTCAGGTCGATCTTCTCCGGGGTGCCTGCTTTCAGCATGTTGGCACCGTACTCTGCGGACATAATCGACGCAAAGTCCATCGCCAGGTCAGCCAGGAACGGCGCTTCCGGACGGGTCAGTTCGAAACGAACGGTGTAATCGTCCACTTTTTCGATTTTGCTGATCAGCTCCGGCATGCCCATACCTTGATAGTATTCGTAGCTGCCGCCAGACACTTTATGGTACGGGTGGTTTGGATCTTGCTGACGCAGGAAGGAGAACAGCACGTCATCCGCATTGAATTCACGCGTCGGCTTAAACTCTTTACCGTCTTGCCACTTCACGCCTTTACGCAGATGGAAAGTATAGGTTTTGCCATCTTCGCTGATGTCCCATTTTTCTGCCAGACCCGGTTCAATTTCGGTAGTACCGCTTTTGAATTCAACCAGACGGTTATAAATAGGAATTGAGCTGGCATCAAAGGTGGTGCCGGACGTAAACAGTTGTGGGTTAAAACCTTCAGGAGAACCTTCGGAGCAATAGACCAGGGTTTTTGCCTGGAGACCGGCTGCCACAGACATGGCCAGCAAGCCGAGTCCGATTTTGAGCACCCTTGATTTTGCCAAGGATTTTTCCATTACGTGTACTCCATTGTGGATGTTGTGTGTTGATGAAAGTCAGACCAGGATATTTTTACTCGCCGCCGACAAGAGGCCGTTCTCATCAGCATCGACGCAGCGCGTCATGTGGTGGCTGTGGTCTGTACTTTTTTGCCCGAAGGCTATATCCGTCATCCTGCAACTCGAATGATTTTGGATATAAAATTCACTTAATAAGGAGGGAGACGAGGCAGTATATGTGAGTGGCCTGCGGATAGGTTTACGAACCCGGCATTAGCCTGACAATCCGTTGTCCCCCCTTCCAACCCCGTCAATGTGGCAACAGATCACCCTAACGTCAATATAATGGGTATGGATTTACAAAATCGCCACATCTTCAACAATAGCATACAATCTGAAGAAAAATAAAAAAAACAAACAAAATCACATATAAACACAAAAAGACCAGATAATATCTTTAAAGTTTTTGTTAAAAAAGAAATTATCACCACAAAAAAAACATGAAACATCTTATGTCAAATGATGAATCAATGAGCAACAACGTTTGTTAAAAACGTTAATGATAGGTAAAAATCCCGAAATAACATAAGAATTAGTGATAAGCATCACAGACATCATTAGCCTGACACTAACTAGTTACGCTACTTGAAAAAACTTCTCATCGCAATTCCTAGCAATATCCATTAAAAATAGACGAATCAACCACCAAAAACCACTTCAAAAGAATGGTTATTTAAATTAAAAATCATATTGTTTAGTTATATTACAAATAGAATAATTTAATAAATAGTAATGCAATCAATTTAACCCTGCCCAGAGTATAATAATAAATTTAATTACATTAATTTGAGATAACTTATTTAAAAAAGAGTTGTCGCAGCCCTCACAATTACTTCATTTACTCATGGATGTTTTATTATATTTAACATTTAATCATGACAGGTTACTCAGGGATAATATATCCACTGACTCAACCACTCACTTTAAGCATCACCTTACTCTTTGATAGTAAAATACTTAGCTTTCTAACAATAAAAACAACCCGTAAATATATAACCCGTTTACGCGGAGTAAACATAATGAAAAGAACTGAAACCGATGTCCTCTACGAGAGCACGCTCGCTGCCGACTCAACGTCGCAACTGTCGTTCGTCACCCAGTTTTTAAAAACGAAAATTGGTGCCGTACCCGTTGCATTATTTATTGCTATCGCAGCAGTCGTTTTTGCTGCTGCATATGAAGGCTATCTGCCGAGAAATATGATCGGTGGATTCGCTGTTATTATGACGCTGGGTTTTCTACTGGCACATATTGGCCATACCATTCCGGTATTTAAAGATATTGGCGGCCCGGCAATTCTGTGTTTGATGGTGCCTTCTATTCTGGTCTATTTTCATCTGTTTAACGACAACACCATGAAGACCGTGCACCTGCTGATGAAGGAAGCCAACTTTCTCTACTTCGTCATCGCGTGTCTGGTGGTCGGCAGTATTTTAGGCATGAACCGCAAGATCCTGATTCAAGGAATGGTGCGCATGTTTGTGCCGTTGGTCATCGGTACCGTCACCGCCGTGGTAACGGGTCTGCTGGTGGGTAAATTGTGCGGCTACAGCCTGTATCACACCTTCTTCTTTATCATTGTACCCATTATCGGCGGCGGTATCGGCGAAGGCATTTTACCATTGTCCTTAGCGTATTCTGCACTGCTGGGTCAGGCACCGGATGTCTATGTGGCACAACTGGCTCCTGCGGCGGTGGTGGGCAATATCTTCGCTATTTTCTGCGCGGGTATCCTGTCTCGCCTCGGCATGCGTCGTAAGGATCTGAACGGCGAAGGGCGTCTGGTGCGCAGCGAAGAAGAGCAGAACCTGTTCACAGTAAACGACACACCAAAACCGGTGGATTTCCATCTGATGGGTGGCGGACTGCTGATGATTTGCGCCTTCTTTATCATCGGTGGCCTGTTTGAGAAACTGGTACACATTCCTGGCCCGGTACTGATGATCCTGATTGCCGTGTTCTGTAAATACAGCCGCGTTATTCCCGCAAGCATGGAAACCGGCGCGCACAGCGTCTATAAATTCGTATCCAGCTCACTGGTTTGGCCATTAATGATTGGCTTGGGGATGCTCTATATTCCGCTGGAAAGCGTGGTCGCCGTGTTCTCTGTGGGCTACGTTATCGTCTGCGGCTCAGTCGTGCTTTCTATGGCGCTGGTCAGCTTCCTGATTGCACCACGTCTGAACATGTATCCGATTGAAGCGTCCATCGTCACCACCTGCCACAGCGGTCTGGGCGGCACCGGAGACGTCGCCATTCTCTCGGCGTCCAACCGTATGTCGCTGATGCCGTTTGCACAAATCGCAACCCGCATCGGTGGAGCCTCTACCGTGATCGGCGCAACGCTGCTGATGGGCTGGTTGCTGTAGGGAAATCCCACTCTCTATACCCTAAATAATTCAAGTTGCAGGACAAAACGTTTTGCGTTTTGAACAACGCTCGCGCTGGCCCGTAGGGAGAGACTCATTCATGAGTCTCGTAATGTGGCAAGTGAGGGAAACCCGATGAGCTTACTCAAATAAGTTATTCGGGTGACAAATCTGCCGGAAGCAGATTTGAACGCCGCGTGCGGCGGCCTCGTAAGCGGTGAGGCCCAGGGATGGGCCAAATAACGAGCGCAGCCAAGTGATCTTACCCGCCAATAGTAGACACGCGACTAATTGTTCACACTGATCGTGACGGCTCGTACTGTTCAGCAGACTATCAGGCCATGCTGAAAAGCCATAATCTGCAAGGTAGTATGAGCGCAAAGGGATGTTATTACGACAATGCCTGTGCAGAAAGTTTTTTCCACTCGCTGAAAGTGGAATGTATCCACGGTGAGCACTTTGCCAGCCGGGAAATAGCGCGAACAACGGTGTTTAATTATATCGAGTGCAATTACAATTGCTGGCGTCGCCACAGTGCCTGTAGCGGACTCAGCCCGGAACAGTTTGAAAACCAAAACCTCACTTAGGGCTGTGTCCATATACGTGGGTAGGATCAACAGTCGCCGTAGCGACGATGCTGAGTATAGTCGCATCCCATCGCATTAAATATCGCTGCTCGCCGCATTCTCTGGTGAGTGATACGTTCATTATGGAGCCCGCCGTCCCTGTTTTGCGCGGTTCGATGCTTGCAGGCAGTATCGTCGTGTGCCGGCAGTAGGATAAAAGTGCAAAATCGATATCTGACGATACACTATAATCAAATACGTTCCATTCTGGACTGGATGACGTATTCGAATGCACGCAACAAGTAGCTCAATACCGAAACAAACGGCTAATCTAACACAGGTAGTTCTGATGATCTCGGGATCGGCATCAATGGGCGAGCAAGGAGAATATAATTTTCTTGCTTATAATCCCCTGAGTTATTATTAGCGAAGATACGGGCGCATTTAGTCTAAAATGTAAGTTATATGCTCCTTTTTTTAAAAGAAGTTACAAAGAGCATATTAGCATGACTCTATTAACTATTCTTAGGTAACAGCCGATAGCCAAGGTGGTAGCTCTCACGTAACGCGTGAGAAGTGAGATAATGGTCGATTTCTTCTCAGTGGCTTGCAATAAAAGAATGTAAATGCAAAAAGTTAAGTGAAGATTATCAATAACTAAAACCATATTCTGAACGATTACGCTAGCTTACTGAGGACATCTTTATGGCACAGCTGTTACCTTCAATAAAAAATCTACCGGTTGCCGCCAAGTTGTTTGGTGGTTTTTCGGTATTAATAATTATTATCGTTTTATCCTCACTTATTAGTATTCAACAGTCCGACACTATCCGTGATCATGCGTTAAAGGGAAAATTAATCAATAATATTAGCGATCAATTAAATACTGCACGACGAAATCGTCTGATGTACCAGCTCGGGCATGATGAAAGTGCACTTCAGGAAAATAGAGTCGCAATTGATAAAATGGGTCAAATTGCCATTAGTGGTCAGAGTTTCACCTGGGATGACAATGCACGCATTATGTTTGATGAACTGCGTAATAGCATTCCGGTTTATGCCAACTATCGCGACGTGTTTATAAAACAAGAAAAACTGGCTGTTGATAGGTTACAACAGCTGACATCGTCAGAAAATAAAGCCTTACTGAATAAATACAGCACACAGCTGGTACAGCGAGATAATCCATCTAAAGATGAAATCGCGTTACTCAATATTCTAAGTAATATCTGGATAACAGGCTATGAGATCCAATCGTCCGGTGGGAAAAGGGGGATGGACCAGTTTGCTACTGAACGCCAGGATGCTGACAATCTTATCCGTTCGGAAAAACTTCTCCTTGCGACTGAAGACAGAGAAATGGCCCTGGCCTTCCTTAAAGGAATGCAGGTGAATGTGGACAGCTATAGCAATGCGCTAAAGGAATCTCAGAAGGCCGCCGCTGATCTGACCAACATTGCTGAAAAAATAAACACGGTTACAACCAATTTGGTGGAAAGTCAGACGCAAAAAAATATCGATATAATTAACCGAGTAATGATGATTATGGGGTTAGTTGCCCTGTGTGCCGTGTTGACGGGACTCTTGGTTGCGTGGATGCTGACCCGCCAGATAACGAGCCAAATAAAACATAACCTGACGCTGGCAGAACGTATTGCCGCAGGCGATCTGACCACCGTTATTGAACCGCAATCAACGGATGAGCTGGGACGTCTGACGATGGCAATGGCGGTGATGAACGACAAGCTGCGTGAAATAATCACCCAAATCAAGGAATCGGTCATCCATGTAGCAAATGCTTCATCAGACATTTCAGCGGGCAACACGGACCTGGCTTCCCGTACGGAAGAGCAATCTGCTGCGGTAGTAGAAACTGCAGCAAGCATGGAACAGTTGACCTCCACGGTGAAGCGTAATGCTGATAACGCGCGTGAAGCCAGCCACCTTGCGGGAGTGGCTGCGGAACACGCACGCTCCGGTGGGAAAATTGTCTGGGACGTCGTGAACACCATGCAATCTATCTCTGAAAGCTCAAATAGAATTACGGAGATCATTAGCGTCATCAATGGCATTTCTTTCCAGACGAATATTCTGGCGCTTAATGCTGCCGTTGAGGCGGCACGCGCGGGTGAACAGGGTAGAGGGTTTGCCGTGGTGGCAGGAGAGGTAAGAAGCCTCGCACAACGTAGCGCACAGGCGGCCAAGGAGATCGAAGGGCTGATTAAAGAATCCGTGCAGCGTGTGCTGACCGGTTCGGAAATGGCCAATAAAGCCGGTAGCACTATGGAGCAGGTAGTCTCTTCAGTTGCGAATGTCAGCGGGATCATGAATGAAATATCTGATGCATCAGAAGAACAGAGCAGAGGTATTGATCAGATAGGCAAAGCCGTTACCGAACTGGATTCCACCACGCAACAGAATGCTGCGCTGGTTCAGGAATCGTCTGCGGCATCACTATCACTTGAACAACAAGCCGAACAGCTTGCGCACTTGGTCTCTGTATTCAAGCTAGATAATGAGATGGATACGAAGAAATATACACCTGTAGCAATGAAAAAGGTCGCTAATCTGCAGCCTGCAGCGACGACGGGCAGAGGCTCAGATTGGGAATCGTTCTGACAGATCATCACCTCCGGCAGCGCCTTACCCTAGTGTGAGGGCGCTGCTAATGCGTGTTAACTGATCTCTTGCCACTTATCGGTGCCAGGCAGCACAAGTGATTATTTATTTATAGAAAATACTTCTTTATTGAGTCTTGATTGAAATACGAGAAAGAGGAGAGGTCTGTATGGCGATACCAATACCAACTGATGAGAATACACGGATAATATAGAAAGAACATGATGATAAAAACATCGTGCTATCGCCTATACGATAGCACGAAGAGAGAAACAGCGATTACTCGCAATACTGGCGCAGCGCGTCTTGTTTCTCGGGCAGCAGGCGGTAGAGATAGACAGGGCGGCCGGTCGATCCGTAGAGGATATTGGTAGCGAGAATATTAGTATCAGCGAGATATATCAGATATTTACGGCAAGATACGCGGGAAATGCCAATCGCGTTCGCCAGCATTTCCGTGGAAAACTCAGCTCCTTGATTGCCTTCAATCCATTCGCAGACGGTGCGTAGCGTCAGGCTGGTCAGCCCTTTCGGCAGCTTTTTACGCTCGCCGGCCACGCCGCCGCTGGTGCGACGAATCAGGCTATCAATATCCGACTGAGCAACAAACTCTCGGTGTTTCAGCAGATTTGCTTCTTCGCGGTAGGCTGTCAGCGCCTGCTCAAAGCGAGAGAACTGGAACGGTTTGATCAGGTAATCGACTACGCCGTAATGCAGTGCTTTCTTAATGGTATACACATCACTGGCGGAGGAGATGATAATCACGTCCGTCTGTTCGCTGAACTCACGAATGGTTGGCAGCAGATCCAACCCGTTATCCTGCTGCATATAGATATCGAGCAGCACCAGATCGATCTCGGAATCCGGCTGCATCAGTAAATTTCGCGCCTGCTGTAACGTTGGCACCGTTGCATAACAGTTGAAACCGGGCACCTGGCTCAGATAGGAACGGTTAAGTTCTGCAACCATGGCATCGTCATCAACAATCAGTACATTTATCATGGTTAAACAGCCTTGGCTTGATAAGGGATATTCACGAAAAACTGGGTATACACCTCAGGTTCCGACTCAAAATCGATACTGCCGCCCACTTTTTCCAGGCTCTGCTTGGTCAGGTAAAGACCGATTCCGCGCCCGGATCCCTTGGTGGAGAATCCTTGTTCATAAATACGGTGCTGATTTTCCGGCGTAATGCCGGGGCCATCATCGCCCACGATGCAGTGCAAGCGCCCATCCTGATGATGGAAACTCACGCTGATTTCTCCGTTTTCCATGTTACTCATTGCATCCATGGCATTCTCAATCAGGTTACCCAAAACGGTGATCAACTCATTAGTGGCATCCATATCATCGGTCTCGGGCAACAGGCTCTCTTCAGTGATTGATAGCTGGATGCCAAGATCGCGCGCCCGGTTGATTTTACCCAGTAAGAACCCGGCAATCACCGGCGATTTCACCTTGCGAATAATCGAGCCAATTTCTGCCTGATAGTTGTTCGCCGTTTTTAAAATATAGTCTTCCAACTGCGAGTAGTATTTCAAATGCAGCATGCCCAAAATCACATGCAGCTTATTCATAAACTCATGGGACTGTGCCCGTAGCGCATCGGCGTAATAGGACATCCCCGTCAAACGCTGCAACAACTGGCCAATTTCAGTCTTGTCGCGGAAGGTGGCGATAGCACCAATCACGTTACCTTTCACCGTCACTGGCACGGTATTGGTCAGCAGCAAGTTGCCGTTGATATTGATCTCTTCATCGCGCTGGGTGATACCACTTTCCAGCACTTGTCTGAGTCGAAGGTGCTCCATCCACTGCTCGCTGATGGTTTCTGCCGAGGCATTGGCCGCCATATTGCCTTGTCGGAACAGCCTGCGCGCTTCATCGTTAATCACCGTAATCCGACCACTGTCATCCACGGCAATCACCCCTTCCTTAATCTGTTTCAGCATGGCGTTGCGCTGTTCAAACAGATTGGAAATTTCATAGGGTTCAAACCCCAACATGATGCGCTTGTGGATTTTCACCAGCACTAACGTGCCAAGCCCGCCAACCAGCGCCCCAGCCAACAGCGCCCAGGGGATCATCCAACGGTTTTCACTGATCACTTTCTGCACGCTGGTCAGCGCAATACCTAACGCTACGACACCGACCTGCTTGCCATCATTGTTAAAAACCGGTGTAAACACCCGCAGCGCCGGGTCCAGCGTGCCGCGATTGATCGAGGTATTTTCCAGCCCAAACAGCGCAGGATAAATGTCGCGCCCGGCAAAATGTTCACCGATACGCTCCCGCTCCGGGTGAGTATGGCGCACCGTGTCCATGTCGGTCACAGTGACAAACAGCAGCTGATTGCGATGCGTGATGGTCTCTGCGGCGCGCTGCACCGCTTCGGGGTTGCCCAATCCTTGCAGCTCATCAATCACCACCGGGGAAGCGGCAAAGGTGCGTGCAATCGCAAACGCCTTATCGCGCAGGCTGTCTTCAGAGAGTTGATTAATGCGGAAAAACAGCAAAGCATAGACCACCAGCAACACGGCGCCTAGCACGACAGAGACCATCAGAAAAACGGATGTTCCCAGCTTCATCGGTGCTTTTGTCCTGCTCATGTCTTGCTCCAGAATCACCTTGGATATCCTTATCTTAACCTGTTTCTCGGTATTTATCGTCCTGCGTTATTGCCCCGCGTGACGGGGCAACGAAAATCGCAGGCCGACGGGAATTACCAGAATCCCAATACCTTCCACCACATGCCGCCAATACCCAGCCAGATAGGAATCACAACCAGGCTGATAAAGAAGCCTATTTTCCACCAGGTTGCCAACGGCATATAACCACATCCAAACAGAATCGGTGCCGGACCGCTTGAATAGTGCGTGGTAGACATGAACAGGTTGCTGAAGATACCAAACGCCAGCACGGTCAACATCGGCGGTGCACCTGCGGCTAAGGCAATGGAAACGAAGATGGCATACATGGCGCTGATATGGGCAATCGCACTCGCCATCAGATAGTGGCTGTAGTAGTACACCAGCAGCAAGATGCCAAGCATCGGCAACCAATGGAACCCACTGACAGCGTTGCCCGCCAGTTGACCTAACCAGGCGATCAGCCCCATCTTGTTCAGTTGCCCTGCCAGGGTCATCAGCACGGCGAACCATACTACGGTGTGCCAGGCTTCTTTCTCGCCGACCACGTCATCCCAGCTCAGCGCACGGCTCAACAACAGCACGCTCAGCCCCGCCAGCGCGGTCAAGGTTGCATCGATATTCAGCGTGGAACCCAACACCCAGAAGGTCACCAGCCCAAGGAATACGCCTAAGACCACCCATTCGTCACGCGTCATGCGCCCCATTTCACGCAAACGCTCCACGGCAATGGCACGCATTTCCGTGGTTTTTTTCAATTCAGGCGGATAGAAGCGATAGATGAGATAAGGGATCAGTGCCAAGGAGAGAATACCCGGCACCAGCGTTGCCAACGCCCAATCGGTCCAACTGATGTGAATACCGAGCTGCGCCGCCAGCTTCGCCACCATTGGGTTACCCGCCATGGAGGTCATGAACATGGCTGAAGTGATGGCGTTACATTGGAAAATGGACTGCACCAGAAACGCCCCGATACGGCGCTGGGTGCCTTTCTCCGGCGTAGAATCATAAGCCTCAGAGATAGAACGGAATAGCGGCGTAATGATCCCACCGCAGCGCGCCGAGGTGGAAGGCATCGCCGGGGCAAACAACAGGTCGGTAAACACCAGACCATAAGCCAGACCGAGCGAGCTGTTACCCAGTTTGCTGATGAACAACAAACCGATACGACGGCCAAAGCCGGTTTTGATAAAGCCGCGCGAGATAAAGAAGGCGCAGGCGATCATCCAGATGGTCGGGTCGCTAAAGCCAGCCAACACGTCCTTAATCGAGAGCAAACCAAGGATCGCCACGGACGTCAAACTGAACATCGCCATGGCACCAAGGGGATACGGGGAGAGGATAAGACCAATAACGGTAGCAATGAAGATGGCCATCAGGTGCCAGGCATCAGGCTTGACGCCCTCCGGCACAGGCAATAACCATAACGCGACAGCAATACCGATAATGATGAGGAGCTTAACTAACCTGCTACTGTTTGCAGACATAAAAACACCACGCTAGAAGATTAAAACGGAATTCGTTTTTTTCCCACCCAATGCAGTGCGGAGGAGCGGTGTTTCGTTATTCTTCCTTCATCACCCCGATTACCAATATCTTATTCTCTTGATTGTCATTCTAATTCGGTAATAAGGATATTTTGTAAAGCGGATACATCAGCAGCAGAAAAAAAGGCGAGAAAACAATTGGTCAGGGTATTTTTCTCGCCCCATCAAATCGTATGATTAACGTAGGACATAATAAAGCAAACGGCAGTTTAATGATCGTTATTTTACTTACTAAACCGATTTAATAGTTTAAATATATTGGTCATTTAGCATCATGTGTTACGAAAAAAAAGTGCGAACAGTCACGGGGTAATAAATGGAAATTAAGTTATTAGAAAAAGTGATGTACTAAATAAGAGAATAACGCGGTAAATAATACCGCGTTATTCTCTCGCTCTCACCCTTCTCACTTACAGGCTCCAAAATAATACCGCCAGCAGTTGAGGGGACATAATGCGCAAAAACATCGCCAGAGGATAAACCGTTGCATATGAAAGCGCGGCGGCCCCGCTGGTGGCATGCAATCCGTTGGCAAAGGCGAGCGCAGGCGGATCCGTCATCGAACCGGCTAACATCCCACACAGCGTCAGATAGTTCATTTTCCCAAGCGTTCGCGCCAACACACCGACGATTAACAGCGGAATGATAGTAATGCAGGCACCGTAGGCCACCCACCAGATACCTTCACCGTAGATAAGGGTATCAAAAAAATCACCACCCGATTTTAGCCCCACCACGGAAAGGAACAGCACAATCCCCAATTCGCGCAATGCCAGATTCGCGCTGGGCGGCATAAACCAGTAGAGCTTACCAATGCCACCAATACGCCCGAGGATCAACGCCACCACCAAAGGCCCTCCGGCTAATCCAAGCCGCAGAGCAACGGGGAAACCGGGAATAAACAGGGGCACAGACCCCACCAACACGCCAAGACCAATGCCGATGAACACCGGCAGCATTTGCACCTGCTGTAGCTTCTGCTGGGCATTGCCAACAATATCCGCGACTGCATCGATGGCCGACTTGCGCCCCACCAGGTTAAGAATATCGCCAAACTGCAACGTGGCATTATTGCTGGCGACCAATTCCACACCGGCACGATTGAGCCGTGAAATCACGACGTCGTAGTTCTGCTTCAGATTCAACTCACGAATTTTTCGCCCAAGCACCTTGTCATGCGTCACGACCACGCGCTCTACGTGCAGATCGGTACCACGCGTGGAGAGCGACGTATCGACCTCATCGCCTATCACCAGACGCGCCTGATCCAAATCATGTCGGGCTCCCACCAGATGCAGATAATCGCCCAGTTGAATCAAGGTGGCGGGTGCAGGCACCATCAGCGTATCGCCGCGTTTCAGCCGGGAACAGACAATCGCATCACTATTGAGCATCGGCACATCTTGAATCGCCAACCCCTGCAAGTTCGGGTTGTTCACCTTGATGTTCATGGTTTGCAACTGCTCATGGTGATGGCCATTACTGCTATCAAATTGCCTGGCTTCCGCCTCAACCATGATGCGAAACCCAACGCGCAACAGCCACATCACCAGCAAGATGCCGCAGATGCCTAGCGGATAAGCCATCGCATACCCGGTGCCCATCAGGGTGACCTGCGCTGGATTCGAGCCTAAGTCGGTCAGGATTTGCTGCCCGGCACCGAGAGACGGCGTATTAGTCACCGCGCCCGAAAAAATCCCCAGAATAATCGGCAACGGAACAGCGAACAGCTTGTGAATGATGATGGTGACGATACAGCCCAACAGCACCGTCAGTAGCGCGAAGCCGTTTAGCCGCAGGCCAGAAACGCGTAATGAAGAGAAGAAGCCGGGGCCCACCTGAATACCGATGGTGTAGACAAACAGGATCAGTCCAAACTCTTGAATGAAGTGCAGCATGTCGTTGTTGAGGGTGAACTGGAAGTATTGGGCAAAATGCCCCACCACAATGCCACCAAACAGCACACCGCCAATGCCCAACCCAACGCCGTAGATACGCCAATTGCCTATCCACAGCCCCAATACTGCTACTAATGCCAGCATACTCACGGTCAGTGCGATATCACTCATAGCCGTATCCTTGTGCAGCCGTCTTTCGCTTGAAAATCAGTCTAGACCGACGCGACAAAAGCGCCACTGACAGGCAGTCTGGCAGAAGGGGAAGCGAGAATCCGTGCCTTTCAGCACAAATCCTTATGGGTGATGGGGAAATAAAAAATCACTGCATGATTAAGCAGCTTTATTAATAATATTAAGCAAAAACAATCATATGGTGTGCGCAGTCAATCGATTATAATATACACTCTCCGGTAATTATGCCTATTTGGTTCCAAAGATCACGCTCGTTAAACTTCTGTTATTCCTTAAGTACTCTCAATAAATCCCCCCCCAACAACAAAAGAGCAAGGGAGTTGGGCCTAGCTAACTTATGGTTATTGTTAACATACATGTCGATTATTGTTACCCAAATTAATCGATTAATTGACTCACTCATTCAACAAACTGTCAATCAAAGCGATCAGCGTTAATATTTTCAGCGTTTTTACCATATTTAGTGATTTATGCTTAAGACAATATCATTAAATTACTGCAACATTAGTTTTTTAATTTAAAGTATACCTATTGTTTACATGGAACATGATAAGAATGGATTGAAATCATGGAATTAGTAAAACTAGAAACACATTTAATTAATATACTCACTTTTTTCTGGAGGGCATCATGCTAAAATTGTTAGAAATTAGTTACAATGACATTAAAGAGAAAAAACACGATAATATATTCCATCTGAGAAGGGAAACTTTCAAGGATAGGCTAAATTGGCAGGTACAATGCAAAAATGATATGGAATTCGATGAATATGACAATATAAACACAAACTACATAATAGGATCATTACAATCAAATATTATTTGTGGCGTACGTTTTATCAGAATAAATCAACCGAATATGATTACACATACTTTTCAGTCCTGTTTTGGGGAAGTTGACTTTAAAAATGGAAATTATATAGAATCAAGTCGTTTTTTTGTGCAAAAAGATAGAGCAAAAAAATTCTTAAGCTGTGATTATCCAATTAGCACAATCCTTCTATTATCAATGATAAACTACTCTCGCCATCATGGATTTGATGGCATTTACACTATCGTAAGCAAGGCAATGTTGTCGATTTTAAAACGGTCCGGATGGAAATTTGAAATAATTAAAGAGGGATGTTTATCGGAACAGGAACACATCTATTTATTATTCCTTCCGGTTGAAATAGAAAATCAGATGGAATTAGCATCAAAAATAAGCACTAAGTTATCGTGCTCTAATTCAGAGCTACACACATGGCCTCTATCATTGCGGTCTTTTGATTAGATCTAACTCCATGCTAAGACGGATTGCTTGTTTTGCATTAATAACACCAAGCTTTGATGTCACGCTTGCCATATGAAACTTAACCGTTCTTGGTGAGATACCTACAATCAGAGCTATTTCTGAATAAGTTTTACCCATACTACACCAATATAAAACCTCATTTTCCCTTGTTGTTAATAAGGCTCTGTTCGAGAATGGAGCCTTACTGTTATCAGCATAAAATGTTGCTATTTCTTCATGACTTTCAATGAGCAATAACTGTAATTTACTTTTGTTTTCTTGGATTTCACTTTCCAATTTTCTATTTGAATCCGCATCAAGGATTAACGATAATGTCGCCAAGTTATTTGCGTGATCGTGCAATACAAATGTATATCCATTTACAATATTATATTTTTTAGAAAGAGAGAAGATCTTTGTGGATTTAATATCTGAAAAGATTGTAATATTTTCATTCCATGCAAACGGAGAACTACGTCTAAGTGCCATTATCACAACCGGGTCTATATACTGGAATTTGTTATCCAAATAAGTCTTCACCCATTCCTCATGATAATTGGAGATAACAGAAATCTCCGAAAGATTTTTTTTATTTATTATGCTATAAGCGAAAACCACGCCTTTGATGATTTTTAATTTTTGTTCTAAGTAAGAACGTAAAACTTCATTAGCATTTTTATCAAGTGTAAACCGCATGTGCACTGAACTCATACGACGATTAAAATAGCCACTGTCCAAAAGGACAGCAACACCCTGTAAAAACAGCCTATTTACCAAGTGACATCAACAAATTATAGTACTTATAAATAAAAAACTGGCCACAAGGGCCAGACGGCAAAATGAGCCAACACCAGGAATCTAAAATCTAATCTCAATCAGAGATGAGTCTATAGACAAATTTAAATACATAAATCATATAACAACTCAAAAAAATCATGTTATACAAAACAATAAAACATCAAAAAATAAATTAACATCAGGCTTTAACCTTAGTACATCTATGAAAATAAAAATCCCCGGCAAAAACCGGGGATTGATAACAGACTCAGCGCATGATGTTGCGGATTAAGCCTCGCTGGCCGAGTCAGGCGCGTGCGTCAACTCAGGGCGGCTGCCGCCAATGGCGATACGCTGCGGTTGCAGTTCTACTGGCACTTCACGCACCAGATCGATATGCAGCAAACCGAGTTCAAATTTTGCCTCGGAGACAGACAGGTGCTCCGCCAGCGTAAAGCTCAGAGTGAACGGTTTAAACGCGAGCCCCTGATGCAGATATTCCACTTTCTTCTCCGGCAGTGTCGGCGTACCGCTTACCGTCAGACGTGGCCCTTCCACTTCGATCGCGAGTTCGCTTTGCTGGAACCCAGCCAGAGCCAGCGTGATGCGATAGTGGTTGTCGTCTTTTTTCTCAATGTTGTAGGGAGGAAACTCAACGGCCTCCTGACTGCCCTGCATTGAGCTGGCCAATTTGTCAAAACCGATCCACTGACGCAGCAGCGGTGATAAATCATAGTTACGCATAATGTGACTCCTTCTTTGAAGCGAGAGCGTGCCTTCAGAGGAGCAGAGGGGCTCCACCGAATTCGCCCCCTAACGGCGGGCGGGCGTTAAAACTGGGTATTAAAACGTTAACGTCGTCTTATTTGATATCAATACGGCGCGGCTTCATCGTTTCCGGCACCACGCGCGCCAAATCGATGTACAACAAACCGTGTTCCAGATTGGCACCCGTAATTTGAATGTGCTCAGCCAACTGGAATTTGCGCTCAAAATTGCGCTCGGCAATGCCCTGATAGAGATAGTTACGTGTTACCGGCTCACCGCCGTGTGCGCCTTTCACAATCAACAGATTGTCATGAGCGGTAATTTCCAGCTCATGCTCGGCAAAACCCGCGACAGCGATGGCAATGCGGTAATGGTTATCATCCACCAGCTCAACATTGTAGGGAGGATACCCACCGTTACCCTGACTTTGTCCGGCTTCCAGCAGATTAAAAAGACGATCGAAACCGATGGCGGAACGATACAGGGGTGAAAAATCAAAATTACGCATTACAACCTCCTAAACCTTCAGCGAGGATTGATATGAACCTTCTTTGATAGACAGGCCCTACACCCCATCGGCTACCCTGTCGGCATAGCGTCATAATCTGGGGCTACCATAAAGATGGGGACCGGGTTCAAACTTTCAAGGCCACGATCGACGCAATTTTTCCTTTTCCAAAAAATTTATCGGAAAATGAAGTACTACCGCCACAACACAAAACATGACATCTTACATAGAGCCCATGGCACAAAGGCAAACCATTTATCAATGGACAGCGATATGAAAGTACTGAGACGTACTGCACTCTCTTTGTTGATAGCAGGAAGCGGGCTGGCACTTACCAGCGGCTGCTCCAGCGTGATGACGCATACCGGCCCCCATCAGGGTTATTATCCCGGTACACGTGCCAATATTGACGCCCTGCACAGTGAAGATGCCAGTTGGGCCATGACGCCACTGGTGATCCTCGATATGCCGTTTTCTGCCGTTATGGATACATTGCTGTTGCCTTATGACTATTCACGCTCGGGCAAAGAAAAGCCGGACGATTCGTTACGTGCGCGTATCCACCATGATGAACAGCTCCCCATCATCCCCGCAAGCGCGGCACAACCCAGCACGACGCATCCGTAACCTGTTTGCCATACGGTCTATCCAACAGACCGGTTTTTGACAGACATATTTTTATTTATCAGCATAATAGCGCCGTTATTTCGGGAGCCTTTTGCACCCGAGCGTCGATGGATGTGAAGTAAATGAAACTCAGCAGCCTTTCCCACGTATTCCACACTAGTACAGGGCAATTTATGCCCCACGCATGTCAAAAACCTCATTGCCTGAGCCAGCTCGCTCAGATAGATAACGGCGGTATTGAATTGACGCATTGCCAACGCATGCCGATACCCCCTGCTGGCACGATCGCCTTTCGCCAACCGGCCGATGTGAAAAGCGTGTGGCTTCACGCCTCTCAGGAAATGATTGTGCTCGGGGGGGAAGAAAAAGCGCTGTGAGCGGTTAAAGGACAGGCATAGACAGGCCGCGTGGCGTGCATTTCCAGTTTACGCAATTGGTTATCCCATAAAGTTTATACAATATAAAATATATATTTGTTAGGTTGAATTTCATTCGTCCATTTTTGCTTTTTTGATCTTCAACCAGGGGGTTTTATGTCATGGTTTACCCGTTTGTCTCGCTGGGGAGGCAACGCACTGCTGCTTTCAGGATGGCTGGCTGCCAGCGCGCACGCTGCCACCACGCCGCAGCGCGGTGGTGCACTGACGCTGATACTGTCCAGTGAGCCGTCCACATTGGTTTCGCTGGCGACTGTCGCTCAACCAGCAATTGCGGTCAGTGGTAAAGTCACGGAAGGGTTGCTGACCTATGATTACGATCTTAATCCACAGCCTCAGTTGGCAACGTCCTGGGACATCAGCCCCGATGGCAAAACCTACACCTTTCATTTGCGTCAGGGTGTGAAATGGCACGACGGTCAGCCTTTTACCTCCGCTGACGTGGCCTACTCTATTCAGTTGCTGAAACAAATACACCCACGCGCCAGAAGCACCTTTGCTAACGTCAGCGATATTAAAACCCCCGATGCACTGACTGCCGTCTTTGAGTTATCACATCCGGCTCCTTATCTGCTGCGCGCGTTTGCCGCCGGCGAAACACCGATTCTGCCAAAACACATCTATGACGTGCCGGGCAGCGATCCGCTGAAAAATGCCAATAACAATGCGCCAATCGGCACTGGCCCGTATGTTTTCAGCGAATGGGTACGCGGCAGTCACATTGTCTATAAACGCAATCCCAACTACTGGGATAACCCAAAACCCTATCTGGATCAGTTGATCGTCAAGTTCTCGCCGGATGCCGTGGTGCGCACGTTGGCGCTGGAAACCGGTGATGCAGACATCGCTTACCGCACGCCGGTTGCGCTGAGTGAAATTGCCCGATTGAAAAAAGAGGGCAAGCTGGGCTTTGAAACCAAAGGGAACAATTACTCCTACAGTGTCGCCTCGCTGCAATTCAATCTGGATAATAAGATTTTCAAAGATCTGCGCGTTCGTCAGGCGTTTTCTCACGCCATTGACAGGGATGCACTGGTCCGCATTGCCTACTTTGGCCTGGCGACACCGACGGCTTCTCCCGTTGCCCCCGGTTTGAAAACCTTCCACGATCCGTCGCCGACCCCCTATCCCTTCGATCTGGCGGCCGCTAACCGCCTGCTGGATGAAGCCAGATACCCGCGCGGCGCAGACGGCACTCGCTTTAGCATCACGCTCGATTACAACACCTATGACGATGCGTTCCGTCGTATCGCCGATTTCACACGGGCGGCACTGGCAAAAATTGGCGTTGCGGTCACGCTGCGCTCATCGGACATTTCGTCGCACACCAAACGCGTCTACACCGATCGCGATTTTGCGCTGGCACTGAACATGTTCGCCAACTTGTACGATCCTACCGCAGGCGTACAGCGTCTCTACTGGTCGAAGAACTACCGCGTCGGGTTACCGTTCTCCAACACCTCGCACTACGTTAACCCCGACGTCGATCGCCTGCTGGAAGCCGCGCAAACGGAAAACGACAATGCCAAACGCGTTGAGCAGTTCCGCCAGTTCCAGCAGATCGTGATGCATGACGCGCCGGACATTAACCTGTTGTCGCCGCAGTTCATCACCATTTACAACCCGCGCGTTCACGACCACTCGCCAACGGCAGATGGTGTTGAAGGAAATCTGGCGGGGGTATGGGTAGAACCTAAACCCTAAGAGGCTCCCCGCGGTATTCGCGGGGAGGTTAATCGGCTCAGTCCGCGTGCAGGGAGGCGCGCGCACCGTTGAGGTGACGTGCCAGCAGTTCCGCACACAAATCGCCGTTGCGCGTCTCGATGGCGCGCAGAATTTTACTGTGCTCTTCAGCCACACGCTGCCAGTCGCCGCTGCGCGCATTCCACTGATTTCCTTTGAAACGCGTGCGATACAAACGGGCATTAAGATTATTGTGCAGCTCAATCAGGGTGGCATTGTGCGAAGCATGCACCAACGCCTGATGAAAGG
The DNA here is from genome assembly GCA_964293225.1 of uncultured Symbiopectobacterium sp. Classification (GTDB taxonomy): domain Bacteria; phylum Pseudomonadota; class Gammaproteobacteria; order Enterobacterales; family Enterobacteriaceae; genus Symbiopectobacterium. Next base: position 43,616 of record CAXYYB010000019.1, on the reverse strand, counting down.
CTTGGTTGGCATGAAAATAACGCAGCGATTCTCCGGCATGAAACGCTGCCATCAGCGCCTGTTCCTGCTGCTGTAACGCGTGCAGATCGTCTGGTGCCGCTTGCAATGCCGCCAGTCGGCCCGCCAGTTTTTCCATTTCGGTATACACCACCAGCATGTCTTCAATTTCATTCGCCGCCAGAGACGCCACTACCACGCGCTTATTGGGGCGCAAATCCACCAGCCCTTGGGCCGCCAACATTTTCAGCGCTTCACGCAATGGGGTCTGCGAAATTTGCAGGGTGCTGCAAATGCTTTGCACATTGATCGGATCGCCGGGTTGCAGGATATCCTGCACGATCAGATCGCGCACATAGTCCGCCACACGGTCGGTCAGCGGCCGCCGGTCAACCACCACGGCGGGAAGGGGAGCCGGGCTGGCCCGGTTTGCTGCGTCAGTCTGATCCATAGCGCCCTCATTGCTGATTTATCGGCCAGGATAACCACAGTGCCATATGCGTTAAATGGCAATGCATAGCTGATAAAGTTTATACAATATAAAATATATATTTGTTAATTTGACCGCAACTTAGCCAACCCTGATTGGCTTGTCAACGGCAAAGAAAACAGAAGGAATCCTCATGCATCTGCGTATTGATACGTCGGTTTCCTGGCTGAAAATGCCCTTGCTGAAACCCATCCCGCAGGTGGTATAACATGAGCACGCATTACGATGCCGGTATCGCGCAACAGTTTGCAGAGCAATACACGTTGCCGCTGGAAACGCTGCGCCGTCGCCAAAGCATGAAGTGGCAGTATCACGCACTGGAGATTCTCCCCGCCTGGGTCGCGGAGATGGATTTCGCTCCAGCGCCTGCCGTTGCTGACGTATTACGTCACTGGTATCTGGCTCAGGATACCGGCTACCCCTATCGGCAACGCGACCGGGCGGAACATCTGCTGGCGCGCGCCTTCAGCCGCTATACTGCGCGCGCGTTTAACTGGGAAACCGATCCTGCCAACGTGTTGGCGCTCAACGAATTGGTGCAGGCAGTCTATTTACTGATTCTGGCCTTCAGTGAACCGGGCGACGGTATTGTGCTGCAAACCCCCAGCTATCCGCCCTTCTATGAGGCCATCAATGACACCGGCCGCCGCTTACAGGCCAGCCCACTGGTGGACAACGGGCAGGGCTATGAAATCGATTTCGATGATCTTGCCAACCAGATTGATGCCAAGACGCGCATCCTGCTGCTGTGTAACCCACATAATCCTACCGGTCGCGCACTGCGGCGCGATGAGTTGGAAAAGCTGGCAGCACTGGCCGAAGCCCATGATTTAATTGTGATTGCTAATGAAATTCATGCCGATCTGGTGTATCCCGGGCAGGAACATATTCCGTTTGCTACGGTGGCACCGGGCCTTGCGGCACGCACCATCACCCTGAACTCAGCCAGCAAGAGCTTCAATATCGCCGGACTGCGCTGTGCGTTGATGTATTTCGGCGACGGCGCGTTAAAACAGCGCTTTACCCAACGTCTACCCGCGCGGATATTAGGCTATCCCTCCGGTATCGGTATTGATGCTACCGTTGCCGCCTGGGATCGCGGCCACAGTTGGCTGGAAGGTGCGCGTCATTATCTGCTGGAGCGGCGTGAGCAAGCGATCTCCACCGTGCGCGCCGCACTGCCGGAGGTTCGCGTCCACACCCCCGAGGCAACCTACTTCGCCTGGCTGGATTTTAGCGCACTGCACTTACCGACCGCCGCGGGTGCGTATTTTCTGGAGCATGCCAAAGTGGCACTCAGCGCGGGTGAAACCTTTAACCCCGGCGCAGAAGCCTTTGCACGCCTCAACTTCGCTACCACAAAGGCGCTGCTGCAACAGATTCTGGACGCAGTGATTGCCGCCTCACGGCGCGCTTAACGGAACCCTAACCATGTCAGACATTCACACCGGCGTCGCCACACCGCAAGCCACACTCGGTATTTTGATGGTAAAAACCCATTTTCGCCGCTATCTGGGCGATATTGGTAACCCCGGCACCTGGCCGTTTCCGGTGCGCTATCAGGTGGTGGAAGAGGCTATTCCACAACGGATGGGGCACCTCGATCAACACGACTTGCTGGAGCCGTTTAAACGCGCGGCGCAGGTACTCATCGACGAGGGCGTTGATGGCCTAACCACCAGTTGCGGCTTCCTCTCCTACTACCAGCAAGAGTTAGCGGCCTGGTCACCGGTGCCGATTGTTACGAGCAGCCTGCTGCAATACCCGCTGGTACAGCGCCTGCTTCCCGTCGGGAAAACACCGCTGATTTTGACCTTCGACGATCGCGCGCTGCGCGGCGATTACCTGGAAAAAGTCGGGATCCCCGGCGACGTGCACGTGGTGGGGATGGCCCCAGACTCTGAGTTTGTGCGTTCAATTCGTGACGGTGACGACAGCGTCCCGTATGCTATTTTACAGCAAGAAGTGCTGGCTACCGCGCAGCAGGCGTTGGCCCGCTATCCGCAAACCGGAGCGCTGGTACTCGAATGTACCAATTTGGCCCCCTTCAGTGCCACACTGCATGCCCGCTTTGGCTTGCCAGTATTCGACACCGTATCACTGGTTCGCTGGTTCTATGGCGCGCTGCAACCGCGTGCTTATGATGGGGGAGATAATTGGTGCCGGTAACAGGTTTTCAGCAGGTAACCCCTTCATGACACAACCCTATGACGTTATCGTGATCGGCGGCGGCATTGTCGGCCACGCCATCGCTTATGGTTTGCAGCGACAAGGCACCCATACCGCGATTCTCGACGGGGGCGACACGGATTTTCGCGCCTCACGCGGCAACTTCGGCCTGATTTGGGTGCAGGGCAAAGGCGCCAATTGCCCGCCTTACAGCCAACTCTCCTGTCTGGCATCCACACGCTGGCCTGACTTTGCGCAGCGCCTACGCACTGAAACCGGTATTGATTGCGGGTTGTCTCAGCCCGGCGGCATCAATTTCTGCTTAACGTCAGAGGCCCTAGACAGCGCGGTACGCAACGTCAGCAAGCTGCAACAGGGCAACCCGGATTTTCGTTATGAGGTGTGGGATAACACCACGCTGCGCCAACATGTGCCTGAAGCATCACACCAGATAGCCGGTGCCATCTATTCTCCCCATGACGGCCATGTCAATCCGCTGCTGACGCTGCGCGCACTGTCTTACGCCTTTCAGCAGGCGGGCGGGCACTATTTTCCATCCCATCCGGTCAGTGAGATTGAAAGCCATCAGGACGGTTTCACCTTGCACACGCCGCAGGGCAAATGGCACGCCAAACGTATCGTTCTGGCTGCCGGGTTGGAAAACGCGCGTCTTGGGGTACAGGTCGATCTCCCGATCCCGATAGAGCCGGTGCGTGGGCAAGTATTGGTGACCGAGCGGCTGGCTCCCTTTCTGCGCTATCCTTCCAACCTGCTACGACAAACGCAGGAGAGCACAGTGATGATCGGGGATTCGCAGGAGCATGTCGGGTTTAACACCCAGACGCAGCCCGAGGTTCAACAGCAGATTGCCCAACGGGCAATACGCGCTTTCCCCTGTCTGGCTCACGCGCAGATCGTACGCACCTGGGGTGCGTTGCGTATCATGACACCAGATGGTTTGCCGGTTTATGATGAATCCCGTCGCTACCCCGGCGCGTTTGCCGTCACCTGCCACAGCGGTGTTACGCTGGCAGCGTTGCATAGCGAACTGCTTCCGGCATGGATTTTAGGCGGTGCACTTCCTTCGCTTTTCGAGGTATTTCATGTCCAGCGTTTCCCGGTTCCAGCCGCTACCCACGGCTGATACACCGCAAATCACCCTGTGGGTGAACGATGAACCCATTACCGCACGCGCTGGCTGGACGCTGGCTGCCGCGCTGCTGGCAAACGGCATCACCACCACGCGCCATACGGCCATTGATCAGCAGCCGCGCGGCCCGTTTTGCATGATGGGCGTCTGCTTCGAATGCCGTGTCACGGTCGATGATATTCCCAACGTACAATCTTGCATGACGCCAGTGCGTGACGGTATGCGAGTGACCCTGCCTCAGGGCGCGAGGGTACTATCATGACTCAGACCACGGCAGTGAATACCTGCGATCTGCTGATTATTGGCGCAGGCCCGGCTGGGCTAAAAGCCGCGCAAATCGCCAGCGCAGCAGGCTTATCCGTCTGGCTGGCCGATGAGAATCCGTTACCGGGCGGTCAACTGTTGCGACAGGTCACCCAGTCACCGTTTGCCAACCCACAAACCCTGTTCGGCGAAGAGTACGGCGCGCGCCGTAGCCTGGCAGAAGTCGCTTTCTCTCCCCACGTGCGCTATCTGGCGCGTACTGCCGTCTGGCAAGTGACGCCGGAGAAACAGGTCTATCTGCTGGAACAGGGCGAGTCGCCGCGCCAGCATGTGGTGCAGGCCCGTTTTATTCTGCTGGCAACCGGCGCACAAGAACGCAGCTTTCCGCTGCCAGGCTGGACATTACCGGGCGCGATGACCGTCGGTGCCGCACAGCTGTTAATGAAATCAGCGGGATTATTACCCCCCGCCGACAGCATCCTAGTGGGCAATGGCCCACTGCTATTACTGTTCGCCGCGCAGGTGGTTCGCGCGGGAGGCCGAATTCAAGCGGTGCTCGACACCACGCGCGCGCAGGATTACCTACGGGCACTGCCACGCTTGCCGAAGGCATTACGTCACACCTCGCGCGATCTGTTCAAAGGCATCACGCTGCTGCGCGAACTGCAACGCGCTAAAGTGCCTTATTATTCCGGCGTGACCGATATTGCTATTGAAGGAGAAATGCAGGTCACCGCCGTGCGCTTTTCCCATCGGGGCCATCCAATACAGCGCGTTACTTCAACGGTATTGAGCCATATCGGTGTGATTCCGGCCACGCAGTGCGCCAATGCCCTCGGTTGCAAGCTGGTTTGGAATGATGAGCAACATCACTGGCAGCCGGAAGTGAACGAACGTCAGGAAAGCAGCCAACCCGGTATCTATCTGGCAGGGGACGCAGGCGGCATTGAGGGTGGAGAGGCAGCAATTCTCAGTGGGCAGCTTGCCGCATTAAGCATTGTGCATGCAGCGGGAAAACTCGCAGAGGATGACTATCAGCAACAATCTACTGCACTGCGGCAACAGCGCGCCGCGCTGCGTTCACTGCGCCCCTTTCTGGCATCGCTTTACCCCATTCCCAAACAGGCACAAAAACCGAATGACGACGTGACCATCTGCCGCTGTGAACAGGTGAGTGCCGGGGAAATTCGTCAGGCCGCGCGCGCGGGCTGCGCGGGCATGAATCAGTTGAAGGCGTTTACTCGCTGCGGCATGGGCCCCTGTCAGGGGCGAATGTGCGGGCATAACGCGGCGGCTATTTTGGCCGACACGCAGCAGCGCCAGGTATCAGAAACCGGATATGCACGCGCCCGTTTTCCTCTTAAGCCTGTCACGTTGGCGCAATTGGCGTTCAGCAATGATGATAGTGAGGCGTCAACTTAGTGTCGCAAAGCGCCTATCCCAGAGAGCCTGATGGGAGAGGCGTTAAATCTCTTCAATACATTTATCACCGATGACGTCGGCAACTTTCAATTGTGCGAACGCTTCTTTAATAAATTCGCTCCGGTTCAATTTGTCCGTATTACGTCCGTGAATAAACGATACTTCGATAAGGGTGCGGTAGTGACGATTATCTTCATCGAGCCACTCCTCCGTCCCTGCAATTTTATTCCCTTTCACGGTGAGTCGATCGGCATAAAAACCGGAATATAAATAGTAACGACCACAATAATAATTATCGTGGGGCACACAAACGATATCCCAATATTGACTCAACAACGCGTTAACATCTTCCTTATTTCTATTACTGCCAAAATATAAAAAATAGGATCGCTTCACGCAACGTGCCTCTTGTTTTTTTAATCGCGTATTACACGGTGTGTTCAGTATTCGCAAACACGAAAACTGATGGGATTGTCAATCAGCAGCCATGAAAAAAAGTATAATCGTATCAATAGTATACACATATCACATGACGATTTTCTTGCATTTTCGCGGTGATTACCGCGATATGACGCTGATTTTTACGAGGAAGGGTCACCCAACGCCTGACGCCGATGAATTAACGTCATGGGAATAATGGCTCGCGCCAGCGGATTTTCTCCGTGCAAGGCACGCTGCATCAGTGTAAATGCCTGCTCCGCCCAGGCGTCTTCATCCTGTCGCATTGACCAGAGATTATTGGCAAGAAAGCCCAACATGGCGTGCTCATCGAAGGTGCCAATATTCATGTCGGCAGGAATCGCGCCATAACGTTCACGGAGCGCGCTCAAAACCCCTTCCAATACTGGCAAAGATGACGCGATAAAGGCTTTCGGCGCTTCGGCATGGTGCGTAAGAAAGTTTTGCATCATGGCGATACCGTCTTCGCGGCGGTTGTGCTCGGCCTGCAAAATCCACTCCGCCGGGGCTTTGATGCCGTGGCGCAGCAATGCCTGCTGATACCCTTTTAGACGCTCCTTGATCGCCGGCTGCCGGGTGTCCCCCGCCATAAAATAGAGCGGCTCATCGCTGAGCGTTATCCCGTTGTCGAGGTTGCGTGCCAACATCGCCTGCGCCAGTTGAACGCCGCCCTGCAAGTTATCACTCACCACCAGAGAAACGTCCTCCGCACCGAAATCACGGTCCAGCACCACCAACGGGCGGTTGACCATTTTCACATGGTGCAGTTGTGTTTGGCGCGAAGAGGGCACGACAAACAGGCCGTCCACGTTACGTTGCAGCAGCGCATCGACCAGTTTGTTTTCATACTTTGCATCGCTGTAGGTACAGCTGATCATCAACTGATAGCCCGCCGCCCGGCAGCGGATCTCTAACTTTTCGGCCAGCGTGGAGAAAAACGGGTTGGAAAGGCGGGGAATGATCAGACCCAGCGTATCGGTTTTATTTAACTTCAGGCTGCGCGCCGTGTAGTTAACGGTATAACCATGCTCCGTCACATAGTGGGTTATCCGCTGCTGCGTCTTGGCGCTGATACGGTATTGCTCGGCTTTACCGTTCAGCACCAGCCGAACGGTGGTGATGGAGAGATTTAAATCATTGGCGATCTGCTCGACCGTTTTTGCCATAGTTATGCCCTAAATAACACCACCCCGAAGGGCGTTTCCCGCTGGGGAAACGCCGCTCGCAGTATAACATCGCACAACTACGCGACCAATAACGCACGACGGTTTACACCCCCGGCTGATTACTCTGCGCGTCCTGCTTTTTTTTCAGCGTTTTTTGACGCCAGTTTTTCCACATCGGTGAAACGATAGGCAGGAACAGGGTCAATACCGCAATCACAATGAACGTGGCACACACCGGGCGCGTAAAGAATATCGACACATCCCCTTGCGACATCATTAATGAACGACGTAGGTTGGTTTCGGCTAACGGGCCAAGGATGATGCCAATCACAATCGGTGACATGGAGAAATCGAGCTTGATCAGAACGTAGGCCACCAGCCCGGCCCCCATCATGACGAAAACGTCAATCATGCTGTGGTTAACGGTGTAAGCGCCCACGGCGCACAGCAGCAAAATCACCGGCACCAGCAGCGTGCGTGGCACGTCCATCACCTTCACGAACAGTTTCATGCCCATGAAACCCAGCAATCCCATGAAGATATTCGCCATCATCAGACCAATAAAAATGGTGTTTACTTCAACCGGATGCTCAGTGAACAGCTGGGGTCCCAGCGCCAACCCCTGCACCAGAAACGCGCCCATGATGATGGCCGTCGCGCCATCGCCCGGAATACCCAGCGTCATCAACGGCACCATACTACCACCGGAGACAGAGTTAGCCCCCGCTTCGGGTGCAGATACCCCTTCCGGCGAGCCTTTACCAAACTCTTCCGGGTGTTTTGACCACCGTTTGGCTTCGTTATAGGAAATCCAGGACGAGATATCACCGCCCACGCCGGGAATAGTGCCAATACCAGTACCGATAATGGATGAACGCACCCAAGTGGGTAGACAACGTTTGAAATCAACCCATGTCGGTAAAATACGGGTGATTTTTGCCACAGACTTTGGTACTACACCGCCTTCACGAAAGTGCTCCTCAACGCTGAGTAGCCCTTGGGAAAAGGCAAACAAGCCCACCAGCACAGGGATAAACGAAATCCCCCCCATCATATAAACGGAATCAAAGGTAAAGCGCATGCCGCTGGTCATCGGGTCCAGCCCGATGGTGGCGATCGCCAGCCCGATACCGCCACCGATTAACCCTTTGATGATGGACTGCGATGAGACGCTGGTAATGATACTGATACCGAAAATCGCCAGCGCAAAGTATTCCGGCGCAGAGAATCCGGTCGCGACAGTCGCCAACATCGGCGCTATCACAATCAACGCGATGGTACTGAAGATGCCGCCGAACAGCGATCCCATCGTGGACAGCCCGAGCGCACGCCCGGCTTCGCCGCGCTTGGCCATCGGATAACCATCCAGCACGGTGGCGGCTGAGGCGGGCGTGCCCGGTGTACTGATCAGTATCGCGGTGATAGAGCCGCCATAAACGGCACCGCAATACACCCCTAGTAGAAGAAGAATCCCGCTCACACCCTGGAAGGAGTAGGTCAGCGGTAATAACAATGCGATACCCATGTTGACCGTCAGGCCGGGGATAATTCCGATCAGGATGCCCGCAAGCGCCCCGAGAAAAATCACGGCAATCGTGTCAAAGCTGAATACCACGGAAAACGCGGCAAGGACTTCGTTCATGATACTGCCCTTCTTTATGTTCGCTATATTCGCTACAGGTTTGCTACACGCCAGCGCCTACGTAGAGCATCTGGCTGAAAAGACCCGATCGCTAGAAGCCCAAATCACTGAACTCTGCCGTTGGCAGCGGCGAGTTGAACAGATAGGTGAAAAACAGGTAGACCGCCGTGACAATCAGCAGCGTTGAGAGCGTCACAAACCCGACACGTTTTTCTTTCATCAGCACCATAGTGCAGGGAATAAAAATCACTGCCGATATAATGAATCCCGCCCAGGCCATCACGATACCGTAACCCACCGCCAGCGCGCCGATCAGGTAGGCCTTGCGCACATTCACCGACGAGAAATCGATGCTTCTGTCCGCCATCAGACGGTTTTTCAGCACCACGCCCCATTGCAGCACGCCTAGCAGAATAAACAGGCACGCCAGCCCAAAGGGCCAATAACGCTCGCCCGGAACGCCATATTCATCAAACATCGACATATCACGGGACAGGAACAATATCAGCAGGCCAAACCCCAAGGAGAACAGGCCGACTAACACATCATATTTGCGCATAGCAATTCTCCCGCTTGTCGGCACTGAGCCGACAAGCGTATCGACAGCGTTATTTCTTCAGCGTATCGGCAATAAGCTGTTTGTAGAGCTCATCATCTTCACGCATCATGTTGTAAGCGTCCTGTCCGACAATGGTCACTGGCATGATGCCCTGTTTTCTCACCGCATCCTGATAAGCGGGGGTATTGACCACTTCGGTAAAGGCTTTAACCAACTGTTCGGCCACTTCCGGCGGCACTTTCGCTGTGGTCGCCAGCACGGCCCAGGCGCGCATCTTGACGTTCACATCCAGTCCCAACGCTTCTTTGATGGTCGGTACGTCAGGCACCAGTTCAAAGCGTTTCTCATCCATCACCGCCAGCACTTTGAGAATGCCAGCGTCAACCTGCGATTTCACCGCGCCCGGCGTGGTCAACACCGCATCAATGTGCCCACCAATCAGTGCGGCAATCGACGGCCCGGTGCCTTCGTTATAAGGAATATGGTTGAATTTGGTGCCGGTGGTTTTCTCAATGTTCACGGCAGCGAGATGATAAATCGCCCCCATGCCCGAGTTACCCACCTTGAGCTTGCCCGGTTGCTGCTTGGCAGAATCGATAAAGGCTTGCAGCGTGTCATAGCCCGCATCGGCACGCACCACAATAGCCACTGGGTCGGCAATGGTAGTGACCAGCGGGGTGAAATCTTTATAGGTGACCGGTGATTTATTCTGGTGCGGGAACATCGCCAGCTCCACCGTGGTCATCACCAGTTTGTAACCGTCTGGTTTCGCTCTGGCGACTTCAATCAGCCCAGTGATACCGTTGCCTGCCGGTTTGTTTACCGGGACAAAAATCACCCCTTTTGGCAAATGATCCTTGGAATATTCGAGCAGAGTTCGGGCAGAGGTGTCAGTACCGCCGCCGGGGTTTTTGGGAATAACCACTTCGATGTTTTTCTTGGCATAGCTTATCGTCGAGGGTTCCGCGAACGCCTGGTTCGCGCAGAACGGCATCACTGACGCCAAAAGCAGGAGCAAGGTCTTCTTCATTGTATTCTCCGTTCTTATTGGTAGGGTCGGATAAAAAGGGATAACTTACTGCATAATGTTGATTTTCTGATAAATGATGTTGGTTCGGTTCCAGGTATATGTGATGTGAAGCTCATTTTCTTCGCAAACGATCGCTGGATAAGAAAATTCGCCGTTCTCCGTTTCCAGTGCGCCCGCCATTTCCCACTGTTCACCGTTATCGCGGGAAACCGCCACCGACAGCGGATAACGTCGGTTCCAGTTTCCGGTGATCGGGTTAAACACCAGCACCAGACTACCATCCGGTGTGCGTACTACATCTATCCCACTGTTATTATTCGGTAAAGTGGTGGCGTAGGCGGAGCACCAATGCCTGCCGTAGTCGTGTGAATCACTGCGGTAAACCTGTCCCCGGGTACTGCGCATCAGCACATGCACCTGGCCCGGTGACGACTCCCACGCCGTCGGTTGAATGACGCCGTCCCACTGAAACACGCGGTTCAGGTCATTCTCCCACAGCGCGTTCTGCTGCAATCCCTGCCAAAGCTGCTGTTGTTCGCTTGCGGTCGGTGCCTGATGTTGTAAAGGAATAGCGGCTTTATGCCACGATAAGCCGCGATCGGCGCTGATATCGACAAAAGCATCCCAATAACGCTCATCCTCCGCCGATCCCGGTGCCAGCCATTCGCCGTTCGACATCACCAGCAGCTTGTTCTTCACTGGACCGCGCGGTAACGCATCGTTTTCCACTAGCGCAACTGGCGTGGACCAGCTCACGCCGCCATCGTCAGACACAGCAACCCGCGTCAGCCAATGGTGCACGTCCGGGCCCACCTTATAAAACAGCCAGAGCCGCCCGGCTTGCCAGTGCAGCACGGGGTTCCAGTGTGCCAGCCCCGGCTCAGCAATCGCCCGCTGCGGCGGTAACCACGCGCCCTGCTCACGGCGAGACAACCAGATGGCGGTGTCTCCCGCCCCCTCTTTGGTACCGGCAAAGTAGGCCACTACCACCGTATCCTGCGGCAGCAGGGCCAGAGTTGAAGCATGGCAATTGGCGAAATCGCGTTGATGCGCTGGCAGCAGAGCTTCTCTCGTCAGTGTGGTCAGCATCAGCATCTCCTTTTATGGCTTCATTAAGCGCTGGCCCAGCGATTCCCCCAGACGCATCATGCTATCAATGGCGGCCGGGAAAAAGGTGGAGGCATAACCCGCGCTGTTACGCACTCGACAAGCATGGGTCGCAAAATTTCCCACCTGCTGCTGGAAATATTTGGCGCAGGCCGGGTAATCAAGGTATTCAGCCAACGCCGCCGTCGCCAGATAATCCGCCAGTGCCTGCGCCTGTTCCGGGTGCGTGCGCCAGTTTTCATACAGCCAGACATAAAGTTGCGGGTGGAAATTCGCCATCACGCCGCTGTAAGCCTGACAGCCGGCCTGAAACGAGGCCAACAGCGTCTGGCTATTGGCGTTCGCCAGGTGCAAGCGGCTGCCCTGTGACAGCGCCAGACGGCGACGAATGGTGGGTAAATCACAGCAGGTATCCTTGATAAAGGTGTAACGCTGACTCTGTGCACACCAGGCAACTGTCTCGTCTGACAGCAAGCGTTTATAAGGATACGGGCATTCGTAAATTCCCAGATCCACGGACGTGGGTAACTGTGCGGTCAGGGTTTGCAGCGCCTGCAAGGCCTGCTCGTCAGATTCCCCCTGCAATGCCAGACGGTTACTGATGAGAATCAGACCATCCACACCGCTTTGCGCCACGCCGTTCAGTTGTTCAACCTGCTGCGCTACACTGTTGGCAGTATGGCCCGAGGCCACCACCGGCACACGCCCATCCACCTGTTGCACAATAAAGCGCACCAGTTGCTGTGTTTCACGATCGCTCAGGAAAAACATCTCACTGGATTGGCAAGCGGCGAACAGACCGTGAACCCCTGCTGCGAGATACCATTCGATCAGGCGAGCCAGTGAGTCATAATCAATTTCCCGCTTCTCATCAAACGGCGTCAGCATTACGGGCCAAATGCCGACATACTTTTGCTGTGCATCCTGTTTCTGGGCCATGGCGATTCTACCTTAACGAATTATAATTTTTAGCGTTTTCCCCGGTATTGCCCGGCGCACACACAGAGGTAGCGCCGGGATAAACCCCACAGGCAAGAGCCACAAACGCCGAGCATACTCTCGCCTGACAACCTGTTATTTTGACAGCAACTGCCAGGCATCCCCGGCAGTATAAACCTTGATATTCTGCGTCAGCGCCTGAGCAACAAAGGCTTGCAGCACTTCCGGCAGTAACGCCTCATCAACATAGGCAATGGTCAGGTGGTTACTCTGGTGCCCGGCCATCAGGTCATTGCGGCTCACGCCATCGAGTACGGCATTAAGCAGCGGCCATTCATAGTTGGTGGCGCGGCGGCGGCGCTCGAACTCGCCGTCCGGTAGCTCTACCCCAGTACCGGTGCCGATATGCATCACCACCTGAGTGCCCTCATAGTGCGCGCGTGCCCAGATAAAGCGCCCAGCTTTACCCTGTCCGGCAATGGTCGAACCGCCGTAGGGGAAGAACATGGCAGGCTGACGATATCCGGTGGCCCCCGCGATACCGCCCTTAAGATGAGCAAACGGCACGGCACCGGAAATTTCCAAATCCCAGTAGAAGGTGCCCTGATAGTCACTTCCCCAGCGAATATCATGCAATGTGGTTTCTGCCGGTAGCCCCAAACCTTCGAGCAGTTGCCCCAACATCACCTGCGGAATGGCACTGCCCATATCCACTTCGTTCACGCAAGGAATAGCGCGATCGGGCCAAATGGTGTCACCGTTCTCATCGGGGATAGGGAAACGCGCCTGGTTGCCAATTGCACCTTCCGCGAAATCGGAGGCCGCACAGCTGTCTTTCAGACCCTGCTGATACTGCACGCCGACGGCTGAAAGCCCAAAACGTTTCACAAAACGCGCCATCGCGATCATCATGGCGCATTGTTCAAGCACCTGTTCACGCGTCAGCTCACGGCGACCGTCCTCGCCAAACTGGAACTGCATACCACGCGCTTCATACCATGCCAGACATTCTTCACGCAGCGCGGGCGGGACTTTTGCCATCTCCACCAACAGCGCCGACTGCGACAGCGATTCCACCGGAATGCCGATATCCACCATCGCTTTAAGCGGGAATACCCCATTGATCATCCCCATGCAGAAGGTATCAAACAGCCCGACAATCGCCTTGTGACGTAAAATATGCTCACCGACCTGACGACCGATTTGTCCTGCTTCGCTGGCAACCACCGGATGGGTCGGTGCAACCGGGCGCAGATAGCCGGTTTTGTGGCTGACCGCACCATCGCGCAGCCAGGTTTCCAGCCCTTGATGGAAGAACGCGTCATCAAAGGTTTCAGACCACAGACGTGAGAATGGGCGCTCCAGACTGGTGAGGCATCCCGCCATACACAGCATCCCCACCAGTCCCGGCCAGGTGCCATCAAAGTTTGCCAGCAGCAGAATCGGGCCACGGTGGTGTACCAGCGATGGCGCAATGTGGTGGGAGTACTGCCATGCGGTCAGCAGCACAATCACTGGCGCGTCCGGATCGATGGCGGCGAACAGCTCGCTCCCCTCTTTCTGGCTGCTGATAAAGCCGTGACCGCGCTCATTATTTACCGCGTGCGCACGCTTCATCTGATAGCCCAGTTTTTCCAACGCAACCCCCAGACGCGCTTCATAGTCACGCTGCGTCGGCCAGCAGGTCACATTAGCGGGCTCGCGCAGGTCGGCGTTGGTCACCAACAGCACCTCATTGGCTTGTGCGCTAAGGGTGGCCGGGGAAGGGGGGAGATGTAATTTCAACATGTTCTGCTCCTGATTCAAATAAACGCTCTCGAGGCTGCCGCCACGCGACAGCGCCCGGTTAATCCTGCATCAGCCGTTGTGCACGCTGCACATCGTCATACATCTGGAGATAGACGCCATATTTAGCCGCATGGAACGCACCGCACTGCGGGTCTGTGGCAATGGTCGCGCCAGCGCGTACCAGCGCTGCCGCTGCATCTGGCAACGTGGGGTAACATTCCGCCGCCACCGCCCCCAGTAACGCCGCACCGAGCGTGACCGCATCTTCTTCGCTCGCCAGATGAATGTCGCAACCGGTGATATTGGCGTATTCCCGCAGCCAGAGCGGATTCTTGGTGGCCCCGCCGCACATCACCACGCGGGTAATCTGATGCCCGGCCTGATTCATGCTGTCGATGATATGGCGCGTGCCGTAGGCAATGCCTTGTAAAGTGGCAAGATAGAGTCGCGCTAGCGCATCCGGCCCCTGTTCCAGCGTCAACCCGTAAACCGCACCGCGTGCGTGTGGGTTGGCGCGCGGTGAACGATTACCATGATGGTCAGCCAGCACATGCAAATGGCGGGTCGGGAAGGGCTCACGCCGCTCCAGATCGTCAACCCAATGATTCAACAGGGTATAAACGCTGATGCCCTGCTGTTCCGCCTGCTGCTGCGCATCGGCCCAGCTCGCATGCTGGCGCAGTGTCCACTCCACCAGCGCCCCGGCAGCGCTTTGTCCGCCTTCACTGAGCCAGCCGTTGGGCAACATGGCCCCCCAGTAGGGCCCCCATACGCCGGGCACCATCACCGGTTCACGGTTAACCAGCATGTGACAGTTGGACGTGCCGCTGATCAGCGCCAGACTCCCTTCGGGCTGACTGCCCACCAGCGCTAACCCGCCCGCATGGGCGTCAATCATGCCGCTGGCGACAGCAACATCGGTGCTCAAACCGCACGCCAGCGCCACATCAGGCTGCAACTGCCCGGCTTTAACGCCCAAATCTAAAATGGTGGCCGGGATTTTCTCCGGCAAATCATCAAGACCAACCGCCTGTAACAATGGCTGGCTGAAACGCTGTTCGTGCGCCAGGTAGTTCCATTTGCACGTCAGGGTACATACGCTGGCAACATCGGCCCCGGTGGCGCGCCATACCAAATAGTCAGCCAGATCGAACAGCCGCCAAGCCTGGCGATAACGATCGGGGAAGTGGCGCTTGAGCCACAACACTTTTGGCAATTCCATCTCGATACTGACTTCACCGCCGACATAGCGCAGTGCGTCATCGCCGGTCGCATTGATGTCAGCGGTTTCCTGCGCGGCGCGGTGATCCATCCACATGATGATGTCGCGCGCGGCTTCCCCGTCTTCGGCAACGGAAATACTCTCTCCCTGTGCACCCACCACCACCAGCGAGCAGGTGGCATCAAAGCCAATGGAACGCACGCGTTGCGGCGCAACACCGGACAACGCGGCCACTTCTTTGATTACCGCGCAGACGTTCTGCCAGATCTCAGCAGAAGATTGTTCAACCACATTGGCGCGAGGATGGAACTGGCTGATAGGACGCACGGCAAACGCTAACCGCTGCCCCTGGCTGTCGAAGACACCGGCCCTGACGCTGGCAGAGCCAACATCCACACCGATAAAGCATGCGGAGCTCACTGAAGAGGGGTTAACTCCTTTTTCGATAACGGTTTTTCCGCTGAAATCTGCGTTAGTCATTGCGTCAACCTCATTGCTAACTCGAGTTAGCAATCTATTTCAAGGTAAACACAGACTCAACGGATTTAGCCACGATTTGTGAGATTGATCGAGGTACAAAAAATAACCGATTGAAAGTAATCAGGTTAATTTTGGCAATTGCTAACAATTAGATAACAAAGCCGTAGCGGTTGTTAAGGTACATCACGGATATCAGCGCGACAGCACTCATGAGATAAAAATCTTGGCGTCAACACTGTCAGCAAGATGAAACAAGATCGAAAAGAAAAACCATGACAAGCAACCCACTCACCGCCACGAATACAGTGATAAATATCACAAACAACGACAAAAACAGCATCAAATGTTAATCAAATAAACAGAGATAATGATTGATTGGATTAATGAAAAGAAAAGCAAGACAATGTAAAGAAGACACATAAAAAACAAATAATGAATTGATTAATAACATTAAAATTAAAAACACCCATTAAAAACAACTTCAAATTTATTGAATGATTTTCTCAATAACATCCGTTTTTTAATTTTTTAGCATGGGTGTAACATTCATTTCATCGAAAGACATCCTCTTTCAACAACACATTCAAAAACAGGATAAGACATCATGAAAAACGTAAAAAACATCGCTGCCGCTGCCGTACTCGCTTCCCTTTCCTTTGGTGCTTTTGCTGCTGAAAGCGTTAGCGCTCAACAAGCCACTAAATACCAGGAATTCGGTGTTATTTCCGTAAGCGGTGCGCACGATCTGAGCTCACTTCAGGATCAACTGGCTGAGAAAGCCGATAAAGCAGGCGCGAAAGCCTTCTCTATCACCAACACCACCGGTAGCGACCTGCTGCGCGGCACGGCGATTATCTACAAATAATCACCCGCTGTAGCCAAAAAAACGGCGCTTTCCCTCACGGAGAAGCGCCATTTTTTTATAATCAGAACAACTCAATGTGATGTTTTCAGGATAAATTTTTCAATCGCATAGGCAACGCCGTCTTCAGTATTGGGACGGGTGACAAATTGGCTGATCGCCTTGACCTCATCAATGGCATTTCCCATGGCAACCCCAGTGCCCGCATAGCTAATCATGGCCAGGTCGTTTTCATGATCGCCAATCGCCATCACGTTTTCCGCCGTCAATCCGAGATACTCCGCCAGCAAACGCACTCCCTCGCCTTTATTTACCCGCTTATCCATAATTTCTAAATAGTAGGGCGCGCTCTTGATAATAGTGTAGCGCGCTCGTGCCTCGTCAGGAATGTGGCGAATCGCGTTATCCAAAAGCTCTGGCTCATCAATCATCATCACTTTCGGGAAGGTCAGGGTGCTGTCCATCTCCTCAACGGCGCGGTATTTCAACGGCATGCCGGTTAGGTGAGATTCATAAACGGTATAGCGACTGATGTCTTTATTGGCGGTATAAACGGTGTTGAAATCCAACGCATGCAGGTGCACATTTAAAGTACGGGAAAGCGCTTCGCAATAGAGGTAATCATCGAAGCTCAGCGGCGTTTGCGCCACACATTCACCGGTATCGGTGCGCTGAACCAACGCGCCGTTGTTGGTAATGCAGTAATCGCCGGTTTTATCCAGACCGAGTATCTCCAGATAGCGTTTTACCCCAATAAAGGGCCGCCCGGTAGCCAGCACCACATGTACGCCCTGATCCCGCGCCGCCGCAATCGCCGCGCTTACTGCGGACGAAATCTGATGTTGCGGGTTAAGCAACGTGCCGTCCATATCAATTGCAATCAGCTTTATCGTCATGCTTCATCCTGCCGTAATGGTTTTTTTGCATGCTAACGCGAGTTATCGCCGTGAGCCAGTGAAGGATAAAGATTTACGGAATTCTGCCGATGATCATGCAGTGATCTTTATCACATAAAACAGGCTTTTTCACGAAGGGATACAGCGCAAAAAATGAAAATTAACTTATTGATTTTTGAACACTAAATTAAATTCTGACACATATCTATCCCAGGGAGGATAACCACCATGTCTAAATCCCTACAGCCTTATGCGCCACCCGCACCCGCTACGCCGCTTTCACACGCCGCGCTTCATACTCAAGCATCGCACACCCCTTTTGAAAATATAAAAAAGACACTCTCAACACGCATGCTTATGCTGTTGGCAGGTATCGTGACTATCGGCCTTGGTTTTGCCATCACCATCGGTTTATTGATTTGGCAGTCTACACAGCAGCAGAAAAACGATGCGCAGCAGTATCTGACCCAAACCGCCTATACCAACAGCTATCTGGTACAGCGCAAACTGGATCTGGCATTAACGGTGGCACGCAATCTGGGGCAAAGCGTACTCAGCCTGCGCAATAGCGGCCATGCCGATCGCGACATGGCGGACGCCATGCTGAAAAATGCGCTGCAAAATAACCCGGATTTCCTGTCAATGTCGCTGGCGTGGGAGCCAAACGCCTTTGATGGCAACGACGCGCAGTTTGCCGGACAAGCCGAGCACGATCCGAACGGCCGCTATGTACGCTATGTTGATCGTGACACGGCGGGTAACGTGGTGCTGCACAATCTGACAGATTATGAAACGCCCGGCAGCGGCGACTACTATCTGCTGCCGCGCAAGATGAAACAGGAAGTGATTCTTGAGCCTTACCGCTACCCCTATAACGGCGTAGAGGTGCTGCTCACCTCCATTGCCGTACCCATTGTGGTTGACGGTACCTTTCTGGGTTCGGTAACGGCAGATTTTTCACTGGCAACGCTGCAACAACTTATCAATGCCATCAAGCCCTATAAAGGCGCAGGCTACGCCGAGCTGTTATCGCAATCCGGTGCCTATATCGCCTACCCCGACCAGACGCAGGTGACCAAACCCGCCGCTCACGCCGACAGCCTGCTAAAATCGGTGTCTCAAGGGGTATCGATACAGACCAGCGCTGAAAATCCGGTCCTGAAAACAGCATCCTACGACCTCACTATTCCGGTAACCATTGGCAACACCGGTACGCCGTGGATATTGGGTCTGTCGGCCCCCATTGATGTCGTGCTGGCCGAAACGGAGCACCAGCGTAATATCGCGTTACTGCTGATGGTCATCAGCATTATCGTGGTCTCTGCCGCACTGGGCCTTATCTTTACGCGCAAGGTGTTACGCCCAATTGGTGGCGAGCCGGCAGAAGCGGCGCGCATCGCGTTGTCCGTCGCCAATGGGCAGCTCACCAACACCATCCAGGTGCAGCCCAAGGACACCAGCAGCCTGTTCTACGCGATTCACACCATGCAAAATCAGTTGCGCGATATCGCTCAGCAATTGCTGACCACCAGCGAATCGGTAAGCCTCGCCGCCACAGAAATCGCCGCAGGCAATATCGATTTGGCCTCACGCACCGAACAACAGGCGGCGGCATTACAGCAGACAGCCGCCAGCATGGAGCAGATCACCGCGACGGTAAAACTGAATGCCGACAATGCACACAGCGCGACCGAACTGACACAAAACGCGACTGACATCGCTCAGCAGGGAAATACCATCGTCGGGCAAGTCGTCAATATTATGGGGGATATTGACGACAGTTCACGTAAAATCGCCGATATTACTAGCATTATTAATGGTATTGCCTTCCAGACTAATATTTTGGCACTGAACGCGGCGGTGGAAGCCGCCCGCGCGGGCGAGCAGGGGCGCGGCTTTGCCGTGGTCGCCGGTGAAGTGCGCAATCTGGCACAGCGCAGCGCCGCAGCGGTAAAAGACATCACGGCACTGATCGGAGAATCCTCTTCGCGCGTTAAAAACGGCGTCGAACTGGTACAAAGCGCCGGTCACACCATGGAAAAGATGCTGCATGCGATTGCGTCGGTTAAAACCATCATGGATGACATCGTTGCCGCATCCGATGAACAGTCCCGAGGTATCAGCCAGGTAACGCAAGCCGTGCATGAAATGGATGGAGTTACTCAACAGAACGCCGCGCTGGTGCAGGAAGCTACCGCCGCCGCCGCCTCGCTGGATGAACAGGCGCGCCAACTGGCACTCACGGTAAAAGTCTTTCGTTTGTCCTGATCTAACGAAGACAGGCCGAGGGATCTCGGCCTGTCTGAGGTCAAAAACTACACCAGAGAAAGTGCGACAAACGCAAACAATATGTTACGCTAACCCTAACTTCGCCCTCTGGACGTGATCTCGCCGCTTTCCACTCAGCAGCGCCACTCAACGCCCGCATTGATGTCGTAACACAAACATGAAAACGATGAAACTTCCTCTGCTCGCCCAGATCTCTTGTGCGCATTTGGTCAGCCATTTTCACATCATGGTGCTGCCAGTGCTGATCCCGTTGCTGTCTGCCCAACGCGGTATCAGCTTCGTTGAACTTGGGCTTGCGATCAGCGTCTTTAACATTGTCTCCGCCTGCGTACAAACGCCGATTGGCTTTGCCGTGGACCGTATCGGTGCGCGGCGTACGCTGGTGGCCGGGCTGACGCTCGGCAGTCTGAGCTTTATGTCGCTGGGGCTGACACCGCACTACCTCTGGTTGCTGATCGCGATGGGGTTTGCCGGCGTGGCTAACGCGGTCTATCACCCGTCAGATTACGCCTTGCTCTCGCGCGGCATTGATGACAAACGCATGGGGCGCGCGTTCTCGATCCACACTTTTTCCGGCTTTTTAGGCAACGCCGTTACGCCGGGGATTTTACTCGCAGTGGCAGCATGGCTGGGCATCAATGCCGCTTTTATTGTATCTGGCGTGGTGGGATTGCTGGTTGTCGTGATGCTGCTAATGCATAAAGACGAGCCAGCGCGGCTTAAATCAGCGGCACCCAAAAGCGGTGCGGCCCCGACACAAACCAGCGCCAAAGCGCTGTTTTCACTGCCCATCCTGGCGCTGCTGGGCCTCTTTTTGATGTTGAGCCTGAGCACTAACTCGATCCAGAACTTCTCGGTCACCGCACTGGTCACCGGCTACGATCTGCCCTTATCCGATGCCAATGCAGTGCTGACCGCGTTTTTATTTGCCAGTGCCTTTGGCGTGCTGGCAGGCGGTGCGTTGGCCGATAAAACCGAGCGTCACGGTCTGGTTGCTACCGGTGCATTAGCCGTCACTGCCGTACTGGTAGCAATTGTCGCTATCTATCCGTTACCAGCGATGGTATTGGTACCCCTGCTGGCCGCCGCGGGATTTCTCTCCGGCATGATTGCACCCTCGCGGGATATGCTGGTGCGGGCCGCATCGCCGAAAGGCGCGGAAGGGCGGGTATTTGGTATTGTCTCCACCGGGTTCAATATCGGCGGGGCCGCCGGTCCGGTGCTGTTCGGCTGGTTGCTGGATAATGGTCATCCCCATGCCATTTTCTGGTCTGCGGTCATTTTCATGCTGATCACCGCCGCTATCACACTGGCGCAGGAAATGCGTGCCAGCAAACGGCGCGCCGCCGCCGCAATGTGACACAAAATAAAACGGCCGCGTTGCCTGAGCCACGCGGCGGTTTTTTATGTCACAACATCACATCAGATATCGATGTTAGCCGCTTTCAACGCATTCTCTTCGATAAAGGCGCGGCGCGGCTCAACCGCATCACCCATCAGCGTGGTGAACAGTTCATCCGCTGCCATGGCGTCTTTAACAGTCACGCGCAGCATGCGACGGCTTTCCGGGTCCATGGTGGTTTCCCACAGCTGTTCCGGGTTCATTTCGCCCAGGCCTTTGTAACGCTGGATGTTCAAACCACGGCGTGACTCTTTCACCAGCCACTCCAGCGCTTGTTCGAAGCTGCTAATCGGCTGTTTACGCTCACCGCGCTCGATGTACGCGCCCTCTTCGAACAGGCCACGCAGCTTTTCACCCAGCAGTACGATTTTGCGGTATTCACTGCCACGCACAAAGTTGGCATCCAGTACATAGTCAGTATCTACCCCGTGCGTGCGCACCCGCAGTACCGGTTCGGCAAGCTCTGGGTTATCGCTCAACGTCCCGCTATAGCTGCTGCCGTGCACATCGTCTTCATTGAGGGTTTTCACCAACGCAGCCAACCAGCTTTCCACCGCTGCGCGATCGCTTAATGTCGCCTCAGTCAACGTTGGCTGATAAATCAAGGCATTCAACAAGGCACGTGGATAACGGCGTTCCATACGATCGATCAACCGCTGTACGCCGTGATGATCTTTCACCAGCAGCTCCACCTGCTCGCTCTGCAAGGCAGGTGCTTGCGCATTGATGTGCAGCGCCGAACCATCGAGTGCCAGTGCAATCTGGTACTGGTCCATCGCTTCATCATCTTTAATGTACTGTTCTTGCTTGCCTTTCTTCACTTTGTACAGCGGTGGCTGGGCAATAAAGACGTGACCACGTTCGATGATTTCCGGCATCTGACGATAGAAGAAGGTCAACAGCAGCGTACGAATGTGCGCACCATCGACGTCGGCATCGGTCATGATGATGATGTTGTGGTAACGCAGCTTGTCAGGGTTGTATTCGTCGCGGCCAATGCCACAGCCCAACGCGGTGATCAGCGTGCCCACTTCCTGAGAAGAGAGCATCTTGTCAAAGCGCGCTTTCTCCACGTTAAGGATTTTACCTTTCAGCGGCAGAATGGCCTGATTCTTACGGTTACGCCCCTGCTTGGCAGAGCCGCCCGCCGAGTCCCCTTCCACCAGGTAGAGTTCAGACAGCGCCGGATCGCGTTCCTGACAATCCGCCAGCTTGCCCGGCAAGCCTGCCAGATCGAGCGCCCCTTTACGACGCGTCATTTCGCGCGCTTTGCGAGCTGCTTCACGCGCGCGCGCTGCATCAATAATTTTGCCGACTACGATTTTGGCATCGCTCGGATTTTCCATCAGGTAATCGACTAAACGTTCATTCATCAGCGATTCCACCGCGGTTTTCACCTCGGAAGAAACCAGCTTGTCTTTGGTCTGAGAAGAGAATTTCGGATCCGGCACCTTTACAGACACCACGGCAATCAACCCTTCACGCGCATCGTCACCGGTAGCGCTCACTTTGGATTTTTTACTGTAGCCTTCTTTTTCCATGTAGCTGTTCAGGGTACGCGTCATCGCGCCACGGAAACCAGCCAGGTGTGTACCGCCATCGCGCTGCGGAATGTTGTTGGTAAAGCAGTAGATATTTTCCTGGAACCCGTCGTTCCACTGCATGGCAATTTCGACGCCGATATCGTCTTTTTCTGCGCTGAAATAGAACACCTGCGGATGAATCGGCGTCTTGTTGCGGTTCAGGTAGTCAACAAACGCTTTGATACCGCCTTCATAGTGGAAGTGATCGGCCTTACCCTGCTCGCGCTCGTCGCTGAGACGAATGGAAACACCCGAGTTCAGAAACGACAGTTCACGCAGACGCTTGGCCAGAATCTCGTATTCGAAATCGGTCACGTTGCTGAAGGTTTCCATGCTCGGCCAGAAACGCACGGTGGTACCCGTGCGCTCTGTGTCACCGACCACGGCCAGCGGTGCCTGCGGTTCGCCATGACGATAAATTTGGTGGTGAGTTTTGCCATCACGGTAAATGGTCAGTTCCAGCTTTTCAGACAGGGCGTTGACCACGGAAACCCCCACGCCGTGCAGACCACCGGACACTTTATAGGAGTTATCGTCAAACTTACCGCCGGCGTGCAGTACGGTCATGATCACTTCGGCCGCAGAGACACCCTCTTCTTCATGAATACCGGTAGGAATACCACGGCCATCATCCTGCACCGAAACCGAGTTATCTTTATGAATGGTAATAACAATGTCTTTGCAGAAGCCTGCGAGCGCTTCGTCGATAGCGTTGTCCACAACCTCGAATACCATGTGATGCAGGCCTGTGCCGTCATCTGTATCACCGATGTACATACCCGGGCGTTTACGTACCGCATCCAGCCCTTTCAATACTTTGATACTTGAGGAGTCATAAGAATTCGACATCAACGTTTCTCGCTCATTTTAGTCCTGTAATTGAACCGTTATTTTACCCTGTTCCACGCGGAACATCTTGCCCTTTTCACCGATCATGTCATCTATCTGCTCAGCGCTGATGGCGCTGACAAATACCTGAGCCTCGGTCGCTTTTAACCGTTCAGCCAACAAACGGCGGCGGGTACTATCCAGTTCGGAAGCAAAATCATCTATCAGATAAATACACTTGGCACCGCTATGGCGGGTGAGGAACTCCCCCTGCGCCAATCGCAACGCACACATCAATAACTTCAACTGTCCACGCGACAGCATGTCTTCCACCGCAACGCCGCCCGCGCGGATACGAAAATCCGCTTTGTGCGGCCCCAGTGCGGTATAGCCCAACTGCCGGTCGCGCTCAAACTGCCGTTCCAGCAGTTCGGCATAGTCACTCTCTTTATCCCAGCCGCGCTGGAAAGAGAAGCTCAGTGAAAACTCCGGCAAAAACTGCTCGCAGGTCGCGGTAATGTCCGCGCTAATCGCAGCGGTATATTCCGCCCGCCAGGCGCTGATGCGCTCGGCCAGCGGGATAAGTTCCTGATCCCAGGCGCGCAGTTGACGATACTGCCCCACCTGGCGCAGCGCCGCATTACGCTGACGCAATAACCGTTTCAGGTTGCTCCAGGCCGCGAAAAAGCCGGGCTCATGGTGAAAACAGCCCCAATCGAGGAAAGCACGACGGTATTTTGGCCCACCGTTGAGCAGCGTGAAGCCTTCCGGCGTGATGAGCTGAATCGGCAGCAACTGCGCCAGATCCGCCACCTTGTGACCATCGCTACCATCAATACGCACGGTACTGTCGCCCAGCCGGTTTTTACTCAGACCTATCGAGCGTTCACGCTCCATGCCATCCAACCGACCGTGCAGAATAAATTCAGGCTGTTCATGCCGAATCACGCGCGCCGCCTGAATGGAGCGAAACGCGCGACCGTGTCCCAACGTGTAGATGGCCTCCAGCACGCTGGTTTTTCCGCTGCCATTCTCCCCCACCAGAAAATTAAATCCGGGGATGAGTGCCAGATCGGCAGAGGCGATATTACGGAAATCTTTAATCAGAAGGCGGGTCAGAGCCATGGACAACCAGATCCTGTACGCGACAACCAGCACAAATGCCGACGGCAAGCGTCGGCATTCACGCCAAAAAGAGGGCAGACCACGCGCGTCCGCTACAGACGCATCGGCATGACAACGTATGCCGCGGCCTTGCTGGCACCGTCTTCAATCTGCACGCTGGAAACAGAATCGGTCAGCAGCAAACGGACATCTTCACACTTCAGCGCATTCAGCACATCCAGCACGTAGCTGACGTTAAAGCCAATTTCCATTTCCGTGCCGTTGTACTGCACGTCCAAAATTTCTTCCGCTTCTTCCTGTTCCGGGTTATTCGCGGTAATTTTCAGTTGATTTTCAATCAGGTGCAGACGCACACCGCGAAACTTCTCGTTAGACAATATCGCCGCACGCGCAAAGGCCTGTTTCAGCAAGTCGCAGCTCGCTTCCAACGCCTTGTCCGGGTTCTTCGGCAATACGCGACGGTAGTCCGGAAAACGCCCATCGACCAGCTTAGATGTGAAGATGAAATCCCCAACGTGAGCGCGAATGTTGTTGGTGCCGATCTGCAACTGCAATGGCGTATCACCACCGTCCAGCAGTCGCAGCAGCTCAATCACCCCTTTACGCGGCACGATCACCGAGTGGGACGGCAGGGACTGACCAATCGGCATAGCGCATACCGCCAGGCGGTGGCCGTCGGTCGCCACGGTGCGCAGCTCTTCCCCTTCGGTTTCAAACAACATGCCGTTGAGGTAATAACGCACGTCCTGATGCGCCATGGAGAACTGCGTGGCTTCAATCAGGCGTTTCAGCGTCGCCTGCGGCAACGAGAATGCCACTTCGCTCTGCCAGTCATCCAGATTCGGGAAATCAGACGCCGGAAGCGTAGAAAGTGAGAAACGGCTACGGCCGGAACGCACCAGCATCCGGTCGCCTTCCAGCGTGATGGTAATTTCCGCGCCGTCGGGCAAGCCACGGCAAATATCAAACAGTTTACGCGCCGGCACCGTAGTGGCGCCGGGTTCATGGGCCTGAGACAGGGGGATCTTCGCCACCATCTCCATTTCCAGATCGGTGCCGGTCAGCGACAATGCGCCGTCCGTCACTTGTAGCAGCAGATTGCCCAGAATAGGCAACGTGGGGCGACCACCTAACGGGCCACTCACCTGTTGTAACGGTTTTAGCAGATGCTCGCGTTCAATAATGAATTTCATAATATTATGAAGATAATGTTCTGATTAAATTAGAGAAATCTTCCTTGATGTCGTGGCTTTCCTCACGCAGCTGCTCAATCTTTCGGCACGCATGCAGCACGGTGGTATGGTCACGACCGCCAAACGCATCACCAATTTCCGGTAAGCTGTGGTTTGTCAGCTCTTTCGCCAGCGCCATGGCCATCTGGCGCGGACGCGCCACCGACCGGGATCGCCGCTTGGACAGCAGATCGGCGACTTTGATCTTGTAGTACTCCGCGACCGTCTTTTGAATATTGTCGATGGTCACCAACTTTTCCTGCAACGCCAACAAATCGCGCAGCGCTTCGCGCACGAAATCAATGGTAATGGCGCGGCCGGTAAAATTGGCGTTAGCGATCACGCGGTTCAGTGCGCCTTCCAGCTCGCGCACGTTAGAGCGCAGTCGCTTGGCGATAAAAAAGGCCACTTCACCCGGTAGACGGATATCGTTTTCATCCGCTTTTTTCATCAGGATCGCGACGCGCGTTTCCAGTTCCGGCGGTTCGATCGCAACCGTCAATCCCCAGCCAAAGCGCGATTTCAGACGATCCTCTACCCCATTGATCTCTTTCGGATAACGATCGGACGTCAGGATGATTTGCTGATTGCCTTCCAGCAGCGCATTAAAGGTATGGAAAAACTCCTCCTGAGAGCGCTCTTTGTTGGCAAAAAACTGAATATCATCGATCAATAAGGCATCGACTGAGCGGTAATAGCGCTTAAATTCTTCAATCGCGTTGTTCTGTAAGGCTTTGACCATATCCTGTACAAAGCGTTCAGAATGCATATAGACCACTTTGGCATTTGGCTTGCGCGCAATAATGCCATTACCCACCGCGTGCAGCAGGTGTGTTTTCCCCAAACCGGTGCCACCGTAAAGAAACAGGGGGTTATAGGCTCCGCCGGGGTTGTCAGCGACTTGACGCGCCGCCGCGCGCGCCAGTTGGTTAGACTTACCTTCAACGAAGTTGTCGAACGAATGCTTGGGATTGACGTTGGAACGGTAGGTGTGCTCCGTTTGCGTCATCGGCGTGTCCCAACTGGGACGCACGGGCGCCTGCCTGACCGGCTGCACCGCCGCCTGCGGGCTGGCAGGCTGGCTGACGGCCACCGCGGCCAACGGCTTACTGCCCACTTCAAAACGCAGCAAAGGCGCATCCATACCGCAGAAATCGTTCAGCAGACCATTGATGTTATTAAGGTATTTGTCTCTTACCCAATCCAGCACAAAACGGTTTGGCGCATAGAGCGCCAGCGTGTTGTCGTTCAGTTCCGCCTGTAACGGACGTATCCACATGCTGAATTCTGTGGCAGGTAACTCATCCTGCAAACGGGCAAGACACTGCTGCCAAAGCGAAAGTGACACGGCGGACTCCACTCGAACAAGATTAAAATAGAAAAGAATCAGATACGTTATTTAGTGTAATTCATGATTATGACCCGGAAGCTGCAATGACCGTTTCCTGGGTGCACCGCGCATCTGATGATGTCCATGCGGTTGCCGAGACGATCCCGAAGAAGGATCGTTCACGGGACGGCGGATCATAACCTAATCCTCGGCAGAGATCTCCCCTTTCTGCACAGTTTCGATCCTTTTTATCCACAGGCTATTCTTATCACTCGTGGCCGCCACGTGCCGCACAACGATGACGCTGGCTTGCATCATGCGGACGCCTAGCATAACTGAATAGGCATTCATACTGGAGTGACAGCGATCAAGATCCCGCATCAAGGATCGTGTCAGGATCCTTGCGATTTAATGCAGAGTACGTATAATCCTCAGCCCGACGCGTTGATGCTCTTCTGTGCTATTTCAGGCAGAAAATTCCCCAAATTTATTGCGGAAAGGGCTCCATAGGCGTGTGATGCCAATTGACTCGGGACTGTACAATTATTACAATCCCGCCTCTTTATCTTTGATGTATGCGATTGAGGCGTCGGTCAGTGTTCACGCCGGAGCGCCAAACGCGTTTACTGTGAAGTCAATAATCCAAGTTTAGGTAGAAATCGCCATGAAACGCACTTTCCAACCGTCCGTATTGAAGCGTAACCGTAGCCACGGTTTCCGTGCTCGTATGGCCACTAAAAATGGTCGTCAGGTTCTGGCCCGCCGTCGTGCAAAAGGCCGTACTCGTCTGACTGTTTCTAAGTAATAAAAGCTAACCCTCCTAGTGGTTAAGCTCGCTTTTCCCAGGGAGTTACGTTTGTTAACTCCCAGCCATTTCACTTTCGTCTTCCAGCAGCCGCATCGGGCTGGCACGCCGCAAATCACCATCCTCGGCCGCCTGAATTCGCTGGGGCATCCTCGCATCGGTCTTACTGTCGCTAAAAAACATGTCAAACGGGCGCATGAACGCAATCGGATTAAACGTCTGACGCGGGAAAGCTTTCGTTTACATCAACATACCTTACCTGCGATGGATTTTGTGGTGATCGCCAAAAAAGGGGTAGCCGACCTGGATAATCGCGCGTTGACGGAAGCATTGGAAAAATTATGGCAACGGCACTGTCGCTTGGCTCGCGCCTCCTGATCGGGCTGATACGCGGTTATCAGCTCGTTATAAGTCCGTTGTTAGGACCACATTGCCGTTTTCGCCCAACCTGTTCACAATACGGCATTGAGGCCATACGCAGGTTCGGCATGATAAAAGGCAGTTGGTTGACGCTCAAACGCGTATTAAAATGCCACCCTTTGAACCCTGGTGGTGATGATCCCGTACCGCCAAAACCCGACAATAACAGAGAACATTAACGATGGATTCGCAACGCAATCTTCTTCTCATCGCTCTGCTATTCGTAAGCTTTCTGATCTGGCAGACGTGGGAGACGGACAAAAATCCGCCTGCCGCTTCAACGCAAGCCATCCAGCAAGCGACGAACGCAGTCAACGGTGATACCGCCAGCCAGGGCGTGCCTAACAGCGGTCAGGGTAAACTGATCACGGTGAAAACCGACGTACTGTCGCTGACTATCAATACGCGCGGCGGCGATATCGAACAAGCCAATCTGCTGGCGTTCCCTGACAAACTGCACTCTGCTACGCCATTCCTGCTGCTGGAAACCACGCCGGAATTTGTGTATCAGGCACAGAGTGGATTGACGGGTAAACACGGTCCAGATAATCCGGCAAACGGCGCACGTCCGCTGTTCACTGCCGCACAGGATCACTTTGAACTGGCTGACGGGCAGGACGC
Organism: uncultured Symbiopectobacterium sp.; assembly: GCA_964293225.1. GTDB lineage: Bacteria > Pseudomonadota > Gammaproteobacteria > Enterobacterales > Enterobacteriaceae > Symbiopectobacterium. The sequence goes on along the minus strand of CAXYYB010000019.1, from coordinate 14,339 downwards.
ACTGACCATTCCGTTGACCTACACCAACGCTGACGGCGTGACCTTCACCAAAACGTTCGTGCTCAAACGCGGTGACTACGCGCTGAACGTGAGCTACAACGTGAACAACACCAGCGCGCAGCCGTTGGAGTTAACGCTGTTTGGTCAGTTGAAACAGTCAATTGATCTGCCGAAGCATCGCGATACCGGCAGCAACAATTTTGCACTCCACACCTATCGTGGCGCGGCATTCTCCTCCAGCGACGATAAGTACAAGAAATACAGCTTCAGCGACATGAAAGAAAACCTGAACGTCACCACCGAGGGTGGCTGGGTTGCCATGTTGCAGCAGTATTTTGCTACCGCCTGGATCCCGACCACTGCGGGTGCTAACACCTTCTATACCTCGCAGTTGGGTAACGGTTTGGCCGCCATCGGCTTTAAAGCCACACCGGTAACCGTTGACGCGGGTGCGCAGAAAGACATCAGCGCAGTGCTGTGGGTTGGCCCGGAAATTCAGGACAAGATGGCGGCCGTTGCACCGCATCTGGACCTGTCAGTGGATTACGGCTGGTTGTGGTTCATCTCCCAGCCGCTGTTCAAACTGCTGAAATTCCTGCACGGCTTCATCGGTAACTGGGGCTTCTCCATCATCGCCATTACCTTTATCGTACGCGGCATCATGTACCCGCTGACTAAGGCGCAGTACACCTCGATGGCGAAAATGCGTATGCTGCAACCGAAAATGCAAGCCATGCGCGAGCGTATCGGTGATGACAAGCAGCGCATGAGCCAAGAGATGATGGCGCTGTACAAGGCAGAGAAAGTCAACCCGCTGGGCGGCTGCTTCCCGCTGCTGATCCAGATGCCTATCTTCCTGGCGTTGTACTACATGCTGATGAGTTCGGTTGAGCTGCGCCATGCGCCGTTCATCCTGTGGATCACTGACTTGTCTGCGCAGGACCCGTTCTACATCCTGCCGATCCTGATGGGTATCACGATGTTCTTCATTCAGAAGATGTCGCCGACCACAGTGACCGACCCGATGCAGCAGAAGATCATGACCTACATGCCGGTTATCTTTACCGTGTTCTTCCTGTGGTTCCCATCAGGTCTGGTGCTGTACTATATCGTTAGCAACCTGGTGACCATTATCCAGCAGCAGCTGATTTACCGCGGGCTGGAGAAGAAAGGCCTGCACAGCCGCGACAAGAAAGAGAAGAAATAAGCGGACTGCACAAGTCTGAGAATAAGGCGGCTATGGGCCGCCTTATTTTTTTGTTTAATCGTCACAGAGAAACCATCATGAGCCATACCGATACCATCGTAGCCCAAGCCACGCCCCCCGGACGCGGCGGAGTAGGTATTTTGCGCGTGTCCGGCCAGCAGGCTGCCGACGTGGCGCGTACCGTGCTGGGTAAATTACCCAAACCGCGCCATGCGGATTATCTGCCGTTTCGCGATACCAACGGCAGCGCACTGGATCAGGGTATTGCCATCTGGTTTCCTGGCCCTAACTCCTTTACCGGCGAGGACGTGCTGGAACTGCAAGGGCACGGTGGCCCGGTTATTCTTGATTTGCTGATGCAGCGCATTCTGGCACTGCCCGGCCTGCGCATTGCCCGCCCCGGCGAGTTCTCCGAGCGCGCGTTTCTCAATGACAAGCTCGATCTGGCGCAGGCCGAAGCTATCGCGGACCTGATCGATGCTAGCTCTGAGCAAGCGGTGCGCTCTGCGCTGAACTCCTTGCAAGGTACCTTCTCTACCCGCATTCACCGTCTGGTGGAAGCGCTGATTCACCTGCGCATTTACGTCGAGGCCGCCATCGATTTTCCTGATGAGGAGATCGATTTCCTCTCCGACGGCAAGATTGAGGCAGAACTCAACGGCGTGATGGCCGATCTGGCGGATGTTCAGGCCGAAGCGCATCAGGGTAGCCTGCTGCGTGAAGGGATGAAGGTGGTGATTGCGGGTCGCCCTAATGCGGGTAAATCGAGCCTGCTTAACGCTCTGGCCGGGCGCGAGGCAGCCATTGTGACCGCTATCGCGGGCACCACGCGCGACGTGCTGCGCGAGCATATCCATATCGACGGCATGCCGCTGCATATCATCGACACTGCTGGATTGCGCGATGCCAGCGACGAAGTGGAACGCATCGGCATCGAACGCGCCTGGCAAGAGATTGAACAGGCGGATCGCGTGCTGTTTATGGTCGATAGCACCACCACCGATGCCACATCGCCTGCCGAAATCTGGCCCGAGTTTATGGCGCGCTTGCCCGCCACACTGCCGATTACCGTGGTGCGCAATAAAGCCGATATTACCGGCGAGCCACAGGGCATCGAAGAGGTAAACACTTACTCACTGATTCGCCTGTCCGCCAAAACCGGTGATGGCGTCGATATCCTGCGCAACCATCTAAAACAGAGCATGGGCTTTACCAGCAATACCGAAGGGGGCTTCCTGGCACGCCGCCGCCACCTGCAAGCGCTGGAAACCGCCGCACAGCATCTGGAACAGGGCAAAGAACAGTTAGTGAGCGCTTACGCAGGTGAACTGCTGGCAGAAGAGCTGCGGCTGGCACAACAGGCACTGAGTGAGATCACCGGGGAATTTACTTCCGATGACTTGTTGGGACGGATTTTCTCGAGTTTTTGTATTGGGAAGTAGTCGCCACACACGCAAAGGCACCCACCGGGTGCCTATTCCCACCCGGTCATTAATCGCCTTACTCTCGCCTGCATGCCGTCGAGAATCGCATCACGGATCGATGCAGGAAAATCAGCAGGCAGTTGGTTTCTGACGTTCTCAACAACAGTATCCATCGATTCTCTGGCAAAGCCTACGGCCTAAAAAGTGCCGCGGAAAGATGTGCTCAATGACGTATTTCTTGCCTTTTGAGCCAGCCAACCCCATCGCCGGGTACATCGAAAGAATGTCATAGAAAGGCGTGAGGCGATAGCGCCCCTCAGATTCAATAAACAGGGAAAAGTTTTTCGCATGCCCATCCGTGGCAGCCAATAGCCAAAACAGCACCTGGGTCTTCATAAAGCGATAGCGATCCTGCGCTGGATCGACCGAACCCAGCAGATACGCCATAATGGCGGAAATGCCCGGCCCACCATGATTTTCGTATTTCCGTGCGGAAGGCACGTTTAATACTTGGCAAAAATCCTCCTGTGGCAATCGCATAATCCAACGGCCATCCGAGGCATATTTACGATCAAAACGTTCTATTGCCAGCGCTTTTATCTTGCCAGCTTTTATCATAAAACAGTGCGGTACCAGCAGCCCAAACGCCTTGGCAATGAGCATGCACAGATACTCATTCTCAACGCTGTCAAACATATCGATTGAGTAAGAGTGACTCTCGATTTTACCAATCGGTAACTTGATGATGTGGCAACGCCCCGACGCTGTCCTTCCCCACTTTAGCCAGCAGATCAAACGGCTGGGTGGAATCCGCCAGGTGTCTGGCAACTATGCGTCTTCTGATATCCGGGTTGTCCGGCAACAAATTGTCGAAGACGTTATAAACTTCATCGCCTTGGTAAGGCTGATGGCGTAGCGGCATCGAGAGCGAGATGGGGCGACTGCCCGGCCCAAGCCAGTCCGCATCATAGGAAAAATGATGAGCGCCGCTACTGGTTTTGGTCAATATCCCCACCCGATAGCCGTTCTGTAAACATCGAGCGCCGCCATTACCATTCCTCCTTCCACGATGGTGTTATAACAGGGTCTTCGTTACTGGCAGTCGTTGCGTTTCTGGGCGTCACCGTCAGTTCTAAATTCAATGCCGACAGGATTTTAAAGAAGGTTTCCAGCTTGGTGGAATCAGGGTGCTGTTCAAAACTGGATACCGTGTCCTGACGAATCCCCACTTTGTTGGCTACTTTTCCTTGTGATAGCTTCTGCGTAATACGAGCATCTTTCAGATAGCTGCTAAGCTGCTTGCTGTTGGTGACCTTCATTATCTTATCCTACCGGTTATAGACGGTAAGATAACTATTACACGCTTTAGCAGGTAAAACAATAATGACACGCTATAGGCGTTAAACACAAATTTACCGGCCATAGCGTGTAAAGAAGAGATAAGTAACATAAGGTTAGTGCCACAATGAACGTTCCCCACCGCAGCCCCAAAACCGAGAACCTACATGCTAAAAGTGATTGCTGAAGATTTTATCAAGCCAGAAGCGATTGAAACCGTCCTCCCGCTGTATCGTGAGCTGGTTGAGACCACCAAGAAAGAGCCGCTGTGCATTGCCTACGATCTGTATGTCGACGAGAAAGACATCGGGCACTTCATCTTCATCGAGGAGTGGCCAGACCGTGCAGCGCTGGATGAGCACTGCGCCAGCGAACACTTCAAACGTCTGGTGCCGATGATCGATCGGCACAAGCGAAAGGATGCGACCTATATACTGATGAACAGTGCGTGGTGATATAAATTAATACAAAAGGGAACAGACATTGATTCATCTTCATGCGACCCGAAAACTGTTTGAACACTTACCGCTGAATGAGGAAAACCTTCTTCCTCCCACGACACATAGTCAGTGGCTGTTCGAACAACCCATTTTGGATATCAACCCCCTCAGCAACTGGCATGGTCATCTGATCGTGTTGCACGCGCCGGAATTGTCTATTACTGGTTCATGACGCGACGCGTTTTCCAGTGGTGCTACCGACACTGCATAAGAAGGATTGTACTGAATTGAACGCGCACATTGCGGATGCATTCCTCAACACTCAGCTAAAATGTGAGGCAGATGAAAAGTGATATTGAGCACCTGCTGTGGTTTGAAAATGTCAAAATAGCTGAGCTGTCGGGTTATTCCTTAGGTCAGTGGCTGGCAGACAGGCCCTGCTCTGTCAAAGGGCAAGGCCATCTCTGGCCACAGCAAGCAATGCTGACCTTATTATCAAGGATCGCCGGTCCGGTGGTTTAAGGCTGTACGCCATCTTCACCCGAAAGAATAATCTCCACCTGACTCTCCTTGAGCCGTGCTTTCAACGCCGCGGGCGGCATTTCATCAGTAAATAGCGCCGCTGCCTGCGTGATATTGCCGATGTCCACCGCTGCCGAGGCGTGGTACTTGGTGTGATCGGCGGCAAGCAAGATGTGCCGCGAATGGCGCATCATGATTTTTGCCACGCTGGCTTCGTTGACATCAAACTCCAACAGTGTGCCGCCTAGCACCATCACTTCATAGCGCGGGTTTTTATACAGAATATGCGCGACGCGCAGGCTGTTGGTGATAATGCGCAGCTCGTTGTGGTTCAGCAGCGCACGGGCTACGTGCTCCACGGTGAAAAAAGCACGCAGAAAGAAAGCGATATCTTTATCACGGTAAAAAGTAGTGGTGTTAAATAAAGAAAAAACCACAGGCAGTGGGTTTGCGCTATCGAGCGCGACGATACCCACTGCCTGTAAACCGTTCAACTGATATATTTTTCACTTTCAAGATGATTGAGTGAGCAAGACAGCGTCGTCAGCCAGTAGTCTATACACTCCGCTTTGTCATCATCGCCTTTCAGTGTGTCACACATTTCGTTGACGTATGCCTTCATAATATCCAGATCGTAAAGCCCATATTCAAGCAAGGTTAATTTTAAATCAGGGTTTTCCATTAAAAAAAACAGCTGTAATACAAATACTCATCCCCGCCATAGTTATCTTTCACTTCCACATCAGGGTATACCTCTTTAAGCCGGATACGATTATTAGCGGAAAAATCTTTAATAATAAGACCATACTTTTCAACCAAAGGCATTTGATTAAATGACAACTTAGACAGGGAGTTCCAGCTATTAGGGGTATCAAAACTGTAGATATCAACATTGTCTATCGAAAAAGTGTATTTTGCCCCATTCATTCCCAAAAACTGGGTTTTTATTTTAAAGAGATTTCTATATGCCGGAGAGGCTAGAGACTTGAGTTTCATGAAATTATAAAAACGATGATACACGTCACCATCGAGCTTAGCGTCAGGACTTTCATTAATCACATTATAAAGAAAGTCAATAACGTCTTGTTTCGGCGATATTCTGAAAAGATCGAGAAATCGTTGCCATAAATTCAACGCCGTTGCCTTTTTTTTATCATCATATTGTACTAAATTCGCCATATTACAATGATGTAATTGCCTTCCCCCTATAAATTCTATTTCCATCTTGAGAATCCTCCCTCTGTTTTTATTCGTGATATCACCTAGCGTAGGCCACGTACCTGAAACAACAGCACAATGTAGTTTCACCCCGTGATGCTCACGTCGTTTTCTAGATAAGGATTTTTTTACCCGCAATACCGTGAAGCGCTTGATCGCAGAGGCACTTGACTATCTAATCAGTACCCTAAGCGCTACGGGTTTGGTACTACAACACAGGAATCAATGCATGAAAAAGCTACGCGTGGGCATCATTTTTGGCGGTAAATCCGCTGAGCACGAGGTCTCGTTACAATCGGCCAAGAATATTATTGATGCCATTGATAAAACCAAGTTTGATGTGACGCTACTTGGTATCGACAAGCAGGGAGCGTGGCATATTAACGATGCGTCAAACTACCTACTGAATGCCGAGAACCCCGCGCTGATCGCCTTAAACCGTTCAAACAAAAGCGTCGCGCTGATCCCCGGTCAAACACAGCAGCAAGTCATTGAAAGCCAAAGTGCCCACGCCCTTACCCAATTGGATGTTATTTTTCCTATCGTGCACGGCACGCTGGGAGAGGACGGTTCACTGCAAGGCTTGCTGAGAATGGCCAATATTCCGTTTGTTGGTAGCAGCGTTCTGGGTTCCGCAGTCAGTATGGATAAAGACGTCACCAAACGCCTACTGCGTGATGCAGGCTTGCTGGTGGCCCCCTTTGTTACCCTGAACCGCGCCAATCGCCAGCATCACAGCTTTGCCAGCGTAAGTCACACGCTCGGGCTGCCACTGTTTATCAAACCCGCCAATCAGGGCTCGTCTGTCGGTGTGAGCAAAGTTCGTAACGACGCTGAATTTCAGCAGGCCGTTGAGCTGGCTTTTCAGTTCGATCACAAGGTGCTGGTGGAAGCGGCGATCGTTGGCAGAGAAATCGAATGCGCCGTGTTGGGCAACGATCATCCGAAAGCCAGCGTCTGTGGTGAAATTGTGCTGAGCGACGAGTTTTACTCTTACGATACCAAATACATCAACGAACAAGGTGCACTGGTGCGAGCGCCAGCGGATCTTACGCCTGAGATTAACGAAAAAATCCAACGCATTGCCTTGCAGGCCTTCCAGGCCTTGGAATGTCAGGGCATGGCGCGTGTCGATGTTTTCCTCACGCCGGACGATGACGTGATTATCAATGAAGTGAATACGCTGCCCGGCTTCACCAATATCAGCATGTATCCAAAACTGTGGCAGGCCAGCGGTCTCAGCTATACCGATCTCATCACGGCATTGATCGAGCTGGCGTTAGAACGGCAGGAAAACGATCGCGCTTTGGCAAGTTCTGTTCGCTAATTCAACACGGCGCTTCATGTTATCGTCAGGCTGTGAAGGTATTTCATTCACAGCCTGGTTAAGGTGTGATTGTTCCCACTGTCGGGAAAAGACTGCCGCCATTACACCTCATCCCCTCCAAATGGTATTCCATTCTCAATGACCCAGCGATGGTCGTAAGAGCATATCCTCGTCGATTATCTTCAACTGGAATAGTTTTATCCATATCATATTTAACTTCATCCATAACATCGATATTGATGATGCCTCGTTCTAAGAGTGTTTTTTTCACTTCGCTATGGTTATTTAAAAAGAAGCGACTGTAATTAATTAACTCATCAGAACTGTAATTATCCGTAACCCTGGTCTGTTTATATTCATTTAAAAATTTGATTTTATTGTCTTTAACATAACCATAAACAATTTTCTCATAATTATCAATCAACGGCATTGAATTACATTCCAGCTTGTAAAGTTCGTCCCACCCCTTAACATACACAGCGGTTATTTCTACATTATCGATTTAAAAAACATACTTGTTTTCATCATTATTTATTTCATCAATGCGAGTGGTAAACAAATGTCTATCATCAGGATGAGCCATATGTCTTAATTGTTCAAAATGATAAAACGCATTTTTCCCGCTATTATCATGACTGCGGCCATCACCATGAATAAGATTAAAGAAAGTATCAATAACTTCACTTTTCTTGTTCTTTCTGAACAGATCACAAAATTTGTCCCACAAATTTAAATGGGTCGCTTTATCCTTTTCATTATGCTTTATTAAATTAGCATAATTTTTAATACTTAACCGTTTTTCACCCAACAGATTAATAGCCATTTTGCACCTTTGAGTAAGATTCTGCGTTTTTTCTATTTTGTATTTTCTTATCAAAAAAACTACTAACAATCGGCTTTAGGGGAAAGGGGGCGTTCCTGAGAACAAACAGATAAGTAACGTGGAGCGCAACCATCGCGCTCCACGTAGGGTGACAATGCCTTTAGGCATTATCGATCGTGCGGAATATCACTTACAGGCCATCTTTGCCGTATTGCAGAGAACGCGGGCCATACAGCACACCGCGCGGCGTGCCCGCAGAGAGCAGGCGCACGCTGGTGATACCAGCGATATCATGCCCTTTGTCAGACACCGTGCTGGCGATCTGCTCTACCGCCGCCTGCACCAGCGCGCCAAGGATGCCGTTGGAGTTAGACTGCTGCTCGCTGCTGGAAGCCGTAGCAACGCCGTTCCAAATCTGTTTGCCGGTTTTCAAATCCACCAGCTTGGCTTCCGCCGTGACACGGGTTTCGCTGCTAAGCACCATGTACTTGGAGCCGTAATCTTTGACATCCAAATAAAGCGCAGCATCAGCGCCGAAAATCTGGCGCAGCTTATCAATGCTCACCGCGTGAATATCCTGCGCCGTGGTCAGGCCGTTTTGCTTGAACGTTTCATCCACGACCGCCACTGGCAACACATAATATCCCGCTTCCGCCAGCGGATAGGTCACCTGCGTCAGCATACTGGGGCCGGCTTTGATATCCGGGGAATGATTGAGCGGTGGCAGCACCAGAATAGATTTCGGCCGACTTTGCTTAAACGCGGTGTAATCATACGGTGCCGGCTTGGCACAGCCGGTCAGGACCAAAGCGCATGCCAGCCCGAGAAATCCCAACAAACGGTTCATTTAGCCGCTCCTTTATTTTTGCTCAACAGAAAATCCATGTATGGCGCAGATTCTGGGAATTGCACTTTTTCCGTTTCGAACTGTTGACGGGCTTCCGTGCCCCGCCCGGTATTGGCGTAGAGTAAGCCAAGCTGAGCGTGTAAGCCGGGCGGAACCGGTTTATTTTTCGCTTTGGCCTTTTCAAGCGCCAGATTCAGCGCGGTGATTTGTTCTTCAGGGCTGGTTTTGTCCTGTTGATAATATTGATACAGCGTCGGTTGATAATTATCCCAGCTATAAATCGTTTTGGGTTCTGTGGCACAACCGGCCAGCACCGCTGCCGCCAGCAGCAGCGCGACTTTTTTTCCATAAGACATACGTAGCAATTCCCTATGCTGTTAGTTACTTGGGCGCCATGCGCCGCTCTCAATACCTGACACCAGGTTGTTCACTGCTTCACGAATAGCAAGATCCAGCACTTTGCCATTCAGGGTGGAGTCATAGCTTGCCGTGCCGCCAAAACCGATAATTTCACGGTTGGAGAGCGTGTATTCACCCGCACCTTGCACCGAGTACACGACTTCTGACGTTTGCACATTGACCACGTTTAACGTGGTTTTGGCGTAAGCAACCTGGGTTTTTCCGCGGCCGAGGATGCCCCACAGTTGGTGATCGCCCACCTCTTTGCGCCCAAACTCGGTCACATCACCGGTGATGACATAACTCGCGCCTTTGAGTTTCTGCTGCTGGCCTTTGATACCCGCTTCAGCCTTGATCTCTTCCATGTTGGTACGATCCAACACATTGAAGCGACCGGTCTGCTGAAGATGACTCACCAGAATGGTTTTTGATTGGTTGCCCAGACGGTCAACGCCATCAGAGAAAATACCGTTCATGTAGTTCGAGCGGTTTTCAAATTTTCCGACAGATATCGGGCTACGAACGCCCTGATATGCCGTTTGGTAGGAGGTAACTTTCGGTGTCTCAACGCTGCGTGAAGACTCTGTTGCACATCCACTTAATAATGCCGCGGATACCAATAGAGAACCCAGGATGATTTTGTTTTTCATAGACCAATCCCTTATCAATCTTCTTTTGTGATCTTGATCGACCATTTCCGTGGAAATTACATAAATTGCGAATAAATTCATTATGTTAAATGTAATTTATTGGCACCATTACAATATGATGAATGTAAAGACCTGTCACTAGCTGTTTCTCTTAATTTTAATAACAAAAAACGCCAAAACCCTAGCAACATCAAGGTTATCGTTTATTCTTTCTTCATTATTTGGCACATTATGCTGCATAACAGAGGCTGACCTAAGTAAAACTTCGTGACGTAACTCACTGAGACAACACACTATTTTATTTTCACTCTCCGTAATGCCTCTCTCCCTATTAACCCTCTATTTACATGTCCTACATCAAGATTACAGACCGAGGGAGCCAGTAGGATGAAAGACAGTAAATGGGGGGAAGTTGTATTTTTTCTTGTGTTTTCTCCTGCAAGTGCGAAACCCGTGCCAACCCCTTCCAAACCGCTTTCTGGGTGACCAGACAAAAAATCGAACATTAACAATCAGAGAGTAACGCCTCGCCGATGATCTTTGCGCATCCGGCGCGGGGAATGTACGCGGCAAACCTGCTGCGGGACGTTTGTCGTCACCACTCTGGGTTCTTTTTTATCGGCTAGATGTGTCAGGGAGAGGTTATGAATCGCTTTGTTATTGCTAACGCTCAAGATTGCATGGGCTGTAAAGCCTGTGAAATCGCCTGTGTCATTTCACACAACGACAACCAGTATCCTGCGAGTGCGGATGCGTTTTTACCCCGCATCAAAGCCTTCAATACACCGGAACTACGTTCTGCGGTAACCTGCCGCCATTGTGAAGATGCCCCTTGTGCCAGCGTATGTCCCACTCAGGCACTGGTGCGCAAAGACAACAGCATTCAGCTGTTAAAAGACAAATGCATCGGTTGTAAAACCTGTGTGCTTGCCTGCCCGTTTGGGGCGATGTCAATGGTTGCAGAACCCACCAGCCCGGCCTCGCTTGCGCATAAATGCGACCTGTGTATCGGCCGCCCCGAAGGTCAGGCGTGCGTGGCGGCTTGCCCAACGCAAGCGCTCACGCTGGTGAGTGAACAGACGCTGGAAGCGAAGCGAAAAGCCAAGCAACAAGCCATGGCGCAGCGTTCTGCGACCACTTGGCAACGCGCCACGCCAGTCATGCCGACCAAAAGTGTCAATCCGCTTAAGCAGCGCCAAAACTGGCCGCGCGTAGAGGCGAAGAAAAAGCCCATAGAGCTACGCAAAACCACCTTTGACGAAATTTATCACGGTTTCTCCGCTGAACAGACGCAAGATCAGGCAAGCCGCTGCCTCTCTTGCGGCAACCATTCCATTTGTGAATGGACCTGCCCGCTGCACAACAGTATCCCGCACTGGATCAGTCTGGCGAAGCAGGGTCGCATACTGGAAGCGGTGGAGCTTTCACACCAAACCAGCAGTCTGCCGGAGATCTGCGGTCGCGTATGCCCGCAGGATCGCTTGTGCGAAGGTGCCTGCACACTGGGGAAAGAATTCGGCGCGGTTACCGTCGGCAATATCGAGCGTTACATCACCGACAGCGCCATGGCGATGGGCTGGAAACCAGACATGAGCGGCGTTATCCCCACCGGCAAGCGCGCAGCGATCATTGGTGCCGGACCCGCCGGTTTAGCCTGTGCGGACGTGCTGGCACGCAATGGCGTCGACGTTACCGTGTTCGATCGTCACCCTGAGATTGGCGGCCTGCTGACCTTTGGTATCCCTCCCTTCAAGTTGGACAAAAAAGTGCTGACCCATCGCCGCCACCTGTTCAGCGAAATGGGCATTCACTTCCAACTCAATACCGAAATCGGGAAAGATATCGCGCTGTCGCAAATCATGGAGGAATACGAAACCCTGTTCCTCGGCGTCGGCACTTACCGTTCGATGAAAGCGGGTCTGGAAAATGAGGACGCACCTGGCGTTTACGATGCCTTGCCGTTCCTGATTGCCAACACCAAACGCGTTATGGGGTTACCCGATCTGGAAAAAGAACCCTATATCTCGATGGAAGGAAAGCGCGTGGTGGTACTCGGCGGCGGTGACACAGCCATGGACTGCCTGCGAACCTCGTTGCGCCAGGGGGCGGCATCCGTAACCTGTGCCTATCGTCGCGATGAATCCAACATGCCGGGCTCGAAAAAAGAGGTGAAGAACTCACGCGAAGAAGGCGCGGAGTTCATGTTCAACGTTCAGCCGCAAAAGATTTGTCTGGATGAACAGGGCAACGTCTGCGGCATTAGCCTAGTCAGAACAGAGATGGGTGAGGCCGATGCCAGCGGTCGCCGTCGGCCCCGCGTGATCCCCGGTTCCGAGTTTGTCCAACCCGCTGAAGCCGTCATCACGGCGTTTGGCTTCCAGCCGCACAGCATGCCGTGGCTCGAAGAAGCCAAGGTGAGACTGGATGACTGGGGTCACATTAATGCGCCAGCGCGCGGCAACGGTCGACGTCCGTGCCAAACCAACCATCCACGCATTTTTGCCGGTGGCGATGCCGTACGCGGTGCGGATTTGGTGGTCACCGCGATTGCCGATGGCCGCAAAGCCGCCATCAGCATGCTCGACCAGATGGGATTACAGAGCACCATCGCTTCCTTACCGGCGGTTTCGCTGGCTTCTCAGTTCAACTCATCGCGCGAGGAAACGCTTCAATGAACGCTTTTGTGATTGCCGATGCCAGTAAATGTATTGGCTGCCGTACCTGTGAAATCGCCTGTGCTGTCGCCCATGCGGGTGGCGCTGATGCCACCATCGACAAAGCGCGTTTCTTTCCGCGCCTGAAAGTGATCAAGGGCGCACAAGTCAGCGTGCCGGTATTGTGCCGCCAATGTGAAAATGCTCCCTGCGCCAGCGTGTGTCCTCATGATGCGCTGGTGCGCCACCACGACAGCATTCAGGTTATTCAATCTCGCTGCATTGGCTGTAAAAGTTGCGTCATTGCTTGTCCTTTTGGTGCTATTGACGTTGTGATGACCTCACAAGGCGCTGCGGCAAAAAGCGAGGTACACAAGTGCGATCTCTGTGTCGATGTTGCCACATCGCCCTCCTGCGTGCGGGTGTGTCCGACATCTGCACTGACATTGGTAAGCAACAGTGAGCTGCAACAACGGAGTTTCAAAAAGCAACAACAAGCGGCACGTGATAACGCAGACATTCGCCTGTTATAAGTAAAATACGATGACGCCACGGCGTGCCTATCACTCAAACTTATGGGTGTTTTTACTTTTGTTCATATAATAGTCTGTTAATATGCATATAACTTGTATTTTATCGGGGTGAATCGGACAACACACACCCTATGGTGACTATCACGGAGTGAAGCATGACCTGCCATTTTGTCAGGTGGACCGGCACGGAGGCATTACCCGATCTACAACGCTTGCCCAATGCTCTGATCGCCGCCGCGCAGGAACTTCCTGTCTGGCGGCGTGAACGCTACTTAAAAAGCCGAGCACTGCTGGCCGAGATGATGTTCTATTTTTTCGGCTACCCGGTATTACCCGCAATAACGCTTTCGCCGGATGAACGGCCTCATTTTATCGACCCCCATCTTCCTGATTTCAGTCTGGCCTATGCAGGCAATACGCTGGCGATATTGCTGAGCGAAGAGGGAAAAGTGGGGATTGATATCGAGATTGTTCATCTGCGCCCCACCCATGTCGCATCGAGCCATACGCAAACGCCCGCAGAAACTGCCTGGATCAATGCCCAAAGCGATCCGCTAGAAGCCGCCACACAGCTTTGTACCCTTCGACAAGCCATCACCAAGATATCGGACCCTGAGTTCAGCCATGGTGATAACCTGCGGTTGCATCCCGCCTCCGGTCGATTACGTTCAACCTACTTCCCCTCACTGGAAGCCATCAGTGATATCGATGGCTATCTGGCTTGGGCCTGCGCACGCACGCCGACCATAAATCACTTAATGACCTGGCATTATCAGGGGAACGGCGTGATGCATAAAACCGGTGAGATAATCCAGCAGCAGCGTCAATCGCGCAGTTACATCAAGCTCACCAGCCATGCCGCCGAGAAAGTCCCCTCAGCTTGATATAAAAAAGCCCCACAAGTGAACTGCACCCCAAAAGTTGGACACCCAACTGAGTAAGGTGCAATTTGATGAA
>CAXYYB010000018.1:0-81014 GCA_964293225.1 uncultured Symbiopectobacterium sp. | reverse complement strand
GCTTATGAAGACATTACTAACATCACGGTGTATTAATCAACGGGGAGCAGGTCAAGCCTTGGCTCACCCATTTTTGCGGTATAACTCCGTAATAAGTCAATGGTGGCTCAGGCGGGGCAGCCTTAGGGCTGGCCGGTTTCCGATAGTGCCGGTATTGCAACCTCCGTCTGGGCTACCACCATTCAAGAGAGTTGCAACTCTGGTGGTAGTATTTTTACTTACTATCGGAGGCTACCGTCATGGTCGCGATCCCCACCCAAACTCACACTGAATTTTCTTACGATCCCCCTCAATCCCTTATCCGGCAAGGCGTTATGTGCTGTTATGCTGGCGATTCGTCCGTGGGAGGGTGTGTGATGTTTGATAACACACCACTGGAACTGGAGGATATTATTGACCAATGTAGGGCGTTGGCGTCTACATTGGTTGAGATGAAACAGCCTGAAACTAAAGAGATTCTGACCTTTATTTTGCAGGAACGATTGGAGATATTGCACCGCACCTTTCACCAGCCGGTAGCAGAGGAAGAATAACGCTGAGATCACGACCATTTGTGATCGTTGATGGTATCGCGGAGGTTGCCGTGGATGCCTCAGCGGCTACGTCACGTAGGTGACAGAAGAATAGGCGAGTATTCGCGCACGAGGTATAGCACGGTACTCGCCAATGATCGTTACGCCGTCCGAATCAAATAATCAAACGCACTCAGCGAGGCTTTCGCACCTTCACCGGTGGCGATGATGATTTGCTTGTAAGGCACGGTGGTGCAGTCACCGGCGGCAAACACGCCTTTGACGGTGGTTTCGCATTTGGCATCAATGATGATTTCGCCCATGCGGTTGCGTTCCACGCTGCCTTCCAGCCATTGGGTATTCGGCAGCAAACCGATCTGCACGAAGATCCCCTCCAGCGCCAACGCATGTTGCGTATCGTCTACACGGTTGAGGTAGCTCAGGCCCGTCACTTTCTGTCCGTCGCCTTTCACTTCCGTGGTCTGCGCGTTAAGGATGATATCTACATTCGGCAGGCTGCGCACTTTGGCTTGCAACACCGAGTCTGCTTTCAATTCGGGGGCAAATTCCAGCAGGGTGACGTGTTTTACCACGCCCGCCAGATCGATAGCCGCTTCCACGCCGGAGTTGCCACCGCCAATCACGGCAACATGCTTGCCTTTGAACAACGGGCCATCGCAGTGTGGGCAATAGGTTACCCCACGTGTGCGGTACTGATCTTCGCCGGGCACGTTCATGTTGCGCCAGCGTGCACCCGTGGCAAGGATGATGCTGCGCGCTTTCAGCGTCGCGCCGGAGGCGGTTTCAATCTGGTGCAGATCGCCGGGTGCTTTGGCCGGGATCAGCTTACTGGCCGTTTGCAGGTCAATCACATCCACATCGTAGTCATCAACGTGGCTTTTCAGCGCGGTAGCCAGTTTGGCACCTTCGGTTTTTGGTACCGAGATGTAGTTTTCAATATCCACCGTATCCAGCACCTGGCCGCCGAAACGTTCGCCCATCAAACCGGTGCGGATGCCTTTACGCGCGGAATACACGGCGGCCGCTGCGCCTGCCGGGCCGCTGCCAATGATCAGCACATCATAAGCGGCACGCGCGTTGAGCTTGGCCGCTTGCTTATCGTTGGCACCAGTGTCGAGCTTCGCGACGATTTCACCCAGGCTCATGCGGCCCTGGCTGAAGTGTTCGCCGTTCAGGAACACGGTGGGCACCCCCATCACGTTGCGGTCCTGTACTTCCTGTTGGAAGACGCCGCCGTCAATCGCGGTGTGGGTAATGTTGGGATTCAGGATCGCCATCAGGTTCAGTGCCTGAACCACATCCGGGCAGTTATGGCATGACAGCGAATAGAAGGTTTCAAAATGGTAGCTGCCGTCAATGTCGCGCACCTGCTCCAGCAGTTCCTGCGCCTCTTTCGCTGGATGGCCGCCAGTTTGCAGCAGTGCCAGCACCAGCGAAGTAAATTCGTGGCCCATCGGAGAACCGGCAAAACGCGGACCGCTGTGCGAACCGGGATTGGTTATCTGAAATGAGGGCTTACGTTCGGCGCTGGCGTTATCTTCTTTGAAGGTCACCTGCGCGGATAAGCTCGCGATATCCGTCAGTAATGCACGAATTTCGGCGGATTTGGCCGAGTCGTCCAGCGTGGCGATTAACTCGACAGGTTTGGTTAATTTTTCCAGATAGGCGGCTAACTGGTTTTTCAGATTGTTGTCGAGCATGGGTCATCCTTACGTGGTGCGACAAAGCGGGGGGAAATTAAGATTGCTGACAAACCCTTGTTGCCCTTTCGTCATCCTCGGCGAAGGCCGGGGACCTCTTACAGAGAAAATCGATATTATCTGTGTGAGATTCCCGCCTGCGCGGGAATGATGGCGTGTGGCGTTTGTCAGCAGTCTGAAATTGGGCACAACGCACCCAATTGCAACGGGCAAAAAATCAGATCTTGCCAACCAGGTCCAGAGACGGTGCCAGCGTAGCCTCGCCTTCCTGCCATTTGGCCGGGCACACTTCGCCGGGGTGGGAAGCAACGTACTGTGCTGCTTTCACTTTGCGCAGCAGGTCAGAGGCGTCACGGCCAATGCCTTCGGCGGTGATTTCTACGGCCTGGATGATGCCTTGCGGGTCAACGATAAAGGTGCCGCGATCGGCCAGGCCTTGATCTTCACGCATGTTTTCAAAGTTACGCGTCAGTTGGCCTGTCGGGTCACCGATCATGGTGTATTGGATTTTCGCGATGGTATCAGAGCTGCTGTGCCAGGCTTTGTGCGTGAAATGGGTGTCGGTGGACACGGAGTAGATTTCTACGCCCAGTTTCTTGAATTCTGCATAGTGGTCAGCCACGTCGCCCAGTTCGGTCGGGCAAACGAAGGTAAAGTCAGCCGGATAGAAGAAGAACACGCTCCATTTGCCTTCGATGTCCCTTTCGGTAACTTCGACAAATTTTCCGTCTTTGAATGCTTGGTTTTTGAATGGCTTGACTTGCGTGTTAATGACAGACATCACGTTATCCTCATGTGTTGGTATGAGGCATAAGGTACAAAAGTGTGATCAATATCGCTAATGCGTTGTCGTTATCGAATCAATAAGTCATACCTTACAACGCACTGGCAATATCTCGTCGGTTGGCGATAAACGCGTTGGCTATATCCTGCACCCGTTCATCCTCACTGTGCAAGATGAGCGATATAGCGCAGATCGCTCTCATCGATGTGCATCAACCCTAATGCGCTGATGGCGTGAATCTGGATATCCGCGTTTGGCGTGCGTATCAGATGATACAGCGCTTTCTTGATGGCGTTGTCGTTGCTGTGGCCTTTGAACAGTCCGATGACATTCATCGCTTCTTTGCGCAGCGACGTTTCTTGTGTTTTGTCGAGGGCGATGCACAGAAAGAAATCACATAACTCTGCGTCAAGGTTCTGATTAAAACTGCGCAGATAGGCGATCTGCTCTTTCGAAGAGAGGGCAAGGTAGTCACTGATGATCTTTTCACTTCTACGCATTATCACACCTGTTGCCATAGGTTTTTCTTATTGATTTTGACGCACGCATCCCGCCGTGGTTTGCGTAACGCGTCATCCTATCCGTTTTTACGCCGAAGAGGTAAGGAAACTGTGGCTTGTTTACTCTGTGAGAGAGGTGACACGCGAAGAGAGCGTCAGCGCAGTAGAGCGCAAATCGGAGAAAAACCGTTCCGGTTCAACGAGCATTCCCTGATGATGTAAACCGGGGGGAAACGGTGGGCCGCTCAGCCATTGGCGAATGCAGGCAATCGCGGGCAGTACGGTCATCAAATAAGGGTCATTGCCGGAGAGAGAAAGCGTCATGCTGACGTTATCCCTGGCAACGCGCCCTTCCGCCATCAGAGTGATTTCCAACTGATGGGGCGGTGGGGAAGAGGCGCAATGCGTTAACATATGGCGCAAACTACGCAGCGCTAGCGTGCGCGCCCCGCAGCGCGTTAACATCATGATGGCGGGGAGCAGCAGCCAGTCGCACACGGGGGAAAACCCGGCAATGTAAAAGTTGGCGCGTTGCAGCGTGGGGATTGCGGCGATAAGCGCCTGCATTTCTCCCAGCGGCATCGGGGTGCAGGTTTGTTGTCCAATGGGCGCCGCAAATGTGAACGTCGGCAACGCAAACAGATTGAGCCGTCGGCGGCGGCCTTGTGCCCAGATGTGCATATCAAAAGCGCTGAATTCGTCGAGGGCCTCGGCAAGTGTGGAATCTGATAGCGTACTGGCTTGCCAGTCGATACGCAGTGCGGCATAGATGTCTGCCTGTGTCAGTGCATCCACCCGGTTTGCGGCCCAGCGCGCCATGGCGGCAGGCAGGCCGGGATGAAAACCGCCGTCGGTGATAAAGCAGCGTCCCTGTTGTGTCATTGCGGGTGCCAGCGCCGCCAACGCCTGCCATTTAGCGGGGGTGGAGAGCATGATATCCAGCCAGTCCGCCCCAATCTCAAGCACCAACTCGGCGAGCGGCGCGGTGTGTTTGCCAAGCGCGGCGGTGACGACCACCAACTGCATGCCCGCCAGTACGGTGCGCATACGCGGCAGATCGCTAAAATCGGCGCAGGCAGCGTGTGCCAGAGTCCGCTCTGCTTGATGGTTTATCTGCTCACACAGTGCTGCCAGTGGTGCTTCTCGTCGCCCAACCAGCAATAGCTCGGTGCGATCGTCAAGCTCAGGGGCTAACTGCTGTGCCAGCAGGCGACCTGCGTTACCCGCCGCCCCTAAAATAGCGATGCGCATCATCCCTCCTGCGCCTGCCGTAGCGGCGTTGCGCGCTATTTAAAATCCGAATACGGCGTTGGTGGTTGCGGCGGGCTGTCCAGACTTCCTTGCCAACCCGCGAATGAGTAACGCAAATAGAGTATGCCGTGGCTCGGTGTGTAGTCTTTTGCCTGTTGAATATCCACAGCGGCACCTAACGTCCAGTGTGATGTGAGTCGTCGTTCGAGCGAGGCGCGCAGCGTGTAGCCGAAGCCCGTGCTGCTGCTACCTGTTTCAATGCGATCCCGTTCATCGGCGGTTAATCCAGCGGTGCTGACCAGACCGCTTAAGGGATAACGGCGCTGATTTTTGGTTTTGGCATAAGACCAGGAGACGGTACCGCCCATTTCCCATGACCAGTTCTCAGTGCGCTGACGGTAATTGATGAGGAGCCCAAACGAGACATATTGCTGCGGGCTGTAATAACCCCCTTGCCCAAGGGAATAGCCGCTGAGATCTTTCTGGTAGCTCCACCACATGGTGTTCGTCCCGACGGTGAAGCGGCGATTATCTTCATTGATAAGCTTATAGTAGTAACCCGCCATGGCGCGGGCGCGATGGTTATCTGCCACATTTTTCCCGGTGATCTGGTGGATGCTTAAATCGCTCCATACGCCGTGTGCTTCACCGCGATCGTAGCTGAGTCCCAGACTGACACCGGTCGCGCGCACGCCGCCCCACGTCGTGCCGGTGATAGGATCTTTGGCCCCGCCGAAGGCCAGCAGTGAGCTGGAGATAGGGCGGCGTGACGCCGTGGCCGTCCAGCCTATCTGTTGCCAGTCGCCGCTGTAGCTGACGCCACCGACTACGTCTACCACCTCGAACCCGATGGGCGTGGTGCCGATATCCGCCGTCCAGCGATCGTTTTTCCAGCCTGTGGCGACGCCGGTGCCTGAGGTTTTCTGCGTTCTGCCGCTGTAGCAATCCAGCGTGGCGCAGGTGCCAAACACATCACGGAAGGCTCCGTTGCTGTTGGTGTTAAAGCGTCCCGCGTTCATCGCGATGGTATCGGTGCGCACGAAGCCACGCCCCTGATAGAGCGGAAAATCGGCTTGCAGCACCGTGTTGTGGGCTTTCAGGTTGGAGATGCCGTTAGTGCCGCTGGAACGCCAGTAATCGTGGCCGAGGGTCACGTTGATGTCCTGCTGCCGATACTGATCGGCTGCATCGGCACGAATGCTGCGTTGCAGCCAGTCATCATGTTGCTGCGGGCGCGTCAAACGGGTGTAGCTGTCGTTATCCTGTGGCGACGTGCTGCTGATGCCGCTGGCAACCATCGCCTGACGGTAATCGGCCTGCGCCTGGGCGGATTGTCCCTGCTGTGTTTCCAAACGCGCCGCATCGCGGTAGATCCACGCTTTAATCTGGCTGGCTGGCGCTTTCTGCGCTGTGGTTTTCGCTGCTTGTAGCGTCTGGTTGGCTAACGGCGTGTTGCCGACCGCATACCAGGCATTGGCGATACGGCGCTGGGTATTGAGCGAGCTGTCATCGGCTATTTTTAGCGTCTGCAAACGCTGACTGGCCTCATCGCGCTGTCCGATGGCGATTAACGCTTCCACTTCCCCGAGTTGGGCATCCGCGTTTTGCGCATCTTGTGCCAGCACGTTGCGGTAGCGTGTCAACGCATCGGCGGCGTTGCCCCGCTGCAGCGCCCAGTCCGCCAGCATCAACGAAATGCGGGTATTGGCGGGCTGTTGTTGCAGGTAGCTGACGGCACCGGTTTCATTGCCTGCGTCATACAGTGCCTGAGCGTGTGCCAGTGTATCTTCCATTGAGAGCCGTTGGGCCAGCTCTCGTATTTTCTCGTCCCATTGCGTTTCGGGCAATGTCCGCAAATGGGCCAGCGCTTGGGTTCCCCGCCCTGCAGAGGAGAGATAGAGTGCATAAGCGTAGGCACGTTCTGCGCTGATGGGCGGCGTGTTGGCCATGCGTTGCATCATTGCATCCGCTTGCGTGTTTTTCCCTAATTGGCGCAACACCTGGGCATAGTGGTAGGGCAGCCAGATCTCGTCTGATGTGGGCTGATACACCTTTTGATAGGCCGCTTCCGCCTCGCGCCATCGTCCTTGTTGTGCCAACTGCTCGGCTTGCTGCGAGGTGATATCCCGTTGGAGTGTGCGCATGGCGTCTTGCAGTGGTTTTTGTTGGGCTGCAAGGGGCGTGTTGATTTGATGGCGTTCCGATGCCGGAAGGGCGCTTTCGGGGGATGTGGATGTAGGTTCTGATGCTTGTAGCGGTGACGGTATTGGGGGGGGTTCTGCTGATGATGCCAATGATTGGCGGGCATAAATTGCCGTAATACCACGAATAGCCCCCCCGTTGTCCGCTTCGAGCTGCAACGCCTGCTGATAAAAGCGCAGCGCGGCGGCATCATCACCACGGGCTGCTGCGACGTCACCTAACCCGCTCAGGGCGTAAGCATTGGTGTTATCTATATTCTGTGCTTGTTGGAAATGTTGTTCTGCCTCTGACACATTCTTTGCGTTGAGGGCTCTGTTACCGGCATCGATTTCCTGCCAGTAACGTGTGCTTTTAATGAGAGATTCCCATTTATTTCCATTCTCTCGATTAATATCAGCGGTTTGAGCCTGTTCAAACAGCGCGATCGCTTTAGTGCGATCGCCATTACGCATAGAGACCATCCCTAACGCGCCGATCAGGTTCGGGTCGTTAGGATATTGGGCCAACGCTTTATTTAAATCATCGAGAGTGCTGCTGTCGGAGGCACCTTGTTCAACACGCGCTATCCCTCGTTGTCGAGCTTGATAAGCGGGATCATTGAGCATTTTTTGCTGCCGATCCAGTTCGTTTTGTGCATCGGATGTGTTGGGATCGTCTGCGAGGACAGTGATAAAACGGTTAAGACGAGCGACACTTTGCGGAGATACCACCATGCGTTTGACCATCTCCATCCACATGCCCGCCGCTTGACCGCGTCCGACTGGGTCGTCCGCCAGTTTTTCCAGCAGCGCATAGCCTTCGGCATCGCGATCCTGACTGAACAGGCGGCGTGCCAGCGTCAGTCGTAAATTAACGTTGCCGGGATAGCGTTTATCCAACGCCTCCAGTTGCTGAATGGCTGCAGGCTCCTGCCCTGGTAGGCGCGCGACCAGACGCCAATATTCAACGGCCAGATCGAGCGTCGGCGGTTCACCGTGGAACAGTTCGTCGTAGGCTTTCTTCGCCTCTTCATAACGCCCGGCGGTGGCTTGCAGCCGCGCCTGTTCCAGCTTCTGGCGCGTGTCTTGTTGCGTGAGGGCCAGCATCATCGCTGACTGTCGGTACTGCTCGGAATCTGGCGCAACGCTGTGCAGCTTTTCCAGATGCTGGCGTGCCTGCGCTTGATCGCCCTGACGCAGCGCCAGTCGCAGCTGTGCCGCGATCACGTCCGGGTTGTCCGGGTCAATAAGTATCAGGCGTGCCAAAGATTGCCGCACCAAATCGTCTTTGTTGCTGGCTTCTCCCAGCCTGATCTGATCCATTAAAAAGGCGTTAGGCGTGACGTCGTTTGCCCCAATGGCGGGTGATATCATCACCAGGCTTATTGAAAATAACCCAGCGCCTATTATGGTGAAGTTACGCATTGCTTATCCCAGGAAGGTAAAAGTTCACCCTGTTGATTGAATCGATAACGCTGTTCATCCCACCCCTGACCGAACAGCATCAGAGAAGCAGAAAAATAGGCGTTGTTGTCAGTCGCTGCATCGTGCAAGCGTTGGCGCTGAACATCACGTGCCGTCGGGTTGGTTGCCAACAGTGGCAGCAGCGCGGCGGAGAAACCCACCGAACCTGTGCCTTGTGCTTTCCCGGTCGAGGTATTGACCTGCTCGGGCGGCGTGCCCGATTGCGCCGTCAGTGTCGCCATCGGCTGGAAATGGGTGACCAGCGCAGCACGTTCTTTGCTCTCTTGCGCCAGCATGGCTGCCCACAGATAGACGCGAATCGCATCGTAACTACCGATATTGGGCTTGGTTTCATCCGCTTGCCACCCTTGCTGCTTGTTCCAAACCACCCAATCGGGTGAAAAGCCGTGGGGGGCACTCTCTTTCAGCAGCCTCAGATTCACCGCTCGCATCGCTTTCCATGGGCCCTTTAGCGTGGCGAAACGCGCGAGCAACTGGGGCGGCTGGTAGCTGGGGTTCAGTCGCCAGCGGTCGCCGTGCACGAACCCCACTTTGCCCGGCAGCAACATCACACCCAAACCAGGGATCTCGGCCACTTCTTCACGGGCGATACGTTGCAACAGCAGCGTGCCCAGCGTCAGAAAGCGGCGGCTTTTCCACAGTCGCCCAGCTTCAAGCAGGTTGTAGGCAATCCACACATCGGCATCGGAGGCGGAATTAGGGTCTAATACGCCCCAAGGCGAATCATCGGCCTGCGGGATCTTTTTTCCCCATTGCCAGGCAGGCAAGTGTGCGCTGAGATCGCCGGAGGCCAGATTGTTTTCGGTCCATTGCAGCAGCTTTTCGAACATCGCCCGGTCATTGGCCACCAGTGCGAAAAACAGGCCGTAGCTCTGCCCCTCGGAGGTGGTGATCTGGCTGGGTGTCGATGGGTCGATAACGCGCCCTTCCGCGCTGATGTAGTCACGTTGGAACTGCTCCCACGCAGGCCAGTGACAGACGCCTGTGGCAGCCACAGCGTGACCGCCCAGCAGCAGTGTCAACAACAGTGCACGCCACAGTATACCCATCGGTTAATCCTTCTCGTCAGCCGAGAGGCGACGACGACTGAGCACTTTCAGGCCGCGCCACAGCAACCAGGCGAAAATGATCGTGACCAGGGTGGACATGCCAGCCAGCCAGAGTGGGTGCAGCGCCAATGCGTGCCAGACGCGTTCCCACCATGGGAGATGGCCCACATAGTACATATCGCCCACCCGCAAGCTGCTGACGCCTGACTCGCGGATGACAGCCGCCGAGCCGAAAACGGTAGCCCGTTTGGTGCTGTCGATCAGGGTATTGTTGAGCAACGTATAGCCCTGCGGGCTGCCTGCCAGCAACGCGACGATGCTGCGTTGAGCAAAGTAGGGGGACTGCGTACCGATGATGGTGGCTATGGCGGTTTCGGCGCGAATGTCGGTTCTGCTGTCCGGTCTGCCGTCCGTTTGGGGTGAGCCTTCATCCGGCAGTACGGTTTGTCGTACCGGCATCTTGACCCAACTCTTGGTGGTTTCAGTCAATACCGCAACTTTGGCTTCATCGCGCAGTGATTCAGGCAGTGAACCGATCAACAGAATATCTTTGTCCACCTGACTGAGCTGCGCCGGATCGTTGGTCAGTTGCAACGCCAACGCCGGATAACCCGTTTGTGCACCGATGTTGCCGACGGCATTAAGCAGCGCGCTGACCTGCTCTGCATGCGGTTCTTTATCCATCAGTGCCACGCTTTGCGACATATCTGCCAGACGGCTGAAGGGGAAACCGGCATTGGCGAAGGCTCGCAGGTCCGGCATCGCCATGAAATGGCGATAGCCAGAGAAGTTGATAGTGGAGTTGCCGTCGATAACCGTATGGTTTTCGATGGGCGCGACAGTTTCGCAGCGCTCTGGAGAGATGTTGCTGGTGGTGACTGTCGCGTAATCGAAGTTAAAGCGCAGTTCGTTGACGGTGCCCAGTTTTAACGCCGGAATGGACAGGTTTTTATCCGAATCCAATAGTCCTTGAGTGATCGGCAACCGGAGCAGCAACGAGCTTTTCTCACTTTCTGGCACCAGATTAAAGGCCTGAACAAACTGGTTGTTCAGGTTGATTGCCAGACGGGAGCCATCCAGTGTGCGCGGCGCGGTATAGCGATACTTCAGGTGCATATCGATACCTTTGCTGCGGATAAGGAACAGGTCCGGCGGCAAATTCAGCGTCATCATCAGCGGGTCGGGAGCGATACCGCGGCTCTGCAACTGCTCCGGGTATTGCTGTAATTCGGCAAAGGTCATCGGGCGATCGGTACGGATCCAGTTTGGCGCATCGTAGGGTTGACGCGGTGCCAGTTGTTCAACGCGATCGACGCTGACATTCTGCCCACGGAACAGAATGTTACCTTGTGCGATCCCTTTGACGGCGGTGATCAGGTCATTGTCATCGCGGCCCTGCACCAGCAGCAACTTAATATAAGGGTTCTGCGGATGGCTGATGACCTCTACTGTCGGGCTATTGACTGGCGGGTAATCGCGCAGGAAATCCGGACGTTGTGCATTGGTGGCGAACACCACCGCGTGGCTGTCGGGCAGTTGATTGAACAGCGCCGGGAAGGACTGACCGCGCCACTGCGCGCGGGCACCAAACCAGGAGGCGAGGATCGCGGCAGCCTGCTGCTGTCCCAGATCCGGTTGCTGATTAAACACCATTGGCAGCGTCAGCGGCCGGTTGTCGCGGGCATCAAAGAACGGGATAGGGAATGACGACAGATCGTTTTTCAGCGGCAGTTTTTGCATCTGCACATTGAGCGAACTGGCTTGGCTGATATTCAGCCACAGGCTACTGCTGGAGGGGTCTTGGCATATGCTTTTGTAATGCCCGATAAATTCTAGCCGCACGCGGTTAAAATCGGTGATATAACGCGGGTCCAGCGGCAAAGTGGCCTGCGTTGGCTGGCCCACTTGCTCTTTGGTGATGGTAACGACGCCCATCAGCACCTCATTGAGATACACTTTGAGATGTGATTCAACCGGCGTTAACGTAGGCGAGGGGGTAAATTCCAGCTGTAGCGACGCTTGCGTCACCACTTCATCATGCCGCACACCAAACTGGATATAGCCAACAGGGGACGTTCCCCGCAATGCGAAACTGCCCGGTGCAGGTGCCAGTTGTTTAAACGCCAACTGCTGGCTGATGATGGGGGCGGCTATAGCCGCATTGTTGGCCTGCGTGATCGGCGGGGCTACGGTTTCAGCCTGAGATAACGGCACCATGCCCAGCGCCAGAGCGGTAAACCAGGTTATTTTTTTCGTCATCATGTCATCATCACGGTTAAGGGCCGCGCTGGCCGTTTTATGATTAGCATCATATGGTTATCGTTACTATGCTGCATCGCGTTACGCCTGTTCCGTTGGCACAAATGCCGGGGGCGGCCCGACATAGCGCGGGATGAAGGAGATACACCAGGCGATGGCAGAGGTAAAGGCGATAAACACGCCGCGAATCATCGGCGGGGCGTAATCCGCCATGCGCAAATAGCCTCTGAACCCTAATGCCAGTACATCACCCAGGCTTTCCATTGGCTTATCTTCAGGAAAACTGTCCTGCCACAGCGCCCAGGTGTCGGCGCGTGCGAAGGTGCACTGAATAAAATCGATATGCTGCTGTGTCGAAAGGTTGACCATCTTCAGGCCAATCTTAGTGCCGAAAGCGCGGGTGACCTCAAACGGGAAGGCGTACTCCTGTGGGCCGCGATTCAGCAGCAGCGACCCTTTGTCGCCCTCTTTTAACAACCCATCGGCATGCATCTCGATGCCGACGCCACCGTCAGAATAGTCGCGCAGCGTGCAGGCGTAGTGGAATCCGTCTGCGCGCAGGATAGCGGCCGGAAGGGCGATTTCCACGCGGTGTGACTGGCGCACCTGCTTAGCCTCCACGGAAACCGCGACGGCGCCGCCGAGGATTGTCATGTTATAGGCCACCCACACCAGACTGATGATCACCGTCATCACTTCTTCCGGTGGGCCATACACCATGCGCCAGGCACCGAAGACCAGACCGAACAGATTGAGCACCACCAGAAACAGGTAAGGACGGGTAATTATCCAGTCAACATGTACATCCTCGACCAGCCCGCCTTTAGCAGTAACGTTGAATTTGCCTTTGTGCGGGTTGAACAGCGCTACTGTGGTAGGTCGTGCGATATACCACGCCAGCACAGTTTCATACACTTCACTCCAGAACGAGTGGCGATAGCGGCCCTGAATGCGTGAGTTGGTCAGGCTGGAGTGGATCATATGCGGCAATACGTACAGCGCGATGGCGAGTGCTGGGGCGTAGATGATGTACGCGTGCAGTAGTAGAAAGGCCAGCGGCGCGGTCAGAAAAATCAAACGTGGGATGCCGGACAGGAAGTGCAGCATCGCGTTGGCGTAACAGAGGCGTTGTCCGAGTTTCAGTCCTTTGCCGAGCAGTGGATTGTCCAGACGGAAAATCTGCACCATGCCGCGCGCCCAGCGGATACGCTGGCCGATGTGCGCTGACAGGCTTTCGGTCGCAAGCCCAGCGGCCTGGGGGATGCGGATATAGGCGGAGGTGTAACCGCGTCGGTGTAAACGCAGTGAGGTGTGCGCATCTTCCGTCACGGTTTCCACGGCAATGCCGCCCACCTCATCCAGCGCGGTGCGGCGCAGAATGGCACATGAGCCGCAAAAGAAAGTGGCGTCCCACATGTCGTTGCCGTCCTGCACCAGCCCGTAGAACAACGTGCCTTCGTTCGGCGTGCGACGGAAGCGGCCCAGGTTGCGTTCAAACGGGTCCGGCGAGAAGAAATGATGCGGCGTTTGCAACATGCCCAGCTTGCGGTCTCTGAGGAACCAGCCCATGGTCAGTTGCAGGAATGAGCGCGTCGGCACGTGGTCACAGTCAAAGATCGCGACAAACTCGCCGTGCGCCTGTTTCAGCGCATGATTGATATTGCCCGCTTTGGCGTGTTCATGCGTCGGGCGTGCGATGTAATGTATGCCGACGCTGTTGGCGAACGCCTTAAATTCTTTGCGATTGCCATCGTCGAGCAGGTAGATATTGATTTTATCTTTCGGCCAGTCGATCCCCAATGCCGCGTAAAGCGTGGGTTTGACTACGCTCAGCGGTTCATTGTAGGTCGGTACCATAATGTCGATAGTGGGCCATTCCCGGCTGTCTTCGGGCAGTGCCGTTGGCTGACGGTTGAGTGGCCAAATGGTTTGGAAGAAACCGAGCACCAGTACTATCCAGGCGTAGGTTTCTGCCAGCAGCAACAGCAAGCCACAGACCAGACTGAGTGGGTCGTCCCAGTTGAGGGTAGAAGTATAACGCCACCATAGGTAGCGGCTGGAGACGGTTAGCGACAGCACGATCATCATCAGTGTCGGCAACCGTCCCGGCACCCGACGCACCAACATGGCAATGCCCCACAGCAGCAGCATAAACACAAACTGCGCCAGCAAGTCGAGCGGTTGGGTAATACACAATATCGCCAGCGCCGTGGTGGCAAGGGCGAGAACAATCAAAAGCAGCGTTTCCAACGAAGAGATGGGCGGTTTCTGCGTATCCGCAGACGCCTCCTGGATACCCATGCGTTGCGGCAGTTGCTGCATCATATTGAGATAGCGCTGACGCCAGCGCGGTAGGGCCGAAAACAGATTACGCCGGGCAGCAGGGATTTGCCCGTTGCGCACCACTAACAGCCATAGCCCCTGTGCCAGATAGCGCAAAGGATCGGCAGGGCGAGGCCGATGCGGTGAAATATGGGGAAACCAGAAGGCGCTTTGGCTACGAATCCGCTGCCAACTGGGCGATTCAAGGCGCAAAAACGTCCAGGCCAGCACCGACAATAGCGTGCCCATACCCGCCGTAAACAGGGTAGCTCCCTGCTTAAGATAGTCACGATAGCGCTGGCGTATCGCCGAATAGGCCGGGGGCACCAGCAGCAGATTGAGCACTGTGCTCATGGTGCCTCCGCTGTCAGGTTGATCAGGCACCAGTTGGCTAATGTCAGCATCTCTTCGGCGGCGAGGCTTTGTGGGCTGTGCTCTCCGGTGGCCAGTTTGCTGGCGAGGGCTTCGGCGACTGCTTCATCGCGGTGGATGACCAGTGGCAGCAGATGAGGCAGGGTGTGCAACCACAGGTGATGCAGATCTTGCTGTAATGCACTGATGGTGGAGAATTGGTTCACTAAAAAATGGCAGTCGGCGGGCAGCGTTTGCTGGTGCAAACGGATATGACAATTGGCGTCTGGCACAATTACGGTAAACACGGTGTCTGCCTGGGCCAATGCTTGCTGAACGGCCAGTGTGGCAGGCCCGGCGGGCAGATCGAGCAACACCCACCGGTAGCGGTCAAGTCCGGCGAGATGGCGCAGATTGTCATGCCAAAAAGAAGGCACGTGTTGCAGACGCAGGGTCAGCGTCTCATGCTCTTCTGGCGCGAGTGTGCCAAACGGGATAAACGCCAGTTTAGGCAGATATTGCATGGCACCACGGTGCCATGCGTCGCCATCCAGCTCAGCACGTGCCCAGCCGCGCGTGCTGGACGCGGGCATATTGAAGTGAAAACGCAACAGGTTGTCCGGTGAGAAATCAATCGCCAGCACCGGCTCACCAAGCTGCTCCAGCGCCCAGGCTAACCCTGCCGTCAGCGACGTTGTCCCAACGCCGCCACGAATCCCCTGCATTGCAATCACCGGCATGCCTTTTATCCTTGTGATTCTGTGTGCTGTGATTCAGTCGCGGGGAAATGTGCCAATTCAGCCAGCAATGACCAACGCGCCATCATCTGTGTCAGACGCGCCTGATGCGAAATATCAATATAAGCAATCGGAGGCAAAGCAAAGGCGCGCCGCAAAACATTCAAATCGTCATGATGGTCTGCGAGAGTGATAGCATTTTGGTGAGTAGCGTTATTTTCCACGGTTCTCTATGCCTCTCAAGGATGCTTATTTAAATAATAAATAGCGTGCTGACAAATACATTCCCACGCCGTCTCCTCTCTGGTATTCAGGAGAAAGCACTCAGCGTTATACCCTTGTCATTAGTCGAAATATTACCTATTAAGTAATAGAACACTTTTTCATATTTGGTAAAAATTTCATCTGCAATCATGAAAAAATGTTTTTCTATTATGGCGGCGCAATTTTTGTTATTTGTGAATAGCGTAACTATACTCGGTACTTGCCAAGAACGGTTCAATAAGGGACTGTGCGTAGTGCTGTTCTACGTGGTTCGGCCTCGTGCAACGTGTTATTCCATCTCTTTAACGATAAAGACAACGCCCATGGTGCCACGCTTTTTATTAGGGCTTCGGGAACTCCAGGATGAATTAACCACCATGCAGGTTCCTGGACTGTACTGGATTAACTGTGACAGAACTGTGGATGCCGAATTACTTTGTCGGCAATGTATCGGTGCGCAATCAGAACAGGCGCGCGTGACCCTTATTCGCAGCGGTGCCGCAGATGACGCTCCCTTTACCCCATTATTACCGACTGCGCTGGCTCAGTTCTCTCGTTACCGTTTAGCGGAGAGCAAGGCGGCGTTGATGGCTTTCACCAACGACATCACCCGCGCGATCGCACCGCGTCAGCGCCTGTTCGTCTTGTTGCTGCCAGCGAGCCAGTGGAAGGATTTTTCTGCCGAACAGCTTCAGCGCTGGATTGTTCGCATGGGAGCCTGGCTTGTGCAGCGACAATGTGCGTTGGTGGTGGTGGCCCACGGCAGCGGCGTGGGTCGATTGCGGGGGATATTGACCACGCAACACCGTACCCTGTATGGCCTGGCACACCTGCAATGGCAGCAGGATCGCGCCCAATATCTGATTGCCTGGTGGAGTGAGGGCGGCGGCATTAACGCCAATCTGGCGGTACTGATGACGCCGCAAGCACAGGGGTGGCAACTGCTGCGCGATGAGGACGACGATCCTGCTTCCATCACGCCACTGCTCAATGATGAAAACCAGTTTTATGCGGAGCGCAGCGTGCTGGAAGGTGCGCCCGCATTATCCGATCACTGGCAACTGTTGGACAGCAACGCCGAACTGGCGCAGCACGCTCAGCTTACACACTCTGCGACCCTTATTTTTGCGCTGCAACGCACGCAGGACGTGGACATGCTGGCCCGCTGGGTGCACAGCTTGCGCCGTCAGCGCGGCAACGCCTTGAAAATCATGATTCGCGAGATGCGGCCTTGCTTGCGATCCAGCGATGAGCGGCTGCTGCTCGCTTGCGGCGCGAACATCGTTGTGGCTCATTCCGAGCCGTTATCCCGCTTTCTGGCGCGGTTGGAGAGTGTTCAGGGACAACGTTTTGGGCGTCATGTGCCTGCCGATGTGGAGACGTTGCTGACCACGATGCGGCCTTTGCAATTCAAAGGCTATCTGCCACAGGCGGCGTTCAGTAACGCCGTGCGCATGTTGATAGAACACTCCCTGATGCCGGAAGGGGGAAAGGGCATTCTTGTTGCGCTGCGGCCAGTGCCGGGGTTAGCAGCAGAACAGGCGCTGACGCTGTGCCAATTGCGCCGTTTTGGCGATGTGGTGACGGTGGCGCAGCAACGCCTGTTTATTTACCTCTCGACCTGCCGTCCTAATGAATTGGAAACGGCGCTGAAATCCATTTTTCGTCTGCCGGTCAACGAGATTTTCAGCAATCGGCTGGTGTGGTCGCAGGATGTGCAGATGCTTATCGAAGTGAAATCCTTGTCGGAAAGGCGTGAAGAGAGCATGGTCTCTAGCATCGTGCAGTCTGTGGTGTTGCCACGCGAGGAACGTCCGGCGTCAGTGCCAATTCGTCGCGAGCCGATCGGGCTGGCGCTGTTTGAAGCCGCTTCGGAGGGAAATACACCATGATGCTCAGCGATATTCTCCAGATTATTGCACTGAGTGCGCTGGTTTTTTTTCCACTGGGCTATGTGGTGCAGCGTTACCTTTCACCGCGTTATCAGTACTGGAAAAACCGGCTGTTACGCCCACGCTACCTGAAATCTGACGGGGTGTGGATCCGTGACGACGCTGAGTCACAGGCGGATAAATAACATGGATGCACAAAACACGATGTCGCCGAAACAACAACTCTGGCGTTACTGGCGCGGACTGGGTGGGTGGAATTTCTACTTTTTGTTGAAATTCGCGCTGTTGTGGTTTGGTTACCTGAATTTTCACCCGTTCTTAAACCTGGTATTTCTGGCGTTTCTGTTGTTTCCGTTACGTGCGCAAGGGTTGCACCGGGTGCGTAATATTATTGCCATTCCTATTGGGATTGCCCTGTTTTATCACGACACCTGGTTGCCAGGGGTTAATAGCATTCTCAGCCAGGGCAGTCAGGTCGCGGGCTTTAGCGCCGCTTATCTGTTTGAACTGGTGAACCGCTTTATTAATTGGCAGATGGTTGGCGCGGGTTTTGTGCTGCTGGTGGCGTACCTCTTCCTGTCGCAGTGGATTCGCATTACGGTGTTTACCGTTGCGGCGGTAGCCTGGCTGAATATTCTTACGCTGGGTGGGCCCGCGATTGCACTGCTGCCATCATCATCTGTGGCTTCCGGAACCTCCGCGCCCTCCCGCGAGGGGAGCGCGCCTGCGGCGGCGACCTTGCCACCCACCAATGAGAATCTGACGGCCTACCTTAATCAGTTCTATACGCGAGAAAAATCGCGCGTTAGCGCGTTTCCTGCTGCGCTGCCTGCGGATGCGCAACCTTTTGACGTGCTGATTATCAATATTTGCTCGCTCTCCTGGTCGGATTTGCAGGCCACTCATCTCGATACCCATCCGCTATGGCAACGTTTTGATGTGATGTTCTCCCAGTTTAACTCAGCAACCGCCTATAGCGGCCCGGCATCGATTCGTCTGTTGCGCGCCAGTTGTGGGCAAACGTCGCATCCGGGGTTGTATCAACCGGCCAACCGCGAGTGCTATCTGTTTGATAATCTTGCTAACCTTGGTTTTAAATCACAGTTGATGATGGATCACTCTGGCGTGTTCGGTAACTACCTCAAAGAGGTGCGGGAAGAGGGCGACATGCAGTCGCAACTGTTGTCACAGCAAGGTATCAGCCATCAGATGACGTCGTTTGACGGTGAGCCGATTTACAACGATCTGGAACTGCTCAACCGTTGGCTCTCTGGCACCACACAGCAAGGTGCGGCGCGCAGTGCCACCTTCTTCAACGTGATTCCCTTGCACGATGGCAACCGTCTGGTGGGTACCAATACTTCGGCGGATTTTACGCTACGTGCCAAGACATTATTTGACCAGTTGAATACGTTTTTTGATGAACTGGAAAAATCGGGGCGCAAGGTGCTGGTGGTGGTCGTGCCGGAGCACGGTGCGGCGTTGGAAGGCGATAAGATGCAGATGTCCGGATTGCGTGATATCCCCAGCCCCAGCATTACCCATATTCCGGTTGGCATAAAACTGTTTGGTGCGGCTGCACCGCATCAGGGTGCACCGCTTGAAATCAAAACGCCAAGCAGCTATTTAGCCATATCGACGCTGGTGTCTCGTCTGGTGGACGGTAAAAATTTTGTAGCACCGAGCATCGACTGGGCGGCATTGACGCAGGAGCTTCCGCAAACCGAAGCCATCTCTGAAAACGAAAATGCGATCGTGATGCCCTATCAGGACAAGGTTTATATCCGTCTGAACGGCGGTGATTGGGTGCCTTATCCACAGTAATATCTGGTCAATCAGGCAGACTTGCCTTGGTCTGCCTCCCGCGCTTCTTGCGCGCTTCCTCCCTTCGGCGTGGGTGTGCCACAGTTCGGATTAAGATGAAATCCCATTGGGGTCATAAAAGGGCATTGAGACGCGCTTAAGCTGGCCTATACTAGCGCGATCGTGCCCGGTAAACCGTGCAACACAACTGAACAAGCGCCATCGACGGAGAACAGGTTTGCGGCTGAGACGCTCTTTGACAATCAAACAGATGACAGCGGTTTCCGCTGTGGCGGTGGTGACGCTCAGTCTGTTTATTGTTATACAACTTTTTCACTTCGTGCAGCAGCGGCGTGAAGATTATGCCAGGCAACTGGAGAGCATCGCTTTTTCCGTGCGTGAACCGCTGGCGGAGGCGGTGTTGCGCGGTGATGTGGTTCGCGTTGAAGCGATCCTCGATAACCTGTTGCCCGTGGCCTTTCTGAGCCGCGCCGATGTCATGCTGCCCGGCTACCTGCAAACGTTGCACGCGCGCTTCCCGAGTGAACGTCCGGTGCCCGCGTGGCTGGCGCGCGTATTCAAATTACCCATTCGTATTGCGGTGCCGCTTTATGCGCTACCGCAGGCGCCGACATCGACGCCGCTGGCGACGCTGGTGCTGCAAGCCGATTCCTACCGTATGTTTCAATTTATCGTCAGCACCTTTTCCATGCTGTTGGCGACGTATTTCTTGCTGGCGCTGATCCTCTCTGTCGCCGTGACCTGGTGCATCAACCGCCTGATGATTCATCCGCTGCGGGCGGTGATTACCGAGTTGCAGGCCGTGCCGACGGAGGAGCTCTTGCAACATCGCCTGACGCCGCTAAAACATCATCAGGATGATGAGCTGGGCGCGTTGGTACGCACCTATAACCTCAATCAGCAGCGGTTAGCGCAGCAGATA
Source organism: uncultured Symbiopectobacterium sp. (assembly GCA_964293225.1). Classification (GTDB taxonomy): domain Bacteria; phylum Pseudomonadota; class Gammaproteobacteria; order Enterobacterales; family Enterobacteriaceae; genus Symbiopectobacterium. Next base: position 60,961 of record CAXYYB010000018.1, on the reverse strand, counting down.
ACAGACAAGGTCGCTCAATTTGACCCGGATGCTATGACGCCGCCCTCCAAACCGCAGCGATAATCGCGCACATTTCCGTTACCGTCTGATAACACTAATAATTAACCTTACAAATTAAAGGTATTTTAATAATTCAATTGTATTTTATGGATTTTTTTAATTTTTAGTAGGAATGGACTGGTTGCGTTATCGTTATATGTTGCAAAAAAATGGCTTGTACGTTTGTTTTTTGCATTCTCGCTGATGTGATTCAGCTCTTATTTTTAACCTGGCGTTCACAAACTAAAGTTATAAAACATTTCCACTCTGTTACCGCAATGTTACTTTTCGCCGCAGTCACAGAGGCGTCGTTTGCGACCCTATGTGTTTCCCTACCATAGGATAAGTATATGAAAGCGTCTATTTTTAAAAGCCTTTATTTTCAAGTTCTTACAGCGATTACGATAGGGATCCTACTAGGACATTTCTACCCAGATCTGGGTGCGCAAATGAAACCGCTGGGCGATGGATTTGTTAAACTGATCAAGATGGTTATTGCTCCCGTCATCTTCTGTACCGTGGTGACCGGTATTGCCGGTATGGAAAGCATGAAGTCGGTAGGCCGTACTGGCGCGGTCGCTCTGCTCTACTTTGAAGTGGTTAGCACTGTGGCGCTGATTATCGGCCTGCTGGTGGTGAATATTCTGCAGCCGGGAGCGGGCATGAACGTCGATGCCTCCACGCTGGATGCCTCTGCGGTGGCGGTCTACACTCAGCAGGCACAACAGCAGGGTGTGGTCGCGTTTCTGATGGATGTGATTCCTGCGAGCGTGGTGGGTGCTTTCGCCAGTGGTAACATTTTGCAGGTGCTGCTGTTTGCGGTGATGTTTGGTTTCGCGCTGCATCGTTTGGGTGAGAAAGGACGCGTCATTTTCAACGTGATTGACAGCTTCTCACACACCATTTTTGGTGTGATCAATATGATCATGCGCTTGGCTCCGATCGGCGCATTCGGCGCGATGGCGTTCACCATTGGTAAATATGGTGTCGGTTCACTGGTGCAATTGGGCCAGTTGATCATCTGCTTCTATATTACGTGCCTGCTGTTTGTTTTCTTGGTGTTGGGCAGCATTGCCCGCGCTACCGGATTCAGCATTTTCAAATTTATCCGCTATATCCGTGAAGAGCTGCTGATTGTGCTGGGGACCTCCTCATCAGAATCCGTGTTGCCGCGCATGCTGAACAAGATGGAAAAAGTGGGGTGTAAAAAATCGGTGGTGGGTCTGGTGATTCCTACCGGCTACTCCTTCAACCTAGATGGCACCTCTATTTACCTGACCATGGCGGCGGTGTTTATTGCGCAGGCCACCAACAGTCATATGGATATCTGGCACCAGATTACGTTGCTGGTGGTGTTGCTGCTCTCCTCGAAAGGTGCTGCTGGCGTTACCGGTAGTGGGTTTATCGTGCTGGCCGCGACCATTTCTGCTGTTGGACATCTGCCGGTGGCCGGTTTGGCGCTGATTCTTGGCATTGATCGCTTTATGTCAGAAGCGCGTGCCCTGACCAACCTGGTTGGCAACGGTGTGGCGACTATCGTGGTTGCCAAGTGGGTGGGTGAGCTGGATGAAAAGCAACTGGCAAGCGAACTCTCTGGGAATAAAAAAGACGATACGTCTGCACCGACCGTCCTTTCGTAAATGGTTTTCCCCCTGCGCCAACCTCCCGTTGGCGCAGTGATAACGGGCTATCCCCGTCCTCGCTTATCTCGATTCCCCGTGATTGCGGCTTGCCATCATGGGGAATTTTTCATAAGGTTGCGGCCAGGCAATCGCGTTGTGCACGGTTTGTATTGGGGCATAACGATCAAAAACCGCTTATTAGTCATCATTTCGTCTTTATTTCCAAAATTATTTCATCGTATTGAGTGACATAGGCAAAAGTGTGCGGTCTAACGTAAGGGTAAACTGATCGTTCCGATTTCCTCGTAATATCTCCGCTGGCGCATCCTGAAAAGGATTGGCGTATTGGGCGGTGAGAGAGCGTACAGACCTTATTGCAACAATCATCTTTTACTGTGTTGGATAGTCAGTTAAGTAGGGGTTCACATGCAGGGCACCAAAATAGGGTTCTTAGTTGGTGGAGTGTTGCTGGCGTTGGCTGGTGGCAGCGTGCAAGCTGAAACACTACAACCCGATCCTGCCTGGCAGCAGGGAAAGCTGGATAATGGCTTCACGTGGCAGTTACTGACCACGCCGCAGCGTCCTGGGGATCGGATTGAATTACGTTTAGTGGTTAATGCCGGTTCTCTGGCTGAGAGCGCTCAGCAGTCGGGCTTTGCGCACCTTATTTCTCGTTTGGCGCTGACGCCGGGCGATAATTTACCGGTTGCACAGCTTCCTTCGTTGCTGATACCGGAGGCTAACGGTGCGAAGCCGCTGCCGCCCGCGTTTGTCTCGTACGACTACACCTCCTACAACCTCAGTTTGCCCAATAATCGGCCTGAATTGCTTAAAGATGCGCTGAATTGGCTGGCAGAAACGGCAGGGGGCATCAAGATTGATGATGGCAGTATCGCGAACGCGTTACGCATTCCCGATCAAGTGGTGAGTGTTCCCGCCGATCCGCAGGATCCCACGTGGCGTTATCGCTTGAAAGGATCGTCTCTGCTGGCGCACGATCCGGCGCAGAACGTCAAAGCACGTCCAACGGCGGAAATGATGTCGCAGTTTTACAAAGCCTGGTACACCCCTGATGCGATGACGCTGTATGTGGTGGGGCATGTAGAAACTCGCCAGATAAACGAGCTTATCAGTAAAGCGTTTGTCTCGCTGGAAGGTAAACGCACCGCACCGGCTCCAATGCCGACGCTCTCGCCGCTGCCTGCGGAGCCGATTGGTTTTATGCTCGACAAGGCGAAGCGCGATACGCTCTCGCTGATCTGGGATATGCCCTGGCACCCTATCCGCGAATCGCAGGCGCTTACCCGCTACTGGCACAGTGATTTGGCGCGCGAAGCGCTGTTCTGGCATGTGCAGCAGGCATTGGAAAAAAGCGGGCTTAAAGAAACCAGCGTGCGCGTTAACTGCGATGTGTACTATACCCGTGCACAGTGTGGCATTCATCTCGACAGTCCCAACAGCGAGAATGCTGAGGCTGCGGTGACCTTCCTGGCAAAAGAGCTGGTGACCTTGCGCGAAAAGGGGTTAACGCAGCAAGAGTTTGATGCGCTGATAGCGCGCAAGAGCGACGAGCTCAGCAAACTGTTTGCGACCTACGCCCGCACCAGTACCGATGTGTTGATGCAGCAGCGCTTGCGCTCTCAGCGTAATGGCGTGGTGGATATTGCACCGGAACAGTATCAGAAGTTGCGTCAGGCTTATCTGTCTGAATTGACGCTACCGTTGCTGAATCAGGAATTACATCAGCAGCTTTCTCAGGAAACCACGCTGATGCTCAAACAGCAAAGGGGTGAGCCGGAAGTCAACACCAAGGCGTTGTATGAGGTGTACAGTAAAATCATGACACCTCCGGTCGCGGTGGAGGCTGCATCGACCGCACCGTCGGAGGCGGCGGCGCAGACAAAACCAGTGCAGTAATGAGCCTGGTTGTTACCTCGCCCAATAAAAAGGGAAGCCATCTGGCTTCCCTTTTCGCTGTATTTCGTCTTGTTATCAAGCCGGCATGGCGTCTTGCGGGATGATGGCACCACGGTACTGAATCACCGTGCTGGCGGTCAGGTGGCCGCGTTTGGCCGCCGCTTCCGTCGAGCCGCCGCACAGACGCACTGACAGATAGCCTGCGCTGAAAGAGTCTCCTGCCGCAGTGGTATCCACTACGCGCTCTTTCGGCAATTTCACCGCCGGAACATCGACCAACGGCTGTCCGTTTTCAGAAATCAGGCAGGAGTCTGCGCCGCGTTTAATCACCACTTCAGACACGCCGAAACCGTGCGTGCGCGCCAGCACGGCATCCACCGGCTGTTCGCCCCACAGCATGTCTTCGTCGTCCAGCGTCAGGAAGGCGATATCGGTGCAGGCGAGAATGTCACTGTAGGCTTGCTGTGTCTCTTCTTTGCTTTGCCACAGGCGCGGACGGTAGTTGTTGTCAAAAATCACCTTGCCGCCGTTGGCACGGCAGGCACGCAGCAATGTCAGCAAACGCTGGCGGCTGGCAGGGTTAAGAATCGCTACGCTGATACCGCTCAGGTAGAGATAGTCAAAAGTGGCCAGGCGCTCGCAGATGGCGTCGGCATCTTTGCCGTCCAGCCAGAAACGCGCGGCGGCATCATTACGCCAGTAGTAGAAGGTGCGCTCACCGGTGTCGTCGGTTTCAATGAAGTACAGGCCCGGCAGCTTGTTGTCCAGACGCTGAATCAGCGACGTGCCCACCTTCTCTTTTTCCCAGGCCGTCATCATTTCCGTGCTGAAGCTGTCCGTGCCCAGTGCGGTCACGTAGTGGACGCCCAGAGCGTCGGTATTCACCTGGCGAGCGACATACACGGCGGTGTTCAGGGTGTCGCCACCAAAGCCGCGGTTGAGGTCCGCACCCTTTTGCGACAGTTCAATCATGCATTCGCCAATCACGGCAATGTTTTTAGTGGTCATCAGAAGCTGGCCCGTTCGAAAAAGTGAAGAAAAAGGTCATAAAAAAAAGAGAGCAATGGGCTTCAGTCTCAACGTTCGCAGGCATTGAGTCAATAGTCTTAAAACGATGTTTTATTTTTTCATGACCTGGATCGGGAAAATTGACCACTCCCGATCCTTCTGGTGCTCAACGCGCGAAATATCAGGACTTAGGCTTACGCAATTCGGTGACGCTTTCGCCACCCAGTCCCCAGTTGTCGGTATCCACTTCATCAATGATAACGGTAGTGGTGGCCGGATTTTTACCCATAACGTCGACCAGCAATTGGGTGACGCCTGCAATCAACTGGCGTTTTTGCTCTGTGGTTGCGCCATCGCGCGTAATTTTGATGTTAACAAATGGCATGGGATCTCCCGTTATTGGTTAGCGTGGTGTGTCATCCATTGATTTATCGCCTTTATAGTTCGCCGTTGCAATCCATGCCGCACAAAACAGCGTAAGGCGAGCAAAGAAGTAGAAGAAGGCCATTAGGCCAATGACTGAGCCAAAAGCGGCACCGGACGGGGTGCTGGCGAGTTTTGGCAACGCGACCGTCATGGCGAATTTGATGGCCTCAAACCCCACGGCGGCAAGCAGCGTGCCGCGCAGTAGCGCTTTGTGCTTCGGCTTATGGCGAGGCAATATCATGAAAATCCAAAGGAACACCAAATAGTTAGCGGAAATGGAGATGGTGAGTGTTATTACGCGGAGCAGAGGCCGCAGCCATTCGATGCCCTCCAGCCCGAGTGCAGAAACGATAGCGCTTTGTGCCGTGCCCGCCGCTGAAGTGAGAAACATCGTAATGGTCAGCGCGATCAATAGCCCTATCAGAGAGAGGAAATCCCGCACGTACTGAAAATAGATTTTTTCTTCTTCGTGTGGCTTGCGTTCCCAGACATCACGGGATTGGGCGCGGATCGCTTCACGCAAATTGCCCATCCAACTGATACCGGAATAGAGCGCGATCAGTAGCCCGGTGACACCGACGGTGGTGCGCTGTTCAACCGCGGTCTTTACCGTATTTTTTAACGTCATCGCCAAATTGGGGTCGCTAATGCTGTTGACGATGCGGTCAATCAGCTGTGTCAGCATATCGGGGTTGGAGGCAAGCACGAAACCGACGGTCGCGAAGGAGACCATCAAAATCGGGATTAGCGACAGAAAAGAAAAATAGGTGATGGCGGCGCCAAACTGGTTTCCCATGCGATCGTTGAAACGCTCTCCAGCGCGGATCAGGTGCGCAATGCTGGGAATCGCCTGAATGCGTTGCGCAATACGCTTACCGCGTGAAAGCCATGAAGACGCGGTGGATGTTGAATGATGCGGATCGACCGGTGCGGGCATCCATTTCCTCCTGTTCAATGAAAAGCCGACGTGCGGATAGTGCCTGCCATCAACGGGTTATATAAAAAAATTTAACCGCAAACGTCGTACAGCGATAGATTGATTATAACCAACAATCGGCAGAGGAAGACGTTCTTTGTACCTTTGGCATATCTGATGCGCGCACTGGAGGATAAAAGTGCACAGAGAAAAAAATCAGGATGACCTGCGCCATAATTGAATATGCAAAAGATTTTGCACTAAATAATCACTCAAGTGATGATATGGCGCACATTTACGATGAAAGCGTGTTGACGCTTGTTTATACTCGTTAAAGACCGCTTGAGGTCTGTTTGGTTGGCGCTATTGCGCTGATGCTGCCACGCCGTTAATCGAGTAAAACCTTTCATGCCTGCTTCAGAGTCTGCGCCAAGCGCGTTGCGCCTTAATTTGCGTATTTTTTCCGTGGTGATGTTCAACTTTGCCAATTACCTGACCATTGGGCTGCCGCTTGCGGTATTGCCGGGCTACGTGCATGAACATTTGGGGTTTAGCGCCTTTTGGGCCGGGTTGGTGATCAGTTTGCAGTACTTCACCACGCTGTTGAGCCGGCCGCAATCTGGACGCATCGCGGATGAGAAAGGGCCAAAGAAAGTGGTGGTGCTGGGGCTATGCGGTGCGGTGGTCAGCGGGGTGTTTTATGCGCTGGCGGCCTGGAACGACAGTTCACCCATTGTGGCGTTGACCTTGCTGTGCATCGGCCGCTTGATTCTGGGAGCGGGACAAAGTTTTGCCGGCACTGGCGCGACGCTGTGGGGCGTGGGCGTAGTGGGCTCGCGGCATATCGGGCGAGTGATCTCGTGGAATGGCGTGGCGACGTATGGCGCGATGGCGATCGGCGCGCCGCTCGGCGTTTGGATCAATCACATCGGTGGGTTAAAGCTGGTGTCGTATACCGTCATCGCCATTGCTCTGCTGTTTGTGCTGCTCGCGCTGCCGCGTGAGGCGGCGAAAGTGACGCCGGGTAAAAAGCTACCGTTTCGCGAAGTGCTGGGTAAAGTGTGGGTTTACGGTATTGTGTTGGCGTTGGCATCCGTCGGGTTTGGCGTGATCGCCACGTTTATCACCCTGTTCTATGCCGATCGACACTGGGAAGGCGCCGCGCTGACCCTGACCATTTTCAGCTGTGCCTTTGTTGGCGTGCGTCTGCTATTCCCCAACAGCATTAACCGTTTTGGCGGGCTGCGCGTGGCTATCGTCTGTTTTACGGTGGAAATTACTGGTCTGCTGTTTATCTGGAGCGCCGCGCTGCCGCTGATGGCGGAACTAGGGGCTTTTCTGGCCGGTGCCGGTTTCTCGCTGGTGTTCCCTTCGCTTGGCGTTCTGGCGGTCAAAGTGGTTGCACCGCAAAATCAGGGCAGTGCACTGGCGACCTACACGCTGTTTCTCGACTTGTCCCTTGGGTTGGTCGGTCCGTTGGCGGGAGTAATGATGGGCTACACCGGCGTAGGCGCTATTTATCTGGTGGCGGCGATATTAGTGAGCGTCGGTTTGCTGATGACGCTGCGTCTGAGTCGTCGTGGTATCCCGTTGGCGCAGGAAGAAAACCTTTCGTCGCGGCAATAAGCGTTTGCTCACTGCGACAGCCTGTTCACACCGTCACACCGATTCAATCATGAACCGGTGTGACGCTGAGGTGGTTAGTTAGCAGCTTTATCAATCAAAACCGCGTCTACCAACACACCTTTCTCATCAAATCGCAGTGATAGCGTCTTGTCCTGGCCTGCTAGCGGACCCACTTTCGGCAGAAAGAGCGGCCTTTTTTCGTGTCGATAGTGATACAACCATATTAGTGTAGCGATATCGCCCTTATTGTTGAAGGGAGGACCGAGCTTGATTAATACGTCGCGCTTGGTGGTTTTTCCATTGATAAACAAGGTGTGTAGATTGTCGTTATCAACATCTTCTAATGCGGTTGAATGCGACCGCGCGCCATCCAGAACACACCCCGATAACGACAACACCATTGAAAGGAGATAGGCGGCTTTGCGTATACTAGTCATCGAAGCCCTGATTATATTTCTTTTTAACCTGATAAGGGGCGGGTTTTAACACGGTTACCCCTGTTGTAGGGTCGCGGACAATTTCATTGAAGTGCAAAACACATATTTTACTGTTTTCTTTCTGGTCGTAATTCAGATCGTAATCTTTCCCTGCTTCTGGAGTGATAAGAAAGGATGTTACGCAGTAACCGCGGGGACCGGCGTCAGTGGAAATATTGAGGATGGTCGGTTCAGATCGGATCTTTATTTCAAAGTAGTAGCCTTTATAGTCCTGTGGACGATAAGTCAACTTTGGTATGCCTATATCCCGCGTCTCGTTATAGAACCCCAACATGGTATGTGGCACAAGGTAGTGGTTTTTCAGACCTGGGTTACTTTTTTGCCGGATGGACGTGCCAGTGACATTACCGACAAACCGAATTCTCGCTACATTGCCATTGGCATCCGCAGGATCGCGGTACACGACAGGGTCTTGCGCACGCGCGCCCAATTCCCCAAACGACCGGCATCCCGTCAGAAACAGACAGAATGTAAGCATAATAACGGAACAGATTTTTATCATTTTTCTTCCTTGAAACGGGGTTTTAGGCGTTATCGGATCAATTGTTTTTTTCTTTATGACACCGATTCTCTACATTGGGCGGCGCTTCACGTTTAATCCCTTACTTTTCATGGTGGAATAGTGCATTACCGCCGACTCAAGGCGCGAGCGCCCGTCGTATTCTGCCTGCTCGCTGCACCACGCCAATTTTCGTTATCTTTTGATTGCACTGGATTTTTTCTCAGCTCGATTCGATGTTTCTGAACATGGAGATAATCTTATGAGTAAAAACACCAAGCAAGACCCCGATCCCCAGGGGCGCCGTCATTTCCTTAAATCTACCGGTATCATGATGGGCGCATTGGGCGGCATGGCGCTGTCTCGCCCTGCTGCGGCCGTTGCACCACCCGCACCGGAGCCGCAGAAGTGGGATACTACGGTGGATGTGCTGATTATTGGCACGGGTTTCGCCGGATTAGCCGCCGCCATTGAAGCGCGTAACGCTAAGGCGAATGTGCTGATTATCGAAAAAATGCCGCTGTTTGGCGGAAACTCGATACTTAACGGCGGCGATCTGTCGGCGGCGGGCTCCAGCATGCAGCAGGCGCTGGGCATCAAGGATTCCCCGGAGCTGATGTATCAGGACATGATGAAAGCGGGAAACTGGCTGAACTACCCTGAACTGGCGCGCACCGTCGCCGATCACTCGGTGGAGGCGCTGGAGTGGGCCAAAAGCCTCGGCGCTGAGTTTGACCGGGTCAACTATCATGGCGGCCACTCGGTGAAACGTGCTCACCAACTGAAGCAGCGCTCCGGTTCTGGACTGGTGGTGAAACAGTACCAGAAGGCCAAAGAGCTGGGCGTTGTGATTGAACAGCGTACTAAGCTGGAGCGGTTGATTATTGACAACCAAGGGCGTGTGCTTGGGGCGGAAGTGCGGCGTGGCTATAAGTTTCCCGATGATGCTTCCGGCTCCATCGCGTTTATCCGTGCAACTAAAGGGGTGGTGCTGGCATCTGGTGGCTTCTCCCAAGGCGTTGCGTTACGGCAAATGTACGACCCACGCCTGACGGATGCGTTCACCTCTACCAACCAACCGGGCGCGACAGGAGAAGCGCTGATGGCGGCCAGCATGATCGGTGCTTTGGCGACGCAGATGGATTGGATCCAACTCGGCCCCTGGACCAGTCCGGATGAACAGGGTTTTGGCTATATCCCGCAGTTTGTTGAACGCGTGGTGGGTTATGGTCTGATGGTCGATCCTGCCAACGGCAAACGCTTCTTTAAAGAAACCGGCAACCGTAAAGAGCGTGCCGATGCCATTATTCAACTGGGGCATCCGGCCTTGATTATCGCGGACAAAACCAACACGCTGAAAATGGTCGATGAAGGGCAAATGAACGGCGCGCTGAAAAATGGTTCGCTCAAAACTTACAACACGTTAGAAGAGGTGGCGCAGGCTTACGGCATGCCGGTGGCAGCGTTTGTCGAACAGGTGAAGCGCTGGAACGGCTACGTGGAGCAGCATCTGGAAAACGATCCTGACCTGGGCTGTATGATTTTCAAAGATGCCTCGCCCAATATCACGCCACCTTACTATGTGGCGCGTCTCTGGCCGCGCGTGCACCACACCATGGGTGGCTTGGCGATTAATAAAGATGCGCAGGTCATTGGTTTTGATTTGAAGCCGATTGCGGGGCTGTATGCCGCCGGGGAAGCCGCTGGCGGGGTGCATGGTGCGGTGCGTCTGGGCAGCGTTGCCATGACGGATTGCATCGTGTTTGGGCGCATTGCGGGGAAAAACGTGGTAAAGGCGAACTGAACGTATTAAAGACAGAGGCCGCGTATGCGGCCTCATCATCATTACTTCAACGTCAGCGTGCGAATGATACTTTCTGCTTCAGTTTGCGCGGCTTGCTGATTCTCGGCGGGCAGCGTGATTTGCAGCGTCAACAGTTGGTTCGCCACATTGCCCAGCAGCACGGAAGAGTAAACCTGCTTGCCGCTGCCACTGTTGGAAATGCTGTCGAGCTGTTGCAGCGCATGGCCGTTAATCTCAATGGCCTTATTGGTTACCACCTGCAAGTTGGCATCGCGGGCGCGCTGCTGATCTTCAAGGCGCTGTGTCAATACTGGCAGGGTTTCGTTGCTGCTATCGCCCAGAATGACAATCACGGCGCGCTGGCCATTATCGTTGGCGTAGACATGCATGTTGTTGGACTGTGAACCCACTTTCCCACTTTGATCATGCATATCCGCAGGCAGCGTGAACGTGACGTTGCCAGACAGCAGCGAGATGGTTTGACTGGCGGCCTGCGCGGCCGGGGCATCGTGTCCCGCGTGGCCCGCATTGTCGTCTTTCTTACCGTCACAGGCGGCCAATAGTGCGGCAAGCAACGTAATTCCAAAATATTTCACTAGCTTCGGCATAAGCGTCCTTCTCTTTTATCAGGCATGCACGGGTAAACCGCTATATCGCACCCTATTCACCGGGGAAACTCAAGCGTTTTGTTGTCACAAAACCTATTTAGGACGGTTCCTGAGACAGCCCTTCTACACGCAGTGGAAGGGCTGCCAGTCATCAGCGCCATTGTTCAGTCGATGACGGCTCGCGCAATATGGGATGACTGTGGGATTCACTCAAACGCTTGAGGAGCATATTGAGCATCACGCCGTACATCGGCAAGAAGAACAACAGGCTGATCAGCAATTTGAAGGTGTAATCGACCAAGGCGATCTCCACCCAGTTTGCCGCCATAAACGCATCGGTACTGCGATAGAAGGCGATGAAGAAGAAGGCCAGCGTATCGCTTAAATTACCAAACAGCGTGGAGACCGTGGGAGCGACCCACCATGCCTTGCGCTGGCGCAGGCGGTTAAACACATGCACATCCAGAATTTGCCCCAGCACGTAGGCCATAAAGCTGGCGCACGCGATACGCGCAACCACGATGTTGATGCTGGCGAGCGCACTGAACCCTTGCCACTCCCCCTGATAAAACAGCGCGGATACCACATAGGAAATCACCAGTGCGGGCACCATCACCGTCAGAATAATCCGGCGAGCCAAGGGTGCACCAAAGATACGCACGGTCAGATCGGTGGCCAGAAAGATAAACGGGAAGGTGAACGCGCCCCAGGTGGTATGAAACCCGAAGATGGAGATCGGCAACTGCACCAGATAATTACTGGAGGTAATGATCAGGATATGGAACAACGACAGCCAGACAAGCGCACTAAGTCGCTGCTGGGCGGTAAAATGAAACATGGCTATGTGACCTTTTTAGTGATTGGGGTGAGGGAACCCAAGTGGTGCCGTTAACAATGACATTATGGCACATCATTCATACTGCTTATTGAATGCGACTGATACAGGATCGATGCGACCGACACAAGAAGCAGCGCGCGGCATGATACGCTGTTAGGCGGGGATTGCAATGGTGAATTTATGCGCAATCGATATCGTAGGTTGCGCAGGAAAATCTGCGGCGTAAACTAGGGCGGTTTTGACGGCTGCCACACAGGGCGGTCGTTATCTATGTCTTTATGCGATTGCCGAGAATAATGATGACCGACACCTTCACCAACCCGGATAAAACCCTCGATGCTCAGGGGCTGCGCTGCCCGGAACCGGTGATGATGGTGCGTAAGACCGTGCGTCAAATGGAGACGGGGCAGACGCTACTTATTCTGGCGGATGACCCGGCAACTACGCGTGATATACCGGGCTTTTGCGTTTATATGGAGCACGAGCTTCTGGCACAGGAGACGGCATCACTGCCCTACCGCTACCTCCTGCGCAAGAAGTAGTCTCTTTGTCGTTATCCGGCGTCTTGTGGTTTTTCACGCCGCAATAAGCGCAGCGCATTGGCGGTCACCAGCGCCGTGGCACCGGAATCAGCCAGTACGGCAAGCCACAATCCGGTGAGTCCGAGCAGGCTGGTCACCAGAAAGATGGCTTTCAGCCCTAATGCCAGCGTGATGTTTTGCCGGATATTGTTGCGCGTGGCGCGCGAAAGCCGAATCATGCCCGCCAGTTCGCTTAGCCGATTATGCGTAAGCGCCGCATCTGCGGTTTCCAGCGCAACGTCACTGCCCCCGCCCATGGCGATACCGATCGCCGCCGATTTCATTGCTGGCGCATCGTTAATGCCATCGCCTACCATCGCCGTCGGGTGGGTCTGGTTCATCTCGCGCACGGCATCCACTTTGTCGGCGGGCAGTAGACCCGCTTTATAGTCAATGCCCAGCGTTGCCGCGATGGCTGCTGCCGAACGTGGGTTATCACCGGTGAGCATGGTGCAGCGGATTCCCAGTGTGCGCAGTGCCTCAATCGCTTGCGGCGTATCCGCCCGCAAGGTGTCACGCAGTGCCAGCAAGCCAATGATCTGCGTTTCTTCCTGCACCACCACCACGGTTTTTCCGTCGCTTTCCAGAGTGTGAATCCGATCGCGCCAGTCTGCGTCGAGCGCCTCGGGGGCGATTTTAGCGGGGGCTTTAACGCTGATGGTTTTGCCTGCGATAACGCCTTCAACCCCCACGCCAGCCAGTGCACGCTGTGCCGTTGCCACCGGCAACATCGGGGCAACCGTGCGGGCATGCTGGACAATGGCTTTCGCCAGCGGATGGTGGGAACCCGCCTCGATCGCCGCCGCGCGTGCCAGCAACGCTGCCGTGCTCACGCCCTGCGTGGGTATCGCATCCGTCACCTGCGGTTTGCCCTGTGTCAGGGTGCCGGTTTTGTCGAAGGCGATGGTATTGATGGTGCCCAGAATCTCCAGTGCCGCGCCGCCTTTGATGAGCGCGCCGCGCCGGGCAGCGGCCGCAAGGCCGGACGTGATGGCCGCCGGGGTGGAAATGACTAGCGCACAGGGGCAGCCAATCAGCAACAGCGTCAGACCGCGATAAATCCACTCCTGCCACGGCGCACCGAATAGCAGTGGCGGCACCACGATGGTCGCCGCGGCGAGCAGCATGATGGCCGGGGTGTAATAGCGGCTAAAGCGATCGAGAAAACGCTCTATCGGCGCACGGTGGCTCTCGGCTTCTTCAATCAAATGCAAAATACGGTCGATGGCGCTGTTGCCCGGTTCGGAGATCACGCGCAGCTGTATCAGGCGATCGACGCTTAGGCTGCCTGCTGAGACCTTGTCGCCCTGCTCACGCTCCACCGGCAGGGATTCCCCGGTCAATGCGCTTTCATCAAAGCTGGCATGGGGAACCAGCAGTTCGCCATCGGCGGGCAATCGGCTGCCCGGTGCCACTTCGATCACATCGCCAGGTTGCAGTGCGGCAATGCTGACCTGAGTTCGCTGACCCGCACGGATCACCGTTGCGGTTTCTGGCATCAATGCCATCAACGCGCTGACGCCGCGACGGGCGCGCTGTGCGGCGTAGGCCTCCAGGCGCTCTCCCAGCATAAACAGCAAAATCACCATGGTGGCTTCGCTGGTGGCACCAATCAACAAGGCACCCAGCGCGGCGACGCTCATCAGCGTTTCGATGGCAAAGGGCGTGCCGCTGCGAATCAGTTTAATCGCCTGTCCGAGCAGCGGTATCAGCCCCAGCAGCGTGGTAGCGATAAAGGCTATCTCTGAAGCGCGCGGCGAAAACAGCGAAAGTATCCCGCTGACGGCGGTTAATACCGCAAACAAAAGCAGAAAACCGTGTTCACGCAGGATTCGGCGTAAAGGCGTTTCGGCAGGGGCAGATGATGTTGGGGCGGTTGCGCCAGGGGACGTATCTTGCCAGGTAAACCCAGCATGCTCTACGGCGCGTTGAATCTGTGTACGAATATCGGATTGTGCATCAACAATGAGTTTTTCGGTGGCGAAGCGAACGCTTGCTTGAATGACGCCGGGAAGCGGGGTGATAGCGTTTTCGATCTTTTTGGCGCAACTGGGACAATCCATCCCGCGGATAATCCAACTGAAGCGCACGCCGGAAGCCGGGGAGGCGTCACTGTCGCTGCCGTCGGGGTCGCCGGAATCGCCGCTCTCTCCACCGTCAGATGCGCTGTGTTCCGCACTGGGTGTGGTGTCGCACGCAGAGATTGCTGTGGTGTTGTGTGTAACCGCGCAGCAACTGCGATCGGCATGGCTACTGTGTTGCGCATGGCGCTGGCAGCATGCGTTGGCACCGTGATCGTGGTGAGTGTGGCAAGCGTGAGTCTGGTGATGAGAATGCATCATGCTCTCCTATTTGATGATAGTGGTTCTCATCCAAGACTTTATCACTGCGACCAGTAGCTGCACAGCGCTTTTGATATTCAGCGCTGGTTAAAAATAGAGCGCCCTTACGATCAAAAAATGGCCCGCGAAATAGCCAGCGGCAACCATCGCCTGATGGGCACGAAACGGAAAGCGGTAATGGTGAATCAGCCAGACACCGTGGGCGATAAACAGCAGCACGCTGCCTGCAAACCAGGAGAGATTATTACTGTTGCCAAGCGCAAAGTACTGTTCCCCGGCAACCCACACCATGACTGCATTCACTGCGACAAATGCCACGACCGGCCAGCGCAGGGTGCCGAGCCGTGACCACAGGATGGCAAGCAATATCGCGATAATCACCAACAGTAACAGCGGCAGTGGCCAGAAAAAGGTGAGTGACGTTTTCGCCACCAGAAACCCGATGGTGTAAAGCAGATGGCAGGCAGAATAGGCACCGATGGCGAACAACATGCGCTGTATGGGCAGCAACAGCAGGATATCCGCAGCTAACGTTGCCAACAGGCCGAGCACGATAAAGTAACCGGTGACGCTCATCAGCGGCGTTTGCCAGGCCAGTGCCAGCAGCAGCGCGATGGTAATGGGTTTGAACAGCCAGCGTTGCCAGCCAGGCCCACGGTAGCTGGCATCGACGTAGAGCCAGCCTGAAAACAGAACGGCAATAAACGACCAGAGCATAGGGTATCCTTATCACCTTATTGGATTTTTCATCATTGAGTGTAGGAGATCGCACGCGGGATGAACAACACGCCGTGTGACAAGTGCGAAGTCACGCGCTTCATGCTATGTTGGCGGCAATAATGATCGTTTTTTTGTATATATATCTTCGCGATACCACTGAAGGGGGACGGTTTTTGCATGAGCAATGAGTCAGCGCTCTACCGGATTCAATTTATGAATAACGGCAAAAATTATCAGCTTTACGTGCGGGAGTTGGTGCAAAGCAGTCTGTTTGGGTTTATTGAGATTGCGGATTTTGTTTTTGACGGCCCCTCCACCCTGCTGGTGGACCCTTCTACCGAGAAGCTGAAAACGGAGTTTTCCGGCGTAAATCGCAGCTTTATTCCGCTGCAAGCGGTGATCCGCATCGACGCCGTGACGGAGAAAGGGGCGGCCCGTATTTCCGATCTGGGCGACAATGTCACCGCTTTCCCTTTCCTGTCTGGGAAAAAGCCCTGATGTCGTGGGAAATATCCCATTGGTGGTCTTTGGCTGTCAGCCTGATCCTGTTTCTGGGGTGGCGACAGTTTCTGCGGCAACGACGCCAGCGCGCTGCGGACGATGCCGCACCGCTACGCACGGTAGCGGTCGAGATCGCTGCGCTGCGCGCCATACCGTTGGCACGCCCCACGCGCACACAGCCAATGAATCCCGATCCTCCTGTGCGCTATGAGGCGACGTTTAGGCTGTTGCCCGCAGGGGAAAACCTTACCTATCGCCTGAGCGAAACGCAGTATCAGGCGCTGGCGTTGGGGATGACGGGCAGATTGCAGGTCCAAGGCTCACGCTTTGTGTCCTTCGAACCTGCATAGGGCTATTTTTTCGATCCGTTAGTGGGTTGAACACCCTTCATCTTTTTTTGCCACGCCAGCAGTTCAAAAACCCCGAACAGGAAAATACGCGCTTCCAGCGCGCGGCTCAGTGGCCCCTGTTCTTTACCGTGGCTGGCACGTAACAACAACACCTGAAAACCGTGCATCAACAGCGTAAACCCCATCGCGACCATCATGAAGATGTTCAGCGGGCGGGGAAAGGGCGCAATCAGGTTGGTAATTAAAAAGCCCCACACGCCGATCATCAATATCCGGCCCAGGTTAATCCAAATCATCGTCTGCCTCTTCATGCTGTGTGGGCGTAGCCTGGCGGATATACAGCCGGTATGCCACTTGTCCTGCCACTTTTTCGCGGTGTAGCGTCCAGGTCACGGGAATCTCGAGGTCGCCATTCTCGGCCTCGGTTTCCACATAAATCCACGCCTCGGGTGCCAGCCAGCCCTGCTGTTCCAGCAAACTGAGCGTTTGGTTCAATAAGTCCCGGCGAA
The DNA here is from genome assembly GCA_964293225.1 of uncultured Symbiopectobacterium sp. Lineage (GTDB taxonomy): Bacteria > Pseudomonadota > Gammaproteobacteria > Enterobacterales > Enterobacteriaceae > Symbiopectobacterium. The sequence continues at coordinate 44,158 of CAXYYB010000018.1, read as the reverse complement.
AGGGAGGGTCGAGAAACACCACGTCATAGGGTTCACCGGCCTGCGCCAACCAGTTCAACGTATTGGTGTTGATGATGCGCGCGTTGTTCGCCTTCAACAGCACCGCATTTTGCTCCAGTTGCCGGGCAATGTTGCGTTCGTTTTCCAGCAGGGTGACATGGGCTGCATAGCGTGACAGCGCTTCAAACCCTAGTGCGCCACTGCCTGCGAATCCATCCAGGCAGCGGGACTGCTGAATGACTGGCGCGAGCCAGTTAAACAGCGTTTCACGAACGCGATCGGTGGTAGGGCGCAGCCCAGGACTGTCTGGCACGGGCAGTTTTCGTCCGCGCCACTGGCCGCCGATAATGCGGATTTGGCCTGCCTGTGCAGGTGCATTTTTTTTTGCCATCGTCTGTTTACTGTAGAACACCGGGTTGCCGGGTGCTGAAATTCGCTATCGGTAATAGGTAGGCGCTATTCTAACGAGGGTTAAGGAGGGAAGGAATGTTAATATCAGGTTTCTCTGCGGTGACGCGTGGTTTTGGCCTACGCGGTTATCGAGATGACATACTTCGTTACCGAGATTGTCGCCACCTGCCCTGCCATGGTGCGTGTTGCTGCTGGGCGGAAAGTGGTAGACTCTGACCGGGCTATTGACTTCACTTATTTAAGCGCTGCTGTGAGCAGCAGCATGGGGCGCGATTGCGATATGACAAAAGAGAAAAAACGCGGTTTCTTTTCCTGGCTGGGATTAGGGCGTCAGGAAGAGGAACAGACTGAGCAACCGCAAACAGCAGAACAGCAGCAGGATGTGGTACCGCCTCAGGACAGTGATGTGCCTGTGGTATCAGACGTTCACACCGAAACGCCAAACGACGAGCCTGACGTGCAGGCTGAGGTTCACCGCGCACAGGTGCTGGAAGAACCGGCAGCAGCGCAGCCCGAATTGCCGCGCATCGCGGACGTCGCTGAAACCGTTGAGACGGTAGACCGTGCAGAGGTGTCAGCGAGCCCTGAAGCGCAGGACATTTTGCCATCACAAGATGTTCTGCCACTACAGGACAGTGCCGATGAGCAAGCGCTGACGGACGTTGCAGAACACGTTGCAGAACACGTTGCTGAGCCTGTGCCCGTCGTTCAAGAGCAGGAAAGGCCGACCAAAGAGGGCTTTTTCGCCCGGCTAAAACGCAGTCTGGTAAAAACCCGAGAAAATCTCGGTTCCGGATTTATCGGATTGTTTCGCGGTAAGAAAATCGACGACGATCTGTTTGAGGAACTGGAAGAGCAATTATTGATTGCTGATGTCGGCGTGGAAACCACGCGCAAGATCATTGCCGACCTGACAGAGCATGCCAGCCGCAAGCAGTTGAAAGATGCCGATGCGCTGTTGGTAAAACTGAAAGAAGAGATGGGCGCTATCCTTAACAAGGTGGACGAACCGCTCAATATCGATGGCAAAAACCCTTACGTGATCCTGATGGTGGGCGTTAACGGTGTCGGGAAAACCACCACCATCGGTAAACTGGCGCGCCAGTTCCAGGCGCAGGGTAAATCGGTGATGCTGGCTGCTGGGGATACCTTCCGTGCCGCCGCCGTGGAGCAGTTGCAGGTATGGGGCCAGCGTAACAACGTGGCCGTGGTCGCGCAGCATACGGGGGCGGATTCCGCCTCGGTGATTTTTGACGCCATTCAGGCGGCGAAAGCGCGCGGTGCTGACGTGCTGATCGCGGATACCGCAGGACGCTTGCAGAACAAAGCGCACCTGATGGAAGAATTGAAGAAAATTGTCCGCGTGATGAAAAAACTGGATGAGTCTGCGCCGCATGAAATCATGCTGACGTTGGATGCCAGCACCGGGCAAAACGCCGTCAGCCAGGCGAAACTGTTTAATGATGCCGTCGGCTTGACCGGCATCACCTTGACCAAGCTGGATGGCACCGCGAAAGGCGGGGTGATCTTTGCCATCGCCGATCAGTTTGGGATTCCTATCCGCTATATTGGGGTAGGGGAAGGTATTGATGACTTGCGTCCCTTTAAGGCTGACGATTTTATTGAGGCGCTTTTTGCCCGCGAAGACTGATGTCTCGTGAGGATAAACAGCTTGCCCGAGAGGATGAAAACGGATGATTCGCTTTGAACAAGTCAGTAAGGCTTATCTCGGTGGACGTCAGGCGTTGCAGGGGGTGGATTTTCATCTGCTCCCTGGGGAGATGGCGTTTCTGACGGGCCATTCCGGTGCCGGGAAAAGTACCCTGCTGAAACTGATTTGTGGCATAGAACGCCCGAGCGCGGGCCAGATTTTGTTTAGTGGGCACAATATCAGCCGCTTGAAAAAGCGTGAGGTGCCCTTCTTGCGCCGCCAGATCGGCATGATCTTTCAGGATCACCATTTGCTGATGGATCGTACCGTCTACGATAACGTGGCGATGCCGCTGATTATTGCTGGCGCGAGCAGTGAAGATATCCGTCGCCGCGTATCTGCCGCACTCGATAAGGTGGGCTTGCTGGATAAAGCCAAGAGCTACCCGATTCAACTGTCAGGCGGTGAACAGCAGCGCGTGGGCATTGCCCGCGCGGTGGTGAACAAACCGACGGTGCTGCTGGCGGATGAACCAACCGGTAACCTGGATAACGCGCTGTCTCTGGATATTTTGCGTCTGTTTGAAGAATTTAACCGCGTTGGCGTCACGGTGTTGATGGCAACGCACGACACGACGCTGATTACCAGCCGTCAGTATCGCGTACTGACGCTGTCGCAAGGACGTATGCTGGGAGGCGTTTATGGCGACTAATTCCCGTAATGCAAAACCTCGCGTGAGTAAGGAAAAGGCACTGCGCGGGGGCTGGCAAGAACAGTGGCGTTATGCCTGGGACAATACGCTGGCGGATATGCTGCGCCAGCCGCTGGCGACGCTGCTGACCGTGATGGTAATTGCCATCTCGCTGACCTTGCCAAGTATCTGTTATCTGGTATGGAAAAACGTCAGTCAGGCAGCGGCGCAGTGGTATCCCACGCCGCAGCTGACGGTCTATCTGGATAAAGCGTTGGACAATGATGCGGCGCAGGGCGTGATTAACACGCTTCAAGCTGAGGATGGGGTGGAGAAGGTCAACTACCTGTCCCGTGATGAAGCCATGGGTGAGTTCCGCAACTGGTCTGGTTTCGGTGGTGCGCTGGACATGCTGGAAGAGAATCCGCTGCCCGCCGTTGCCATCATTACGCCAAAGCTGAATTTCCAAAGCTCGCAGACGCTGACCTCTCTGCGCGATCGCGTGGCTGCGGTGCACGGTGTGAGTGAAGTCCGTATGGATGATAGCTGGTTTGCGCGCTTAGTGGCGCTGACCTCACTGGTTGGGCAGGTGGCCACTACCATCGGAATCCTGATGATTGTTGCCGTTTTCCTGGTTATCGGTAATAGCGTGCGTCTGAGTATTTTCAGCCGCCGTGAAACCATCAATGTCATGAAGCTGATTGGGGCGACGGACGGCTTTATTTTACGCCCCTTCCTGAACGGCGGTGCATTGTTGGGCGGCGGTGGCGCGTTGCTGTCGCTGATTCTGTCGCAGGCGTTGGTCTGGAAGCTTTCTACCGTGGTCGATCATGTCGCGACGGTATTTGGTACGCGCTTTGTCGTGACCGGACTCACCTGGGATGAATCACTGCTGCTGTTGTTGATTGCCGGGATGATTGGCTGGTTGGCGGCATGGCTGGCAACCGTACAACATTTACGTCGCTTTACACCAGAATGAGTTTTTTCTGGTAGGATTTTCGGGTGCCTTGGCGTGCCGAGGGTGGGGCAAAATCATCGACAGGTTCACCTTGATCTGTCGCCGTCAGGCGATAAAATAGAGTTAGTCGGTGAACGGAAGGAACTCTCGGCATACGGCATAGTCAAAGGTTCTGTGCCGGAGCGGCAGTTAGGTTCATCGGTTTTGTTGTACGTAATGTGAGGGGTAACGTTGTAGTTTACTCACTCACGCTAATTGAAGAGGGGTCGAATGACCAAAGATATGCAAACTTTCACCTTAGTTCCCCAGGGCAGTCTGGAAGGGTATATTCGTGCCGCCAACGCCTATCCGATGCTGACGGCGGAGGAAGAGCGGGCACTGGCTGAACGGCTGCATTACGAGGGCGATCTGGAATCGGCGAAAGCGCTGATCCTGTCGCATCTGCGCTTTGTGATTCACGTCGCTCGCACCTATGCGGGTTACGGATTGCCTCAGGCAGACCTGATTCAAGAAGGCAACATTGGCCTGATGAAAGCGGTGCGCCGCTTCAACCCGGAAATGGGTGTACGTCTGGTGTCTTTTGCTGTGCACTGGATCAAAGCCGAAATTCACGAATATGTGTTGCGTAACTGGCGTATCGTCAAGGTTGCGACCACCAAAGCGCAGCGCAAGCTGTTCTTTAACCTGCGTAAGACCAAACAGCGTCTGGGCTGGTTTAATCAGGATGAAGTAGAACTGGTGGCCCGTGAATTGGGTGTCACCAGCAAAGATGTGCGCGAAATGGAATCGCGTATGGCCGCGCAAGACATGACGTTCGATCCCACGCCGGATGACGAATCGCACGATGGTCAGGCGATGGCACCGATGCTGTATCTTCAGGATAAATCTTCCGACTTTGCCGATGGCATTGAAGAAGATAACTGGGATAATCATGCTGCGGATAAACTTGCCTACGCGTTGGAAGGGCTGGATGAACGCAGCCAGCATATTATCCGGGCGCGCTGGTTGGATGATGACAATAAATCCACCTTGCAGGAACTGGCCGATCAGTACGGCGTTTCCGCAGAACGTGTGCGTCAGTTAGAGAAAAACGCCATGAAGAAACTGCGGGCGGCGATTGAGGCTTGATGGCCGTTTATCGTGCGCGTTGTACAATCAGTGCTCACAATAAAAACGATCGACACAATGTCGGTCGTTTTTTTTATGTCTCTCCCCCGTGGTATTACAGATATTCAGTAACTTGTTCATAGTAACCTAGAGCGATCTCGTGTTTGGCATCATCAGGGATCAGTGTTTTTGCTCGTTTGAAATAGGCATTTTGCATTAGAAAATCCACCTCCTCCCCTGCATACCGTGCTTGTAGATAGTCATCATAAAATTCTACGATCTCTTTTAAATCACAATACAGTACATCCTGTTGTGCGGGCTCTTCACCAAAAGAGAGTTCGCAGAGTCTAAGAGCCGCTTGTGCGTTGCTGATCGCACAGGCCAGGTTATCAGGCACCGCCCTTGTTTTTAAGTGGCTGAATACGTCATAAAAGAGTTTATTTTCTCTATTCTGTGGTGCAGCAATTCTTCCGTAGACGAGTTCCCGTGAGAAATTATAAAGACAGCTTAACCAGACAGTATTTCTGAGCGTTGAGTCAATACGCTGTGTCTTTTGCTCATCCAATGTTAATACGCAATGATGCGAGTTTATAAAATTATCAACATTACGATACAGAAACTCAGATATTTGAAATGTTTCCCAATCGGTATCTCCACATTTTATTGCTGTAAGTGAATATTTGATGCGTAATAGTTGTAAGTTTTTCATTATTGCCGTGTCGTGGTTTGTCTTATTATTCAGTTTTTTACTATATATATCACATAGTTCTAATAGGGTGTTTCGTAGGCTCTTATTGATTTCTCTCCGTGTATCCACGTCTATCTCTGGCAAGTTTTCAATTTGGTTCTGGATCTTTAACAGATTTTTATTATAGGTACTAATAACGGAAATCTTCTGGTGTGGAGGAAAGGTGCTTGTGTCCAATTTTAGAGATTCAATCGGCATTAGGTCATTTCTCTCATGCAGGGAGTAAGGGAAATATACTTTATCTGCTATTTAGTGGATCGAATTTCTTGGCGGGAAAAGCGATTTTTAGATGTGGTGAAATGCGTATCCGATGTGTTTATGGGTAATAGCATGCACGCATGCGGTGTACCATGAAGGCCCACATAATTGCTTGGCATCATCCCTGCGCCGTATCAGGATGTCGGCTTGCGGTTAACTTCGGGTGTAAAGCCACCCGCCTGACACCGGAAAGAACCCACAGCTTTCCATAAAGTGATCCAGCACGACTTCGTTTACGCCAGCATGATCGGCGGCGGTCAGCCAAAACTCTTTCACGCCCGGTAACTGGCGCACAACCTCCTGAATCAGGTGCAGCCCAACGCCACGGCGGCGCGTTGCTTCTCTGACCATTAGGTCATCGAGTTCTGCGTATTCTCCATCAATTTCCACCATTACCGCAGCCAGCAAGCGGCCATTGAAGCGTGATACGAACAGGCGCTCGTGCTGGTCAAGGCTCTGTTCCAACAGGTCGAGGTTCTGGTGAGGCCAAATCTTGGCGAGATCAATTCTATCCTGGTCGCTAAATAACGAGAGACATTCGACGGCGAGCTTCATTTCGATAACCCTCTCAATGCGTTTGCATAAAGCATAGCTGTAGCCTAAAGCATAATGTAGTAGTGATGTAGATAAACAGTTGTGTAAGTTTTTCTGTACGGTTAATAGGGAAAATGTTTTCCTCATCGATGATTTTTCGAGTATTGAGTTGCCCATCGCCACATAAAGCAGCATAACTGACTATCTATAAAATAAATAGTGGCTTATAAGGCTGGTATTTTATGCTGTTTACACCGCTTGTTTCTGATTGCGGGAGTTGATTTGCAGCATAAAATTCCTGTTTAATGACATGAAAAATAACGCCTTATTAGTGAAGTATAGCTAATAAAAAGCCTAACCTGTTCTTACTTATAAGAAAAAGATTGAGTATGGCGGGTTGGTACAGGTTTGCAGGCGAACTCCATAACGACAGATAGGGTGAATCGAATGAAAGTAGCTAAAGGTAAAGTCGTACTGTTAGGGTGTATGGCAGCAGCGTTCGCACACATAGCCCATGCAGAAGACATCAAAGTTGCCGTTGTCGGTGCCATGTCCGGCCCGGTTGCACAGTACGGCGACATGGAATTTATCGGTGCACGTCAGGCGATTGCTGACATCAACGCCAAAGGTGGCGTGAAGGGTAATAAACTGGTTGCCGTGGAATATGACGATGCCTGTGACCCGAAACAGGCCGTTGCTGTTGCCAACAAAGTGATTAACGACGGCATTCGTTACGTGATTGGTCACCTGTGCTCCTCTTCTACCCAGCCGGCCTCTGATATCTATGAAGACGAAGGCGTGCTGATGATTACGCCAGCGGCGACGGCACCGGATCTGACCACCCGTGGTTACAAACTGGTGCTGCGCACCACCGGTCTGGATTCCGATCAGGGCCCGACCGCCGCTAACTACATCGTCAATACCATCAAACCGCAGCGTATCGCTGTGGTACACGACAAACAGCAGTACGGCGAAGGTCTGGCGCGTTCTGTTCAGGACAGCCTGAAAAAAGCGGGTGCCAACGTGGTGCTGTTTGAAGGCGTAACCGCTGGGGACAAAGATTTCTCCACGCTGGTGGCGCGTTTGAAGAAAGAGAACGTGGATTTCGTCTACTTTGGCGGCTACTACCCGGAAATGGGGCAGATTCTGCGTCAGGCACGCCAGGCTGGGTTGACCACCAAATTCATGGGACCGGAAGGGGTAGGCAACTCCTCACTGTCCAACATCGCGGGCGCGGCGTCTGAAGGCATGCTGGTGACTCTGCCGAAACGTTATGACCAGGTTCCTGCTAACCAGCCGATCGTGGATTCGCTGAAAGCGAAAAAACTGGATCCGACCGGGCCGTTCGTCTGGACCACCTACGCCGCGTTGCAGTCTCTGACTACCGCGATGGCGCGCAGCGGTGCAGAACCGGAAGCTATCGCAAAAGACCTGAAAGCCAACACCGTAGAGACCGTAATGGGTCCGTTGAGCTGGGATACAAAAGGTGACCTGAAAGGGTTTGAGTTTGGCGTATTCGAGTGGCATGCAGATGGCACTTCTAGCGCAAAATAATCGCTGCCGCCCACTCAGTTCCTGAACACCGATGCCCCCACCGCCTTCAGGCCGTGGGGGCAAAATCTTAAGGTGTAAAGGTTAATTCTAAGGTAAAGGTATGTCCGAGCAGTTCCTCTATTTCCTTCAGCAAATGTTCAACGGCGTGACGTTGGGCAGCACTTATGCGCTGATTGCCATTGGCTACACCATGGTTTACGGCATTATCGGCATGATTAACTTCGCCCACGGCGAGGTCTACATGATCGGTAGCTATGTCTCTTTTATCGTTATCGCTGCGCTGATGATGATGGGTATCGACGTCAGTTGGGTGCTGATCGGTGCGGGATTTATCGCCGCCATTGTGATCGCCAGTGCTTATGGCTGGAGCATCGAACGCGTGGCCTATAAGCCCGTGCGTAACTCCAAGCGTCTGATTGCGCTGATTTCCGCCATCGGGATGTCCATCTTTCTGCAAAACTATGTCAGCCTGACGCAAGGTTCGCGCGACGTGGCGCTGCCGACGCTGGTGCACGGTCAACTGGTTGTCGGGGAAAGCAACGGCTTTGCCGCCACCATTACCACCATGCAGGTGACCATCTGGGTTGTCACGTTCATCACCATGCTGGCACTCACCACCTTTATTCGCTATTCCCGCATGGGGCGCGCTTGCCGTGCCTGCGCGGAAGATTTGAAAATGGCCAGCCTGCTGGGTATCAGCACTGACCGCGTGATCTCGCTGACCTTTGTGATCGGCGCGGCGATGGCGGCGGTCGCTGGCGTATTGCTGGGCCAGTTCTACGGTGTGATAAACCCCTACATTGGCTTTATGGCGGGCATGAAAGCCTTTACCGCTGCGGTGTTAGGCGGGATCGGCAGCATTCCGGGCGCCATGATTGGCGGCCTGGTGCTGGGGGTGGCAGAAGCTTTAACCAGTGCCTACCTGAGTACGGAGTACAAAGACGTGGTCTCTTTCGCGTTGTTGATTGTGGTGCTGCTGGTGATGCCAACCGGTATTCTGGGCCGTCCGGAGGTTGAGAAAGTATGAAACAGCTCAACCTGTTAAATGCCGTGATATCGGCATTCACGCTGCTGGTGCTGGCAGCGTTCCTGATGGGCATGCAACTGGGACTGGATGGCACCACGTTGGTGGTGCGCGGGGCAGATGCCGTGCGCTGGAACCTGATCGGCGTTGGTTGCGTGGTGGTGTTCTTCTTCCAACTGCTGCGCCCCTTCTTCCAAAGCGGGATGCGCAAACTGTCAGGCGGTGGCTCCTCACTGGTTCTGCCGAGCTTTGACGGCAGTACGCCGCGTCAAAAAGTGCTGGCGGCGGTGCTGATTATCATTGCGGTGATCTGGCCATTTTTAGTGTCGCGCGGTTCGGTGGATATCGCCACGCTGACGCTGATCTACGTGATGCTGGGCCTGGGCCTGAACGTTGTCGTGGGGCTGTCTGGTTTACTGGTGCTGGGCTACGGCGGCTTCTACGCCATTGGCGCTTATACCTACGCGTTGCTGAACCACTACTACGGGCTGGGCTTCTGGCAGAGCCTGCCGCTGGCGGGTATCGCGGCTGGGTTGTCCGGTTTCCTGCTCGGTTTCCCGGTGTTGCGCCTGCGCGGTGACTATCTGGCGATTGTGACGCTCGGTTTCGGTGAAATCGTGCGTATTCTGCTGCTTAACAACACCGAATTTACCGGTGGCCCGAACGGCATCAGCCAGATTCCTAAACCGACCTTCTTTGGCCTGGAATTCAGCCGCCGCGTCAGCGAAGGCGGTTGGGGCACTTTCCACGACATGTTTGGCCTGAAGTATGACCCCAGCGATCGCATCATTTTCCTCTATCTGGTAGCGCTGCTGCTGGTTATCGCCACCCTGTTTGTCATCAACCGGTTACTGCGTATGCCGCTGGGGCGTGCCTGGGAAGCGCTGCGTGACGATGAGATTGCCTGTCGTTCGTTAGGATTAAGCCCAACCCGCATCAAACTGACGGCATTTACCATCAGTGCGGCGTTTGCCGGTTTCGCTGGCACGCTGTTTGCCGCGCGTCAGGGGTTTGTCAGTCCTGAATCCTTTACCTTTGCTGAATCGGCGTTCGTGCTCGCCATTGTGGTGTTAGGCGGTATGGGCTCTCAGTTTGCGGTGATCCTCGCGGCCATTCTGCTGGTGGTATCGCGTGAATTGATGCGCGATCTGAACGAGTACAGCATGCTGTTGCTGGGTGCTCTGATGGTGCTGATGATGATTTGGCGTCCGCAAGGGTTGTTGCCGATGAAGCGCCCAGAGATGAAGCTGAAGGTTGAGAAGAAGGAAGAACAGGCATGAGTACGCAACCATTATTGTCGGTTCGTGGCCTGACCATGCGCTTTGGCGGCTTGCTGGCGGTCAACAATGTGGAACTGGATCTGAATCAGGGCGAAATCGTCTCTCTGATTGGGCCGAACGGCGCGGGTAAGACCACGGTATTTAACTGCCTGACCGGTTTTTATCGTCCGACCGGTGGCACCATCATGCTGCGCGATCGCCATCTGGAAGGATTGCCGGGACAGCAGATTGCCCGTATGGGCGTGGTGCGTACCTTCCAGCATGTGCGTCTGTTCCGCGAAATGACGGTGATTGAAAACCTGCTGGTGGCGCAACATCAACACCTGAAAAGCGGCGTGTTTGCCGGCTTGCTGAAAACGCCGGGTTTCCGTCGTGCGGAAGCTGAAGCTCAGGAACTGGGAGCCATGTGGCTGGAACGCGTTGGTCTGCTTGATTTGGCGAATCGTCAGGCGGGTAATCTGGCGTATGGTCAGCAGCGTCGTCTGGAGATTGCGCGTTGCATGATGACACGCCCGGAAGTATTGATGCTGGATGAACCCGCTGCCGGGCTGAACCCGAAAGAAACCGAAGAGCTGGATCACTTGATTGCTGAACTGCGCGATTGTCACCAGGTATCAGTGCTGCTGATCGAGCACGATATGAAGCTGGTGATGGGTATTTCCGATCGCATTTACGTGGTGAATCAGGGAACGCCGCTGGCGCAGGGGACACCGGTTGAAATTCGTAATAACCCGGACGTGATCCGCGCGTATCTCGGGGAAGGATAAGCACTATGTTGTCATTTAATCAGGTTTCAGCGCATTACGGAAAAATTCAGGCGCTGCATGACGTGAGTCTGCATATTGAACAGGGTGAAATCGTCACGCTGATTGGGGCCAACGGCGCGGGGAAAACCACGCTGCTCGGCACCCTGTGCGGCGATCCGCGCGCGACGGCGGGCTCCATCATTTATGACGGAAAAGACATCACCCAGTGGCAGACAGCGCAAATTATGCGCGAAGCCATTGCCATTGTGCCGGAAGGCCGCCGCGTGTTTTCACGCATGACGGTGGAAGAGAATCTGGCGATGGGCGGCTTCTTTGCTGACAAGGATCAGTACCAATCGCGCATTGCGCGGGTATACGATCTGTTCCCGCGTCTGTATGAGCGCCGCGCGCAGCGTTCCGGCACCATGTCCGGCGGTGAGCAGCAGATGCTGGCCATCGGACGCGCCCTGATGAGTCAACCGCGCCTGCTGCTGCTGGATGAGCCCTCTTTGGGGTTAGCGCCGATTATTATTTTGCAGATTTTTGATACTATCGCTCAACTGCGCGAAGAAGGGATGACCATCTTCCTGGTCGAGCAGAATGCGAATCAGGCGCTGAAATTGGCGGATCGTGGTTATGTGCTGGAGAATGGTCGGGTAGTATTGGAAGATACGGGTGCCGCCTTGCTGGCAAATGAGGCTGTGCGTTCTGCCTATCTCGGGGGATAACCCTGTCTGAGAGACCATGATTGCGCGACAGTCGTCGTGTCTGGGTGGGCCAGCGTTGTCTGGCCCATCGTGTTATCTGATGAATCAAGAGAATGAAAATGGCAACGGAAGGATTACTGTCTCAGCGTATGGCGAGACTGAAAAGCTCGGCGATTCGGGAATTATTGAAACACAGCAAGATGGATCATGTGATTTCTCTGGCTGGGGGAATTCCTTCAGATGCCTTGTTCGATTTTGAAGGGTTAAACCAAGCGACACAGCGCGCGATTACCGAGCAGCCGAAAAACGCGTTTCAGTATGGTTTGACGGAAGGTAGCGATACGCTGCGTGTGCGTATTGCTGAACTGTGTGCGCTGCGCGGTGTGAAAACCCACGCTGACGACATGGTAGTCACGGCGGGCTCGCAGCAGGCGTTGGATCTGGTGATGCGCTCGCTGATTGACCCGAATGATGTGGTGGTGGTGGAACGCCCGACCTATCTGGCGGCACTGCAAACGTTGGAACTGGCGGAAGCGCGCGTGATGTCGGTCGCGTCCGACAAAGACGGCATGGTAGTGGACGAGCTGGAAACTCTGCTGCACAGCCAGCGCATCAAAGCGGTGTATCTGGTGCCAAACTTTGGTAATCCAAGCGGCGTGGTGCTCAATGAAGCGCGTCGTCGCCAGTTGATTACGCTCGCCGATCGCTACGGCTTTGTGATCATTGAAGATGACCCCTACGGTGAGCTGCGTTTCACCGACGAGCGCAACCCGACGCTGTTCCAGCTTGGGCAAGAGATGCTGGGCCACAACGACGCGGTGATCTACACTTCCACCTTCTCAAAAATTCTGGCACCGGGCTTGCGCCTTGGTTGGGCCATCCTGCCGCAGTGGCTGCTGCATAAAGTGGCGATCATCAAACAGGCGGCGGATTTGCATGCCAGTTCACTGTCGCAAACCATCGCGGAATACTATCTGGCGTCGGGGCGTTTACCGACCCAAATCGACAAGATTCGCGACGCCTACAAGCACAAAGGTGAATTGCTGGGCAAGCTGATTGAGCAAGAGCTGGGTGATGTGATTGCTTTCAACAAACCCAAAGGCGGCATGTTCCTGTGGGCACGCTTTCGCGAGCCGTTCAACACCACGCAGTGGCTGGAAAAAACGCTGGAACAGGGCGTGGTGTTCGTGCCGGGTGAGTTTTTCTTCCCGGAACGCCCTGATTACGCCACGCTGCGTTTCTCGTTCGCTACCGCAACGGATGAGCAGATGCACGAGGCGGTGGCTCGCCTGAAACGCGCGCTTTAAGTTGATGATGGACTAAAACCGCTGCCTGCTGGCAGAGGTTACGGCCTACGCTAAGCCGCATCTCAGCACAGTTGCTGAATCAGATGCGGCAGTTCCTGACTGACGATATCCAGCAGGGTATCGCGCGCCGCATCTGGCGCATTTCCTACCCACGCCACCGCCAGCGGCAAGGCAGTAAACGCCTCATCGCCATGATCGATAGCCACAAAACGCACATGGGGAGTTGCCATGCGCGCCGCCCAGCGCGGCATGATGGCACCGCCCACTTCGCTTGCCACCATACTGAGAATGGTCTGTTTTTCATCGACAAGTTGCACAATATGGGGTTTAAGCCCTGCCTGATAGAACAGTTTGATGGTGACATCGTGGCTGTGCGGCCGCGCGCGCCGCGCCGGTACGATAAGCGGCAGCGTGGCGATATCCTCGATGGTCACGCTATGGCGTGTCGCTAACGGATGGCGCTCGGCGATGGCGAGCACCACATTTTCGTGAAGCAGAAAGCGGGTGGTGAGCTGCGGATCGCTCTCTTTCAGCGGGCGGATAAACGCCATATCCAACTGGCCGGATTTCAACTTGGGCAGCAGTTGCGCGGTTTTGTTTTCATCAATACGCACATCCACGTCGGGGCAGGCGTGACGAAATGCGGGTAGCAGATGAGGCACCAGCGCAATCGCTGCGCTGTCGATGGCTCCAATGCGCAGCGTGCGTGCCTGAAGGCGTCCTTGACGGCGAAAGTGGGCTTCCAGCGCATCCACTTCAGCCACGATTTTTTTCCCTTCTTCCAACAGTTTGTGGCCGTGCGCTGTCAGCGCCACGCTGCGCGTGGAACGCACGAACAGGCGGACGTTGAGGCTTTCTTCCAGCAGGCGAATATGGCGTCCGAGGGCGGAGGGCAGCATATCAAGTTGCTGGGCCGCGTGGCCGAAATGTAGTGCGTCTGCCACCGCGATAAAGCAGCGCAACTGGCGGAGTTCCATGGGCAACCCTCAGTAGTAGGTAGAGCGAGCGCGTAGATAATAGCGCTGTTTTCCGCCTTAACAAGCGGTGAAAAAATGTGCGCGTTGTTGGCGGTGATCCCTATCACAGAACCGTAAGGGGTAAAACGGGTGCAGTTGTTAATATTCTGTATCTCAGACGTTTGTTTTTATCGCTTTTCCACATTAAAACTGGGTGAATATTGATCGCCATCATCGAATTCAACGTCGCTCTGATAACGCCGCCGGATTATGCAAATTATTTATATAATCCCAGGTGAATGATCCCGCCAATGTTCTGACGCATAGTCTGATCAGAAATAACGTGTATTAACCAGTCTTATTATTTTTCCCTACTCTTACCCTGTTATTCTGGAATGCATAATGAAAATAGATATTGAAAGTGTGACGCTAAAAAAGATCACCTGGCGGATTATACCTTATGTCATGGTGGTTTATTTTGTCGGCTTTTTTGACCGTATTAATATCGGGTTTGCCGCGTTAACCATGAATCAGGATTTAGGTTTTTCCGATACGGTTTTTGGTTTAGGTGCGGGTTTATTTTTCCTCGGTTATTTTCTGACGGATGTTCCCTCCAATATTATTTTGCAGAAAGTTGGACCGCGTATTTGGCTCACGCGTATTTTACTCAGTTGGGCCGTGATCACCGCGTTTATGATTACTGTGAAAACCGTAGAAGGGTTTTATATTCTACGCTTTCTGCTGGGTGTTGCGGAGGCAGGCTCTTTCTCCGGCATTATTCTCTATCTTAGCACCTGGTTCCCAATGAAACGGCGGGCGCAAATGATTGCCTTGTTTATGGCCGCCGCCCCGATTTCTGCCATGGTCGGCTCACCGCTGGCGGGGGCTATTCTCAGCGCCCACGGTGCGCTTGGTCTGGCGGGCTGGCAGTTAATGTTCCTGATTTGTACTGTCGCCGCGACGGTAATGGGTGTGTTTACCTGGTTCTATGTTAACGACAAGCCGGAGAAAAACCGCTGGTTGACGGCGGAAGAAACGCAGTGGTTGGTGGCGACGCTGGCGGCGGAAAAACAGAACAAAGGTGACGTGGTTAAAGTCAGTATCTGGAAAGGGCTGACCGATATCCGCGTTCTGACGCTGGCAGTGGTCTATTTCGGCACCTCTGCCGGGCTCTATTCTCTCAATATCTGGTCGCCGCAGTTTATCAAATCCTTTGGTTTGAGCACCATGCAGATTGGCCTTATCAATGCGGTGCCTTCAGCCATGGCCGCTATCGCAATGGTGCTGTGGGCGCGGCATTCCGATAAAACCAAAGAGCGGACCTGGCATGTGGTGAGCGCGTGTTTGCTGGCGAGCACCGGGTTTGTGCTGGCAGGGTGGGCACAATCGTTACCGCTGGCAATTGCCGCGCTTGTCATGGCTAATATGGGTATCTCTTCGTGTAAACCGCCGATCTGGAGTATCCCGTCGCTGTTCCTGAGCGGGCCTGCCGCTGCTGCCGGACTGGCCGCCATCAACTCTATCGGTAATCTGGGCGGCTTTGCGGGCCCTGCCCTTATCGGCTGGCTGAAAAGCAACACCGGAAGCTTTTCCATCGCGCTGTATTGCGTAGCAGGCATGTTGGTGGTTTCCGCGATATTAACCCTGTCTATTGAAGTGCGTCGTCGTCGCGATGAAGCAAAGCTCGAATTAACCCATTCAACGAAATAAAGCCGTATCTGTTTTTTATTGGAGGTTGTGTGATGTCTCAAAATGATGTGTCGACATTGACAGAGATAATGACCCGCTTTACCGGGTATGTTGGCAAACGCCTGCCAACCGATGTCATCAAGAAGCTGGAAGAATTACGCAGTAAAGAAAAAGACGAATTGTCCCTTGCCAAAGTGGTTTATGACTCGATGTTTGAAAACCAAAAACAAGCGGATCTATTAGACAGACCCTGCTGCCAGGATACCGGTGTTATTCAGTATTTTATTACGGCGGGAGCGGCATTCCCTTATTTGGGTGAGTTGGAAAGCATATTAAAAACGGCGACTGAAGAAGCCACTAAAAAAGCGCCATTACGCCATAATGCGGTCGAAACCTTTATTGAGAAAAATACCGGTACCAATACCGGATCGCGCATTCCGTGGCTCGATTGGGAAATCATTCCTCATGATGATAGCTGCACCATTGAAGTCTATATGGCGGGGGGCGGTTGTTCACTGCCGGGTGCCGCGAAAGTATTGATGCCGGGCCAGGGCTATGAAGGCGTTAACCAGTTCGTGTTCGATGTGATCACCTCTTACGGCGTGAATGCCTGCCCGCCGCTGTTGGTTGGCGTTGGGGTCTCCACATCGGTGGAAACCGCAGCGCGTCTGTCGAAAAAAGCGATTTTGCGCCCGGTGGATTCGTCCCACCCCAATGCCGATGCGGCGAAGATGGAGAAACTGCTGGAA
Organism: uncultured Symbiopectobacterium sp.; assembly: GCA_964293225.1. GTDB lineage: Bacteria > Pseudomonadota > Gammaproteobacteria > Enterobacterales > Enterobacteriaceae > Symbiopectobacterium. The sequence continues at coordinate 27,788 of CAXYYB010000018.1, read as the reverse complement.
GAGGGGTTGAACAGCGTGGGCCTGGGGCCACAAGGACTGGGCGGTGCTTCATCGGTGATGGGCGTCAATATCGAGTCTTCCGCGCGCCACCCTTCCACCATTGGCGTGGCGGTGTCTACCGGATGCTGGGCGCACCGTCGCGGCACCATCCGTTTCTCCGCTGATTTGTCCTATGAAATTCTTTCCCATAAAGGCGCCGTACTATGAAAAAAGTGCTTACTACCCCGATTAGCGATGAAGCGCTGGCTGAACTGAACGTTGGCGACGTTGTGTATCTGACCGGTACGCTGGTGACCTGTCGTGACGTTGCCCACCGTCGTCTGATTGAGTTGGGCCGTGAATTGCCGGTCGACCTGCGCGGAGGCGCTATTTTCCACGCCGGACCGATTGTAGTGGAAAAGGACGATGGCAGCTTTGAAATGATCTCCATCGGGCCAACCACCAGCATGCGCATGGAAAAATTCGAGAAAGAATTTATCGAACAAACCGGTGTGAAGCTGATTGTCGGTAAAGGCGGTATGGGGCCGAACACCGAAGAGGGCTGCAAAACCTTCAAGGCGGTGCACGCCGTGTTCCCCGGTGGCTGTGCGGTGCTTGCCGCGACCTGCGTTGAAGAGATTGAGGATGCCCAATGGCGCGATCTTGGCATGCCCGAAACGCTGTGGGTAAACCGGGTGAAAGTCTTTGGTCCGTTGATTATCTCTATCGATACCCACGGTAATAACCTGTTCGAGCAAAACAAGAAGGTCTATAACGCGCGCAAAGCGCCAGTGATTGCGGCCATCAACGAGCAGATTCGCTTTATCAAATAAGTTCTGGCGCATTGCGCCAGCCTGAAACACTGAAGGTAACCTATGAAACTGGCAAGTTTTATTAACCCGGAAACCCAGCAAAAGACGTACGGGCGTATCGATGCCGATGGCATCATCGATCTGGGACGGCGCTTTTCCGACACCTATGCGGATATCCCTGCCGCACTGCGCGCCGGTGCGTTGAAACAGTTTGAGGCGGTGCAGGACACGCCGGACTTTCGTTTTGAACAGGTCACCTTTTTGCCGGTGATCGAACAACCGGGAAAAATCCTGTGTGTTGGTATGAACTACATGGAAAAACGCATCGAGTTCCAACAAACCGTTGATGCGCCAACCCTGTTTATCCGCTTTGCCGATACGCTGTCTGCCCACCGTCAGCCGCTGATGAAACCGGAATCGAGCAACGAGTTTGACTATGAAGGTGAATTGGCCGTGGTGATCGGTCAGCACGCGGATAACGTCAGCTGTGAGGCGGCACTGGACGTGGTGGCAGGCTACAGTTGCTTTATGGATGGATCAGTGCGCGATATGCAATACACCTGGTTCACCTCTGGCAAAAACTGGCGGCATACCGGCGGGTTTGGTCCCTGGATGGTCACCGCTGATGAGGTGGGCGATCCGCAACAGCTGGATATCAGCACCTTCCTGAACGGCGTGCGCGTGCAGCACGATACGACCAGCAATATGGTGCGCTCCGTGGCGGAACTGATTGCCTACATTTCACGCTTTACGCCGCTGGCACCGGGAGACGTTATCATCACCGGTTCACCAGGGGGCGTGGGGAAAAAACGCACACCGCCGTTGTTTATGAAAGCCGGCGATGTGGTGGAGGTGGAAATCAGCCAGATTGGTCGGCTGGTGAATACGGTGGCCGCAGAGCGTGACGTGCTGGCCTACGCTTAAGGCGGCTCCCAGCGTGGTCTGGGAGCTTGTGCGCTAAAACTGTGTCCAGTTCTCCCGACTGCGCTGTGGTAGCGGGAGTTTGCGTGCTGGCGGGGGACTCTGGGGCATGGTGTGGGGCGGTAATACCTTGCTGCTTGAGGCAATGCGGAACATTTGCATCAGTGACACCAGATTGGCCGCCTGATCGTTCAGGCTTCCGGCCGCGCTGGCCGATTGTTCGACCAACGCGGCGTTTTGCTGCGTCACGCGATCGAGCTGATTGATTGCGCTGTGAACTTGCTCGATGCCCGACTCTTGTTCCCGCGTGGTTCCCCCGATGGTGGCGATCAGGTGGGCGACTTCACTGGCCTGAGCCACCAACGCTGCAATGGTGCTGCCCGTCTCTTCAACCAAGGTAGATCCGGTATTCACGGTTTCGACGCTGTTATGGATCAGTGTTTTGATTTCCTTGGCGGCGGAGGCTGAGCGCTGTGCCAGCGAACGAACCTCACCGGCAACCACGGCAAAACCGCGCCCTTGCTCACCCGCGCGGGCGGCCTCGACGGCGGCGTTGAGCGCCAGAATGTTGGTTTGAAACGCAATGCCGTCAATCACGCCGATAATATCGCTGATCTGGCCGGAACTGGCGGTGATGGCCTTCATGGTCGCCACGATTTGGTTAACGGCTTCTCCACCTTTTGCCGCGGTGGCGCTGGCCTGATTGGCGAGCTGTGTGGCGCTGTGCACCGCATCGGCGTTTTGACGCACCGCCTGGCTAATCTGTTCCATTGCAGCGGCGGTTTGTTGCAAATTAGCCGCCTGCTCTTCCGTGCGTTGACTCAGATCGGTACTGCCAATGGCAATCTCATTGGAGCCGGTAGCGATGGACTCGCTACTTTGCCGCACCTGCTCCACCATTGCGCTCAAACTGTTACGCATGGTGTTCATGGCGGCCAGCATGCTGCTGCTGTCATTAGGGCGCAGGGTAATCGCTGCGGCTAAATCGCCTTGAGCGACTTGCTGGGTAATGAGGGTTGCATAGGCGGGTTCTCCCCCAAGTTGTTTTCTTAGGATATAGGCGATCAGGAACGCAATCAGTGCGCCCAACCCCGTAGCCAACAGCGCCAGAGTCAACATCAGGTTTCCACCATTATTGGCCTGTTCCATAGCTTGTTTGGCCTGCTTTATCGCCTGGTTTTTTTGCAACTCAATCATATCATCCAGTGTTTCAAACACGGGTTGCTGCGCACGCCGCATATCATCCAGCATCATCTTTTCTTCTGGGTCATCGCTGAGTTCCCGGGCAACTGCTTCTTTGACGGCATTCATATAGGCTGGGCGAACGTTCGCAAGCTGTGCTAATAACGCTTTCCCGGCAGTGAGGGTGGCGCGGTTATTGAGTTCCTCCAAACGTTTGGTATTAAGGGCGATAGTGGTATCAATCACCTGTTTCTCTTCTAATTTACGGTCATGATCCTTATAGAGCGCCATATTGCGTACTGAACGAGCGACAGTATCAAATCCAGTTTTTAATTCCTGAGTCAGTAAAAGATTATTAAGTGACCGGTTCGCAAGCAGTTCCATCTCATTGCCCAGTGAAATCAACTGAGAGCGACCAAGAATAGCCACGCACAGGCTGATGATAATCACTGACGCAAAGCCCGAGCCCAACATGGTGCTAACTTTCATCTTTTTAATAAATTGCATAGGCATCCTTATTCCTTATATCGTCCTGATGTGTGGCTGCGTCCTCAACGCGCGTCTTGTGCGTGATTATTAACGTCTGTTCGCTAAAAAGATAACCATGAGAAAAGTCGGTAAATAATAGATCTGGATATGAGGTTGGTTTAATAATTAAATAGATTGTGCTGTGTTAAGCAAAATTATTCCTAATGTGTTGGCGGGTGACTCATTTAATTTTACTTAGTGGGCTACAATATAAATTATCAAAAAAGCGTACTTTTTATTAGAGAGAAACTCCCGCTGCGAGATGCTATGTCGGGAGTTACCGTCATTACATTAGAAGCGTTCCCATTGTGGATCGTGGGATCGCTTGGGTACTGCTACGTTGATTTTTATGGACGATAGCGGCGACAATGGCTGACGCTGTATATGGCTGTCTGCACGCAAACGAAATACGCGCATCAAATCAACCAGATTGGCCGATTGCTCGTTAAGACTGTCAGCGGCGCTGGCGGACTCTTCCACCAGCGCGGCGTTTTGCTGGGTGACCTGATCGAGTTGCGTAATAGCATCGTGAATTTGTGCAATGCCAGATTCCTGTTCCTGCGTGGTTACGCCGATGTTGGCAATCAGGTTTGCGACGTTATGCGCCTGGTGCACCGACACGTCAATAGTGGAACCCGCTTGCTCAACTTGCTGCGAGCCGCTCTCCACTTTTTCAACGCTGTCGTTGATCAGCATTTTGATCTCTTTTGCCGCAGAAGCTGAACGCTGCGCTAATGAACGAACCTCTCCGGCAACCACGGCGAAGCCGCGCCCTTGCTCCCCGGCGCGTGCGGCTTCGACCGCCGCATTCAGCGCCAGAATATTGGTCTGAAAGGCAATGCCGTCAATAACGCCGATAATATCGCCAATCTTGCTGGAGTGGGTGGCGATATCTCTCATGGTAGACACGATCTGGTTTACTGCTTCACCACCCTTGGCCGCCGTGGTGCTGGCCAGATTGGCTAACTGCATTGCGTTGCGAACCGTCTCACTATTCTGTCGCACCGTTTGGCTAATTTGCTCCATGGCAGCTGCGGTTTGTTGCAAGCTGGCGGCTTGTTCTTCCGTGCGTTGGCTGAGGTCGGCGCTGCCTGCGGCAATCTGGCTGGAACCCGTTGCGATGGCTTCGCTGCTTTGACGCACCTGATCGACCATATCGCTCAAGCTGTTACGCATCTCGTTCATCGAGGCCAGCATACTGCTGCTGTCGTTGGCGCGCAGCGTAATCTCCACCGCCAGATTGCCCTGGGCAACCTGCTGGGCAATATTGGTCGCATAGGCGAGCTCACCGCCCAACTGCCGGCGCAGCGTGCGGGTAACCAGAAACGAGATCAATGCTCCTAGCAACGCCGCCGCGATAGCCAGCGTCAGAATCAGATTTCCGCCTCGGTCGGCCTGCGCAATGGCGCTCTGGGTTGTTGCCAACGCCTGGGCTTTTTGTACTTCCACCATGCTGTCCAGTGCGGCGAACACCGGTTTTTGTGCTGGCACCATGCGAGCGAGGATAGTATCTCCGGCGCGGGCATGTTCAGTGGGGTCTTCCGAGAGTCCCAATGCCATTGCCTCGTTGACGGCCTGTATGTAGGCCGGGCGCGCCTGGTTCAGTTGTTGCATCGATTGTCGAGCCGTAGGCGTCGACAGGTTTTTATCCAAGGTGGCTAAAACTGCCGTGTTATGGGCGATCCGCTCATCAACAATTTGTTTTTCTTCCACTCTTTTTTGCCGATCGGGCTGTAGAGCGATGTTGCGCACAGTACGTGCGACACTGTCAAAGCTGCTTTTCACATCCTGAATTAACAGCAGGTTGGCGAGTGAGTCACGGGAGAGCGTCTCCATATTATTTCCCAGGGATACCAGCTGTGACCGGCCTAAAATGGCGACCAACAGACTGATAATAATGACGCAACTAAAGCCTGCGCCTAACATGGTGCCGATCTTCATGGTTTTTATAATGCGCATAACGCTCCTTAATTAAACAATGTCCTGTGGGTGATAATTTCTGTGAGGCCGTATTTACGCCATAGGGGGAGGGATGCTTTATGTAAATAGCGGCCGTTGGCGATGCTATTTTTTTATTGGGCGAAATAACGTGCCATTATTAGGAGTATTTCTGGAAAAATAAACGGCTAAAAAGAGGTAGTTTTACTGACGGGAGGGATAAAGGTGACTAATTGGTTGCCGATTTATTTTCTTTTTGTTTTGTGATGTTGCTATTAATGTAATTAAATATTCCTTTAATTTGGTTTAAGAAAAAAGAATAACGCTTTTTCACAAGGCGTATTCAGTATCACGTTGGCGGTATTTTTCTCTGGTACGCCGCGAATAAACGATGCCGCCGAGTAGGGCGACATCGCCGATATCACGCGGTGCGGTTATTTATGCCCCAGAGCCATAGGCGCTGCGGTGGTACGGGGTGATGCGCGGTATTGGAATGTGCCACCCTCTACCTGAAAAGCGCTCATCAGGTCGACAAGATGGCGCGCCTGATCGTTCAGGCTCTCCGCTGCCCCGCTGGATTCCTCCACCAGCGCTGCGTTTTGCTGTGTGACCTGATCCAGTTGGGTGATGGCGTCATTGATCTGGTGAATGCCAGAACCCTGCTCCCGGATGGTGACACCAATCTCATCAATCATATCGGCTACATGACGTGACTGACGCACCAATTCATCGATGGTTGCTCCGGCATCGCTGACCAGCTTCGAACCCGTTTCCACACGGCTAACGCTATCCTGAATCAGCGTTTTGATCTCTTTGGCCGCCGACGCTGAGCGCTGTGCCAGTGAGCGGACCTCGCCTGCCACCACGGCGAAGCCGCGGCCTTGTTCTCCGGCGCGCGCTGCTTCCACTGCGGCGTTCAGGGCCAGAATGTTGGTCTGGAAGGCAATGCCGTCGATCACGGTAATAATGTCGCTGATTTTATGGGAACTGTCGCGAATGTCGGTCATGGTGCGCACGATATTGCCTACCGCCTCTCCCCCTTTGGCGGCGGTGCTGCTGGCGGTGTTGGCAAGTTCGGTGGCGGAGCGAACCGTATCCGTGTTTTGTTGCAGCGTCTGGCTGATCTGCTCCATCGAGGCTGCGGTTTGTTGCAGGCTGGCAGCCTGCTCTTCGGTGCGCTGGCTGAGATCGGTGCTGCCAGCGGCGATTTCACTGGCACCGGTCGAGATAGACTCGCTGCTTTCTCGCACCTGAATCACCAGCTTGCTCAGACTGTCACGCATATGGTTCATGGCAGCCAGCAGGCTGCTATTGTCCGCGTCGGCGAGCGTTACCGGAACGGCCAGATTACCCTGCGCAATCTCTTGCACCACCTGCATGGCGTAGAGCGGTTCGCCGCCCAGCAATTTTTTGATGTGGCGGGTGATGAACCAGGCAATAACGGCGGCTAACAGGGCGGAAAGTGCCGCGAGCAGCAGCAAACTGTTGCCATCCTCTTCCGCTTCGACCACGGCGTTGGTGGCTATCTGGGCGGTAAGATCTTTTTGCAACTGGATCATGGTGTTGAGGTTGCCAAACATGGCTGTTTGCACCGGTTCCAACTGGCCTTTTACCAGCACTGCTGCTTCTGCCTGACGATCGGTCAGCGTCATGCCGACCGCTTCACGTCCCAGTTTGGCAAAGGTAATGCGATTTTGCTGAAGTTCACCCAAGATGGCGCGCACTTCTTTTGCGTGCAAATTGGCTTCCAGCTTTTCCACTAACTTGCCGTTTTGTGCACTGGTTTTTTCAATCAATGCCTGGCTGTCGCTCAGCTCTTTTTTGTCCGTCATCAGCAGCATGCGCAGTGTGGCTTTAATGGTAACGTTCAGGTTGTCTTTCAGTTCTTGTAACACAAACAGGTTGTTCAGATGCTGCTTGGCGAGACTGTCGGTGGTTTGGCCCAAGCTGGCGAGATGCATGCGGCCAAAGCCTGCCACCAGTACGCCGATAATGATCACGGCAGCGAACCCACCACCGAGTAATGTACCTAACTTGATATTGCGTATGCGCTGCATATGTTCCCCATTTTTTTTCGAGTTTGTCAGTAAAGCGGGTTCGCCTCGGTATAAGAAGCGGTGAGTCACCCTGGCATTGCTCATTGCGCCCATTCATGAGAACGGTGTTGCGAACGCACTGTGATATTTATATTTGCATCATCAATGGTTTATTTACTTTATTATTCGTTTGCTGTGCGATTTCACCCGGTAAATGAGTAAAAAAACAGATGATGTCTTTGGTATCGGCACCCCATCGGTAAACATTTATCCCGAAGCGCGATATGGGCCACAAATCTTGTCGGTAATTCTGCTACGCGAGTGTGGCGGGCAGGGTGTCATGCGGGTGTCATCGTTTGGTTATCTTGCTGTCATGCGTGCGTGCCATGTTACCCCTCGACCAAGAAACGCACCCCTTTGCACAGGTGCTCACCTTTATGGCAGGAGACAGGCATGTTTAACGCGCTTAAGACACGGACGCTGCGTAACGCGGCGGTTCTGGTGGCGCTGACGTTGGCGTATCAGGCTAACGCCAACGCAGTGACCGAGATCCCTTTCTGGCATTCGATGGAAGGCGAACTGGGAAAAACGGTGGATTCACTGGCAACGCGTTTTAACCAATCGCACTCTGATGTCAAAGTTGTGCCGGTATACAAAGGCAACTACGAGCAGAGCCTGGCGGCAGGGATTGCGGCCTATCGCACCGGTAACGCGCCTGCTATCCTTCAGGTTTATGAAGTGGGCACCGCCACCATGATGGCGAGCAAGGCGATAAAACCGGTGTATCAGGTATTTAAAGATGCCGGAATCAATTTTGATGAGAGCGTGTTTGTGCCGACCGTCTCCGGCTATTACGCCGACGCGAAAACGGGGCACCTGCTGTCGCAGCCGTTCAACAGCTCAACACCGGTGCTTTACTACAACAAAGACGCTTTCAAAAAAGCCGGACTGGACCCGGAACAACCGCCGAAAACCTGGCAGCAAATGGCGGAGTATACGGCCAAGCTGCGCGCGGCTGGCATGAAGTGTGGCTACGCCAGCGGCTGGCAGGGTTGGATTCAGATTGAAAACTTCAGCGCCTGGCATGCGTTGCCGATTGCCAGCAAGAATAACGGCTTCGACGGCACGGATGCCGTGCTGGAATTCAACAAGTCGACGCAAATCAAGCATATCCAGCTGTTGCAGGACATGAACAAGAAAGGGGACTTCACCTACTACGGCCGCAAGGACGAGTCGACCGAGAAGTTCTACAACGGCGATTGCGCCATTACCACGGCATCGTCCGGTTCGTTGGCTAACATCCGTGCTCATGCCAAATTCAACTATGGCGTAGGAATGATGCCGTATGACGCTGAGGTGCCGAACGCGCCGCAGAACGCCATTATCGGCGGTGCCAGCCTGTGGGTAATGGGCGGCAAAGACGATACCACTTACAAAGGCGTCGCGCAGTTTATGCAGTTCCTGGCGCAGCCGGAAATGGCCGCCGAATGGCACCAGAAGACTGGCTATCTGCCGATCACCACCGCTGCGTATGAGCTGACCAAGCAGCAGGGTTTCTATGAGAAGAACCCCGGTGCGGACATCGCGACGCGCCAGATGCTGAACAAGCCGCCGTTGGCATTCACCAAAGGGTTACGCTTAGGCAATATGCCGCAGATCCGTACCATCGTGGATGAAGAGCTGGAAAGCGTCTGGACCGGTAAGAAAACGCCGCAGCAAGCGTTGGATACAGCAGTTGAGCGCGGCAATGTATTGTTGCGTCGCTTCGAGCAGTCCACCAAGTAAGGTTGCAGGCACTTTCTCGTCATTCCCGCCTGCGCGGGAGTGACGGAGGGCGGCATCTGTCGCCCTGTTTTTCCCTTTCTTTGATTGAGTATGTGGCATGACCTCATCCCGCCCTGTCTTTGGCCGTAGCTGGCTGCCTTATGCGTTAGTGTTTCCCCAACTGGCTATCACAGTGGTTTTCTTTATCTGGCCTGCCGGTCAGGCATTGTTGTATTCCACGCAGCGTATTGATCCCTTTGGTCTCTCCAGCGAGTTTGTCGGTCTGGAAAATTTCCGCCACCTGATGAACGACAGCTACTATCTGGACGCGTTCTCTACCACGCTGGTGTTCAGTTCACTGGTAACGGTGTGCGGCATGGGCGTGTCGTTACTGCTGGCGGCGCTGGTGGATTATGTGCTGCGCTGTCGCCGCCTCTACCAAACCCTGTTTATTCTGCCTTACGCGGTGGCGCCGGTGGTAGCGGCCGCGCTGTGGATGTTCTTGTTCAGCCCCGGCGGGTTAATCACCTATGGCTTAAGCCAGTGGGGTTATGACTGGAATCACGCCACCCACAGTGGACAGGCGATGTTTCTGGTGGTGTTGGCGTCCATCTGGAAGCAGATAAGCTATAACTTTCTGTTTTTCCTGGCTGCATTGCAGTCTATTCCGCGCTCTTTGGTGGAAGCGGCGGCCATTGACGGTGCCGGCCCGGTGCGTCGTTTCTTCAATCTGGTACTGCCGCTGATCTCGCCCGTCAGCTTCTTTCTGCTGGTGGTCAATCTGGTTTATGCCTTTTTCGACACCTTTCCCATTATCGATGCCGCCACGGCGGGCGGGCCGATGCAGGCTACGACTACCCTGATTTTCAAAATTTATCGTGAAGGGTTTGCCGGTCTGGATCTTTCCAGCTCTGCGGCGCAGTCGGTGGTATTGATGCTGCTGGTGGTCGGCTTGACAGTCCTTCAGTTCCGCTTTGTGGAACGCAAGGTTAATTACTAAGGGGCGCACCGATGATCGAAAATCGTCGCGGGCTGGATATCTTCAGCCACTTGATGCTGGTAGTTGGCGTACTCGCCATTCTATTTCCGCTCTATGTCGCCGTGGTGGCGGCAACGCTGGACAATCAGGCGGTGTTTCAAACGCCGATGACGCTCATCCCCGGCACCCAACTGTGGGACAATCTGGTGTATGTCTGGCACCACGGTGCCGGTTCGAACAACGCGCCGTTCGGCAAGATGTTGTTCAACAGCGCCGTGATGGCGTTAGCCATTACCTTCGGTAAAATTACCGTCTCCATTCTCTCTGCTTACGCCATTGTCTACTTTCGTTTCCCGTGCCGCACGCTGTTCTTCTGGATGATTTTTTTGACGCTGATGCTGCCTGTGGAAGTGCGTATTTTCCCGACGGTGGAAGTGATTGCCCATTTGAACATGACGGACAGCATGACCGGTTTGACGCTGCCGCTGATGGCGTCGGCTACCGCTACGTTTCTGTTTAGGCAGTTTTTTATGACGCTGCCGGATGAGTTGATGGAAGCGGCGCGCATTGATGGTGCCAGCCCGATGCGTTTCTTTTTCGATATGGTGTTGCCACTCTCGCGCACCAATCTGGCGGCGCTGTTTGTGATTACCTTTATTTACGGCTGGAACCAGTATCTCTGGCCGCTGCTGATCGTCAATGACGTTAACCTTGGCACCGCTGTGGCCGGGCTGAAAAGCATGATTGCCTCTGGCGATGTCGCCACTCAGTGGAACCACGTGATGGCGGCGATGTTGATGACGTTGTTGCCGCCGCTGTTGGTGGTGCTGTTGATGCAGCGCTGGTTTGTGCGTGGTTTGGTGGATAGTGAGAAATAAGACAATATGGCAGGTTTAAAACTTCAGGCCGTCACCAAATCCTATGACGGTAAAACACAGGTGATTCAGCCCATCGATCTGGATGTGGCGGACGGTGAATTTGTGGTGATGGTTGGCCCTTCTGGCTGTGGGAAATCAACCCTGCTGCGTATGGTAGCCGGATTGGAACGTACCACCAGCGGTGATATTTATATCGACGGCGAACGGGTGACCGAACGGGAACCGAAAGATCGCGGTATCGCCATGGTGTTCCAGAACTACGCGTTGTACCCGCACATGAGCGTCTATGACAACATGGCCTATGGGCTGAAAATCCGCGGCTTTGGTAAGGCGCAGATCCGCCAGCGTGTTGAAGATGCTGCGCGTATTCTCGAGCTTCTGCCGCTGTTGCAACGTAAACCGCGTGAGCTTTCCGGCGGGCAGCGTCAGCGTGTCGCCATGGGTCGCGCTATCGTGCGCGAGCCCGCGGTGTTCCTATTCGATGAACCGCTCTCCAACCTGGATGCTAAACTGCGTGTGCAGATGCGTCTTGAGCTTCAGCAACTGCATCAGCGCTTGCGCACCACCAGCCTGTATGTCACGCACGATCAGGTGGAAGCCATGACGCTGGCAGAGCGCGTGATTGTGATGAACAAAGGCATTGCCGAACAGATTGGGCCGCCGACGGATATTTATCGCCGTCCTGCTTCGCTGTTCGTCGCCAGTTTCATCGGCTCCCCCGCCATGAACCTGTGGGCGGGGCGCGTCAGCGATGACGGCACACAGTTTATGTTCAGCGCGGAGTTTGTCTTACCGCTACCGGTGGCAAAACCCGCGTGGGGCGGACGGGCATTGACGTTGGGCGTCAGACCGGAGCATATTCAGTTGACCACGCGTGATGCGGGTGGCATACCGCTATTGCTGACGACCCTTGAACTGCTGGGCGCGGATAACCTGGCGCACGGTGCATGGGGGGAACAGCGGGTAGTGGTGCGCCTTTCCCACGAACAGTGCCCGGCGCGCGGCGACACCTTGTGGCTGGCTCTGCCAGCGCAGGCGTGGCATTTCTTTGATACTGAAAGCGGATTGCGGGTGGAATAATGGAAAAACAGTGGCCTTATCCGGCAATTGTCGCCCATCGCGGCGGCGGTGCATTGGCACCGGAGAACACGTTGGCCGCTATCGATATGGGGGCGCATCACGGGCATAAAATGATCGAGTTTGATGCCAAGCTCTCTCAGGATGGCGAAATCTTTTTGCTGCATGATGATACGTTGGAGAGAACCACTAACGGCTGGGGCGTGGCGGGCGATTTGCCCTGGGATAAACTGGTGGGGTTGGACGCGGGTGGGTGGTACAGCAAACAGTTTGTTGGTGAGCGCTTACCTCTGTTATCCGAAGTGGCGTCGCGCTGCAAGCAGTACGGCTTAGCGGCCAATATCGAGATCAAACCGACTACCGGACAAGAAACCCTCACCGGTCGTATCATCGCGCAGGCGGCGGCACAGCTGTGGCGTGATCACCCGATTGAGCCGCTGCTCTCTTCTTTCTCCATTGACGCACTGGCCGCCGCACAGCAGGCGGTGCCAGCGCTGCCGCGCGGGCTGCTGCTGGATGAGTGGGAAGAGGACTGGCTGCGCCTGACGCGCGATCTCGGCTGCGTCTCCATTCACCTCAACCATGAGCTGCTGGATGCGCAACGGGTCGCGCTGCTGAAAGCGGCGGGGCTGCGCATTTTGGTTTACACCGTGAATGCACCGGCGCGTGCGCGTGATTTACTGGCCTGGGGCGTTGACTGTATCTGTACAGACCGGATAGATTTAATTGGCGCGGAATTTGTTGCCGGCTAAATCCGCCCACGTCCCCTGAGCTGTGCTCAGGGGAGATAATAATTCGTCTAATAAGCCGGTGATTGCGCGCCTTTCCGTCTGTGCGAGGTGGCCTGATGTGTCCGAACTTGTTAGTGGGCGCTTACATTAATCAGGCTATCTGGCTCTGCTGAGTGAGGCATTGAAGGATTACCCTATGCCCCCCTTTGTACTCTCCTTTTGGCACCAGGTGGTGATTTCACTGCCGCTGTTTGTATTGATTATTCTTGGTTACAGCCTGATCCGGTTTGCCAAATGGCCCACCGCGTTCACCGATGGCGTCAGCCGCTTTGTCTTCTCTGTCGCCCTGCCAGCCATGCTGTTCCGCATGATGAGTGATTTCTCCAAGCGCCCCCCGGTGGATGCCCGGTTGTTGATCGCGTTTTTCGGCAGTTGCCTGATCGTGTTTGTGATTGGTCGTATCGTTGCCCGCAAGGTGTTTGATCTGGACGGTGTCTCCGGCTCGGTCTTTGCGCTGAGCGGTATCTTTTCCAACAACGTCATGCTGGGTTTACCGCTGGCCACCACCATTCTCGGTGAAGAAGCGGTGCCCTCGGTAGCGCTGGTGCTGGTGTTTAACGGACTGATTTTGTGGACGCTGGTCACCGTGTCGGTGGAGTGGGCGCGCAACGGCGCGCTGTCGCTGCAAGGATTTGGTAAAACGGCGGTCGGGGTGCTGAAAAATCCGCTGATTATCGGCATCTTATCCGGCACGCTGTTCAGCCTGACCGGGTTCTCCCTGCCGGATTTTGTCGATCAGCCGGTGGGGATGTTGTCACAGGCAGCGGTGCCACTCTCGCTGATTTCGCTCGGTATGGGGTTGGCTGAATATCGGGTGCGCGATGGGTGGCAAATCAGCGCGGTGGTGTGTGTGCTCAAACTGCTGGTGCAGCCTTTGGTGATCTGGGGGCTGGCGGTGATGCTTGGGTTGCCGGAAATGGAAACCCGGGTGGTGGTTCTGCTGGGCTCGATGGCAGTCGGTGTGAACCTCTACCTGATGTCGCGCCAGTTTAACGTGCTGGGCGGCCCGATTGCCGCCAGTCTGCTGTTATCGACCGCGCTGGCGGCGCTGACCACGCCGCTGATCCTGGCGCTGATGGGGGTGAGTCTGTAGCGGGTCAGTAGCGGGGTTGGTTTTGCTGCTGCGTTCGCTGCTGATTTTGCTGGAGCTGACGCCGCAACTCCTGCTGTTGCTGTTCGCTACGGCGCTGAATGTCCTGATTCAGCTGCTGTTGCTGCAATTGTTGGTTTTGCTGCATCTGCTGTTGCAGGCGCTGCTGGCTGGGAATGCTGTTTTCAGGCTGTTGTTGCTGGGTGGTGAGCCTTTGGGTATTTGCTTGTGCGCCCAGTGACACCAAGGCCAGACAAAATATCGGAATTAGATAACGGGTCATGATGTGTACCTCCTGTATACAGTGTACGCGCCCGGCCGAAAAACGTCGCGGCATGTTGTCTGAATTCCTGCTTCGGGGGCAAGGGCGGGGTGTTATATACTGGCGGCCTGAAAACGCTTTTGTTGACCTATTCTCATGTTCCATATTGCGCTCTATGAGCCACAAATTGCCCCGAACACCGGTAATATCATCCGTCTGGTTGCCAATAATGGCTGTAAATTGCATCTGATTGAACCGATGGGCTTCGATCTGGATGAAAAAAAGGTGCGCCGCGCCGGACTGGATTATCACGATCTGGCGAATGTCAGCCGCCATAAAAATTATCAGGATTTTCTGGCTGCCGTGGCCGGTCAGCGTATTTTTGCCTGCACCACCAAGGGCAGCCGTCCTTACGATCAACCGGCCTATCAGCCGGGCGATGTGCTGCTCTTTGGTTCTGAGACCGCCGGATTACCGGATGCGATTCGTAACGGTTTTACGCCGGAACAGCGTATTCGCATTCCCATGCAGTCGAACAATCGCAGCCTCAACCTCTCGAATGCGGTTGCCATTATCAGCTACGAAGCGTGGCGGCAAAACGGCTTTGGCGGCGGCAGCTAACGCGTTTCTATTTACTGAACAGGGCTCTTTCTGGCGGCGGATTGACGAGAAACACCACGTTGCCCCGGTAGTACGCAGAGGCGGCTAAACGGCGCTGCCAGCGTTCGTCCCATTGCCCGTGCTGTACCAGGCCGAGACGGAAGGGAATGTGCAGTTTCATCAGAGCGGGCAGATACTCCGCGTAACGTGTCACCGTCGATCGGCCCTGATAAGTCTGTACTACCAGTTCATCGATAACGCCGCCCAACCGGTTAAGTGTGCCAACGTCACCGGTTTTGGCCCAGTCCAGCAGCCCGGTAACGCTGAGCTGTGTATCGGCGGGCAAACGCTGGCGTAGGGTTTGCAAAAATTTCACGTAGCGAGCCAACTGATAGCTGCGGGCATCAAAATCGATCTGGATACCGTTCACCCGGTTACCCAATGCACGCCAGCGCGCCTGTGCTTTCAGTATACGGTTCAGGTGTTTATCCGAAAGATCCAACATGGTAATGCGGTAGGAGAGCCACAGGTTGTCCACCCGCAGTGCGCTGGCCGGTAATCCTTGGCGTAAAAACACGGTTTTCCCCTGACGGCGGGCGATTTCACCCTGATGCAGGTAGAGCGTGTGTGCCTGATGCAGCACCGGCTGCGGTTTGACGGCTGCCCATAACCAAAAATCCTGATAATGGGCGGCGTTGACGCGTTCAGCATGGGCGTCGTTCGTGAACAGAACGCAGGCAATTACCAATAATATTTGAGCTGCGTGGCCCATTGGCTGCCTTTGAATTCGGTTTTCAACTGAGTGAACCAGGCTTTGCGCGTTGCCTTACTGATCTCTTGCGTGCCGCAATCGTTCATACCACTGGGTGCATAGCAGTAGATAGCGCGATAAAGCGCGTAGCTTTTGTCTTCCGGCGGAGCCTGCGGATCGGCAATCACTTTCAGGTAAGCCTCTAACCGGGAATAGGCTTTTCCGTTGAATTGGCTGGGGGCGTTGGTCAAGGCGTCCAACTGGTTGCTTTCACCCCAATCGAACCCAACCTCATTGCCAGTGCGGAAGAAAAATTCGCCCAAACAGTTGGTGGCGTGAGCGTCATTCGGCCGTTTATTTAACGTAGACACCACCGTGGTCAGCGCGGGGCATTGATACCCCTCTTCGGTATCGCTGCCATCCCAGGTGAAGGCGGTGAGATCTTCCATATTCCAACTGGCGTTTTCTGCGCTTTGCAACGGCGCAATGGTGCGCAACAGTTCGCTGTCTTTGAGATAGGCGGCATAATCACGGTGTACCAGTGATTGGGTCAGTAACGTGTGCAGTGCCACGGCGCGTTCTTCATGGGTTTGCTGTTCACCGGTCTGTTGGCGCAGCAGGTCGGCATTGGCCGAGGTTTTCAGCACCGCAGAGCGGAAACGCAGATTTTTGACCGGGCTGTCAGGCGCAAAAATAGCCTCTGGATGACCTGCTTTGACCAGCGTTTCTGCCAGCGACAGTTGCAGATACTGCTGCTGCGTTTCGTTGGTTTTCAACGTCAGCAGATGCCGCCAGTGTGTTTCTGCCGCTTGCCAGTCGTGTTCGGCCTCCAGCGCCAAACCGCGTAGCACCTGGAGGCTGAAATCGGTGGTGTCCGTCAGATCCTTGCCCGTTTCCTCAGGAATCAACGCCAGCGTAGCCACCGCATCCCGCTGCTGATAATAGTGGAAGGCGGCGTGCAGATAGCGATACTGTTGCTGCATTCCGGCATCGTCAAACATTGCCTGCTGGGCGATCAGTTCGGCTTCTGACAACGCGGGCCACTGCATCCAACCTTTGTCACTGCGCAGCCGTTTCAGATCTTGCACCAGCATCAGCAACGGTGCGTCTGACGTCTGAATAAAGCTACTGCTTTCCAGCAGCTTATTGTCGATTTCGTTGTTGATAGTCTGTAACGCATCCAGATCTTTCTGCGTGGCAATCACGCGCTGATAGCGCGCCGACAAGGAATTTTCATCGCCGATCACCCAGTAGGCGCGCCGATAAAGCCCACGAGCAGAATCAGCATAGCGGCCCTTCGGGTAGGCTTGTAGATAGGCGTCAATACGTTCGACCGCGCGTCGCCCCTGTTCCTTGTCCGCTTTATCGACATTGAACATGTTGTATTCATCCAGCGCATTTTCCATCGCTTTATTCAGCGACACGCGAATTAACATGTAGCGCGCGGTTTCGGCCACCCACGGCTGGCTGGCGGTGGTCAGCGACTGAAAGCCGCTGTTGGCCTGTTCAAACAGGCCCTGATAAAAGGCCACCGCGTTGATTAAATACTGCTTGAGCGCTCCGGCATGGCCGTCCGTAGGCAGTGTCGCGAGGTAGCCGGTCATGGTGGCTAACGTTGTAGCGGAGGAGAGCATGTTGATGCGCGCTTGCGCTAACTGGATACGCTGCGGCGCGGTGAGTTGGGTATCTGCCAACAGCACATCGAAAAAGGTTTCTACTGCACTGATATCGTTGGAGATATGACGTCCTTCGTTCTCTTCCGGTGCCAGCGTATCCATCTGCGCTTGTACCTCGGGAGGAAGGCCTAACTGTTTGGCTTTGGCTGTCAGCGGTGAGGGTTGATTCGCACTGTCCGCCGTGGTGTCGTCTTCGCTGGTCTCACTGGCCGTCAGCCCCATGACGCGATAGGCGGTAAACGGATTCACGCGGGTTCGTGTTTGATCGGGCAAGGGCTGTGGCAGCGGAAGGGCCAAATGGTGGAGGCTGCTTTGCAACAGGATGAGATTGACACGGGTGTCGTTATTGGGCTCCAGATAAGGCAGCGCCGCAATGCCGCATTCGGCATCGGAAAATCCGCATAGATCATCACCTGAACTCAACGCCTGGCCGCTGAAAAGAAGTGCAAGTGCGCCAGCCAATAAGGAAACACCTTTCATTATCACTTCCTGTTTGACGGACAAGGAGCAACGCGGTCGCCCCACGCTTTGCTCAAACTGACTGCCCTGATAAATCGCTGAAAATAACGCCCACTCTACTGAAGGAACAGCAAAACACAACAGGCAGATGGCTGAAATTCGAGTCACGGTAGGGTTCTGTTGACTGTCATTGTTTGTATCTGTCCGCTAGCGTATGTAACCGAGCGTGTCGCCTTACTGCAACGCGAATGATTTCGGGACAAACTTTTTAGCACGATTTCGCTAACAATATACCCGTACGGGGTATATTGTTAGCGAAATCAGGGGGAGTGTTATCCCCTCACCGATAAGGCCGATATCGACACCTTTTAACGGAAAGTCTAAGGATAACAACGAAATGACTAATGCTAGCGATCCTCTCTTATTGCACCTCCCCATTAGCGGCATGTCCTGTGCGGCCTGTGCTGTACGCCTTGAGCGCGTGCTGAACCGCTTGCCGGGGGTGGAAGCCAACGTTAATTTCGCCAGTGAGCGTGCGCGTGTTCGGCTGCAAGGGGAAAGCAGCACGGTGCAGGATGTGGTCGCGGCGATACATAAAGTCGGCTTTGACGTTGTTGAACAGACTCTGACGTTGGAACTCTCCGGCATGAGCAGCGAACGCTGCGCCGAACGGATTCGGGCAGCGCTGGAAGCCCTGCCCGATGTGCGTGCAACGGTATTGTTTGCCAGCAGCCGGGCCAGTGTGCGCTATCGCCCCGGCGTGGTTAGCCCGGAGCAGATGGTGCGTGCGATTGAGCTGGGGGGATTTCAGGCCCATGTGGTTGAGGGCGGTCAACGCGGTGAAGAACGTGCACGACGTGAACGTGCCTGGCAGCGCGAACGCCGCGAGTTTCTGATTGCGGCTGTGCTCACTGTGCCGCTGATGGCGGAAATGGTCGGAATGTTTTTCGGCAGTGGGCATCTGCTGCCCGGCTGGCTGCAAGCCTTGTTGGCTACGCCGGTGCAGTTCTGGAGCGGACGTCATTTCTACCGCCGCGCCTGGAGCGCATTACGCAGCGGCACCTCCAACATGGACGTACTGGTCACGCTGGGGACCAGCGTAGCCTATCTGTTCAGTCTGTTTACATTACTGACCACGCCGCACGGTCATCTCTATTTTGAAGCCAGTGCTGCAATCATTACGCTGGTGCTGTTGGGTAAATTGCTGGAAAACCGAGCGAAAACCAAAACCGGTGCCGCCATTGAGGGCTTGCTCAACCTGCAACCGCCCATTGCTCATGTGGACGTGGACGGTGACATTGAAGATCGCGATGTGGCCAGTCTGCACAGTGGCAATATCTTTGTGGTGCGTCCCGGTGAGAGTATTCCTGTCGACGGCATCATTCTTGATGGTCTCTCAGAGGTCAATGAATCGATGCTCACCGGTGAAAGTGTGCCAGTGGTGAAAGCGGTGGGTGCCGAGGTGTTTGGTGCGACGTTAAATCAAAGCGGTATGCTGCGCGTCAAAGCCACCGGGGTGGGGAGCAATACGGCACTGGCACGCATTATTCGCATGGTAGAAGATGCGCAGGGTTCTAAAGCAGCGGTACAGCGCCTGGCGGATAAAATTTCATCGGTGTTTGTGCCGGTGGTAGTCGCCATCGCGCTGCTGACCTGGCTGACACACTGGTTTATTAGCGGGGATTTGGCCTCCAGTTTGGTGAGTGCGGTGGCGGTGCTGGTGATTGCCTGCCCTTGTGCGCTGGGGTTAGCGACGCCAACGGCGATCATGGTGGGTACCGGGCAAGGGGCGCGTGCCGGTATCTTGTTCCGCAATGCCAATGCGTTAGAGCAGGTGCAGCGCTTGCAGGTGCTGGTACTGGATAAAACCGGCACCATCACGGAAGGTAAGCCTTCGGTCAGTGACGTACTGCCAGAAGCGGCGGTGGCCGACGCTGAACTGCTGCGCGTCGCCCTTTCTCTCGAACAGTATTCTGAGCATCCCCTCGGGCAAGCGCTGGTGCAACATGCGCAGGAAGCCGGAGTGGAAGCCGTCGAGGTGAGTGTGTTTCAGGCGGTGATTGGTCGAGGGGTAAAAGGCGAGGTCGCCGGTGAAAGCTGGCTGTTGGGGTCACCGCGTTTTCTGGCTGAAAATGCTATCGTGCTCGATCAGGCGCAGATTGCCACACTGGAAGCGCAGGGAAAAACGGTGATTGCCGTGGCCCGCGATGGCCTTCTGCTGGGGTACATTGCACTGGCAGATAAGGTGCGTGACGATGCACGCACCGCGATCGCCGACCTGCAACATCAGGGCATCGAGGTCATGATGTTAACGGGGGATAATCCCCGTGCTGCGGCGGTGATTGCCAAACAGGTGGGGA
This sequence comes from uncultured Symbiopectobacterium sp., assembly GCA_964293225.1. GTDB lineage: Bacteria > Pseudomonadota > Gammaproteobacteria > Enterobacterales > Enterobacteriaceae > Symbiopectobacterium. The sequence goes on along the minus strand of CAXYYB010000018.1, from coordinate 7,705 downwards.
TCACCAACGTGGTGGCTCAGGTGCTGCCGGAGCACAAGGCGGCGGAGATACAGCGCCTTCAGGCCAGTGGACGCTGTGTGGGTATGGTGGGCGACGGCATCAATGATGCGCCTGCATTGGCGGCGGCGGATGTGGGCTTCGCCATTGGCGCAGGCTCGGACATTGCGCTGGATACAGCGGATGTGGTGCTGATGCGTAATCGCCTTGATAGCCTGCTGGATGCTATCAGCCTGTCGCGCGCGACGCTCGGCAAGGTGAAACAGAATCTGTTTTTTGCGTTTTTCTACAACGTGCTGGGTATTCCGCTGGCGGCGTTGTCGTTGCTGAATCCGGTTATTGCCGGGAGTGCCATGGCGCTCAGTTCGATTTCGGTGCTGAGCAATTCACTGCTGTTACGTCATTGGAAACCGACCCGGCGCGACTAATATCCTGAGCCTTCTGGCTCCGCCCGGTGTCACACAATGTGAAATGGAGAGTATTTTATGTCCCATGCTACAATCAACGTCCAAGGTATGTCCTGCGGCGGCTGCGCCAGCAAGGTCAAGAACGCGCTGGAAGCGCTTGATGGGGTTCAGGGTGTGCAGGTCACGCTGGAAACTGGTCTGGTAAACGTGGAGTACAATGAGACAGAAAAAGCCAACCCAGACGTCTTCCGCGACACGGTCGAAGGACTCGGTTTTGACGTCGTCGCGTAAATGCGAGTTTTGTGCCGCAGCCACTGAAGCGGCCAATGCTACCGATGAACCGGATGTTCGCCGTGTGGTTCAGCCGCGTAAAAAAGCGCTGCTGAACCGGCTCAACCGGATTAACGGTCAGGTTAACGGTATCGGTCAGATGATCGAACAAGACCGTTATTGCGTTGATATCCTGAATCAGATTTCTGCGGCCCGCTCCGCCCTTAATGCTGTCGCCAATCAACTGCTGGCCGATCACACCAACGGCTGCGTGCGTAAGGCGGTATTGGAAGATGGCGGAGAAGACGCGATAGCGGAGCTGTTGCAAGTCATTCAACGTATGCGCTAGCGGGGCGGCGCAACGCGCCGTACCCCACGTGTTTATTCTGCACTTAGCGTTCGTTCAGCGGCAGCCAGATGGTCAGACGCAACCCTCCTAACGGGCTATCGCCTGCTTTAACCCAGCCTTTATGTTGCGTAATCGCATTCTCCACAATCGCCAACCCTAACCCTGTACCGCCCGATGCCCGATCGCGCGCTTCATCGGTGCGATAGAACGGACGGAAGATTTGTTCGCGATCTTCAGGGTTAACGCCGGGGCCATCATCGTCAACGTTAATGGTGAGCCCTTGATTATCAACGGCAAAGGCGACACTGATGTGGGTGTTTGAGTAACGTAGAGCATTGCGCACCACGTTTTCGAAGGCGCTTTCCAGTGCTGAGCGGTTACCGAACAGTGGCCAAGGGCCGGGGGGATAGGGCACGTCTAGCGTTTTACCCATTTGCTCGGCTTCAAAGCGGGCATCGTCCAGCACGTCTCCCCACAACTCGTCAGCGCGTATGTATTCACGCCCCAGCTCATTCTTGTGCTGGTTGCGAGATAACACCAGCAGGTCGTTGATCATGCTGTCCAGCCGCTGCGTTTCGGTTTCAATACGGTTCAACTCGTTGTTTTCACCCTGACGACGGCGCAGCAGCGCAGTCGCCAATTGCAAGCGTGTCAACGGCGTGCGCAGCTCATGGGAAATATCAGAAAGCAGACGTTGTTGCGCGGTAACCATGCGCTCTAGTGCGCTGACCATTTGGTTAAAGCTGACGCCAGTGGCAAGGAACTCTTGCGGCCCGGCTTCCAACTCAGGGTGCTGGCGCAGGTTGCCTTGTGCCACTTCATCGGCCGCAATTTTCAGCTTACGCGCGGGTTTTGCCAAACTCCAGGCCAGCCAGAGCAGCAGCGGTGTGCTGATAAGCATCGTGACAATCAGTAACAGCAGCGGGCGATCCAGCAGCAAATTGATAAAATCGGACTGCGGACTGTTCGCCATGCGGATCAGATAAACCTGGTAATTATCCTCACCGTCGCGCACGGAAAACGGCCCGAGCAGCTCGAGTCGGCCATAATTTTTCTTCTGCGGATGGTCGGCATTATCGGACTGGCCGATAAAGTTACGCACAATCTGCATTTCGGTTTTTTGCAGCGTGCCGAAAATGCGCCCTTCACTCGTGACGAACACCAGACGTTGCCCCGGCGGTGACCATTTTTCGATCACACGAAACAGGCGTCGCCACCAAAACAGATCGTTAGGGGGATCGGCGGCAAGATCGGCTTCGATATGCTGCTCCAGCATCACGCCCTGACGATACTCATTTTCCAGCAGCGCCGTCATCTGGCGTGAGTCCAGCTTGGGCAACATCAGTACCAGCATCAGTACCAACGCCAGCGTAAGCCAGAAAATGGCGAAGATGCGCGAAGTCAAACTGTCGATCATGCCGCAGCTACCTATTTTAACTTGTTGAGACCATTAAATAACCGCGTCCGCGCAGCGTCTTGAACCAGGGTTGCCCATCTTTACGCTCCGGCAGTTTACGCCGCAGGTTGGAAATGTGCATGTCTATCGCACGATCGAACGGCGTCAGACGTTTACCGAGCACTTCCTGGCTGAGATGCTCGCGCGATACCACTTGTCCCAGCCGCTGCGCCAGCAGGTAGAGCAGCGTGAACTCGGTACCAGTAAGGTCCAGCACTTCGGTGTCGAAGCTCGCTTCCTGACGCCCCGGATTGAGACGCAGGCCGTCCACTTCAACGGTCGGTGAACTGTTATCCGTGGTCTGCAGCTGCTCGGTCCACGATGAACGACGTAAAATAGCGCGAATGCGGGCCACCAGTTCACGATCGTTAAACGGTTTAGGCAGATAGTCATCTGCCCCCAGTTCCAGCCCCAAAACACGATCCAGTTCGCTACCGCGTGCCGTTAGCATGATGACGGGGGTCTGATGCTGCTGCCGCACTTCTTTCAAGGTATCGATGCCGTTTTTCTTCGGCATCATGACGTCCAACAGCAGCAAATCTACCGTACTGTCCAATACGTTTAATGCCTGCTCGCCATCGTGGGCAACGACAACGTTAAAGCCTTCCATTTCGAGCAACTCTTTCAACAAAGCAGTGAGTTCTTTGTCGTCATCCACCAACAGAATCTTGTTCATGATTAGGCTACCTCCAGGGGCAAAATACGTCATAGATCGACGGTATTCCATGACTTTACGTAGTTTTACATCCTCTGACGCATGTTTGCAGCAAGGTGTTTAGACTTGTGTTCATTGATTCACAGATTGGCGCATTGTACCGGAGGGTGATGATGCTACGGCGCATAAAAATCTCTCTCATTTCATTACTGATGTTCGGTGTCGTTAACGCATCAGTAGCCGATAGCGATAGTGCGTCACTGCCCGGTTGGCACCATGGCGATGCAGCCTTGCGAAACGCCATCAGTCAGCGCGGTCTGTTTGACGGTGTGAAACTGACGGAACAACAGCGTCAACACATGCGCGACCTGATGCAACAGGCAAGGCAAGATGCGCCCGTGCTGCACTTCAATGATATAGAAAAAATGCACACTTTGGTGACCGCAGAAAAATTTGATGAAACGGCCGTCAGAAAACAGATTTCACAGATGATGCAGGCGCAGGTTGAGCGCCAGATAGAAATGACGCGTGTACGCAACCAAATGTATAACTTGCTGAATTCAGAGCAAAAATCAGTTCTCGAACAGCGATATCAGCAGCGAATGAACGAGATGCGGCAGCAGTTATCCCAGGCTGAAGCATCCATGTCCCCTCTATGGGGGGCAGAACAGTGAACCGAATCCCTGAGTAACCCTGTAGTGAGTCGTGTGTAGTGAGAGTAGTAAGAAGTTGATTTCCTTGCCATAGACACCATCCCTGTCTTTTTGCCCGTCATGATGACGGGCTTTTTTTTGCCATTTTTTAGGAAAAGGCTTTCAAAAACAGTGGGTGTTAGAGAATGAGAAACGCCTGATAAAACCAGTAAATTCATTCCTCTGATCGCAATCACGCCTGAGTTGGCACCTAAAATTCACGCTGTTCTTCGCTTAACTGCCTAAAAAAAGTACCACCGCCCGCCTCGATTCAGCGTAAAATGTGATCTGCTTTGCAGATTTTGGTCGGTGTAAGCACTGCCTTTGGTGTAGCCCAGCCATTCTTCTGTTCGCGTGCAGCGTTCGATGCCTCTCCCTGCGGTGCGACGTGCTGCCGATTTTCTTTCTACGTTGTTGATACCTGGTAGTGTGCAGCTCATGACCCTTTCATCCCGTTCGATAGCATGGTTTCGTGTTATCAGCCTCGCTATGGCGGCCTTTATCTTTAATACCGCTGAATTTACGCCCGTGGCTTTGTTGTCCGATATTGCCGTCAGCTTTTCGATGAGCGCCGCACAGGTCGGTTTGATTATCACGATTTATGCCTGGGTGGTGGGCACCATGTCGTTGCCCTTCATGTTGGCATGCAGTGATATGGAACGGCGGGGCCTGCTGATCAAGGTGTTTATCCTGTTCGCCGTGTGCAACATCATTTCCGGTTTGGCCTGGAATTTCTGGGTGCTGGTGGCGGCGCGTATCGGTGTGGCGCTGGCGCATGCCATTTTCTGGTCGATCACGGCCTCGTTGGCAGTGCGTCTGGCACCGCCGGGCAAGAAAGCGCAGGCGCTGAGCCTGTTGGCAACCGGCACCGCGCTGGCAATGGTGCTGGGCCTGCCGCTCGGTCGTCTGATCGGACAGTACATGGGGTGGCGTGTCACCTTCAGCGGCATTGGCGTGGTGGCTTTTGCGATTCTGTTGGTGTTGATGAAACTGCTGCCTCCGCTACCCAGTAGCCATTCTGGCTCGTTGAAAAGCCTGCCATTGTTGCTCAAACGCCCGGCCTTGCTGTGTATTTATGCACTGACGGTGCTGGTGGTGACGGCACATTTTACCGCTTACAGTTATATCGAGCCTTTCGTACAGCGGGTCGCCGGATTAAGCGAAAATTTCACTACTGTATTGCTGCTGATTTTTGGCGGTGCCGGTATCATCGGCAGCATGCTTTTCAGCCGTTACAGCAACCGCTATCCAGCGGGCTTCCTGATGGCGAGCATCGCGGCATTGCCGTTGTGCATGGCGCTGTTGCTGCCAATGGCAAAAAATCCATTGGGATTGTCCATCGTCTGTGTGCTGTGGGGTATTGTTATCATGGCGCTGAGCCTCGGCATGCAGGTGAAGGTCCTGACGCTGGCCTCGGATGCCACGGATGTTGCTATGGCCTTGTTCTCCGGCATCTATAATGTGGGTATCGGCGGCGGTGCGCTGTTGGGCAACCAGATCATCACGCATGTCGGCATGAACGAGATTGGTTTTGTGGGTGCCTCACTGGGCTGCATTGCGCTGCTGTGGTGCTTGTTTATTTTTCGGCGCTATGCGCTGGTGTTTAGCCATGCCGTCATGAAGTAATGTCATGATGGGATACATACTCTGTTGAGGCGAGGTGCTGGATGGATTCGCAGTATAAGCGTTTGGTGACGCGCGCCGCAGTGGTTGCGACAACCGTGGCGCTGCTGTTATTTATTATTAAAGTCTTCGCCTGGTGGCACACCGGTTCGGTGAGTTTATTGGCTTCACTGGTGGATTCGTTGGTGGATATCAGCGCATCGTTGGTAAACCTGTTGGCGTTACGCTATGCCTTACAGCCTGCCGATGATGAGCATGCTTTTGGTCATGGGAAAGCCGAGTCGCTGGCGGCTATTGCGCAGAGCATGTTCATTGCGGGTTCGGCGCTGTTCCTTATCTTGAGTGGTTTTCAACGGTTGATTACACCGCAACCATTGAATGCACCAGAGGTGGGGATTGCCATCACGGTGATTGCTCTGATAGCGACACTTATATTGGTTACTTTTCAACGCTGGGTAGTACGAAAAACGCAGAGCCAGGCGATACGTGCTGATTCATTGCACTACCAGTCTGACGTGTTTATGAACGGTGCTATTTTGATAGCGCTCGTGCTGAGTTGGCGGGGTATTACGCGTGCTGACGCCATATTTGCGCTGTGTATCGGGGTTTATATTCTCTACAGCGCCCTGCGTATTGGCTATGATGCGGTGCAGTCTCTGCTGGACCGTGCTTTGCCAGCGGAAGAGCAACAAGCGATTGTTGACCTCATTCGCGGTTGGCCGGGTATCAATGGTGCACACCAACTACGCACCCGGCGCTCCGGGCCGACGCGTTTTATTCAACTCCATCTGGAGATGGATGACACATTGCCACTGGTCCAGGCACATGACGTTGCGGACGCTTTAGAACAGGCGCTGCGTGAGCGCTTTCCCGGTGCCGATATTCTGATCCACCAAGACCCTTCTTCTGCCGTTCCTAAAGAACAACGCGGGCGTATTGAGGTGTGATCCAGCCTGTATTTGTTTGAGAAATGTGATAGAAAATGGATTGTGCGGCATTATTTTGCCTGACCTGAATCAATTCAGCTCGGGACATTTGTTATAATATGCTTAAAAAGGTGAGCGACGGTTCGCCACGGCGACCCGTCCGATAGAAACATCCTGCAAAACTACATCTACAAGTCCAGAGGTTGTCATGATCAAGAAAATCGGAGTATTGACGAGCGGTGGCGATGCGCCAGGCATGAATGCGGCGATTCGCGGCGTAGTACGCGCGGCGCTGTCGGAAGGTTTGGAAGTCTACGGTATCTATGATGGCTATCAGGGCTTGTACCAGGATCGCATGGAGCAGTTGGACCGCTACAGCGTGTCTGATGTTATCAATCGCGGCGGCACCTTTTTGGGGTCGGCGCGTTTCCCCGAGTTTCGCGACGATCACGTGCGTGAAGTCGCGGTACAGAACATGAAAAACCGTGGTCTGGACGCACTGGTGGTGATCGGCGGTGACGGTTCCTATATGGGGGCCAAGCGCCTGACTGAAATGGGCTTCCCGTGTATTGGCTTGCCGGGCACCATCGATAACGATGTGGCAGGCACCGACTACACCATTGGGTATTTCACCGCACTGGAAACTGTACTGGAAGCCATTGACCGCTTACGCGATACCTCTTCTTCTCACCAACGTATTTCCATTGTCGAAGTGATGGGACGCCATTGCGGCGATCTGACGCTGGCCGCCGCGATTGCCGGGGGCTGCGAATTTATTGTGCTACCAGAAGAAGAGTTCAAACCGGAAGAACTGGTGTGTGAAATCAAAGCGGGCATCGCCAAAGGAAAAAAACACGCCATTGTCGCCATTACTGAGCACATCTGCGATATCGACGAACTGGCGCGTTATATTGAAAGAGAAACCGGGCGTGAAACACGTTCTACGGTGCTGGGTCACATTCAGCGCGGCGGCTCCCCGGTCGCTTATGACCGTATTCTGGCGTCACGTATGGGCGCGTACGCTATTGAACTGCTGCTGCAAGGCTACGGCGGTCGCTGCGTCGGGATTCAGAACGAAAAAATGGTGCACCACGATATCATCGATGCCATTGAGAACATGAAACGGCCCTTCAAGCGTGATTGGCTGGAGACGGCAAGAAAGCTGTTCTAAATCTGCTGTCTGTACTTTTTCGCGATAAAAGCCATCCCGCCGTATGACGACAGGGTGGTTTTTTTCTTGGTGCGGTAGCCTGTCGGGAGCGTGTCAGGTTGCTGTCTGTAGTGGATCACAAAATCAGGACACCGAGATAACCTGTTTCCACTGTTCTTC